>JBKEBZ010000147.1:0-37100 GCA_047973425.1 Desulfopila sp.
AACAGAGCTTTCCGTGCTGACGAGTTTCATATAAACCAGCATGGCTGGACCAGATAACTCAGCCACAACGAACCATGAAACTCCTCGGCGCGGCAACAGAGCTTTCCGTGTTGACGAGTTTCATATAAACCAGCATGGCTGGACCAGATAACCTCAGCCACAACGAACCATGAAACTCCTCGGCGCGGTAACAGAGCTTTCCGTGCTGACGAGTTTCATATAAACCAGCATGGCTGGACCAGATAACCTCAGCCACAACGAACCATGAAACTCCTCGGCGCGGTAACAGAGCTTTCCGTGCTGATGAGTTTCGGATAAAAAATCACCCTCATGGGCGGAGAGTTTCAGCCACCTCCTTGACATTGAGCCATACCTCTTCTCCCCCTTATTTTTCGGGGGGAGAAGAGGATGGGGATAGGCACTGCGAAGTTTTCCCCCCCATTGCTCAACGACCTGCCATCACCCCTCGTCTGTCCCCGGTTATGCCAATTGTCTTGATATCTCACAGAATTTCAGGTAATACAGTGCTGGTTGCTGTCTGTCTGTACTTCACCTGTTGACCACGTGTTCCCACCTCTTGAGAAATTCAGTTCGTGTCTCCGAAACTCGCTGGCGCGGAAAGTTCTCTTACCGGGCCCGGTGTTTCATTGCTCGTCGTGGCTGAGGATTCTTGGTCCAACCATGCCGGTCATGCTCTGTGCGGTATGTGCAGGTCTTGCCGGACAGTGCGTTGTTTTGGGGCCTGGCCTGCTGCCCATGGTAAGGATATCGCCTGGTCGATCTGGTGTTATGAAGGGTATGAAATGAAATCGAGGGCATATACCGTAGAAATAGGGTGGGAAGGGGCGCTTATGGTCCTTGCTCCGGCGCCGTTTCTGCTCTATCTGGCGGGTGTGGCGCCTGGCCAGTTGGTTGGCTGGCGATGCGCTCTTGCCGCTGCCTCGGCGGCGCTGTTGTTTTTCAGCGCGCTGACGCTCTTTCGCCGACCCGCCGCCGGAAAACTTTTCGCCGTCGGTGCTGTCCTGGCAGGCTACGCGGCATTCTTACCATCGCTGATCTCAAGCCCCTTTGCCGCCCTTGCCGGCTCTGTCTGTCTGATCTTTATCGGTTCCACCCTGTTGCGCTGTGACCCGACCAGCACCGCAGTGCGAACAAGTCATGCTGACCGTTGTCTGCAACGGGCGCGGTGGGGCGTGTTGACGGCGCCGATTGTCGTCGTTTTTTCGGCCGTGCTCTCCGCCGTAACCAACAGCTCTGGGGTGTACTGCGCCGCAGCCGCATTTGTCATCGGCCAGGCGCTCTTTCTCCATTGGGCCGTAACGGTCAGGGCCTGGTTGCGGCTCTGTTTTCCTGTCGTCTGGCTGGGGGCGATACCCTTTGCGCTGTTGTCGAATTTTCCTGGGAGATACGTCCTTTTCCTGATAGCCCTGTTGAGTCTTCTCTCCTTTTTGCTGCTGCCGCCACCCCGGGTGCGACCGCGCGAGCGCGAGGAGCGGTGGTGGCATATCCTGGTGAATCATCCGGGGAGGATTCTGATCTCGACCTTTTTCCTGTTGTGTGCGACCGGTTCGCTCTGTCTCTGTCTGCCGGCGGCAACGACCAAGGGCACGATTTCCTTTCTCGATGCGGCGTTTACCTCGGTCAGCGCTGTCTGCGTCACCGGGCTCATTGTGCTGGATACACCAAATGATTTCACATTGTTGGGGCAGATCTTCATCGTGATTCTCATTCAGCTCGGTGGGCTTGGCATCATGAGCATCACCACCGTCGCTCTGCACGCCATGGGGCGGAGGTTGAGTCTTAAGCACGAAAGGCTGTTGACCTCGATGACCGAGACCAGCCATCGTGATCTGATCAGTTCTCTGGGAACCATCCTCAAATTCACCTTTATCGTCGAGGGTATTGGCGCGGTCCTGCTCACTCTGGCCTTTTTGCAATCGGGGGATTCGCCGGTCCAGGCCGTCTGGAGAGGACTGTTTACCGCTATTTCCGCCTTCTGCAATGCCGGGTTCGCCCTGCAGAGTGAGAGTCTTATTCCCTTTCAAACCAATTCGCTGGTACTGCATACGGTGTCGCTGCTGATCATCTTCGGCGGGATCGCCCCGGCGACGAGTCTTGTCATCCCTCGCTGGCTGGCGGGGAAAACGGTGCCGATTCCGGCACGACTCGCCCTGATCACCACCCTGGTCCTGCTGGTCGGTGGTACCCTGCTCATTTTGGTATTTGAATGGAGTGGGGTGTTGTTCGGACTCTCGCTCGTCGACAAGCTGCAGAATGCCTGGTTCCAGTCGGTGACCCTCAGGACGGCCGGGTTCAACTCTGTGGATATTGCCGCGGTCTCGAGCCCGACCTTCCTGGTCATGCTGTTCTTCATGTTTGTGGGGGGCAGCCCCGGAGGAACGGCGGGCGGGGTGAAAACCGTGGCCATTGGTGTTCTGGCCATGACGTTTTGGTCCAATATCACCAACCAGCGTCAGATCGTCACCCAGCACCGGCGGATCCATACCGAGACCGTGTATCGGGCGGTGACGGTGGTGCTGGCCGGGGCGGCGGTCTGGTCGGTCATCGTGATCATGCTGGAGGTCACCCAGACGATTCCTGCCCGGGACATCCTCTTCGAGGTCACCTCGGCGCTTGGCACCGTCGGTCTTTCAACGGGCGCGACCTCGCTCCTTGACGAGATCGGTAAGGTGCTCATCATCATTGCGATGTTCGTCGGTCGGGTCGGTCCTGTTTCGATGTTCATGCTGCTCAGTGACGATCAGGGGCCTGCCGATATGAGATACCCGGTGGAACGGGTTTCCATCACGTGATGGACTGGTAAAACCTGCGACCTCCTGCGTTGAAGGTCGCAAACGTCAATTCGCTGCAGGATTGCCGTTTGAAAAACTCCGCCTCGTAAGCGAGGTCCTGCCAGAGCCTATCCTTGGCGCAGCATTCGACGTTAACGAGAATATCATCACCTCAGAGTGAGAATTGACTATGGCACAACAGATATTGATAATCGGCCTGGGCCAGTTTGGCATGTCCCTTTGCCGGACACTTTCGGAGAAGGGGGCGGAGGTGCTGGCCGTGGATATCAGCAGGTCCCTGGTGGAAGAGGCGGCGACCTTCGTCGAAGAGGCCCTGGTGGTCGATGCCACCGATGAGGCCGAACTGGCGCGGCTTGAACCCCGTAAACGCGACGCGGCAGTCTGCGCGATTGGCGACGATTCGAAGGAGTCCTCGATCATCTGCACGGCTCTGTTGCGACAGATGGGAGCCCCGGTGGTCATCTCCCGGGCCAATGACAAGATGCACCAGCGGATACTGCAACTGGTCGGAGCCCATCAGGTGGTGAATCCCGAGCAGGAGTTCGGTAAACGTTTCGCCAACCGTCTGCTCTACCGGGACCTGGTGGTCGACACCAATCTCGGTGAGGATCTGCATTTAACCGAGATCAGAATCCAGCCGGGAATGGTTGGCAAGAACCTGGTGGAACTCGCGCTTCCCAAGCGGTTCGGGGTGATGGTGGTTGGCATACGCCGGGGTACGCCCAGCCGGGTGCTGCAGCCGACCCCCAGTGAGCCTCTCCAGGAAGATGACCATCTCATCATTGTCTCAAGTGAGATGGCGATCCCGAAATTGACCAGAGGCTTTCAGTCATGAGCGCTGCAGGACCGGTAAAGTTCGGCGCCTGGTTTCTGGTTGTCGCCAATCTCATCATGGCTTTTGGGACCATCTGGGTCTTCATGCGGATGGCCCCGGCCATCGAGGTGATCATTGCCAGAAACGAGGTCTCGCTCGAATCCTGTGAGGATATGCTGGCGTCTTTGTTACGGGCCGCGGATGACGACGGCCGTTCCCGCAGGATGTTCGACCAGGCGCTGGGCAGGGCCAAGAGCAACATTACCGAAGAGGAAGAGCCGGCAGCCCTCGACAGGATAGGTCAGCAGTATCAGGCGGCTTTCAATGGAGATGCGGGGGCCCTCGGTCGGACTGTAGACGCAATTGCCAGGCTGGGCGATATCAACAGAAAGGCGATGCGTCAGGCCGATGCCAGGGCCAAGCAACTTGGCTATGCCGGGGCCTGGGGCGTGGTGTTCATGGCCACTGTTTCTTTTCTGCTCGGGATGATTTTTCTGCATGCACTGGAAAGAAACCTCTCGGAACCCATAGAGGAAATCGATGCGGCGATTACAGCATATATGGAAGGGGACACCATGCGCAGATGTACCCTGAAGAATCCCTCGAAATCGATCCGCAGGGTGTTTGCCAATGTCAACGAGGTATTGGATAAGAAAGTGACCTGAGGCCGAAGCGCGTGCCGGCTCGCACCACGACGGTCCGGGCGTTTTGGGCGTTTCTCCGATGCCTCTTTATATAAAACTCGTCAGCATGGAAAGCTCTGTCACCGCGCCGAGGAGTTTCATGGTTCGTTGTGGCTGAGGCTACCTGGTCCAGCTCTGCTGGTGAGCCGTCTATGGGCTGGGTCGGGGTGTCCAGCAGGAGCTGATAGAAGGCCAGATCCAGCCAGCGGCCAAACTTGAAGCCGACCTGGGGCAGGGTGCCCACGTGTCGGAATCCCAGCCGTTCGTGCAGGGCGATACTGGCGGAATTGCCGGTATCGATTCCACCTATGAGGGCGTGTATCCCGTTCTTCCCGGCTGCAACAATCAGTTCTCCGAGCAGGAGCCGGCCAAGCCCCCGACCGCGATGGTCCTTCTGCACATAGAGGGAGTGTTCCACAGTATACTTGTAAGCGGGCCATGCCCGAAAGGTGCCGTAACTGGCGAAACCGAGCAGTATGCCATCGCCGTTCTCGACCCCCAGCACCGGAAAAGCCAATCTGCTCTTGGTTGCAAACCAGTCTGCCATGCTCCGGGCGGAGCGGGGACTATAGTCGTAGAGCGCGGTCGAATGGACGATGGCCTCGTTGAGGATCGCCAGGATCGAGCCGGCGTGGCGTTCAGCGTTGCACTGAACGATGGTCTGTTCACCCGTCATAACCTCTCCGGCAAAGGGGGCGCCACAAGATACCGCGGTCAACGTTGTGGCAGGAGTTTTGCTGGCTCTCGACCAGGGCTGTCGCCGTCTCGTCTTCAGGCAGACGCTGCGCTCGCGCTATCCCCGAGTGGCGTAAAACCGGAAGTCAGAGGGGCCAGACGAGGGCAGATATACGGCTTGATACACCACTAACGCCTCTTTTTCAAGTACAGCGAGTAGAGCGATACCGAGGCGACGATCAGAAAGCCATGCACCAGCCTGGTCCAGAACCCTGACAGACCGGCGCTGATGATTCCCGCCTCGATGATACCGATGACAATGGCGCCGATGAGCGTTCCGTACATGGTACCGGTACCGCCGAATACGGAGGTGCCGCCGATAAAGATCGAGGCGAAAACCAGCAGCATATACCCCTCGCCTTGCGTTGGCCACCAGTTGGCCATCTCCATGCACACCATCATCGCCACCAGGGCGCTGAACGCGCCCATCATCACGAAGAGCGCAATCCGCACTCGATCTGTATTGATCCCCATCCGTTTGGCAACCGTGATGTCGTCGCCGATAAACAGTACCTTGTCGCCAAAAACATGCCTGTTGAGTAACAGCCCCATCAGCGCGGCAAGGGCCAGACACCAGAGGGCCTGGGCTGGAATCAGCGAGCCTATCCGGCCGACCAGGAGATGATGGAGCCAGGTTTCCCGGACAGACGGGATACTTCGAGCCAGCCCGTCGGCCATCAGCGCGGAGAGACCCCGCCAGAAAAACTGGGTACCGATGGTGGCGATGATGGCCGGCACGCCGATGCGCACCACGACCAACCCGTTGATCAGTCCGGCCCCTCCGCCGGTGAGAAGACCGCCGCAAAAGGCCAGTAGCGGACTGCCCGTAGCGATGAAGATATCGGTGAAGACCAGGCCGGAAAAGGCCATGACGGCGGGAAAGGAAAGATCGAGTTCCCCGGCGATGACCAGCATGGTCAGGCCGATCGCGAGAATTGCGGTAAACGGGATGGTCGAGGCATAGGATATGTAGATTCGAGCCGAGAAGAAGGTGGCCGGGCTCAGACTGGCAAAAAGGAGAAGTAAAACCACCAGAACCAGGCTGATGCCGACCTGTATTGGCATGTTCTGTCCTACCCTGCCGTTCATGCGATGTCGTCTCCGGCTTTTCCTATTCCGGCAAGTACCCGGGCGTTGATGTCGGCGACGGAGAATCCTCTGGTGGGGAAGGCATCGACCCTTTTTCCTTTGTCCAGTACCACGATCCTGTCCACCAGGCTGGCCACGTGATTCATATTGTGGGAGATGAAAATACAACCCTTGGCACTGCCGGCAATGGCGCGAACAAAGTGTAAGACTTTTGCCACTTCATTGACTGACAGGGCGGTCGTCGGTTCGTCGAGAACGATGATCTCGGCGTTAAAGTGCATGGCTCGACCGATGGCTAAGCCCTGGCGTTCACCGCCAGAGAGATTCCTGGCTTCGGCGTCACAGTGTAACCCCGCTCTTCGCAGGCCGAGGTTGCTTTTGAGAATGTTCAGGGTGATCTCTCTTTGTTGTTGTACCTTGATGAACCCGAGTCTATTGGTCAGGGGGCGGCCGATGAATATATTACGCCAGAGCGGCTGTCTGGCGCCGAAAGAACCATTCTGAAAAACAGTTTCTATGCCGGCCAGACGGGCGCACTGCACACTGTAGGTGGAAAAATCGATCTGCCTGCCGCGAACATACAACTGGCCGCTATCCGGCTTGCAAGTGCCGGCCAGAATGTGTATCAGGGTTGATTTACCCGCACCGTTATCGCCCACCAGGCCGAGGATCTCCCCGGGATAGAGGTCGAGGTCGACGAGGTGGAGCGAGCGGACGCTGGCGAAGTGCTTGGAGATGCCCGTAAGACGGAGCAGTGGTTGCCGGTCACTGTCGGCCTGGCAGAGGAGAGGCTGTTGTGCGGTCACCGGATGCCCTTTTGGGCCAGGGGAGCGATCTGGGCGATATTGCCTTTGTGCACCAGCCCGCCGCCGGTATCGATCTGCAAACCACTGAAGCCATAGCGCCTGGTCAGAACGATCTGAGAGACAGAAAAATATCCCAGGAGATAGGGTTGGATCTCCGAAACCAGGTCTACGTATCCTGTTTCGATAGCGTCCGCTGTGGCGGGGGAGAGAGAAAAACCGCCCACGAAAATTTCCTCTGGTCCAATGGCCGCGACCTTGAGAAAGTTACCCATCTGGGAGGTCAGGGCGCCATGATCGACAAGAATCATTTTGCAGTCGGGATGACTGGCCAGATAGCCGGTAATGATCGGCGTGCCCATTGCTGTATCTTTATCGACTTCCGGGCTGATTTCAATGTAATCTACCGTAATTCCACTGTCTTCGAGAGTCTTGATCATCGCTCTGGCCCGGCGCCCCCGTTCTTTTAGGCGTTTGAGACCCCAGACCAGTGCGCGATCCCCCTTGGTCAGTTCCGCCCGTTGCAACGCCTCTTTGGCCAGGGTAGATCCCATCACATCGGGATCGGTACCGACAAAGCCGAACCCCGTGCTTTTGTAACCCTCCCGCACCATGGGCAGATCGGTGTCGATACAGGTTACCAGGATACCGTCGGCGATGGCCTGTTCGATAAAAGGTCTATAGGCCTCGTCTCCAGGGTGTCCCATCACCACAATGCCATCTGGCCGGGTAGCGAGGGCCATCTTGAAGTTTTCTATCATCTTTTCGGGATTCCAGTCCGAGTAGATCAGCTTGAGCTCGACGCCCAGCTCACTCGCAGCCTGCAGGGCGCCATTCTGGACAATTGTGTTGTATGGTCCGCCAACCGGTCCTCCGGTATCGAAATAGATGGTCAACCCCGAGCCAAGGGGCGATTGTGCCGCCATGGCTGGGGACCACGGGACGAGAATTGTGGTGAACAGGGCGACAAGAGAGCAGAGTCTGGTTATTTTTTTCATAATCGTTTTTTTTGATGAGCTCGTAAAAACCCAGATCTACTTCGTTGTAGGTCGCAAACGGCAATTCGATGTACCATATGTACTACCAAATTGCCGTTTGAGACACGTCGACTCGTATATCAGGGTTTTTCCTGAGCCCATCCTGGTGGAACGTTCGACTTTTTACGAGTCTATCTTTTTTAGGTGAGTGGCGAAAAGAAAAGACAAACGGCGGAGGCCGCTGGCGGCTCTTTATATCATCTCCAGATAGGCTTCGACGCGGACCCGCAGCTGTTCGGTGTCACTTTCGGCGTAATCCGTTTCCAGTTGGAGCAGGGGGACACCCAGTTGAGCCTGTACAACCTCGCTGACCTGATAGGATTCGATGTTGTAGGTGTGACAGGCCTGCCAGGTGAGGTCGATCACCCCATCGACGGAAAACTCCCGCATCATTTCCCGCAAGAGGGTGAACCGGCCGGCATTGGGGCTCATGACCGAGCAGGGGGTTGCGAGATACTGTTTGGCAAGGGCTTCCATCGGCTCCTGCTCCTCGTCCACCGTGAAGGCCTGTTTGTAGCCGGAACAATTTTCAAAGGCGACGACATCGGCGCCACTCTGCTCGACAATCTTCACGACCTTGTCACTGCCGACCCCGACCGGAACACCGGTCAAGAGAATACGTTTTGCCGGCCTGACGCGTTTTTTCTCCGGCTCCTGCGGCTGGCCGCCGAGCAGGTCGGCTACCTCGTTCATCAGGCTGATGCCTTTCTCCTTGTCGGCCAGAAAGCCGACCTTGAACATGATTTCCAACAGGACCGAGCCGGGCAGCGGCGCGGGAATGGCCTTGTTGAGGTCCATGATCCGCTTTCTCGCCTGTCGCTCCCGGTTCATGAGCCGGATGGCATCGTGGAGATTCTCATCCGTTATCTTTTTGCCGGTCCGCTCTTCGACCAGGTGCCTGAAGCGGAACAGCTCTTGTTTCCAGGTCGTAAGCGAACTCTCATCGCTCTGGTTCTGAGGCAATTGCAGGACGATGGTGGGTTTGGTCCGTGAGAGCAGTTCGAACATCTTTTTCTTGCCATCACAGGTGGTGTCGCCGACGATGAAATCGGCGGATTCAAAGAATGGACAGGTTTTGCTGATGCCAAAGCCATAACTCGACTTGATCAGTGGGCAGAGATTGCGGGGCAGAACCTCCTCCGCCGCACTGACCGGTTCATTCCGGGTACCGCAGAGCGGCAGGGAAATGCTCCCGGCCGCAACCGCGATCTCGGTGGGAGAATAGAGACAGTAAAAGCCAATGGCCGTGCTTCCCGCCTGCTTTGCTCGGCCGATGTCTTCGAGGTTGCAATCCGTTGCTTCCTGCAGTTTGTTCATGAGGTTTTTCATCGATTCTCCTGTTGGTGGTGGTCGCTGATCGTCTGGCGGGTCAAAAGGGCCGCGCCCAAGGCGCCCATGGCCTGCGGGTCGTCGGGAACGTAGATCCTGCCTCCAATTCTGTCATGTAACATACTGACGATGCAGGCGTTGTTCGCCACTCCGCCGGTAAAGACAATATCGCCTCCCGAGGTGACTCGTTTCACCATCGCCGCCGCTCTTCTGGCCACGCTGTCATGAAGGCCCCTGGCAATTTCCTGACGCTCTTCACCTCGGGCAATCAGCGAGGTCACCTCCGATTCGGCAAAGACGGTACACATCGAAGAAATAGCCAGCGTTTTCTGGGCAAGGAGGGCTTCGGGGCCGAATTCCTCAATGCTGTAGCCGAGGTTGCGGGCCATGATTTCAAGGAATTTTCCGGTGCCGGCAGCGCAGCGATCGTTCATCTCAAACTTCTTGACCCGGCCGTTTTCCAGGAGGGCAATGGCCTTGCTGTCCTGGCCGCCAATGTCGAGAATGCCATGAACTTTCGGAAAAATGGCCCAGGCTCCGATGGCATGGGCCTTGATCTCGGTCACCGTCGGGGCATCGAAGGCGATTTCAAAGAGATTGCGGCCGTAACCCGTGGCGGTGATATGGTCAAAGGGGACCCTGTCGATCAGGGTTGTTGCCGCCTCGATGGGGTCGAATCCTGAATCCGTCTGCAGGCTCTCCTGTCTCTCTCCTCGCTCGTCCACGACCACCAGTTCGATTGTCCTCGAGCCGATGTCGATCCCTGCAAACCGCATATTCTCACCATAAAACGTGTCGTTGTGCCGCTCTGGAGTCGACCCCGTTCGCGCAGCAATGGTTGGAATGTTCCCGTCCGATGAGACCAAGAGAACACCCCGTCCGCTGCGGCGGGGCAGCCAGCGGCAACTGGCGATATTCGCCTTTTTACTGACAGATAAGTTTTTGAAAGAAATAAAGAAAATAACTTCAGACCTGACCGGTCAGAGTCGCAGATGCAACATAGAGGAATTTCCATGATAAGTCCAATTGGATTATCCTATGGTTTTGGAGTTGAGCCAAGCATCTGACAATGATAGAAAGTGCAAGATCAACCGACGTTCGAGATAAAGAAGAGTGTGCCGTTTATATAGAAGAACGAGCGGAAAAAAATAGAAATGACCGCGAATCTACTGCAGGGTGAAGGCGATGGGCAGGATGAGTTGGGCCTGGCGTCGTGGTTTGGGAAACGGCGCAGTTCGACGGATCGCCGACAGCACCTTGGCATCGAGAACCTTATGGCCCGAAGATGAGAGGATGGTGAGATCGCTCACCTTACCGGTTTTCTCGATGGTGAATCTGACCGTGACCTTTCCCTTCAGCCCCATTTTTCTGGCAGCCGCCGGGAAGGTGAGATGCTCTAGAATCAGCTGGCGGATATGGTCGAAATTCTCTTTCAGGTAGCGATCGTCGACCTGGCCGCCTTGGCCTGTGCTGTGATGATCCGTCGGCTGGCTGACCCTGTTCCCGGTGTCCGCTGGCGCATTTTGCCCGCCCTGTCCACTCGGGGTCGCAAGCAGGGTAGAGACCGGCCTGTCGGCTGGTGGTCCAGTGGGTGCGGTCGTGACCGCTCGCGGTGTTTTGGTGGCGGCACGAGGTGGGTTGCTGCGATCTGTCTTGACCACTGTCTGGCGCCTGGTGATCTTCTTGCTGGCCCGTTCAATCGCCGGGACCGGCGCGGTGGGAGTGATCGCCGGTCCCTTCGCGGTGTCCGGTGCGGGATCGGCAGGGGGAGGGGGTGTCGGCAGGGGGGTGACGGTCGCTGGTAGCTGTCGCGGCTCGGGTGGTGCGGCAACTGGCGAAATCGGGGCGGATGAGGGGGCCGAAGCCGCAGCTGGGGCGGCCGGTTTTTCCTGACCGGCCAGACCAAGAGCGAGATCGAGATAGACCACATCGGGAGGCGGCGTCCGACTCTGCCGCTGGCCGAGATTGAGGGCGATGACCGCCAGGACCACGATGAGATGAACGAGGAACGACAGGGAGGTCGCGGTGATAGGCCGATGCCGTCCTGGTGGTTGAGAGGCGGGCACCTGCTGCTTGTTGCCATGGGCGATCAGCACGGACATCTCAGTTGGCCCACACCGGCACGCAGACCTTGCCACTGCCGTTCATCGCCACGATGTCGACATCGATGCGATAGAGTTCACCGAGCACCTCCGGGGTGATGGTCTGCTCGGTTGGCCCGTCGGCCACCACTGTTCCTTCGTTGAGTAGAATGACCCGATCGGCGGTCATCAGGGCATGATCGGGAAAATGGGTGGTCATCACAAAGGTCAGCCCATCTTTTGCCAGTTCCTTGATGCGCTGCAGCAGCCGCATCTGGTTGCCGTAATCGAGTCCGTTCACCGGTTCGTCCATGATAAAGAGATCGGCCCCCTGGGCCAGCGAGCGACCGATCAGTGCCAGTTGTCGCTCCCCGCCGCTGATTTCGGTGTACGGGCGGTCACGAAGATGAAGAATCTCGAGCTTTGCCATGGCCCCTCTGGCGATGTCTCGATCTGCCGGAGAGTAGGTGGAGAGAAAAGAGTGGTAGGGCATTCTGCCCATCAACACCACGTCTTCCACGGTGTAGGCAAACGACTCCCTGTGCACCTGTGGCACGTAGGCGATGCGCCGGGCCAACTGGCGATGGGGGATGGTCGCCAACGGCTGTCCCTCGAAGAGGACGACTCCGTCATCTGGCGCAAGGAGTCCGAGCATGATTTTCAACAGGGTGGTCTTGCCGCTGCCGTTCGGACCAAGCAGGGCAATGACCCCGCCATGCGCGAAGCTGACGGTCACCTCGTCGAGGATTCTTTTTTTCCTATAGGCAAAAGAGGCCTGTTGCACGGTAAGCAGATCGATCATCGCCACCCCTTCTGGGCGTTGCCCAGGACCAGGACAAAAAACGGTATGCCGATCAGCGCGGTGAGAATACCGATCGGGATCTCGAACGAAAAAAGCAGACGGGAAACATTGTCGACCACCAGCAGGTAGATGGCCCCGGTCAAGGCGGCTGCCGGCAGCAGAATCTCATTGTTTGGCCCCACGACCATCCTGCAGATATGGGGGATGATCAGGCCGACCCAGCCGATCATGCCGCCGGCCATCACCGTCATGGCGCTGATCAGGGTCGCAGAGAAAATCACCAGCAGACGAACCCGGCCAATGTCGATTCCGAGCGACCTGGCCTCCTCGTCGCCCATGCTGATCGCGTTGAGTTGCCGCCCATAGAGGCAGATGATCACGATGCCAAACGCCATCGGCACGCTCATGGTCAGAACGGTCTGGTTGTCGACGGCGGCGAGACTGCCCATCAGCCAGTAGACGATGGCCGGCAGCTGGTTGGTGGGGTCGGCCGCGTATTTGACGATGGAGAGGAGTGCGGTGAACAGTGAACCGCTGATCATGCCGCCCAGCACCAGCATGATGATCGAGCGGACCCGGTAGATCCTGGCGATCGTCGCGGCGAGGGCCACCGCCACGAAACCAAAGAGCAGGGTCGAGAGCTGGACGACCAGCCAGCTCTCTGAGATCACCAGGCCCAGAGCTGCGCCGAACGAGGCGCCGGCCAGAACCCCGAGCAGCCCCGGCGACACCAGGGGATTGATGAACAGGGCCTGAAAGGAGGCTCCCGAAACCGCCAGCGAGGCCCCGATCATTGCCGCCGCCAGGGCCCGGGGCAGCCGGATATTGACCAGAATGTTTTCCAGCACGGTGATCTTTTCGTCCGGGAGGTGCCGCAGGCCAAAGAGCTTGTAACCGGCATAGTTGAAGATGTCGGCAAGGGGCAGTCGGTACTGGCCGAGATAGAGCGAGACGAGCAGCATCGTTACCAGAACGACGGTGAGGAGAACCAGGATACGATGCCTCATGGATACAGCACCTCGCGGGCCCCGTGATCATCGAGTTCGACCCCGAGGAAGAGGCGATAGAATCTTTTGGTCTGGGCCACCATATCGACAGCATAGAGCTTGGGGTGGAGGGTGTGCATCAGCCATTTGATGCCCAGAAGCCGCATATAGGAGGGGGGACGATCGAACCAGTTGAACGGGATATGGGGAATGAGGTAGACCTGTCCGTTGCGCACCGCCCGGACGTTCTGCCAGCGCGGATCGTCGTATACACTGGTGAAAAAACTCTTTTCCCTGGCGAGTATCACCTCGGGATCATAGAGCAGAACCTGTTCCATCGATACCTTTTCCATACCGTAACGATCACTTTCCTCGCCCTGGTGCACGTTCACCCCACCGGCCAGGGGGATGAGCTCGGCATGAAGGGATTCGCTCCGCTCGGTCTGCAGTCCATCGGGGCCTTCGGCGTAATAGACCCTGGTCTTTTCGGCGTCACCGAACCGTCGGGCAAAGTCCTTCGCCTGGCGCAGGGTCTCGCGGGCATACTGGCTGAGCAGTTGACCGCGTTCCTTCTTTCCCAGGACATCGCCGATGAATTCCAGGGCGTCGGGATAGTCCTGGATGCTGTCGAGCCGCACCGCGACCATGGGAAAGTTCAAACCCGCCACCGATGCCTCGAATTTGGCGTTGGCGGCACTGTTGTTCCAGGCCCAGTAGAGCAGAAAATCGGGTTTGACCTGCAGCAACACCTCTCGATTGAGATTTCGGCTCTGGCCCACCAGGCCGCCAATGACCGGCAGTTCGCGGTACTGGGGGATGGTGTACTTTTTCTCACTTTCCCAAAGGGGAAAATTCAGGCCGCAGATCACGGAGGGATTGACCGCATACAGCAGGTAGGTGGCCGGCGGGGTTATGCCGAACACCTTGGTGATATGCTCCGGAATCGTCACCTTTCTGCCGCTCATATCGAAAATCTCCCGTCCGTGCCCGGGCGGGGCGAAAAGGAGCGTTGCGGCGATCAGCCAGGGGATGAGTTTTCCTTTCATGCGCTTTCCTCTTTATGTAGCGTGTTCCGCTGACCCGAACATTCAATTCAGGGGGGAGCGTGGTGAGATGGCCCCGGAAAACGTCATTTCCACCATGAGATCACTGCCCACCGTACCGGGTGGTGATAGGTCAGCGACCAGCCAGCGCCGTTTTTCACCAGATGTCTGGCGAGGTAGTCGCGCAGCAGGCTCTCCTCATCGGGGGTCATGTTGTCGATCATCCAGTGAAATCCCTGGACGGCATCCTCCAGGCCGCTGTAGATCTTTCTGGTGTCACCGTTGGCGACGAAAGAGACCTCCGCTAAAAGGCCCATCTGGTTCAAGAGATTGTAGACGTAGATATAATCCGGGCCGCGATCGAGTTGGCGGCCGATCGCCTCGAAGATTCCCCGGTCGAAGGGACCGTCACCCACCAGGGAGGAGACGACCACCCGCCGTCTGGCGATATTGTGCAGTTTGAGCAGGGCCAGGCGCAGGTCCTCGACCACCAGGGAACGCGAGGCGATGGCGATGTCGTGCATGGCGATACCGGCCGCATCCCAGTCATCTTCCCAGCCGACGACCCGGGCCGTGACATTGTCGAGTCGCTGTTCGCGGCATTTCTCATCCAGGATCGAAATCATCACCTCCGAGAAATCGATAGCGGTCACCTGCCGCACCATATGGGCCAGCGGCAGGGCCAGGGTGCCCGCGCCACAGCCGACATCGAGGATCGACCAGTCCGCTTTCGGCGCCAGCAGGTGGATGATATTGTGCGAGTAGCTGGTTTCTCCGGCGTGCCGGGCAAAGGAAGGCGCCCGCCGGTTCCAGTAGTCGTTATTGCGTGACGAGGCGCTCTTTTTCCTTCGCCGTGCCTCCTGCCAGGCCAGGTTCCAGTCGAGGCTGTCGACGGGAGTGGTTGATGGGTTGGGGCTGTTCATGTCGGTATATTCTCCCTGGCGTCTTTTTCCTGTCCGGGGGCAATGGTGTAGTACCCGCCGCCTGGGGTTCCGCAGGTCCGGCAGAGGGTATGCCCCTGCCGCTGCAGATGGCGTCCGTCGAGAACCATCTCCCCGCACTGTTCACAGCAGGCCTGGTCGGTCGGCGGTCCTGGCATATCCTGGGGGTTCACCGACACCACCACATCCTGCACAGTGAACAGCTCGGCGTCCGAAAGCCTGGTGTAGGCCGCAAGCTGGGCCATGTTGTCGTCAGAGTTGGCGGAGACCGCCGTCACCCTTTCCCTGGCATCCGGCCTTGCGGCGATGCGGACCGCCTTGCCGGTTTCCAGATGGTAAAAGGTCGCCGCTATCTTGCCGTTATCGATGATTTTCATGCTTCTTCGGCCGACCCGGCAGCCGGTGACGGTCATGATCGCATCGGTGGCGCAGCGGTCGATTTCGACGAAGACCATCTGTTTCTTCCGGTCTTCACCGAGAGGATCGGTGATGCCGAGTAACCGCAGGCCGAGCATGGCCAGGCGGACGCCGATCATCTGTCCGGCACAGAGGTGGCCATGAAATGCCGCCGCTTTTTCCAGAAGTCGTGAAAATTCGCTGTTGTCTTCCATTGTGTTCTTTTCCATGGTCTTCTTCTCTTTTTGGTGGCTGTTCATCAGATCTCGAGCAAGGGAGTGCAAGGGCTCAACTGTAACGTACCGCGCCAGAGAGTTTCATGGTTCGTTGTGGCTGAGGCTTCCTGGTCCAGTCATGCTGGTTTATCCGAAACTCATCAGCACGGAAAACGCTGTTACCGCGTCGAGAAGTTTCATGGTTCGTTGTGGCTGAGGCTACCTGGTCCAGCCATGCTGGTTAGAATGTGTAGCGCAGATTGGCAAAGAAGGTCCTGCCGGCCTCCGGATAGCCCTCGTCTATTGCATAATTTTTGTCAAAGAGGTTCTTTATCCCGGCTTCGGCGCGAAAGCCCCGGTCGAAATCGTAACCGAGCTTGAAGTTGGTCACGGTAAAATGTCCGGCGACCCGCGAGCCATCGGTTGCGCTGTAGCGTTTCGAGTTGTATTCGACGTCGGTCTGGAGCGTCAGCCTGTCGGTGGCGGTGTAGTGGAGATAGGCGAAGATCTTGTGCTTGGGGACGTCGCGGAGCTTGTTTGAGTCGGAGCGGTTGTGGGCCTTGATATAGGTGTAATTGCCGCCTACGGCCAAGGAGGATGTCAGATAACTGAGGGCCTCCAGCTCGAGCCCGTAGATATCGACCTTGCCGATATTCTTGTTCTGTTCGATGGTCCTGCCCGGATCGCCGGGGTCCGGCACATCGACCAATTCGATGTAATCGGTGATGTCGTTGAAAAAGGCGTTCACCTGCCAGCGGGTATCTCGTATGTGCTTATCCTCATAGCCGATTTCGTAATTGACCGAACGTTCGGGGTCAAGCTCCGGGTTGGGGATGGCGCGGCCCAGGCGATAGGAGTATTTATCCTTGATCGACGGCAGCCGGGTTTTCATGGCTACCGAAGCATGCAGGGTACTGGCCTCGGAGGGGGAGTAGAAAATTCCGAGCTGGGGATTGAAGTGACCGGTACTGTCCTTGGGAAAGTTGGCGATCTTGCCGTCACTGTCGACATCCTCGGCCTCCCTGGTGTCGACGGCGTCGTAACTCACTCCGGCGATGGCGTAGAGCCTGTCGGAGAAGGTGATGGTATCTTCGAGACCCGCCGACCATACCCAGTCCTCGAAACGTTGGTGGGGGCTGCCGCTGTTGTGCTCCCGGTGCACATCCTGTTTGTAGTGGAGGGCCAGTTTGACGAGATTGTTGGGGATAAGGGGGGTGCCGATCTCGATGGAGCCGCCATCGGTATAGTCGTCATACTTGCTTTTAAAGGAGGATCCCCTGTTCATGGTCGAGTAGGTGTCGTCGTCAAAGGCGAACAGGGAGTTCCTGAAGGTGTCGTAAAAGAGTCTGGTCTTGAGATACCCTATCCCCGTAAACGTGGTCCTGGAGGTGAAATAGTAGCTCTCCTTGTCCCAGTAGGGCCATCGCCAGTATCGTATTCGCTGGGAATCACTGGTGCCGGCATACGGCGGCGTGCCTTTTTTGCCATGCTGGTAGCTGTAACTGAAGGCGTATTCGTCATTTTCATTGGGGGTGAATCCCACCTTGAAACTGACCTTGCCGTCACGGCGATAGGAGTTCTCGCGGTGGCCGCCGTTTTCGGTTGCTGTGTCATTGAAATCGTCGGAGAGGGTGTAATATTCGCTGGACAGGTATGAGGCGCCGACCTGCAGGTACCAGGTCTCCTGGTTGGTGCCGATATTGGTGTAGGCGTTGTAGGCGCCATCCGAGTTGACGCCTGCTCCCGCCCCGCCTTCAAAGGTTTTTTCTGGCCGGCGGGAGATCATGTTGATGGCGCCGCCCATGGTGTTGGGTCCATAGAGAACCGAGGAGAATCCCTTGGAGACGACCACCTCGGAGAGATCGAAGGTGGAGAAGCGGGAGAGATCCGGGTAGCCGTCATAGGGGACGTAAATCGGGATGCCGTCGAGATAGATCGGCACATGCTTGATGTCGAGACCCCGGATATACAGGGTCTGTTCGTTCCTGGCTCCTGACATTGACGAGGTGACCCCGGGCAGCAGGGTCGCCGCGTCGCCCAGGGTGTTTCTATCGAACTCGCGCATCTCTTCGCTGGAGATCGTTTCGACAGTGACATTTTTCTGGATATCGGCCTTGCCGGTCACCTCGATCTGGCCGAGGGTGAAGACTCCTGGATTCGGTCCGCTCTCTTCGGTCTTGCCCGTCGCCGGCCAACTGCTCAATATGCAGCAGATAGCCCCGGCAACAAGGCGTTGTATTTCCACTTCATATCCTTTCATCCGTTTTTCCCCCTTTGTATATGCAACTCGCCAGTGCGGAACGCTCTGTCACCGCGCCGAGAAGTTTCATGGTTCGTTGTGGCTGAGGCTATCTGGTCCAGCCATGCTGGTTAGTGTTGATATGGAACATCGGCCAGCCGAACGGTAAAGCCAAACACTTTGTGCTGAGCCTGCCCGTCGCTGTCGTGCCGGGCGACGGCTCTGCTCGGCTCCGTTGCCAGGCAGTCGTTATGGCGAAATGAAATAGCGCAGGGCAAAAAAACACCGTCCTGTTTCCGCCACCAGCAGGCACGGCAGGTTCTGTTACCGGGGCGCGAAGTTGCACGGTTTCCGGTGGCTGAGGCAGGCCGGAGTCGCGTCCTGCTGGGTGGTGGCTATGACCTCAGGCCACCATGACTATTTCAATGGACTCGAGTTGTCGCACGTAACGGGGCCCCGTCAGAAAATCGTGGGAGGAGACCAGATCCACCGCGTTGCCCTGTTGGTAAAGCTGTTTTCCATCCCTTTCGAGAACGATCATGACCCCTTCGCCCACCGAGGAATTGAAGATTTCCTGCCAGGAGAAGACGGCCTTGTAGCCGTCGGGCGAGGCGGCGATGATGTACATCTTTTTGGTATCGTTATGATCCTCTATGACGACCTCTGCCATGTTGATCACATCGCTCAGCAGCACCCCGCTCAAGTGAGAGATTGTTTCCCGGGGCTCGCCACTGCCGCAGATAAGGCGGAGATTGTTGGCTTCGATGGTGTCCATGGTCTGCAGGACCGCTCTATCGATCTGAAGGGGAGTCGCCACTCTGCCGCAGATGCGAAGGCTGTGGGCCCGATCTTCTTTTTGCCGGCCCGTGTCGCATGGTTGTTCTGTCTTCATGTTGTCCTCATCAGCAATGCAGTGAAAAATGGCCGCTGCCGGTACTGTCCTGGCTGGCCCTGGTGTCCGCGTTGTTTCTTTTTGGGATAACGAAAGCAATACCCGTGCCAGCTCTGCATTCAGGCAGCTGGTGTCCGCTACCCAGCCTGCCTGGGCCAGATAGCCTCAGCCACAACGAAGCATGAAACTCCTCGGCGCGGTGACAGAGTGTTCCGTGCTGATGAGTTGCATACCAAAAGGAAGCGGCGTTTCAAATGTGTACCTATCCTACATCTTGCGTTGTTCTTAATAGGAAATAACGCTCGTGGCAAGCAGTTATTTGGTTGGCGAGGCAAAATATTCTTCAATCGACCAGACGGAGATAAGGGGAGCGCCGCCAACCGCGGGCTGGTAAACGGTTTTCGCCTGGGCTGTGCGTTCTCCGCCGACCCGCCGATTTGTGCCTTTGGGCCGTAGCCTCTCTCACGCTGGATACAGCAGGGCCATGCCGGCACGCAGGTCGGCAATCGGTATCTGGCCGGGGGCCGAGGACTGTCTGCCGATGGCAAAGGTGATATCCGAGCCGAAAAGGCCGCCGGTTATGCGGGTCACGGCGCCGATTGCCCCCATGGCCATGGTCACCAGTGGGATGTTCACGACAGTGGCTCGGGCCGTATTGGTTGCATTGAGCACGGTAAGGACATCTGTGTAGTTCTTCGGCATGACGGCCAGTTTACTGATGTCTGCCCCTTTATCCTGCCCTTCTTGCAGCTTATCGATCAGGAACTGTTCGTCCGGGGTTGCCGAGAAGTTGTGGTAGGAGAAAATGAGCTTGCTGGTCGTGGTCGAGGCCGTCTGTCGGGCCGAAGCGAGGAATTCCGGTTCGTTGGACAGCTCCAGGTCGATGAGGTCGGCGGCGCCGCTGGCGATCGCACCGTTGATGATTTCGAGCCGGGCCGACTGGCTGAGCGACTGCATCCCCCCCTCACTGTCGACGCGACAGGTGAAAATGAGGGGTGTGTCGCCTATGGCCTGGCGCAGGGCCAACAGCGCCTCGAGGCAGGGGTCTTTGCGCAGGGGGCCGAAGGCATCGACGCGCCATTCCAGCAGGTCTGGCTGCAGGGCGATCAGGTCCCGGGCCTCTTCCAGCAGGCCGGCAATATCCCTGGCCACCAGGGGCAGGCAGATTAATGGCTTTTCTCCACCGATCACCACGTCTCTGACCTGAACTGTCTTTTTGCTCTGTTGTCTCATCGTGTTTTTTCACCTTTGCGTGTTGTGTTCCCAGTTGTCTGGCCGGCTTGCAGCCCTCGACCGCCAATGTACGCTATACCATGGCGGGGAGCAAACTGCATTTTCCTTGGTGCCGGTTGGTGATGGAGAGAACCTTTTGACCGTGTCGCTGGCCTTGGGGGTTTGTCCAGAAAAAGGACATCTTTCTCTCTGATGGAATGCTCTGGCGCAACCTGAGTCGTTCTTCTCCTGCCTCTGTGGCTATCTTTCTTATAAATTTTATATAAATATAGGCTGATAGGCGCGTACCGCTCCAAGCATTGGGGGCGACAAGTCGCTTGACATTTCCGGCTAAATATCATAATTTCAGGACAATGTTCTTTCTGGTAGGACAAACACTCCATAAGGATGATGGCGTCGTAAAAAGCCCGATCTCCTGCGTTGCAGCGGGATCGGCCACTGCTCGGCGTACCACATGTACGCCTGTGCTTGGCCGACACCACTGCGCCTTGTATATCAGGCTTTTGTACTTAGCCATCTTACGTGCAGGTTTTAGGTTTTTACGAGTCCATCAAGGATGTGCCATATGCATAAAGAATATTCGCTAGCCCACCTGACCGTTCTGGGGTGTTCGCCAGCGGAGATGACCTATATCGCCGGCCGTACCGGCTACGATTTTGTCAGTTTCCGTCTGATCCCGATGGGTGTTGAGGGTGAGTACGATTTTCAGCCCAGTGACCGGCAACAGGTCAGACAGACGAGAGCGGCCCTGACCGAGACGGGGGTCAGGCTTCTCGATCTCGAACTTGCCCGTATCATCGCCGATCATGACCCCAGGGACTATGTGCCCGCAATGGAGGTGGCCGCCGAGCTTGGGGCCCGCCACATGATTGCCAGCGCCTGGCCGGGCGACCGGGATGACCTCGATTTCATCATCGATCGCTATGCGGAAATCTGTGATCTGGCCAAACCCCTGGGCTTGACTGTCGATCTCGAATTCCCGACCTTTTCGCTGCTGACCAGTCTACCGGAGGCCGTGGCGGTTCTGCGCGGGAGCCAGCGGCCCAACAGCGGCCTTCTGGTCGATACCCTCTACTGTCATTTTTCCCGGATCGACCCGCACCAGCTCGCTGCGCTGCCTGCCGACTGGTTCCATCTACTCCATATCTGTGACAGCGTGGCCGCGATACCGGGCGAAAAAGCCGGGTTGATGCATGCTGCCAGGGACGAGCGACTCTATGTCGGCGAGGGGGGCATCGATTTCCAGGCTATTCTGGCTGCCATACCGCCGGTGCCGCTCTCCATCGAGTTGCCTCATCTCGCCCGGGTGAAGGAACTGGGCTATGAGGAGCACGCCCGGCGCTGTCTGGCAACCGCCAAACAGCACCTCGCCCCGTATCCTTTCCGCCCGCTCCAGCAAGGAGTGTCTGGCATATCATGTTGGAATCTTTGACTTTTTATGACGTCATTGAGATGTGCCTGTGATGAAATATCTTTCACGACTCGATTGAGGCGAAAATGTCTCGTTTCTGGATGGACACGAGAGCGGAAGAATGGTACTGGCAGGATCGATGACAAGAAGTTACATTGGTCCGCAGCGCAGCCTGATGACCTGATCTCTTTACATCCTGGCCGTACCGGCCACCGTATTGAACCGCGTATGACAACCGCCAGAAAAAAACAAACGGCACAAGAGGGGAAGAAGCAGGGGACTTCGCTGCCGATTGTCGACAGCCTTGCCACGGCCTTACATATCCTTGATTTTTTTTCCCGCGAGGAGCCTGAACTCTCGCTCAGGCAGCTCAGTGAGAGGACAGGTCTCTATAAGAGCAGGGTTCACCGGCTGTGCGGGACGCTGGTCTCTTCCGGTTTTCTCCTGCGTACCGAATCGTCGTGCTACAGGTTGGGTCCCAAGCTGATGACCCTTGGCAAGATTTACGAAAATACCAATTCCCTCATTGCCATGGCCCGGCCCATCATGCAGGAACTGGCTCGGGAATCGAGGGAGTCGGTGGCGTTGTTTCAGCTCAATGGCGACAAGGCGATTTGTCTGACCCGGGAGTTCGGCCCGTCGAGGTTGGTGTTTGCGATCCAGCCGGGCGACAATATGCACCTGCATGCCTCGGCGGCAGGGCGGGTCCTTCTCGCCTACGCCTCCACCGACCTGCAGGAACAGGTTCTCGGTGTGGCCGAGTTCGAACGTCTGACGGCGTTGACCATAACCGATCCGCAACGGATCAGAAACGAGTTGGCGGCCTTGAAGAGACGGGGGGTTGCCGTGAACAGGAGTGAGACGGAGCTTGAGATCGCCGCGATAGCGGCCCCTGTCTTCAATCATAATCTCGCGGTTGAAACCAGCCTGGCCATCGTCGGTCCGGTGCAGCGGTTCGCCTTCGATAACGAGGAGGAGATCGCCGCAAAACTGCTGGGCGCAGCCCAAAAGATATCCATCCTGCTCGGTGCGCCGGAGCAGCGACTATGACCGTTGCCGGGACAGTAGTTTGCGGGCCGTCTAACCAGCATGGCTGGACCAGATAGCCTCAGCCACAACGAAGCATGAAACTCCTCGGCGCGGTGACAGAGCTTTCCGTGCTGACGATTTTCGGCTAAACCAGCATGGCTGGACCAGATAGCCTCAGCCACAACGAAGCATGAAACTCCTCGACGCGGTGATAGAGTTTTCCGTGCTGATGATTTTCGGATAAAATACCTGGGCGCGCCCCGCAGGCTGGTCCGTGGCCCGGGCATGAGGCGTTGTCGTGATATGGTCAGGCTGGTTTGTCGGTAGTGAGTTCGGACAGCGTCGCTTGAATATGGTCTCTATCGACGTCATGGGCGATAAACGTTTTTCCCATCTGGTCGAACAGCACGAAGCTGTTGCTGTCTCCTTTTCTCTTCTTGTCGTTTTCCATGGTCTTTAGCAGCATCTCCACCGGCATTGGTGGTATTCGAGTCGGCAGGCCGATTTTGGCCAGCAGAGTTTCGATTTTTATCTGCAGTGATGCCGGGCAATACTGCAGCCGGGTGGAGAGGTTGGCCGCGGCGACAAGACCCATGGCCACCGCTTCGCCATGGCGGATGGAATATTCGCTCACCTGCTCGATCGCATGGGCGAAGGTGTGGCCGAGGTTGAGGGCAAAGCGTTTGCCATGGTCGAAGGGGTCCTGCTGCACGATGGATATCTTGACCTGTATAGCCTGGGCGACGAGGGCCTGAATATCGAAGAGGGAGGTGTGGAGAATACCGGTATCGTGATGCTGCCAGTGGCCGTTTTCCACCTTTTCCAGCAAATTTGAGTCGGCGATCAGACCATGTTTGACGACCTCTGCCATGCCGGCGATAAAATCACCTGCCGGCAGGGTCTGCAGCAAGGCGACATCGGCGATGACCATGGATGGCGCTTTGAAGGCCCCGATAAAATTTTTCCCTTTGGGCAGATCGATACTGGTTTTTCCGCCAATACTGGTATCGACCATCGAGAGCAGGCTGGTCGGGCATTGGATAAAATTCACCCCCCGCATATATGTTGCCGCCACGAAGCCGGCGACATCGCCGACAACGCTGCCGCCAAGGGCGATAAGCGTTCCGGAACGGTCAAAACCCATCTCGATTAAGCGATCATAGACATTCTGTACCGTCGCCAGGGTCTTGTGCTTGCTGCCTGCCGGAATCGAGATAAAGCCGTTGACGTCACCACAGCTCTGCGCGTAGAGGTCATGGACGCAGGCGTCGGTTATCACCACCATCTGCCCCTCGGTTCTGGCAAGTTGCCGGATAAATGGCAGTATGCCGCTGCCGACGACGAAATCATAGGGCTGGGCCGGGTGATCTATCGAGAAGCGTTTGGGGTCTTCCTGGAAGGTGTCGAGTAAATAGTCGGTCACCTCATCCGGTTGCTTGTCATCGGTAATGACTTTCTGGAATCTGTTATATCCCTTCTGCCGCTCCTGCAGCAGTTCGACCACCTGTTTCTGCGGGTCGGGGACTTCCAGCAAGGGCCGGCGATGCTCCGTGTCTTTCTGGATGCGGCTGACGAGTTCCTGGGGGGTGGCGATGAGGCAGAAGACCCTGCCGTTGCGAGTCAGGGCGGCCACGTTGCCAGGGTCGAGCATCAACCTTCCTCCGGTGGAGATCACCAGCCCATCTTTTTCCCCCAACTCTCTGGCAATCTCGGCCTCCATCTTTCTGAAGGCCGCTTCCCCATGGGTACTGAATATTTCCGAGATGGCCATGCCTTGCCGCTCTTGAATGAGATCGTCGGTGTCGATGAACTCGCGATTGAGACGGTCGGCCAGAAGTTTGCCGACGGTGGTCTTGCCGGTACCCATGAAGCCAGTAAGGACGATGTTTTTGTTCTCTTTATTCTGCATGATCTTCAGTCAGTGATACTCTACTCTCGTAAAAAGTCGAATGCTTTACCAGGATACGAGTCCATCAGGCATTGGTAATCGTTCAGCTGTGATCAGCCGTCAATGAACGCGCCATGCTCAAATTGGGTTCCTGTGCGCCGGAAAGTTGCTATGCGCTTGTCATTTTCGTTTCGTATCGGCGGCACCCCGTTGTTCCTTGTGCTGGAACCGTTCTCAACACGAGGCGGTGTGTTCCCCTTACAACAGAACCTGAGGGATGTCATTGAAAAAAGTTCTCGAATGCGAGGGCTTGCCAGCAGAGTCGCCAGGAATGGCCGGGCCTGGTGTCCTGTTTTGTATGAAACGTATCAGCACGGAAAGCTCTGTCACCGCGCCGAGGTGCTTTATGGTTCGTTGTGACTGAGGCTATCTGGGCTGGCCATGCTGGTTTATCGCTTATAT
This sequence comes from Desulfopila sp., assembly GCA_047973425.1. Lineage (GTDB taxonomy): Bacteria > Desulfobacterota > Desulfobulbia > Desulfobulbales > Desulfocapsaceae > Desulfopila. The sequence goes on from JBKEBZ010000147.1 coordinate 24,922, forward strand.
GCCTGTGGTAAAATTTCTCTCACGCCTCGATTTAGGCCAAAATATCTCGTTTCTGGATGAACACGGGTTAGCCCGAATTTCTCATCAGTGCAGGTGGTGTCAGGTTCGAAGTTTTTGACGATGAACCACAGGGGGGAGAACGGCAAGGCGAAGAGGGGATTGGCGCAGGTGCTTTTAGGCCACCACCCTCGCACCAAGGGTGATGGCCGGTGCGTCCTCAGGAGATGAGGTGCGGTCTGGGCGAAAAAAATGGCTTCAGGAGAGCTGCCTCGCAGCCCGCGCTCAGACCGAGTAAACGTACGGGCTCTTTCTCGGGCTTGCCTTGCCCGGCTCCCCGTCGATATAGCCGACGATGCAGTGGCCGATTCCCTCGTAATTGCCCTCGATGCCCCAGTCTTTTAACAGGCTCCTGCCCTCCGGGCTGTCGAAGACCTCCCTGGCCCGGTGTATCCAGCAACTGCCGAGGCCCAGGTCATGGGCGGCCAGCATCATGTTGCCGAGCACCAGGGCACCGTCATAGAGATAGGTCGCTCTCTCTTTGTCGGCCAGTACGACAAGCACTACCGGGGCCCCGTAAAAGGGGTCTGTCTTCGCTCCCATGACCTGGCGTTGAGTTCAGAGAGCCGGTCCCTGGTTGCCTTGTCCTTGACCACCACGATGATCGCTGACTGCTTACCCGCGCCGGATGGAGCGAAGGTCCCGGCTTTGGCGATTTCATCGAGCATTTCTCCAGGCACCATATCCGCTTTATATTTACGGACACTTCGTCGCGACAACATCTTTGCAATTGCTGCACTCATGGGTGTTCTCCTTGAAATTGGTTGAGAGTTGATTCAGGCGGGCTGACAGATAAATGACCTGCCTCGTATCATCAGCCAGAGACTGGCACAGATGGCACCGACAAGGATCTGCATCAGGCCGAGGTTGGGAATGAAGTTTTGAGAATCGAGCGAGATGAGCACCATGCCGAGACTGCCCATGGCCATACCCGTAAAACTGATAAGGGCGGCGACCGAGCCTGTATCCCGCTGTTGCTGGGACAGCATCAGGTTGACCGTTGGTGGTCGCAAGAGACTCAAGAGGGTGGAGGCCGCCGCCATGGTCAGGGCGAATACCGTCGGTGAGTTGCCGCTTTCGCTCCGCATGAGGATGCCACAGACCAGTAACAGGCCAAAGCAGATGGCAATGATGTTTCCTGGCGAGAACCGCTTTGACAGGCGAATATACAGAAAAGGACCCGCTATCGCCCCCAGGGCATTGAAGGCGAAGTAGTAGCTGTACATTCGCTCGGTCATCCCGAACCCTTCGATATAGATAAACGAAGAGGCGGCGATAAAGGCCATCAGGGGAAGGGGAGCCAGGGAAAAAACAGCCAGAAGTATTGAGAATCCCGGGTTTTTCAAGACGACCCCCAGTCGACCCAGAGAATGGAGCAGTGAACCCGTATAGCGGTCAGTGAGGGTTTCTTCCAGGCGAAGAGAGAGCAGCAGCGCCACGATCCCGACGCAGGTCAGCACCCAGAAGACCGCGGTCCAGGACATGTATTGCAAGATGATGGCCCCGAGTACCGGGGCGACCACCGGGGCGATGATGACCATGGTCATGATCACCGCCAGCACCGATTCCCGCTTTCGTCCGGTGAAGATATCCTTGACCATCGCCGCCGCCACGGCCCCGGCGGCTCCGCCGCCAAATGCCTGCACGATCCTCGCCGCAATGAGCCCATGCACGTTTGGCGACAGCGCGCAGCTGGCGCTGCCAACGATATAGAGGACAAGACCGATAAGGAGGATCGGTTTGCGCCCATATTTCTCGCTGATCGGTCCCCAGAGGAGTATGCCCAGGGCGAAGAAAATGAAAAAGAGGCTCAGGCTGAGATTGACCGTCGCCTGGCTGGCGTGCAGTTCCTCGACCACGTGTGGCAGGGCCGGCAGGTAGAGATCGATGGACAGCGGCGGGAAGGCGCTGAGCAGGGCCAGCAGGCCGATGATCGACATCTCACTGTAATATTTCTGTTTGTAGCGCATGAAGATGAATCTCTCAATTGGTAGGGGCTTAACGTGTGCCCATCGCCAATGGACACTTTTCCGGACAGGGGCTACCTTTCGGTAGAAGATTGAATTTCCTTTTTGATAACCCTGTTTAGGGCAACCATCGCCGTGTGCCATTTATCGAAATTCTCCCTGCCGATCTGGCCCACCAGGGTGGCGAACCACTGGGTCATTGCCATGCGGACATGCTCGACGTGCGAGTCGAATTCCGGGCTGACGGATAGCAGGATTTCCCGGCGGTTGTCCGGGTTGGCTCGGCGCTGCACCACCCCGGCTCTGACCATCCGATCGACTAAGGCCGATGCCGCCGCACTGGACAGACGCATGGTTGTCGCGAACGTTTTCAGGGCACAGGGGGCGATGGTCTTGAGCAGCATGGCGGCGTGGATATGGTTGGCGCACAGGTCCCTGAAACCATCGTCGACCATCTCCGACTTGATTCGCTTGATCACGATGGTGTCGAGATAATCCCGCAGTAACCCATCGGTTTCCACGACAAAGGCGACTTGTGTTTGGAATTCTTTATCGGTCACTTTTCATTCCTTGATCCGCTTTGGCGCTACCGCCTATTCCTTTGCAACGGAGGCAGCTGCTCCTCTGCTGCGGCAGTATATGGTACACGATATTGATTGTCAATGGTGTTGACTGTTGGGCTGGCGGATCGTCTGGCCGGATCGTTTCTGGATGGGCACTCATCAGACACCGCCTTCCCGGGAAAAACTCGTGAGAGGTGTGGCAGGTGCCTGTTTACGCCGCGGCGATATGCAGGATTGATTGGTTTATGGACGTATTGAGGAGGAAAGGAGAGGGAAGAGAGAGGTCTGATCTGTCTCTCTTTTTGCTACAGGTTGCGATCGCCCGTCAGGCTTTTTTGCAGGGCGATGACATGTTGCATTAAAATTGTTTTGAATTTTTCCTGTTGAAAAGTTGAAAAACGCTGTGTCGGCACAGGGATTGAGATTGCTGCGTACTCACCATTTGGCAGTTCCAGGGCCATGCCGATGGCAGATATCCCAAGAGATGTCTCTTCGTGGTCGAAGGCCACTCCTGTCTTTTTGATCTGGTCAAGTTCCTGGAGGAGGTCGTTCCAGTCGGTAATGCTGCCTTGCGTGAGCTTGTCGAGATCCATGCGGCGTCGTAACTTTTTCAGCGTATTTGCATCCAGGGCCGCGAGAATAGCCTTTCCTGGTGCGGTCGAGTGCAGGGGGAGGGAGTTGCCGATTGGCGATTCTACCCGTAACTCGTATCCGCCTGGAACTTGATCGATAAATATGATTTTTTCGCCGTTAAATATTGAGAGGGCAGCGGTTTCCCGACACTCTTCTGCAATGCGCTGCAGAGTCCTTCTGGCAATCTCAGAAATTTCAAAGCGGGTATGGGCCGCTAAGGCAAGAAGTGCCGGGCCCAGCCTGACACCTCGGGTGGGCGAGGCGGCAATAACGAAATTCTCGTGATCCAATGCTTCGACAATCCGTTGAACTGTTGAGCGGGGCAAGGAGAGAGCCTTGGCTATTCCAGCAAGAGTCAAGCCATCTGGATGATCGCGAAGTGTACGCAGAATAGCTGCGGCTCTGGCAATGACCTGGATGCCGGTCCGGTTTTTTATCTGCTCGTTCGGTGGACTAATTTCCATAATATTGAGGTGGCATAAAGTGAACAGAAGGTTTGCTGGCGCACAGCATGACCCTGCCTGCCGAAATGCTGCCGACCCTATGGGTTTGCAAACACATAGAAGGTTACGGTTGTGTGATCAGTTTCGGCTGAAGAAAAGATGACATGCTATTGTAACGGCACCCATGCGGATGTCAGGTTCATTCTCATCTGGCACGACCTGATCGTGTCACTGGTTGTATAACAAAAGGTCCAGATTGCAAGAGGAAGCCAGAACAACCTTATAATACTACCATAATTAAGGCGTTGCGACAAGCATCACCTTGTCTCGGGTGAAGGGTTGCCTCTGGAATGTTGTCAGCTTCTGGCAGGCGAACGGTCGATTTTTTTTTGTCCGGGGATGAGAGGAATGGTGTCGACGAGCGGCCTGCCGGAGATGTGCTCTCCTGCAGGCCATCTTCATCAAAGTGGGCCTCGCATTCTCCCCGAGGTGGAAAATGGAGCGTCTCGGAGAGCTTTCATGGCCTCTGCTGCATCGAGGCATTGGGGACGTAAAGTGGTACCGTGAAATTGAACCAAAACGAGTTGTTCATGGATGTGTTTTCTGCCAATACCCCAAACTGGCAATTCAGATTGAATATCATCGGGCCCGCGGAAAAGGTAATTGAAGGTCCGACGTTCATATACCGGTATTGGCTGTCTTTTTGTTTGGCACCACCAATCTTGTCGTCCTCTAGCTGATCGGTGTAGTTTGCAAGAGTCGAGACTTTCCAATTGCCAAAGTTCCAGCCGACAATCGATTCGATGGCGATCATATCTCCCGTGTGGTAGTCGGTGTCGCCATTTTTCCGATTAAAAAGATAGTTCACCTTTATGCCGGCATCCAGACCGTTGGGCTTGTCGTAGCGATAGGCTGCAATGGGCATGTATGTGGTATAGCCGGTTCCCGCATTGACCGCATTGTCCTCATCGTAGGATGCCCCTGCTGCCAGGATAATGTCCAATCCTAATGTGAAATAGTGTGGAGAATCCTTCTCCTGCCAGTTCATGATGAGCGGTGAGACGACGAGGTTGCTGAGCCCTGCGTCATGGCCATCGAAAAGATCGAATTTCCCATAGGGTGTGTCGACCGAGAGTGATGAATGAACATCAAAAACGAGTGGAAGCACGAATTGCGAGTAGAGGTTGGCCCCACCGAGTTGCCACGGATAACTGGCAACGAAACGAAAGGTTTGCACCCAGATATCCAATTGGAAGTCATCGGCGTGTATCTTGTCCCCGTCCTTGTCGTATAGCGCGTCGGCGGAGGTGTATGAGGTTTGTGCTACCGCAAAGAGTCCGGGGATTGGCGGAAACTTGCCGAGGAAAGGACCTGGCGAGCCAGCAGGATAGTTGATAGTGCCAGGTTCGGCGGCAGGTGTCGGGTTGATGACCAGGGTGCCTAGAAGCAAATTGGTCGCCAAGATACAGATTGTGTTTCGTTTTGATTTCAACATATTCCCTCCTCATTGCTGTGTTGTCACTGGTGCCCCTGGGGTCATCGTCTTGCGGCTGTTGTAATCCCTTTCCTTGAAGAAAATTCACCGCATTATGTATCGCAACATGATACATCAGAACCACTATACGGTATAAATTGTGATTGATAAAGATGAATGTGATGGCTGGGGAGAATTCATGTTTCGTCGGTGAGGCTGGAAGGTGGATGCTGCAGATCCTGAATTGTCATCAAGATGAAATATGATTATATATATTTGATATTAAAATATAATAATGAAGTATGTCGACGTGATTGTCTCAATTGATGGGGAGGTGGTGGTGAGGGATGTCTTCTCATTCTGACCATCTTGCTGGAAGATTATCTGTTGACAACAAAAGGGAATGACCGTAATGTGGGTTTAATGTATTGCGATGCAGTTATTCTGTCGGGGTGATTCTGCTGTTCGCCTGACAGCCAGGGCGAGCAGGCGGTGTCGATGCCAGGTGGTGGTTCTGACGTCATGTTTTTTTATCAACCGGCATGGCTGGACCGGGTACGCCTCAGCCGCAACGCTGACTCCGTTACACTGTCATGAAACTCTTCCGTCCGGTAACAGCGTTTTCCGTGCTGACGACGATTCTCGGATAAACCAGCATGGCTGGACCAGGTACCGCAGCCACAACAAACCATGAAAATCCCGAGGACGTGTCAACGACTCCTTGTCGGCGATTTTCGGATAAAAAAAATCAAGGCTCAAACGATACATCTCAACCCGTTCAGGGCTGAGGAGGAGTGGTGATGAAAGAAGAAATACTTGCAAAGATGATTGCCCGAGCAGCGGAGGTATTCAACCTGACGCTGACGGATTTGAGCGGCAAGACCAGTTTCAAGGATGACCTGAAGGCAAAATCTGTCCAGATCGTTCAGGTGACGACTTTTTTAGAAGACGAGTTCGACGTGGAGATTCCGTATATGGAATTTAAACGGAAGAATACCTTTGACGAGGCGGCCGAATATATTGAGCAGCTCATAGAGGGATAACGGTATCTATCAGTTGGTGGAAGAAAAAATGCCTGAGATATATAAGAAAACAGAAGTTTTTGCTGGAGTCGAATTAGAAACTCTCCACAGGAAGGCCAGAGTCCCTGTCGATCCAGAGGAGGGGCTCGATCTGTCAAAAGCCGGTGGGCTGGCTGCCACGGCGCATGGGTTCTGCGCGAAATTCAATCAGCGAACCTATGTAACTGCCGAAGGGTTTCTCTGTGAGCAGGACGTGCCGGTAACCCTTCGGGATGGAACGGTCATCTACGCAGATATTTTTCGTCCAGAGGACGCAGTGGATATTCCGGCCATCGTTTCCTGGAGCTATTACGGTAAGCGTCCTGGTGATGGCATGTCGGAATGGCAGATCATGGGGGTTCCCCCGGGAACTGTCTCGAAAATGGCCAAATTCGAGTCACCGGACCCAGGGTTGTGGTGTCATCATGGCTATGCCGTTGTCAATGTCGACCCACGGGGCTGCGGTCATTCAGAAGGTGACATAAATCTCTTTGGCACCCAGGATGCGAGAGATGGCTATGATTTCATCGAGTGGCTGGCAGAACGTTCCTGGTGTAACGGCAGGATTGGTATGGCAGGGAATTCTGCCGTTGCCATGACCCAGTTCAGAATAGCCGCCCAGCAGCCTCCCCACCTGACCTGCATCGCACCCTGGGAGGCGACGGTGGACATCTTCGGTAAATCTCTTTACGAGGGAGGCATTCCCGCCCTGTCGTTCAATGAATTCATCGTTGCCTCTCTCACCGGACCGAATCTGGTCGACGACCTGGTTGCCATGGCCAAAAAATATCCGTTCATGAACGCGTACTGGGCCGACAAGATTCCAGACTACACCAAGATCAGAATCCCGATATATGCCTGTGCCTCCTGGAGCCACTTTCATGTTCATGGTTCCTTCCAGGCTTTTAGGAAATCCAGATCGACCAGAAAATGGCTGAGGGCCCATCGGGAACAGGAATGGCCTGATATGTACAATCCAGAGAATATCGCCGACCTCAAGAGGTTTTTTGATAGATATCTGAAGAATATCCATAATGGCTGGGAAATGACCCCAAGGTACCGCATAGAGGTCCAGGATGCCTATGACTGTGATTATCAGACCAACCGGGCAGAAAAGATGTTTCCACTCGAAAGAACCGAGTACAGAAGACTCTATGTCAATGCTGAATCTTCCGCTCTTTCCTTTTCTCCGATCGAAAAGGCCTCGTCAATCTCGTACGACAGTGAACGTGGTGAACTGAACTTCGATATGACTTTTGAGGAGGACACCGAAATAACCGGATATATGTATCTGCGTCTTTGGGTCGAAGCGGAGAGCCATGATGAAATGGATCTGTTCGTCAACATCCAGAAACTCGATGAAGATGGCAACTGGCTGCCCACATATATCCTCGGTGAGCCACATCCAGGCGCCTGGGGCAAGATGCGGGTTTCGAGGCGGGCACTTGATCCGAAGCAATCGACCCCGTTCGAGCCGGTCCAGTCTCATCTCAAGGAAGAAAAACTCTGTAAAGGAGAGGTGGTGCCTGTCGACATCGCCATCGTTCCTTCGAGTAAAATATGGCACAAAGGGCAGCGGCTTCGTGTGCAGGTGGCAGGGCGGTACATTCGAGAAGACTGGTTCGAGCCGCTGAGCTGGGAAACGGATAACAGGGGCAGACACGTGATCCATGCCGGCGGGAAATACGATTCCTTCCTGCAGATCCCTCTTATTCCTCCACGCTACGCAACACAAGGCGGGTACGTTCGTCGGTAACGCCATACACGTCATTTCAGGTCGGGCGTTCCTGCCTCTTGGCTGGGGCGTCTGGTACATCGTACCCCGGATTGCAAATCCGGGGGGTACTGATACGGCAGGTAAACAGAGAATGAATCAGCGATTTTTTCAGGATTTGCTAGCAAAGGGCCAACGTTCTCCCCAATCAATTGCTTTTCCCGAATCATCGGGTTCGAAGGTTTTGCAGGCGGCTGAAGAGGTCTGGCAACGTGGAATCGCCAAGCCAATCCTGATCGGAGAGCCGGGCGCGATCTGCCAGGGGGCGGAGAGAGCGGGGGTGAAGATAGATAATTTCTCCTGCGTTGACCATACAGACGAGCAGATCCAGGAATCGTTGATAACCGGTTTTCTTGCGGTTTGTAACGACTTTTCGGCAAAGACCCTGGCGAGAAAATTCAAACAGCCCCTCAATTTCGCAGCAGCTTTAGTTCGGCTTGGCAAGGCGGATTGCCTTGCAGCCGGTATCGATTATTCCACCGGGGAGGTTCTCCTTGCCAGCCAGTCCTTTATTGGTCTCAAGGAGGGGGTAGAAACCATTTCCTCCATCGGCATTGTCGATGCGCCCTCGTTTTCTGGATCCCAGGGCAATTTTCTGGTTATTGGCGATTGCGCCGTGTGTCAGAATCCCACCAGTTCCGAACTTGCTGACATTGCCGTTACCGCAGCGGATACGGTGCGAAGCCTTCTTGGCTGGGAGCCGCGGGTCGCCCTGATCTGTTATTCAACCGATGGCAGCGGTGAGGGTGAAATGACCGAAAAGGTTGTCGAGGCGGTGCGGCTGGCCCAGGCTCGCAGACCTGATCTTCTCATCGATGGAGAGTTCCAGTTCGATGCGGCTGTCGACCCGGTGATTGCCGGAAAAAAAGTGAAGCGAGACAGCCGGGTAGCTGGTCGGGCAAACGTGATCATTTTTCCGGATCTCAACGCCGGTAACATCGGGGTCAAGTTGATTCAGCGATTCGGTAATGCCCTGGCCTATGGCCCTGTGCTGCAGGGCTTTGCCCGTCCCGTGACCGATTTTTCCCGAAGCGCCCCGGTAGAAGAAATTGTTGGTAACCTGATTATGCTCGTCGCCCGGGCTGGTTGACAGCAACACGATATCTGGCAGAAAAAATGAAAATATTCACTATCAATCCCGGGTCGACTTCCACCAAGGTGGCTCTTTTCGAGAACGGTGTGAAGGTATTCGCCGCAAATGTCACGCATGACGTCGAGACGTTGCAAGGGTTCGGCGAAATCCGCAAGCAGTTCGATTACCGCAAGACAACTATCCTCAGAGAACTTGGTCGATCCAGGATACGCCTCGAAGGTACAGATGCCTTTGTCGGTCGTGGCGGCGGGCTGGTGGGACTTGTGGGAGGAACGTATCCGGTAAACGAGATACTTCTCGATCATGCCCGCAGAGGGCTCAGCGTCAAACACCCGGCAACCCTGGGCAGCCAACTGGCGGACCACTTCGCCAGGCAATATGGTGGCAAGGCCTTTGTCGTCAACCCGCCCGATGTCGATGAGTTCGAGGCTATGGCACGGGTAACGGGTTTTTCGAACGTTTTTCGTGAAAGCCGCATTCATGCCCTCAACCAGAAAGAGGTCGGCATCCGTTATGGTGAGCAGCATGGCAAACCCTATGAGGAGTGTAACCTGATCATCGCGCACATCGGTGGCGGTGTCTCGGTTGCCGCTCATCGCCGTGGCCGTATGGTCGACGCCAACGACACCGTCAACGGCGACGGTCCCATGGCCCCGACCCGAGCGGGAGCACTACCGGCAATGGCTATCGTAAAACTTTGTTTCTCAGGGAAATTCAGCGAACACGACCTGTGCGACAGGTTGACCAGGTCTGGTGGACTGGTCGATCATCTCGGCACCTCTGATGTTCGCGAAGTCCTCGATCGTATTCAAGAGGGCGACAGGTACGCGAAGCTCGTCTTCGAGGCGATGATCTATCAGATTGGCAAACATATCGGGGCCTGTGCAGCGGTGCTGAGAGGTGACGTCGACGCCATCCTGCTGACTGGTGGAATCAGTCATTCTCGGTACCTGACCGACAGGCTCGAGGAGATGGTATCATTCATCGCTCCGGTTCAGACCATGGCCGGCGAGTTTGAAATGGAGGCCCTGGCAAGTGGTGCGCTTCGCGTACTGGAGGGAAGGGAGGAGGCCAAAAAATATACCGGAGTGCCGGTGTGGGATGGTGCCCTGGTGTCATGACCATGATTTACGGGGTCGGCGCGGATCTCCTCGATATCAGCAGGATGAGCGCACTCAATGGCAACTATGCCGATCCCTTCTTTGTCAGAACCTTCACTTCTGGCGAACGTGATCAGGCGGCCTCCAGAACGGATCCCGATGCCTATTTCGCCACGCGTTTCGCCGGCAAGGAGGCGGTATTCAAATGTCTTCGAATCGATGGCGATCTGGTCCGTCTCGGGGATATAGAAATTATCACCGACACCTTCGGAGTACCGCGGGTAAAACTGAATGGAATGCTGCAGCTCGTGGCACAACGGAAAGGAATTCAAAGTATTCATCTTTCACTTTCATGGGATGGGCAATATGCCCTCGCTTTTGCCCTCGCTGTGATGTCATCGACAACACGTGGGTCCAGCCCGGGTAATGAAAATTTCCAGTGAGGAAACAGATCATGAACAGATTCAAGCATGTATTTTCTCCGATAACCATCAAAGGGGTCGAGTTCAAGAATCGGATTCAAACATCACCGATGGTGCCCTGCATGGCAACGCCGGAAGGCTGGGTCACCAAAGAGCTGATCACTTTTTACCGCGCATTTGCCAGAGGTGGTGCGGGAATCGTCACCGTCGGTGATTCGGCGATTAATTTCGAACATGCCATGGACCATGAGGGGCAGCTGAACCTCGGTGACGATGATGTCAAGATGGGTCTTGACGATCTGGCGGATGAGATACACAAATTTGGCTCGGTTATTTCTATCGAATTGAACCACGGTGGCAGATTCTCCAATTCGCTGAACCTGGCAAAAAAAGGATTGAAACCGGTATCCTCCACTCCGATGCCGGCCGAGATCGACGAGTTTTTCTCAAAGCTTCAGGGACGGCAGCCCGGAGAGGTGGAGGAGATGTCTATTCCTCTGATCAACAAAACGATCGCCGATTATGCCGAAGCGGTTCGCCGCTGCAAGGACAGTGGCTTTAAAATGGTCATGGTTCACGGTGCTCACGGCATGCTGCCCATGCAGTTTTTATCGCCCTATGTCAATAAACGGATGGACAGGTACGGTGGTTCGTTTGCAAACAGAGCGCGCTTTTGTCTTGAGATGCTGGAGGCTATCCGGGCACGTGTCGGTAATGATTTCGTGCTCGAATACCGAATCAGCGCCAATGAACTGGTTCCTGGTGGCATGGAGCCCGACGATATCATCAAGTTCGTTCACATGATCAAAGACAAGATCGATATCCTGCATGTTTCTGTCGGAGTCCTGCCGAACCCCTTTACCATCCAGCAGATGATCCAGCCGCTGTATGTGCCCTATATGCCCAATATTCACTACGCAGAGAAGATTAAACAGGAGGTTGGCGACGATCTGAAAATCACCTGTGTGGGCTCGGTGATGACCTTGGAAAACGCCGAGGAAATCCTCTCCAGGGGGCTCGTTGATTTTGTCGCCATGGCCCGTCCTTTTATCGCCGACCCCGAATTCATGCGCAAGGCTGCCCATGGTCGATCCGACGAGGTTCGTCCGTGTGTTCGATGCAATACCTGCTGCGGCCGGTCCGCTTTCTTTAAAAAGTGCAAATGCGCTGTCAACCCGGTCAATGGTCGGGAGCTCAATTACCCGACCGGGGATGTAACACGAGCCGAGGTGGGTAAAAAAGTTCTGATCGTAGGCGGTGGACCTGCGGGCATGCAGGCAGCCCTGACGGCGGTGAAACGAGGTCACCAGGTGACCTTGGTTGAAAAGGAATCCAGGCTCGGTGGTACCCTCAATCATGCAACAGATCTGGAATTCAAGCTCGATCTGCGGAACTTTCTGGAATGGATCGTCGACCAGACGGAAAAGTGTGGTGCCGATATTCAGCTGAATGCTGAGGTGAACACCCGGTTTATCAAAGAATTCAAACCCGATGCACTGATAGTTGCAGTTGGCGGAACTCCATTGATTCCTGATATCCCCGGCGTTGACATGGAGCATGTGCACTGGGCAGGGGACGTCGACTGCGGCCGG
>JBKEBZ010000081.1:0-45311 GCA_047973425.1 Desulfopila sp.
CCTCATGGTCTCAAACCTTACGCCGAAAACAGTTATGATTCAGTTTTCGGATTCAATCCCCTCTCGATCGATTTCTTTCTCTTAAAGATCAGTTGAAGCACTTCTAAACTTTAGACTTTCCCACCTTTTCCCCCTTCATCCCATCAATTCCCGGTTCTTTCACTATCCGGGCTCATACCTTATGGGTTAGTACACCATGAATCCTCCAACTCGCTTCTCCTCTTGGGGCCGAGATGCCCCCAGGGATCGAAAATGTTATGCTGTTTGTGATTTTTCACGTGAAACATTGCCGCCCCTCTCATTTAGTTGAAATAACAAAGGAAATATAGCAGAAAGGGCAAGTTTTGGCAATGGGAAAATTCACTTTTATCTCACAAAATTAGTTACTTGGCTGGGAAGAGGTTTTTACGAGTCCATCAATGTTTGCAAAGAAAGAAAAAATCTGGTTATTCGGTGGGTGAAAACGATGAGGCAACGTCAGAACCCTTACGAACCAATGAGGATAACGTGAGTCCGAATTTCAATACCTTGCTTCTCAGTGAGCAGGTTTACCAGTATCTGCGAAAAGAGATGGCGACAGGCAATATCCTGGCTGGCTCCAATATCAATATCGCCAATATTGCCGCGCAACTCGGGATCAGCAAGACACCGTTGCGGGATGCCCTGATTCATCTCGAAGTCGAGGGCTTTGTCACAATTCTGCCGAGAAAAGGGGTTGTCGTTAATAAATTGACGATTGATGATGTGCGTCATGCCTATGATGCCATCGGCATCGTCGAGTCATCTCTGGTGCTGGCCTGTGCGGAGAAAATCACCCCCGTGCATATTTCCCGGCTGAAGGAACTGAACGCGATGATGGTCGCCGATATCCAGAAGGATGACTTTTCACGATATTTCGAGACCAACCTTGAATTTCACGATGTCTACCTGCAACTGTCGGACAATCCGCTGCTGAAGAAATTTCTTATGCCCATAAAGCAGCGACTCTACGATTTTCCAAGACAATTTTACATAAAGGAGTGGGAACTGAGAAATTGTAAGGAGCACGATATTTTTATCGCCTACCTGGAAAACGGCGACTATGCGCGAGCCGCCAACTACCTCAAAGATGTACACTGGTCATTTGAGGTGCAGGAACGTTATATCCGGGCCTTTCATTCATAGCATGGAAGGCCCGAAGGTTCTCGTGTATGTCAGGGCCGGTCACGCCTCGGCTGTCGCTTCTCGCCTGCCCTTCTGTTGCCTGACTTCGTTCCTCCCGTGGGGTGCATAGCGTTGTTGGGCAGTCGGCAGAAAAAACAGAATCACGGGCTGATATTTCAACACCGAAGACGTGACTTGAAGTTGGATCGTTGGTGAACACTGTGTCTATTTGGCGCCTCGCTTTTTCTTGCGAACGTCGTGTCCGAATTGAGAGGTCGGCAAATGCCCACAGTGTTCATGGGAAACCCGGGCTAGAAATCGACCAGCTCCACATCGAAGATCATATAGGCGTTGCCCGGAATCGGTCCTCGTCCCGCAGGGCCGTAGCCCAGCTGCGGTGGAATGATCAGGATCCGTTTTTCCCCTTTTTTCATGCCGAGAAAGGCTTCGTCCCAACCCTTGATCACCTGCCCCTGACCCACCGGGAACTCGATGGGGGTGTTCCGGTCATAGGAGGAGTCGAATTTGGTTCCGTCCAGCAACTTGCCGGTATAGTGGGCCTTCACCATGGCGCCCGGTGCCGGGGTGTCGCCTTCGCCTTCGGCAACCACCACATATTTGAGGCCGGATGGGGCGGTAACGGCATCGGGCCAGTTCTTGGCTATCAGGCTCTGTTCCGCCTCTTTGGCGGCCTTCTCCTTCTCTAGCTGGCTGTTCTCGAAGTTGGCCAGCAGCGCATCGAAAGCGGCCTGGTCGGCCTTGAAGGCCTCGGCCTTTTTGCCGACCCGGATGATCTTGACATGGTTGATGGTGTCACCCTGCTTGATGCTGTTGACCACCTCCTGACCGGAGACCACATGGCCGAAAACGGTGTGTTTGCCGTCGAGCCAGGGTGTCGCCACATGGGTAATGAAGAACTGGCTGCCGTTGGTGCCGGGACCGGCGTTGGCCATTGACAGGATGCCGGGGCCGCTGTGTTTGAGGCTTGGATCGAACTCGTCGGGAAAGGTGTAGCCGGGGCCGCCGGTGCCGGTGCCTAAGGGGCAGCCGCCCTGGATCATGATGTTGTCGATCACCCGGTGAAAGGTCAGACCGTCATAGTATTTGTCGCCTTTCATTTTGGCGCCGCCGCCGAGATCCTTGCTGCCCTCGGCCAGACCGACGAAGTTGGTGACGGTGAGGGGAGTTTTTTCGAACTCGAGCCGGCAGACAATCTGCCCTCTGGAGGTGTCGAATTCGGCGTAGAGCCCGTCGGGGAGTTTTTCGTTAGCCATTACTGGTTCTCCGATAAAGGTTGATAAAAACAGCGTCAGTAAAAATACCGTACGTAGAGACATGATCACTCCATTGGTGGATGAACGTTCTGGTTGTCAGCTATCGCCAATGTATGAGTTGTTCCGACAATATTCATGATGTCCATGGATTGCAAGCGCTAACCGGCGTCGCTTACCTGGTCCAGCCATGCTGGTTGAACACCTGGCCACAGCGGGCCGCCTCGGAGTGAAAGCCAGGTCAGCCTGCTGCGGAAGGTCTCTGGCGCCCGTTGGTCAGTGCGGTTGGTCCCTCGCTGACTGGAGCAGGGGGACGGTGAAGACCTGCCGTTTGGTGATACTGTTTTCGCTTCGCGCAACCTCGACCTCAGTGGATGTCTTGCCGGCCGTCTCCAGCATCGCGATGCGGATATCGGCCATGCTGGAGACGGCAAGGTCACCGATCCGGGTGATCCTGTCATCTTTTTGCAGCCCGGCCTGGGAGCCCTTGCTGGTCGGGCTGAAGTCACGTATGACCACTGAGGGGAGGCCGTTGTCCTCTTTTTCTTCCAGCATCACCCCCAGCATCGGCAGGGGTGAAAGCTGGCGTGGTTCAGAGAAAAAGAAATAGTCGGCCACCGCCGCAAGGTTGGCCGGGGCCGGCTCGTCGCTGATGTTGATCACCGTCGCCTGGCGGACCGGCAGCTCTCGTGCCACCCGGGGTGGGATGCCCGAATCCTTTCTGGTATGCTCGTTGCCGGCCAGCACCACCATCTTCTGGTGGGGGTGCTGCTGCAGGGTCTGGACGATATGAGAGGCCATGGTTTCGTCCCAGAGCGCCTGGGCCTGAATGAAACCACTGTATTTGCCCTGGCCATGGCTGTTGGTTTGATGCATCGACTGAATCAGCTGGAGCCTTTTGCCGTAGCCGGGCAGAGCGAGGTCGCGTCGCTGCACCAGGGTGTTACGGAGCTCTGGCGCCAACTGGTCGGTGCCGCCGTTCTGGTAGACGCTTGAGACGATGTTTCGCTCGAGATTGAGACCACGTACCGGGATGTTCTTCTGGCGGGCGAGATTGAAGATCTCCCGGAAGTATCGGTAATCATATTGCCACACCTCGTAATAGCGTGATTTTTTCAGAAACTCCCGCTCGCTCATCGTCGCGGGGGGCAGCACATAGCGGTCGAGGATGGGCTGGACGGTGGCCGGAAACATCTCCATGCCGATGGCGAGATCGGGCACCAGCTCGGCCAAGGCCTCGATCAGCCGCAGCTGCAGGAGATGGTCGCTGACCGAAGTGTGCTGTTCGCCGAGATAGATCACATCGTAGCGGGCGAGCTCGCGGGCCATTGCCGCAAACGGCGCGAGTTGGTTGACCGCTCCCCCTGTGGGAAGTTCATCGATGGTGTAGCGGATGCCGTCAGCGCTTGGCGCTACCCGTTTGTCGATGAGACGACCGTCTTTGAAACGGAGCGTCCCGTATTGGCCGTAATGGCTGAGCCGCTGGGCGACCATCGCCGTTTGCCGCGGGTCGTGACTGTCGATCAGTACCGCTACCCGGCCGGGGGCCAGCGGATTATCCCGTACCGTCAGGCTCAGCCCGCTCTGGTCAGAGGTCTGGCCGGCGAAGAGATGATCCACCGCCGGCTGATCGAGACCGAGCAGGAGCAGATCATGGTTCGCCAGGCTGCCGTTCTTCACCTCGTCGGCGGAGTGTACCGCCGCCCTGTCGAGGGCCAGGGCGCTGAGAAGCGGTTGATAGCGCGCAGTATCCTTCTGGCTGGCGAGAATGGCCAGTGGTTGGTCCGAACCGAGAAATCTGGCCCAGATGGGCGGGGATTCTTCCGGGGCGAGCTGGCGCAGCAAGGTCATTTGTGGATCGAGGGTGAAGGAGAGCGGTCGCCCGGTCAGTTCCAGTTCGACAGCCTTTTCCTTTTCATCCGTGCTGATCACAAATGTTCTTGACCCGGCGGCGGTCTGCACCTCTACCGGAACCGCCAGGCTGTACGGCTCTTCGCTGTCCTGGATCAGGGTGAAGCGTAAAAGGCTCGTGTCCTGGCGTTGTCCGGTCTGGATGTCCCGGACGTGGAAGGCCGGAATGTCCGTTCTGGTCAGGCGTTCGCGGAAAAAACGCTCGAGATCGTCACCGCTCAGCTGGTCGGCGAAGGCCTGGCGCAAATCGTCCCAGGAGGCGGAACTATAACGATGTTCCCGGTACAGGGTGCGGACGCCCTGCATGAACGCTTCCTGGCCCATCCGCTCTGCCAGTTCGTGAAAGAGCAGCATCGCCCGGGAATAACCGACCGCCCGCCGGGCCCTGGCCTGGGGCTGGTCCTGGCCGGGATCGGTAAAGTCGGCCAGGGCGATGACGTTGTTTTCATGGACGTAGCTGAGGTAGTTGAGGATGGCCTCCTTACGGTAGACCAGACCCTCGCCTTTTTCTGCCCGGAAGGCGTAATCGGCCAGATAGCTGGTCAGCCCCTCGCACCAGTTGCCCTGACGGCTCTGAACCGCGATGGCGTTGCCGAACCAGGAGTGGAGGATCTCGTGGCCGAGCGAGGTCTCCTTGATAAAGGGCAGGCGCAGCACCTGCTGGCCCAGCAGGGTGAAGGTCGGCATCCCCAGACCGGTGGGGGCGCGATTGGCGACGATGGCAAAGAACGTGTAGGGGTAGGGACCGATCTCGCTTTCAAACTTCTGGATAAACTCCCGGGCCTTGTCGAGATAGCCCCGGGCCAGCTCCCGGTCCTCGGCAAAGAACAGGGTGTGGACCGCGAGGCCGTCTCGCAGCGTGAGACTGTCGACCTGGTAAGGCGCGGCGATGAAATGGATCGATGGCAGTGGTTGCGAGAGGGCGGCGGTAACGGTGTCGCCGTCTCGCGGCAGGGGCCAGGTGTCGGATTCGCCGATGCCGATCAGGTTGTCGGGGAGGCTGGCCGAGAGCCGGTAGCGCATCTCTTTGTGGGGCTGGGGGTACCAGCCGGAGAGCAGGGTGATGCCATCGGCCGCAATGCGATTCTGCCCGTGATCCCGTGGCTGGTAGCTGTAGTCGACCACCAGCTTCCGGGCCCCTCTCTCGGCCGGGACGGTCAGGGTGGAACCGGTGGGGAGGGCGAGTTGGCCAGCTTGACCATCTTGCTTTTTCAGCAGTATCCCTGTTATTCTGAGCCCGGCTGTAGTAAGAAACAGCGGTTCACCGGCGCCGATGTCGATCGTGGCCGTGCCGGTCAGCCTGGCCGCTGTGGTATCGAAGCTGACCGCCAGCCGGTAATTGGCCGGCTGCTGGATCGGGTTGCCTGTCGCCATCGTCGGCAGGCTCAGCACGAGCGGGACGAGCAGGATGAGGCGGACTCTTTGCAGGAGGTTGGGGGCAACTGTCATCTGGAAACCATGCATGGTTGAGGTTCTCTGGTGCTGCCCGACGGCAGCGGTCAGGGCAGGGGTGGAGTGAGGCGATTTTTTCGTTTTTCGTTTTTTCCTTTTTTTGTTTTCCGCACAAGGTAATGACTGAGCATCTTTCAGACCAGGGAAAAATTTCCGATTCTCCCGCTAAGCCACGCATTCGGCTGGTGGCCATGAACGCCAGATATGTCCATTCCTGTCTGGCGCTCTTTTATCTGCGCAACGAACTGGAGCGGCATCTGCCGGGTGCGGAGGTCGATATCCTCCAGCTGACGATAAACGACAACGGCTATGAACGTCTTTTGCGGATTACCGCCGATAGGCCGTTTGCGGTCTTTTTTTCCGCCGCCATCTGGAACAGCGATCAGGTGGCGCAACTGGTGGGTGAGGTGCGAGGTTGTCTGCCGGATTGCCGGATTGTGGTGGGCGGTCCCCAGGCCGCGGTGCTGCGTCACCAGCTGGCCGCAGAGCTCTGTTCGGTGGTCGTCGGCGAGATCGAGGCGGTCGACAGCCAGTTCTACGCCGACCTTATCGCCGGCCGGCTCCGTCCCAGCTATGCCGGGCGGTTTCTTCACTGGGACCAGAAGACGCTCCAGTATCCCTTTCGTGATGAGGATTTTGCCGAGGCGCTGGCCAACCGGCATATCTACTACGAGAGCTCCCGGGGCTGTCCCCACGCCTGTACCTACTGCCTGTCCGGGGCCGAAATGGGGCTGTATCACAAGCCGTTGGCCCAGGTCGAAGCCGAGCTCGAACATATCCTCAGGCACAATCCCCGGGTGGTCCGCTTCGTCGACCGGACGTTTAACGACATTCCGGCAAGGGCGCTGGCCATCTGGCGGTTTCTGCTGGCTCGAGATGGCCAGACCCTGTTCCATTTCGAGATCGCCCCTGAGCGTTTCAGCGAGGAGATGTTCGATTTTCTCGCCACCGTCGGTTGCGGCCGGCTGCAGTTCGAGATCGGGGTCCAGTCCACCAACCGAACGACGCTGGCGGCGATTCGCCGACGCATGGATATCGACGAGGTGGGACCGATTGTCTCCCGGCTGGCCCGACTCGACACGATCCATCTCCACGTCGACCTCATCCTCGGCCTTCCCCATGAGGATTACGACAGTTTTGCCAGCTCCTTCCGTGAGGTGTTCGCCATGGGGCCCCACTATATTCAGATGGGGCTGTTGAAGATTCTGCCGGGCTCCCCGATCAGCGAGAGGGTGGAGCGCCATGGCTATATCCACAGCAGTGCTCCGCCCTATCCCGTTCTGGCCAACAGCTGGCTCGACCATGCCGAGCTCGCCGAACTCTACTGGTTTTGTGAATGTGTCGAGAAGTTCCACAATAACCGGTTTTTTACCTCGCTCTGGCGCTATCTGCGCACCAGCGGCGACGATATATTCGTGTTCTTTTGCAACCTGCTGACCGCAGGCCGACGCATCGACCTGTTCTATCGGGCGGCAACCCAGCAGACGCTGACCGCCTGTGTCGTCGAGGCCACCGCTGGCCGGGCGGACGAGTCGCTTGTCAGGGAGCTGCTCCGCTATGACTGGCTGAGGTGTGGACAGCGAAGGCTTCCCGACTGCCTTGCCGATCTGCCGGGCGAAGAGTCGCCAGAGGCGACCCGGGATATCCTCTACCGGCAGCTGCCCGAGACCTTCCCCGGCCTCTATGAGGGATATGACCGGAACCAGTTCTTCAAACGTTCCACCTTTCTGCGTCTGTCGGCCCGGGCTGCCGTTATTCTGGGATTGGCGCAAAGCGGAGTGCGCCTGGCGGTGGTGACGGAGCGGGAGTCGACGGTCCGCCAGTATAACGAGGTCGTGGTGCTGGCATCCTGCTGACAGCGACACCATCGATGTTCTACCCGCGATATCAGCCGATTTATCCGAAAATCGCCGACAAGGAGTCGTTGGCACTTCCTCGGGATTTTCATGGTTTGTTGTGGCTGCGGTACCTGGTCCAGCCATGCTGGTTTATATGAAACTCGTCAGCGCGGAAAGCTCTGTTACCGCGCCGAGGATTTTCATGTTTCGTTGTGGCTGAGGCGCTATGGTCCAGCTATGCTGGTTAGCCAGATTATCGACCATCTTCTCAGGTCTGCCGGCAAGAGTTAGAATATCCTAATGAAATATGTTGACCAGTACGGCCATTGACGGTATATTCCGCCAAGTAAAGTTAGAGGCAGCTAAAAGCTATGATATCGTTCAATGGGAGAGAAAAAATGAAGAGCTTACGTCTTGATCAGTTGTCAACCGGGAAAATGTATCAGATTTCCGGGTTTGAGGTGTCTCAGTCGGTATATGCCGAGAAGTTGCACAAGATGGGTTTCGTTACGGGGACGCCGGTGCGGCTGGCCCCGGTGGCGCTCAAGGACCCGATGGTCATCGAACTGCGGGGCAGCAGGATCGCCCTGCGGCGCAGCGAAGCATCTCAGGTACTGGTGGAGGAGATCTGAAATGCACACGATTACCAGAATCGCCATTGCCGGGGTGCCCAACTGCGGCAAGACCACGCTTTTCAACAGCCTGACCGGTGCCCGCCAACGGGTCGGTAACTGGCCTGGCGTGACCGTCGAGAAGATTTCAGGCTCCTTCTCTCTGGGCGGCAGTCGAGTGGAACTGGTCGATCTGCCCGGGACCTACAACCTCAGCCCGGACACCGAAGACCAGAAGATCGCCGAGCGAGTGATCGCAACCGGTGAATACGATCTCATTCTCAACGTGGTCGACGCCACCAGCCTGTCGAGAAATCTCTATCTGACCATGGATCTTCTCGAGCGCACCAATCAGATGATCATCCTGCTCAACATGGTGGATGTGGCGGAGGCAGAGGGGATCGACATCGATCCGGGCCAACTCGGTCAAGAGCTGGGGGTAGCGGTTGTCCCGGTGGTGGCGGTCGACAAGCACGCTGTCAGAAAGGCCATGGACAAGGTCGCCGAACTCGCCTTGCACCTCCCGGACCATGACGCCCACCTCACCAGGGCAGAGGTCATGGATACGGTGAAAAAATATGCCGTTATCGATGCAGTATGCGCGAAAACCCTACGGTACAGAAAAACGGCGGACGAGAGTTTTACCAACCGGATTGACCGCATCGTGATGAACCGGTTCGCCGCGGTGCCGATCTTCTTTGCCGCGATGTTTGTCACCTTCTGGTTTGCGATCGGTCTTGGCTCGGCGTTCATCGATTTCTTCGATATTCTCGGTGGCCTGATCTTTGTCGACCTGCCCGGGGCATTGCTCGGCCATCTGGGCGGCCCGCCATGGCTTGTCACCCTGGTGGAGGGGCTGGGCACCGGCTGCCAGACCGTCGCGACCTTCGTGCCGGTGGTGTTCTTTATGTTTCTGGCGCTGGCGATCCTGGAAGATCTTGGCTACATGGCCCGGGTCGGGGTGATTGCCGACCGGTTCATGCGCAAGATCGGCTTACCCGGCACCGCCTTTATTCCGATGGTGGTGGGCTTTGGTTGCACGGTGCCGGCGGTGATGGCGGCCCGGACCCTGGCCAGCCGCAGGGACCGGTTCATGACCATTTTCATGGCCCCCTTCATGTCGTGCGGAGCCCGTCTGCCGGTCTATGCCCTGTTCTGCGCGGCGCTGTTTGGTGCCTATTCCGGTTTTGCGGTGTTCATGATCTATCTGATCGGCCTGTTCATGGCGATTTTTACCGGCTATCTGCTGAAAAACACCCTGTTTAGAGGAACGCCCTCAAATTTCGTGATGGAGCTTCCCCTCTACCACATGCCGCGCCCTGGAGCCGTGCTCAAAAGCGGCTGGCTCCGCATGAAGCATTTTGTCCGGCGTGCCGGTACCATTGTGGTTGCCGCGGTCTTCGTCCTTTCCGTTCTCAATTCGATCGGCTATGAACACGGGTCGATCACCTTTGGCAACGAGGATTCCCAGAACTCGGTGCTGGCCCATGCGGGCAGGACCATCGCCCCGGTCTTTACGCCGATGGGCATCAGTGAGGAAAACTGGCCGGCCTCGGTGGCGCTGTTCACTGGGCTTTTTGCCAAAGAGGCCATTGTCGGCACCGTCAACTCCCTGTATGCCGCCATGGATGAGGACGCCACCGCTGAGGGAGGGCTGGCTGCGGAAGATGCTGGCAATCTCGATATCGGCGGTGCGATAACCGAGGCCTTTGCCTCGGTGGGCGAGGGGCTGGCTGGGGTGCTCAGCTCGGTCGATCTGCTGGGTATCGGCCTGGTCACCGAGGATGCGGGGGCGATCGGCGAAGAGATCGGCGCCGATGCCTCGGTCTACAGGCATATCGCCGCCAATTTCACGGTGTTCTCCGCCTTTGCCTATCTGCTCTTCGTGTTGATGTATTTTCCCTGCCTGGCGGTGGTCGGCGCGGCCCGGCAGGAGATGGGCGGCTATTACGCCGGGGTGATGGCGGTGTATTCGACCGTTCTTGCCTGGTCGGTCGCCACCCTGTTCTATCAGGTGGCCGAAGGGCACAATGTCTTCTACATGCTCCTCTCGGTTGTCATTCTCGGCGTTGTCTACGGTGGTCTGTATCTCATTGGCAAAAAAGAGCGGGATGCCGCCGCGACCGTACCGGTCTTTGCCCCGCCGATCCGCCGGGATTGCTGTTAGCCTTGGCGGAGCAGGTCGGGCGGCGCCTGCCCCACCCGCTTGCCGGGTGGGGCAGGGGAGGACAGAACGCTCTGGCCACTCCCTGTGTGGTTGCTGCTTTGGCTTTGTTCTTTACTTCGGGATCTTGTCAAGCGAGATGCCCAGTGCCATGGCCACCCCTTCGCCGTAGGCCGGGTCGGCCTTCAGACAGTTGGCGATATGACGGATTTTCACCATCTCCGGCGCATCGTCCATGGCCCGGGCGGTGTTGCCGAACAGGGCTTTTTGCTGTTCCTGATCCATCAGCCGAAAGAGCTTGCCGGGCTGGGTGAAGTAATCGCTGTCATCCTCGCGAGCGTTCCAGTGGGCCGCTGCGCCGCTTACGGCAAGAGGCGGCTCGGAGAAGTCGGGTTGTTCCTGCCACTCACCATAGCTGTTGGGCTCGTAACCGAGGGTAGCGCCATGGTTGCCGTCCACCCGCATCTGCCCGTCGCGGTGATAACTGTGAAAAGGACAGCGGGCTTTGTTGACGGGGATGAGGTGATGATTGACCCCTAACCGGTAGCGTTGGGTATCGCCATAGGAGAAGAGCCTGCCCTGCAGCATCTTGTCGGGTGAGAAGCCGATGCCCGGCACCACGTTGGCCGGATTGAAGGCCGACTGCTCGACCTCGGCAAAATAATTTTCCGGGTTCTTGTTCAACTCGAAAAAACCCACCTCGATCAGCGGAAAATCCTTTTTATACCAGACCTTGGTCAAATCGAAGGGGTTGTACGGAAGCTGGGCGGCCTCCTCATCGGTCATAATCTGGACAAACATGGTCCAGCGGGGAAAATCGCCATTCTCGATACTGTAGTAGAGGTCGCGCTGATTGCTTTCGCGACACTTGCCGATCACCGCCTCGGCTTCCGCCTCGGTGAGATTCTTGATGCCCTGCTGGCTGCGGAAATGGAATTTACACCAGTACCGTTCGTTCTGGGCGTTGATAAAGCTGAAGGTATGGCTGCCGAAGCCGTGCATGTGACGATAGCTGGCCGGGATGCCACGGTCGCTCATGACCACGGTGACCTGATGCAGTGCCTCGGGCAGGGACGTCCAGAAATCCCAGTTGTTTTTCGCACTGCGAAGGTTGGTGCGGGGGTCACGGTGAACGACATGGTTGAGGTCTGGGAACTTCAGGGGATCACGCAAAAAGAACACCGGGGTATTGTTGCCCACCATATCCCAGTTGCCCTCCTCGGTGTAGAATTTTAAGGCAAAACCACGAATGTCACGTTCGGCGTCGGCTGCGCCACGCTCGCCGGCCACCGTGGAAAACCTGGCAAACAGTTCGGTTGTCTTGCCGATCTGAGAAAAGATTTGAGCGCGGGTATACCTGGTGATGTCGTGGGTTACGGTGAAGGTACCATAGGCCCCGGAACCCTTGGCGTGCATGCGCCGCTCGGGGATCACCTCCCGGTCGAAATGGGCCAGTTTTTCCAGAAACCAGACATCCTGCAGGAGTTGGGGACCGCGAGGCCCCGCAGTCATAACGTTCTGATTGTCCGGTACAGGAGCACCGGCGTTGGTGGTGAGTTTCTTCTTCTCGTCCTTCATGATCGTTCTCCCTTCTGTTGTGGTTGTTGTCCAGCTGTCATGGACCTGAGCGATCAAGTCCTTCGAGCCGATCCGGACTCGAGTGAATGACCACTGGCAGAATTGCGGGAGACTGAGCCACGGAGAGCCCGCTGTACTGGCTGTCCGGGCTATGGATCATCAGGATTTCTCCCGCGTTACGACATCGCTTTTCGTGTTTTATGGTGAAGGCATTCCTGGCAGATACCTCGCACCTCGACATGGGTCGCCTCGATCTCACCCATGGCGAAAAGTGAATCCGGCAGTTTGATGGCATCGAGCGCTTCACTGGAGAAGTCGCGAGTCAAGCCGCACCGGTCACAGACAAAATGGTGATGACTTTCCAGGTTGGCATCGAAACGGGTACGGCCGCGACCCGCGCCAAGCGTTGTTATCAAACCCATATCGTTGAGCAGCCAGAGCGTCCGGTAAACGGTATCGAGCGAGACGGTGGGCAAACGCTTCCTGACCCGGTTGAAGACGAGATCGGCGTCGGGATGATCGCCTGTCTGGGCTACTTCCCGGAAGATTTCCAACCGCTGGTGCGTCAGCTTGATTCCCTTTTCACGGCAGACCGTGGCGAAATGCTGCATACGTCGTTCGACTTCGTCTCTCGGTGTTTTCATGGCTCGTTCGTAGATAGTAATAAATTCTTAATTAATAAATAGCAACTGTTTTCAAAAGGTCAAGGGGTGATGATGATGGGGTGAAGTGATGGCAATGGCCTGTTTCCTCGTTGTTTTGCGAGTGCGGAGCGGTGCGGTTGCGGTCTTCTCGTTAAGAGGATTTTGTATGAAACTCCTCGGCGCGGCAACAGAGCTTTTCGCACTGGCGCTTTTCGGATAAAGTCCATCAAAATTTGCCGAGCGCCTCCCTTCAGGAAAAAAATCGTGTCTTTGAGTCAACGCTCAATGATCTTTATCCGTATTCTAATCGATTATTGAACGCTTTCTAACTTCTTCCTTGTAAAAATTCCGGTGTCCCGTGGCAAGGATGTGTAAGGCAGTGCCTCCACGTTTCTCGACAGTTCCTGCCAGGGGGCTCCATCAGCCCGTTTCGCCAGGCCAGTAAGGCGGAGCGGCACCGGAATTTTGCGAAAACAATACAGAGGAGAGTAAAGATGGGCGTGAAAAAGATGTGCAGAGTGATGGCGTTGACTGGCGGCATTGTGGCCACGGCGACGCTGGCGGTGGCTGGGCAGCCGAAATATGTGTTCTTTTTTCTGGGCGATGGGATGTCGACCAGCCAGGTGCAGGCGACCGAGGCCTATTTGACCGCTCAGAACGGCGATGATTTCAACGCGGCCGCCGATCTGTTGAAACCGCAGAACCGTCTGAACATGACCCAGATGGAGGTGGCTGGTCTGCAGACGACCTATGATGCCCATGCGCTTATTACCGATTCCGCCTCGTCGGCCACCGCCTTTGCCTGCGGTCTGAAGACCTTGAGCGGGGTTATCGGCATGGACGAGACCAAGAGCACCAGTTACAAGAGCATTGCCCAGCTGGCCCATGAGTCGGGGAAGAAAGTGGGGATTCTCTCCTCGGTATCCCTCGACCACGCCACCCCGGCGGCCTACTATGCCTCGGTGGATAGCCGTAACGACTATCGCGGTATCGATGAGCAGTTGATCGCTACCGGCTATGAGTTTTTCGGCGGCGGTGGGCTCAAGAAGATGACGGCTGACGAAGTCGAGACCAACTCGGACTATACGGTGCTCAACGACCGGCAGTCGATCCTGGCCTTGAAAGACCAACCGATGGACCAGGTCATCTGCATCAATCCCTGGCTGCAGGATTCCGATGCGATGCCGTATGCCATCGACCGGCCGGCTACCAACCTCTCTTTGGCCGAGATGACCGGGGTGGCCATTGCCAACCTCTCGGCCGAACCGGATGCCAGGGACTGGCGCAACGACAGGGATACCAATCGTGGCAAGGGCAAGTCCTGGGGGAAATGGAAGAAGAGCAACCGGGGCCATGATCGGGATAACGGTTTTTTCATCATGGTCGAGGGCGGCAAGATCGACTGGGCCTGTCATGCCAACGATGCCAAGGCGGCCATCGGTGATGTGATCGATTTCGACAACGCCATCGAGGTTGCACAAAACTTCTGCAGCGACAAGGGCGACGACTGTCTGATCGTGGTGACCGGTGATCACGAGACCGGCGGTATGACCGTGGGCCATGCCACCACCGGCTATACCGGCCATTATGACAGGCTGCTGCCCCAGACCAACAGCTTCACCTCCTTTGCCGCCAATCAGTGGGCCGAGCACAAGAGCTCTCCGGCGGCCAATGTCTGCGGAGGTCATCTGGGCTCGAACAATCTCGCAGCCAACAGCGAGATGATCCAGATGATGGAAGATGTCTTCGGCCTGCGCTACGATGGGCTCAACGACTATCAGAAAGAAAAGCTCGAGGCCGCCTATGACAAGTCCCTGTGTGGCAGCAACGACAATTCGCAGGCCGAGAACGATCTGCTCTACGGCTACTACGAGCCGATTATCGTCACCATCACCCACATCCTCAATGAGACCGCCAGCATCGGCTGGACCTCCTATTCCCACACCGGGGTGCCGACAGCCGTTTATGCCCAGGGCGATGGAGCCGAGCTCTTCTCCGGGTTCTATGACAACACCGATATCGCCAAAAAACTCGCCAAGGTCATGGGTTTTGGTGCAAGCGCTCTGCCGGCGGTGAAATAAGGTCATTTTTGACCTGAGAGCCGATAGGCGACCGGTAGACGAGCGTCAGGTGGCGGCACTGCGAGGGTGGCAGTGCCGTCGTTGTTTTTGCCGGTCAACCAGGGCGCTCACCTGAAGATGAGTGCCCTCTTTCCAGAATAGCCGTATTTTTCCACTATGCGTGAATGGATTTTCTCTCTTGTGATTGCCGCCATCTGTGTCGGCCTGGCCTGTATCGACATTGCCGGTGTCCCCAAAGCCCCCAGCGGCATCCATGCCCGCGGTGTGGTGACCGCGGTCGACAACAGCCAGGTTCGCCAGAACCTGATCGTCAAAACCGAGGCTCAATATCTGACGGTCGAGCTGTCAAATGGGCCGAACGAGGGGCAGACCATAGATATTACCAACAGGCTCTTGGGTAAACTCGACCTGGATGAATTCTATCAGGTGGGCGAGGTGGTACTGGTCGAATACGATACGGTGGCTGGCAAACCGGCGCATGGCCTTGCCAGAGGGCATTACCGGTTGACCATGCAGCTGGTGTTGATCGCCCTGTTCGGCGTGCTGCTGATTCTGGTCGCCGGGGTGACCGGCATCAAGGCCGTGCTCTCCTTTGTCTTTGCCGCGATGGTGCTGTGGAAGCTGTTTTTCCCGCTGCTGCTGCGGGGCTGGCCACCGATTGCCACCGGTCTGGGGATCGTCGCCGTGCTGATGGCGGTGATCACCTTTGCGGTGGGTGGGTTGACCAGGCGAGGCGTCGCCACCTTTGGCGGCTCGCTGCTGGGAGCCCTGTTGACCTGCGGGCTGGCGGTCTGGTTCACCAGTGGCTTCGCCCTCCATGGCGCGGTGCGACCCTTCGCCGAAAACCTGCTCTATTCCGGCTATTATGATCTGCGGCTGACCGATATCTTTATTGCCAGCATCTTTATCGCCTCGTCAGGGGCGGTGATGGATCTGGCGATGGATATCGCCGCCAGCATGGCTGAGATCAAATGCCAGCAGCCGACTATCGGCTATATCGAACATGTGGCCTCGGGCCTGCGGGTCGGTCGAGCCGTGGTCGGCACCATGACGACCACCCTGCTGCTGGCCTATTCGAGCAGTCATATCACCATGTTTCTGCTCTTTATCGCCAAGGGACTGCCGGTCGCCAACCTGCTGAATGCGCCCTTTGTCGCCGCGGAGGTGCTCAACATCCTGGTGGGCAGCTTTGGTCTGGTCGCCGTGGCGCCGCTTACCGCGGTGATAGCCGGTCTTCTGTATCGAACCAGCATGGCTGGACCAGATAGCCTCAGCCACAACGCAACATGAAACTTCTCGGCGCGGTAACAGCGTTTTCGTGCCGATGAGTTTCGGATAAACCAGCATGGCTGGACCAGATAGCCTCAGCCACAACGAACCATGAAACTCCTCGGCGCGGTAACAGCGTTTTCCGTGCTGATGAGTTTCGGATAAAGCCAGACCATGGGCAGAACGGGTTGAACAAAACGATTGCAGGAATCTTGATCGTGCCGGAAGCGCCGCGGTATCGGGCTCAGTTGAGTTTCTTCCCCTGTTCGAACATGGTCTGGTATATCGGTGGCAGCTGCTGGCGCGCCAGCTCGGCTGTCACCGCGCGGATGTCATAGGCGATGCGGTGATGCTCGACCGTCAGCTTGCTCCGGTCGACGGTGAGAACCGCGCAGCTGGCCGCCGGGTTGCCGTCGAACATCCGGCCAACCGAGCCGGGATTGATGAAGTGGCAGCCGCCAAGGTGAAAATGGAACGGGGTATGGGAATGGCCGACGGCGACGACCAGGTAGGGAAACTGCTCGGCCAGCTCTGCAAATCGCGCAGTCGGAGTGGTAGCGAAAAGGAATTCGTGGGGCCTGGCCGGGCTGCCGTGGAAAATACCCATCTTGCCACCTTGGCCTTTGCCGGGGCCGATGACCAGTTCCGCCGAGATCGCCAGCGATTGCAGATAGGCGATACAGCGCTTGTCGAGCTGTTCGGCCGTATGGGTGTACATCACCCGCTTTTCCGCCTTGCCCGGTTTGGGCACCGTTTTGCCCCGCAGCAGCTTCAGCACCTTTTTGTCGGTATTGCCGAGGATGGAGACCGCGCGATGGCCGATGAGCCAGTCGATCACCTCGTTGGCAAAGGGGGCGTAGACCAGCGAGTCGCCGCAGTTGACGATAGCATCAAAGACGGTGGTGGTGAAATGGTCGTCTATGGCCTGCAAGGCCGGGTAGTTGCCATGAATATCGGCCAGCAGCAGTATCCGCATATCGTCTCGACTCTCTCTTTGGGCTGGGGTGGCGGGGATGGGGAAACCGGCCGGTTTTGGCTCATTTTCGGGTAGCATTTTGCCATGGAATAGTGCTAGATTACAACATTTATTTCCATCGATGCCGTCAGTCCTGTCTCATTGACACCGATTGAGCAGGATTGGCTTGAACAGAATTTTCCTTAAAGGATTGTGACGCGTATGGATGTCAAGGGGTTTACGACTTCGGCGGTGGCCGCCGGAATCAAGTACCAGGAAAGGTTGGATCTCGGTCTGATCGTCAGCACCGCTCCCGCTGTGACCGCCGGGGTATTCACCACCAATCAGGTCAAGGCCGCGCCGGTGCTGCTCGATATGGAACGGCTCAAAAATGGGGGCAGGGCCCAGGCGATTCTGGTCAACAGTGGTTGCGCCAATGCCTGCACCGGTGAGGCTGGGATGGCGGCGGCCGTCAAGTCCTCGGCGCTGGTGGCCCAGGCGCTCACGATTCCCGAGCCTCTGGTCCAGCTCTCCTCCACCGGGGTTATCGGCAGCCCGCTCAATGTCGCGGCCATCGAAGCGGCGATGGACCGACTTGTCGCCGGCCTTGGCGACGACAACTTCGCCGAGGTGGCCCAGGCGATCATGACCACCGACACCGTCAGGAAGATAGCGCGAAAGACGGTGATGATCGATGGCACCGAGGTCACCCTGATGGGCATGGCCAAGGGTGCCGGAATGATCATGCCGAATATGGCGACCATGCTGGCCTTCGTACTGACCGATGCCCGGATCGACCATCCGCAGCTGCAGGAGGCGCTGCAGGCCGGAGTCGCCCGAACCTTCAACCGGATCACCGTCGATGGCGATACCAGCACCAACGACATGGTTCTGGTGATGGCCAGCGGTGAGGCGGGCAACAGCCGAATCGATGCAGCTTCCGCCGCTCCACTCGCCTCGTTTACCAGCGCCCTGGAAGCGCTGCTCAAGGAGCTGGCCCTGATGATTGTCGCCGATGGGGAGGGCGCCAGCAAATGCATCACCATCAGGGTGTGCGGCGCCCGTGAGGAGCAGGAGGCCGAGCGCCTGGCCCGCACGGTGGCCAACTCCAGCCTGGTGAAAACCGCCTTTTTCGGTGAGGACGCCAACTGGGGCCGGATCCTCGCCGCCATGGGCCGTTCCGGGGTGCGGTTTCGGCCGGAGGGGGTGGATATCGCCTTTGACGAGGTGGGCATTGTCCGCGATGGCCTGGCGGTGGGGGCCAGCGCCGAGGAAGAGGCGGCAGGGGTGCTGAAAAAGCGGCAGTTCACTGTCAGTATCGATCTCAAGGAGGGCAGCGGCCGGGCAGAGATCTATACCTGTGATTTTTCCATCGACTACGTGAAAATAAACGCGGATTACCGTACCTAGAAGGGATGCCAATGGAGGCCGTGCAGTCATACCGCATACCGCCGCAGCTTGATCTGGCCGAGATCCTGACCCGGCTGGGCGAGGTGTTCACCGTCAGCCAAAGCGGGGAGCGGCCCGTGGATGAGCTGTACCATGACACCTTCGATTGGCGGCTGTTTCAGGCCGGGCTGATGTCATGGCGTCAGGGGAGCCATTTTATCCTGGCCGAGCGGCAGGGGAGGGAACAGGCGAGAGCGACGGTGAGGGGGAGGAAGAAAAAGCTGTTCTGGCGGGATTTCCGTCAGGATGGTTGCCGTGAGGCGTTGCGGCCGCTGCTCAAGGAGCGGGCGCTGGTGCCGCAGCTGGTGCGTAGCGGCAGTCGCCGGGACTTCAATATCCTCAACGAAGACCAGAAGACGGTGGTTCGGCTGACCCTCTGGGTTACTACCTGTCAACGGGCGGACCAGCGGGCTGTGCTGCCATCGGTTGTCACCCTGGTGCCGCTTACGGGCTATCGCCGGGCTGCCGGACAGGTGAGGGAGCTGCTGACGGCGCTGGGTCTCGGCGCAATCGATGGCGACGGCGATCCCGTGGCGATGATCCAGGAGGCGCTGGCGATCGACCCCAATGAGACCAGCTCGAAATTTGCGCTGGAACTGGCGCCCCAGGAGACCGTGGCCCGGGCGGTGCAGATCATCTGCCTTGAGCTGCGTCGAACCATGATGATCAATGTCGACGGGGTGTTAGCCGATATCGATCCGGAATTCCTCCATGATCTGCGGGTGGCGGTGCGCCGGACACGCTCGCTCTTGGCCCTGTTAAAGAAGCATCTACCCTCTGAAGAGATGGCGCGGTTTCGCCCCGAGTTCAAATGGCTGGGTACGGTGAGCGGACCGGTGCGGGATCTCGATGTCTACCTGCAAAAGGAGCAGAGCTTCCGGGCCCTGTTACCTGGCGAGTTGCAGGATGGCCTCGATGGCTTTTTCGCCGAACTGAAGCGTCGGCGGCGAAACGAGCTGAAAAAGCTGCGCGTCCATCTGCGCAGCGAGCGCTTCACCGCGCTCATTGCCGACTGGCAGGAGGCGCTGCGGGTGCTCCCTGATATGGCTGAGTATCCCGAGGGGCGGCGGCTGTGCCGGACGGTCAGCGAGCAGATTGTCGCAAAACGCCTGACCCGCCTGTTGCGTCGTGGCGGGGCGATCACCCCGCAGACCGCCGCCAAGACCCTGCATGAGCTGCGTATCGAAGGCAAGAAGTTTCGTTATCTGCTCGATTTCTTCGGTTCACTGTTCGATCGCCAGGCGGTGGACAGCTATCTCAAACAGATGAAGGAGCTCCAGAACGTTCTTGGTGATTTCAATGATCTGGCGGTCCAGCGGCGAATGCTGCTCGGTCGGCTGCGGCAGCTCCGCCCTGACCAGGAGCAGGACCTGCTCACCGCCGCCGCGCTCGGCGGATTGATTGGTCGGCTCTTTGCGGAACAGAAGCTTGTTCGTGACCGGTTCGAAACGACGTTTGCAACCTTTGCCAGCGCCGAAAATGTGGCGCTGGCCGAAGAAATGCTCCAGGATCCGGAGGATAAATCAGCCAGACAGTGAGACGACATGAAAATTTTTGCAGTCTACAGCAGCAAGGGAGGTGTCGGCAAAACCGCCACGGCGGTCAATCTCGCCTACAGCGTCGTCCAGGGTGATCGGCGGGTCCTGCTCTGTGACCTCGATGCCCAAGGGGCCGCCTCATATTACTTCCGGGTGCGACCCGGCAGAAAGTACAACCGCAGGCAGCTCCTCTCAGGTGGTCTGGCAAAGTTTATCAGGGCCTCCGACTACGATCGTCTCGATCTGCTGCCCGCGCATTTCTCCCTGCGCAATCTCGATCTGGCCCTGGCCCGGCTGCCCGAGGACAAACGGCGGCTCGGTCTTGGTAAGCTGCTGGCCGGCCTGGCCGACGATTACGAGGTGCTGATCCTCGATTGTCCACCGAACATGACCCTGCTCTCGGAAAATATCATCCTGGCCGCCGACAGTGTGATCACCCCGGTGATCCCCACCACCTTGTCCCTGGTGGCCTTGAAGCAACTCCTCAAGCTGTTGAAAAAGGTTGGGGGGCGAAAACGTCGGGTCAACGCTTTTTTCTCGATGGTGGAGCAGCGTAAGGTCATGCATCGGGAGATGATCGGCCAGTATGGTCAGCAGGCTATCTTCTGCCAGACCCAGATTCCCTATCTGGCCGAGATCGAGAAGATGGGCCTGTCCCGCCAGCCGGTGGCGGCGGTGTCGCCGTCCTCACTGGCCGCCCAACAGTATGCCAGGCTCTGGGCGGAGATCTGGCAGAGGAGCGTCAGCCGATGAAACGTCTCTATCTCATCCGCCATGGCAAATCCTCCTGGAGCGATGCGGCCCTGGCCGATCTGGACCGGCCTCTGAACGCGCGGGGCAGACGCGACGCCCCCCGGATGGGGCCAGACTGAAAAAGCTGGGTGAGCTGCCTGACCTGATCGTAACCAGTCACGCGGTGCGGGCCCGGCAGACAGCTTCTCTCATCGCCGAACAGGTCGACTATCCGGAGGCCGACATCATGTGCCGGGACCGCATCTACACCTCTCAGGTGGCTGACCTGCTGGCGGTCGTCCGTCAGGCCGACGCGGCAGTTAACGGTCTGTTCCTGGTGGGGCACAATCCGGTGTTGACCGAGCTGGCCGAGTATCTCAGTGGTGAGGTGCTGGGCAACGTGCCGACCTGCGGTATCGTCTGCATCGCCTTGCCGACGAAGTCCTGGCAGGAGGTTGGCGAGGGCCGGGGGAGAATGCTGTTTTTCGATTATCCCAAAAGAGGCCGCCACGGTGATGACAGCTGACCCCCGGTTGTCGGGTGGAACCAGGGCCGTCGCGCTGTCTGGAAGTCAGCGGGGCAGGTGTTATTTCCCGCCTGCCAGCCCTTCTTGTGGTCGATTTCCCCTTTTTATGCTGGTATATTTCCCGTGTTGTGGCTCACCTGCCCGGGCCAGCCATGCTGAGGGTCGAGATGACCGCTGACATGCCGAACTGTCGTAACTGCCGTCATTTTTTTATCACCTACCAGCCGATGCAGCCCTACGGCTGCCGGGCCATGGGTTTTGTCTGCCGACGGCTGCCCTCCCAGGTGGTCCACGAAAGCTCGGGGTTGCCCTGTCAGCTCTATGAGACCAGATCGAGGTCCGGCAACCCTGGCGGTCGACGAAATCCCGGGACCGTCTGAAGAATGGTTTTCTCTGTAACTCGTCAACCCGGACGCCTTCGTTATCGTGGCGAGGAGTTGCATAATTCGTTGCGGCTGAGGCTATCTGGTCCAGCCATGCTGGTTTATATGCAACTCGCCGGTGCGGTTGTATCTGTTACCGCGCCAAGAAGTTTCATGTTTCGTTGCGGCTGAGGCTATCTGGTCCAGCCATGCTGGTGAGAGAAAAGAAGGGTATGCGCAGCGAATTGTTTCGTCGTCATATAGAAAAACTTGCCCGGGAGACCTGGCTGGTCAGCTGGGAGCTGATCCGGATCATGGTGCCGGTGGTCATCGTGGTCAAGGTGCTCGAGGAGATCGGTGGGGTCAGAATCCTCAGTGGTCTGCTGACGCCGATCATGCAGTTGATCGGCTTGCCGGGCGAGCTCGGCCTGGTCTGGGCCGCGGCGATGCTCACCTCCCTCTATGGCGGAATAGCCGTGTTTGCGGCGCTGGCGCCAGGGCTCGATTTAACGGTTGCCCAGGTTACCGTCCTCTGTTCGGCCATGCTCCTTGCCCATGCCCTGCCGGTGGAGCTGAGCGTCAGCAAAAAGGCGGGAGCGCCACTGTGGCCGATAGCGTTACTGCGCTTTGGCGGGGCCCTGGTCTATGGCGTGCTCCTTGACAGGTTTTGCCTGGCCATCGGGGTCTGGCAGGAGCCGGCGGATCTCCTCTTCGGGGCTGCGCCGGCCGAGCCGACCCTGGGACAGTGGTGTGTGCAGCAGCTCAGCAATATAGGTCTCATTGTCGTCGTTATTTTCTGTATCCTGCTGCTGATGCGCTTTTTACGGCGGATTGGCCTGCTGGGCCTGTTGGAGCGGCTGCTGGCCCCGGTACTGCCGCTGTTTGGCATGAGCCGGGAGGCGGCATCGCTGACGGTGGTCGGCATGGTGATGGGCCTCGGTTACGGCGGAGCGCTGATCATCCGGGAGTCGAAAAACGGTGGGATGGGAAAACGGCAGGTATTAAACGCCATGGCCCTGATGGGCCTGTGCCACGGTCTTTTGGAAGATACCCTGGTGATGATGGCGGTGGGCGGCAAGCTGGCCGGTATTTTCTGGGGCAGGATACTCTTTTCTCTGGTTGTGACCTTCCTGCTGGTGCGAATTTTGAGTATCCTACCGGACAAGGTGGAGGAGGCGGGCTGATCTGGTCGATCGGGCTGTGCCCTGTCGGCTGCGGAGAAACGAGCTGGGTGGTATGAACAGACGAGTTGCTGGTTGGCAGGGGGGCGGCTGCCCTGCCGGCCCTGGAGGAAGATGAAAGGAAACGATGAAGATTTCAGAGTTTGGCCGGCAGTTAACCTGTAATGCCGGGATTCTCTCCCTGATGGATGACCTTGGCCGGGCCAAGGTGGCGGGCGGGGAGCGAATGATCATGATGGGTGGCGGTAACCCGGGGGTGGTTCCGGAGTTCCAGGAGCGGATGCGCCAGCGCCTGCGGCAGCTGTGTGAAGATCCGCGGAAGTTTCATCAGCTGATAGGTGCCTACGATCCGCCGCAGGGCGAACCCGGCTTTATCGCGGCGGTCGCGGCGATGTTATCGAGGGAGTTCGGTTGGCCGATCGGTCCGGAAAACGTCTGTCTTACCAACGGCAGCCAGACGGCGTTCTTCATGCTGTTCAATCTCTTTGCCGGCCGCCACGGCGATTCGACCCGGAAAAAGATCTGTCTGCCGCTGGCTCCAGAGTATATCGGCTATGCCGACCTGGGGCTCGACGATGATTTTTTTGTCTCAAAACGACCGAAAATCGAGCGGCTCGCCGATAACCAGTTCAAATATCATATCGATTTCAACGCACTGAAGATCGGCCCGGATATCGGAGCGATCTGCGTGTCGAGACCAACCAATCCCACCGGTAACGTTATTGGCGATGACGAACTGGCCCATCTCGACCGCCTGGCCCGGACCAGCGATATCCCCCTTATCGTCGACAACGCCTATGGACTGCCTTTTCCGAATATGGTGTACGAGGCGGCGACTCCGAGTTGGAACGACAACATGGTGGTCTGTTTTTCGCTCAGTAAACTCGGGCTGCCAGCGGTGCGTACCGGCATTATCGTCGCAAGAGAGGAGATCATCCGGGCGCTGGCCAGCATGAATGCCATCATGTCCCTTTCGCCAGTGAGTTTTGGCCCGGTTCTGGCCCGGGAACTGGTTGAGAGCGGCGAGATCATCGAGCTGAGCCGCACGGTGATCAGACCGTTCTATCAGGAGAAACTGGCGCGCGCGCTCGAGGTGGTTCGCCGGGAGTTTGCCGGGGTGCCCTGGCGGGTGCACAAGCCGGAGGGGGCGATGTTTTTATGGCTGTGGTTTAAAGAGATGCCGATTACCAGCCTGGAGCTGTATGAACGACTGAAAAAGGTCGGCGTTCTGGTGGTGTCTGGCCACTATTTCTTTCCCGGCCTGGGTGAGCGGTGGGGCCATCGGCAGGAGTGTATCCGGGTGACCTATTCGCAAGATGACGCCGATGTGGCCCGCGGGCTGACACGTATTGCCAGTGAGGTGAAAAAGGCCTATGCCCTGAAGGGCTGAGCCGATTTGTCGGCTCGCTTGGCCAGAGTAAAGGAGAAACGGTGAGGGGAACGTGTTGTGTATGGCTGGGGATAGTGGGTGTCTTTCTTCTGGGTGTGAGCCGACCCGCCGGGGCTGACTGCGTCCGGGGCAACTGTCAGAACGGCAACGGGACCTACCGGAGCGCTGACGGCAGGGTCTACGAGGGCGATTTCCATAACGGTCTGGCGGAGGGAAGCGGCACCATGCGCTATCCCGATGGCACGGTGTACCAGGGACAGTTCTCCGGCGGCAGGTTTCATGGCCAGGGGGTGCTGACCGGCAGTGACGGCCGGCGCTATGCGGGGGAATTCAACGATAACGTGATCGACGGCAAGGGTGAGTTGCACAAGCCGGACGGGATACATTATGTCGGTGGATTCCGGCTGGGCAAATACCATGGCTCCGGGGTGCTCGAATATCCGGATGGTCGGAAATATATCGGTGAATTCCGCAACAATATCATCTATGGCGACGGCAAGGTCATCTACCCGGACAAGAGCTGGTACGAGGGGCATCTGTCCCATGGCCGGCCGGATGGCGACGGCAGCCGCCTCTACCCTGACGGCAGCCGCTACACCGGTCACTTCAAAGATGGTCAATGGAACGACTACGGGGTGCTGACCAAGCCTGACGGCAGTCGCTACGAAGGAACCTTCGTCAACGGCAAGCTCAACGGCAAGGGTGATCTGCGCTACCCCGACGGCAGCCACTATACCGGTGATTTCGTCGACAACAGGCGGCATGGGCAGGGATCGTTCATCGCTGTCGACGACTCGGTCTATACCGGCGCGTTTGTACGTGACGCCCGTCAGGGCCATGGGGTGCTGGAGTACGCCGACGGCAGCCGCTACGACGGGATGTTTGTCAAAGGCCAGCGTCAGGGCGAAGGCAGCATGACCTTTGCCGACGGTTCGGTCTACACCGGCGCGTTTGCAGGCGACGAGATGGAGGGCAAGGGCAAACTGGTTTCTGCCGACGGCACGGTCTTTCGCGGAATGTTCGCGGCTGGCCGGCCGGTGTTGACCGAAAAGGAGCGGAGCCGACTGGCCCGGCAGATCGATCAGCGGCAGAAGGATGAGGCCGAAGGGGTGGTTTTGACCGGGGCCTCGGCCAGGTACCTCTATCGTGATAACCGGATCTGCCAGACCGGTTCGGACCATGCCCCGCTGAACGGCAAGGTCGACCAGCTGCTGCTGCCCGATGGCAGCATCTATAGCGGCGCGGTGGCCGACGGACTGCTGGCGGGCAAAGGCGAGCTGCTCTTTCCCTCCGGTGACAGCTACCAGGGCGATTTTGTCGCCGGTAAGATGCAGGGCGCGGGACGCTATCTCTACAGTGACCAGCGTCACTACGAGGGGGCGTTCCAGCAGGGGGTGAAGTCGGGGCAGGGGGAGCTCGTTTATCCGGATTTCTCAAAATATGTCGGGAATTTCAAAGATGATCAGTTCTCCGGCCAAGGAACCTATCATTTTGCCGACGGCAGCGTCTATGTCGGAGATTTCGCCAATGGGACCTTTCAGGGCGACGGCACGCTGACCTATAGCGACGGTTCGGTGTATCAGGGCGAATTTCTGAACGATCTTCCCGATGGCAAAGGGGTCTTGATCTCTGCCGATGGCAGTCGTTTTACCGGTCAATTCAAGAATGGTCGACGTAACGGTGAAGGAGAATTGCACCAGGCAGATGGAACGGTGTATAAGGGAGCATTCGTCGATGATCGCCTGGTGGAGAAGCGATGACCGGCAGCCCATGGGCCACTGCCTGGGGGGAAGAGAGAACCAGCCCGGTGCACTGTATAGGGGTGCCGATGATCTGAACCGGCAGGCGCGGAATCAATTTCGCAGACAATGGAGAGCGTGGTGCACTGGAGCTATAAAGCGGTACATTATGGATTGAAGAAGGATGGCCTTTTGGGCCGTGCCTTTCTTGACGATGCGGAGATAGAGGAATCCCTCAACCAGTATGGGCGGAGCGGCTGGGAGCTGGTTTCCCTGCTCGAGACCACCGATGGGGTCATCGCGTTTTTCAAGCAGCCGCTTGAACGGGCCGCGGTCCGGAGCGAGCGGCCGAGCCGGACCGAAGAACGCGAACCACCACCTCCACCTGTCAGGCCGACAGAGCAACCTCGGACCGTCGCCAACCAGGAGCCGTGGCCTGAACTGGATGCCGAAGCGGAGCTGGCCGCATTCGAGTCGCTGGCTGATCAGAGAGCGGTGTCGGGCCGTAACGAGCGTGGCGAGGAAGCGCCACCGGTCGCTGCCTCTCGCCCTCGCCGGGCCGTAAGGCGGCCCGTGGCCGACGAGGATGAAGAGCCGGCCAGCGATGTCGGCTCCATCCGGATCGAATAAGCAGGGCGACGCTCTCTCGGTCCGGCTCGCCCCTGTTGGCGGTCCGGACCGTGCCCCGCCTGCGGCATCCGGACGTTTGTACTTAGCCATCCCAATTATACGTCGAGGGTTTTTCCTGAGCCCATCCTGGCGGAACGTTCGACTTTTTACGACGCCATCAAAAGATGATCGATGAGAAATTCGGGCTGTTCACGGCTATCGTCTGGAGGGTGGGCAGATCTTGCCCGTCGGGTGCACGGGCTGGGCAAATATTGCCCAGCAGTTGGGCAATGAGAATGGCCAGTCGTGAGATGCATAATTGTAAAGATTGGTAATAACTGGGTAAATCATAAATAAAAAAATTGGCATGGATCGTGATATAAGAAAGGCGTGAGAAATTTAATTTCTCCTTTCCCCCCCTAGACAAAACGCCAGGGCCGTCGTGGACCTGGCGTTTTGTTGTTTCTGCTCCAACCGGCACGGCTGACCCGGATAGCCTCATCGGTTCAGACGGCGTCAGGTTCGAAGTTTTTTTTCACCGATGAATAAGAGCAAACGCTGTTCACTCGCAAAAGTCCACAGAAAATGGCGTCACCTGAGCTGGCCTGTGTGAACACTGCTTCTATTTGGTGCCTCGTTCTTTCTTGCGCGATGTCGAATCCATGCTGAAACGTCGACAGATGCACACAGTGTTCATGCGAAAGCCGCTTCAACCTTTCAGCACCGCCAGCGGTTCGAGGGTGGTGAGAGGTGTCACCAGGTCCCGTTGCCGGTAGAGGACTTCATCGATATCCTTATAGGCCCCCGTGGCCTCCTCGAGGTCGCGCTTACCCCGGATGGCGTGGAGGATGTGTCGTTTTTCGAGCAGGGCGATCTCGTTGCGCAGATCGAGCTGGCGCTGAGCCTGCTTGCGGCCGAGTTTTCTGCCGGCGCCGTGTGCGCAGGAACAAAAGCTCTCGGCATTGCCCAGACCGCGGACAATAGAGCTGTTGGCGCCCTGGCTGCCGGGGATGATCCCCAGCTCTCCCAGGCCGGCCCGGATCGCGCCCTTGCGGTGCACAATCACCTCTTTGCCGAAGTGGAATTCAGACGCTGCGTAGTTGTGGGCCACGTCGATCAGCTCGGCAATATGGACCGGGGTGCAGTGGTGCTGGACGGCGTCTATGACCCGTTCCATCATCACCGCCCGGTTGGCATGGGCAAAATCTACACAGTATTGCATTTCAGCCAGATAGCTTATACCCTCGGCCTCGCTGGCGGTCAGCGCGGCCAGCTGCCAGGCGCTGGGGATCGGCCTCGGCAGCCGCGTGTTCCGCTCCTCGGCCAGGTGATGGTAATGGCTGGCGACCTTATGGCCCAGGTTGCGACTGCCGGAGTGGATCATCAGCCAGATATGGCCGTGATGATCCCGCTGGATTTCGATGAAATGGTTGCCGCCGCTCAGGGTGCCCAATTGGTAGGTGGCGCTGGCATACTCCTGGCAGACGATGGGCAGATCGCCCAGATTCAAGCCTCCGGCTGGCTTGGGCATGCGGTTTGCGGCGTGGGCGATTCGCTGGTGTTTGAACCCCGTGGGAACGTGCTGGCGTATGCTGGTGAGAATCTTTTTCAGGGTGGGTCGATCTATCCCGGTAAGCGAGGTCTTGACCGCGCAGACGCCGCAGCCGATATCGACGCCGACCGCATTGGGGATGACCGTATTCTCGGTGGCTGCCACCCCGCCAATCGGCATGCCATAGCCGAGGTGGGCATCTGGCATGATAGCGATATGGCTGTATATTCCCGGGAGATTGGCGAGATTTTTCGCCTGTTGCAGGGTGTCCGGGTCAAGATCTGGCAGCCAGAGTTTGATCGGTTTTTTTTCCGTGGAGATAATCTTTTCCATAGTCTGGATCAGAAGTTTGGGAGAGCTGTTGCCATTTGGTGTCTGCGTTCGGCCAACCCTCTGCTCGATGTGTCTGCTGGTGAGTACCGAAGAGCGGTCCGGATACCGTTACCGCTCTTGGGAGATATGATCTAATTCGGCCAGCACGATCGCGGCCAGTTGGGCGCCATGTTCCTGGATCGCCTCGTGTCGCTGTTCGGTGATTGCGGTGAAGTACGACTTGCAGACCCGCAGGCGAGCGGCCGGCCAGGCACTGGTGTAGCCCCTGCTATCGCTGGTATCGGCCGCCGCCTGGCCGGCTTGGTAATCGCGTCGACCATGGGCCCAGTTGATGGTGTGCCGGTAGAACAGCAAGCCCCGATTGATCAGAATCAGCAACAGGTCGATGCTGGCTGCCGGACCGATTTTCAGCTTTTCGCCACCGATCCTGATGCCGAGCAACTCCCGGGCGGTGGCGGTCAGCTTCCGGCCGCCGTAGAGCGCGCCCAGCGCCCCGGCGGCACCTCCCAGGCCGGTGAAGACCCCAAACGACAGTCCGGCGGTGAGCAGGTCGAGCTTGGCGCCCACCACCGCTCCGCCCAGGGCACTGGCTATGGCGACCTGGGTGGGGCTCATCCCCAGCAGGCTCCAGGTGCGCTCGCCAAACAGCTCCTCGTTCAACAGTGACTGGGGTGGCAGGGTGTATTGGAAGATATGGTGTTTGAAGAGGGCCCGGATTTTCTGGTGAGCCTGTCTTTCCCGGTCTTCGAGGGCCTGGCGGTAGCGGTCGGCCAGCCGTTTTTCCTGGGCGGCCGAATCGTGGCCATCGGCCAGGTCGTCGCTGATCGAGTAGCTGAGATTGTCGCGGATCATCGCCAGCAGGATTTCGACGGTGGCGGTGTTGCGGGCCTGCCAGTCTGCCTTGAAGGCCCGGACCACCTGGTCAAGCGGCGCCTGCCAGTCCTGGTCGATGGCTTTCAAGGCCTCGAGCAGGGAGATCCGTTCGGCATAGGTCGCCCGGTGGGCGTTGAAGAGTCGATTGGCGTTGAAATTCTTGCGGAATTCGTTTTTCCAGCTGGTCAACTCGTCCTGCTGGTCCTCCTTGCAGTTGATGACGGCCAGCCGCGGCCGGCCGCAGAGCCGAAGGATCTCCATCTCGGCCCTGTCCACATTGCGGACAGGGCGCGACCCGTCGACCACATAGATGATACCGGCGCCACGGGCCAGGGGACTGAGGAGTTCGACATCGTCTCTGAGGTCGTCGGCATCGCCGAATTGCTGGCGGAAGGCCTGTACCGGGTCCTGGCCTTCCCCGCTGAGTCGGCGCATCTCGGCCAGTACCCGGGAGGGGTTCTGGAACCCGGGGGTATCGGTGAAGCGCAGGACCTCGCGGCCGTCGATAATGATCGGGAAGGTCCGACAGGCGGTGGTCTCCCCCGGGGTCGGGCTGATTCGCACCGAGTCGTCTTCGGCCAGGGTGGACAGTACCGAGGATTTGCCCTCGTTCGGATGGCCCAGTATGGCTATTTCTGGCACGCCGGTCATGGTGTTCTCCTGTCGATAAGGGCCCGGGTACTCAGCAGCCTGTCGCCTAGGCTGGCCAGTTTTTCCCGCCAGATTCCGAGTTGGGTCGTATCCGTCAGCGGAGTGAGAACGGTGTCGGCCGTGGCTCTGCCGACCAGTCGCAGCATGATCGGCGAGGTGGGCAGGTTCTGGCGCAGTTCCTTGATATAAGAGAGCAAACCGACCAGCGGCACCATCCAGCCCTCCTGCAGGATGACCACGCCCCCGGCGTCTTCGGGCAGCTCTTGGGCCAGTTGGCCCGGCAGCTGCCGGTCGCTGTCGTAATCGACCATGAAGCGGTGGATCCGCTCTATCCGGTATCCCTCCAGGGCGAGCAGGGGGGCCAGCTCTTCGGCCGGGCAGGAGTCGAAGATATCGTCGGGGATCAGGACAATCACCGGCAGACAGTGGTCCATCGTCGGTTCTGGGACCGGCCTGGGAGCTGTCGCTCTGGTTTTCGTTTCGCTTTTGACCGTCTCCGCGGGGGCCTGACTGGAGACCACTGGGGTCTGCATCCTTCGCAGCACCTGGCGGGCGGAGGGTGAAGTGAAGAGCGGGTGCAACGCGGTGCGACGCTGTTGCAGCCAGCCAACCCCCAGCAGCAGCAGCCGCAAGGTCAGCCCGTACACCACCAGAGACAGCAGCAGGAACGGCCACCAGGAGATGAGACTGGGGGTCTGGAGGTGGGCTATGCCCTCCTTTAAAATGATATGTGAACCTTCGATCTCGGCTAAAGACGGATAGCCGATACCCTCGGGCAGCAGCCAGCTCCAGGGCCGGGCCATCCAGCTGATGAAAGAATGGAGCGACTGGGCTGAAAACTGCAGAGTCGACTGCCAGCCGAAGGCCAGATCGCTGACCGTTATCCGGAAAAAGGTGGTACTCAACAGCCCCAGGTTAAAGAGAAGGGCGCCATATTGCAGCAGCGTAAACAGCGGCCAGTAGAGCAGGCCGGGCATGATGGTGGTGCTGGCCCGCAACCGGCCCAGGCTCGCCTCCATCGCCAGCCGCCGTTCACCGCTGAGGTTGCGGGTCGTGCGACGTA
This sequence comes from Desulfopila sp., assembly GCA_047973425.1. Classification (GTDB taxonomy): domain Bacteria; phylum Desulfobacterota; class Desulfobulbia; order Desulfobulbales; family Desulfocapsaceae; genus Desulfopila. The sequence continues at coordinate 30,916 of JBKEBZ010000081.1, forward strand.
ACAACCTGATGAACAGGGTGGAGAGTATGCTGCCCAGCCTGCCGATCACCGGGGAGCGGGAGAGAGAGGCGAGACCGAGCCAGACGAGGGCGGAGCGGGCGAGGAGGAGGGCGGCCAGGCCGAGCTGGCTGAAGACAAAGAGCACCAGAAAGTGGAGGACGTTGACCGGAGTGCCGCCGGAGTAGGCGAAAAAGGCCAGGCCGGCGCTGCCGCCAGTGAAAAGCCCCAGGCCGATCAGCAGCAGACGCAGCAGGCCGTAGGCCTCGAGGCAGACACCACCCGGCAGCAGCTGGGCGTCGTTGCCCTGTTGCTGGCGACGGTCAGCGAGCCAGACAGCGAGCAGCACCCGCGGTGGCTGGTCGGCGGCCGGCTTTTCTCGCCTTCTTTCATAGTCGAGATAGATGCGCCGGTCGCGCTGATGGAGACTGGTGGCCGAGCCCTCGTCGTCCTGCTGCAGAAAATAGTCCAGGTCTATGATATCGTAATAGTTCCATGTACTGTTCATGGGGACACTATACCAGAACCTCTGCCAGGTTTCTGCTGTTATTGTGGCTGGTTTCTGCCTGAACGTTCATCACTGGTTGTATCCGAAAATCGCCGACAAGGAGTCGTTGGCACTTCCGCGGGATTTTCATGGTTTGTTGTGGCTGCGGTACCTGGTTAAGCCATGCTGGTTTTATCCGAAAATTGTCAGCACGATGCGTTGTGGCTGAGGCTACCTGGTTAAGCCATGCTGGTTAAAAAGGTGCGGGCAGGGTGAAGTCGAGGGAGAGGCCGCTTGCCGGGTGGGTGAAGGCCAGCCTGCTGGCGTGCAGTAGCATGGGGTCGCCATCTTTTCCGCTGCCGTAGAGATGGTCGCCGACGATGGGGCAGGCCAGGCCCAGGGGATGCGCGGCGTGGAGGCGGAGTTGGTGGGTGCGGCCGGTCAGCGGAATGAACCGTACCCTGGTGCGGCCGTTCTCGTGGGCAAGGCGACGCCAGAGGGTGGAGCCCATCTTGCCATTGACCGGATCGTGAATCTGGTGGGGGCGGTTGGTGGGATCGAGTCGGAACCGCAGATGGATCTCGCCATGTTCCGCCGCCACCGTCCCCTCGAGCAGCCCGGTATACTCCTTGTAGACCCGACGTTCGGCAAACTGCCGACTAAGCTGGCGATGGGTCTTGCGGTCTATGGCAAAGACCATCAGGCCGGTGGTGTACATGTCGAGTCGATGCACGGCGGGCTGATCGATCATCTCGGGAAAGCAGCGCCGCAGCCTGGCACTGAGGCAGTCCTGCCTGTCTGGTCCGCGGCCGGGGACCGAGAGCAGCCCCCCGGGTTTGTTGACCACGACAATCTCATGGTCGTGGTAACAGATATCGCGGCTGATGGCAGAGCTGTTCACGATCTGTTTGCTCCGCCTGCGCCACAGAGGAGGTGACCGAGGATCGGTTGACATTTTTCCGCGCAGGAGGGGTAGAACCGACCATGCTGACGATTGCCCAGGCGGTTGGCTCGTCCCCAGTAAAATTCGGCGATACCGACTGGGGTAAGCCCTGCTGCCGCGGCCTGGTGCAGCAGCTTGGGGGCGCAACAGTCGCCGGTGCCGGTAGGGGCGCCACCCTTGCCGATGAAAACGGTGGTGAGCGGGGCGGTATGGCCGCGAAAATTGGTGAGCCGATAGATGGCGTGCAGTTCCCGCATCAAGCTGCGCGATAGCAGCCTGCGTTGGCGCCGCAACTCCAGCCAGTCCCGGCTGTGTGGTGGAAGGTCGGCGATCCGGGCGCCAAGTGCCTTGATCTGTCGCTCCGTCTGGTCGTTGAGCCGGTTGAACTCGTCGAGGTCAAAGAGTGGCGGGGCCCAGCCAGGCACCAGCCACCGACCGTTATACTGGCCGGAAAACGCCCGCAACAGAACCAGCTCGCCCTTCCGGTCGCAGCACTCCAGCACCCCGAACATCTTGCCGCCGGCCTCTCCGAAAAGAGAGGCGGTCGAAAGTCGCGGATCACCGTTGCCCGGCCGATCCAACTCGATGCTTTGCCATCTGTGCAGATGGTGCATCAGCTGACGGCAGGAGTTGGCTGCGGTGCCGGCGGGCAGGCCATGGATCCGGTTGCAGACAGTGCAGAAGCCAAAGGCCGAAAAGGGCTGATCGCCAGAATCGACCACCGCCTGCCGGCTCTGGGGCGTGTTGGAGGTGCGCATGAAGGTTCCGCTGGTTCAAGTGTGTCGTTTTTTTACTGTAAATAGAGTAAAAATGCCAGAAGAAGCGTGATCGGCTGGGCCGGGACGCGGGGTGAATGCAGAACTTTGCGGGGGAGGCTATGGACAAGACGGTTGCGGTTACTACGGGGCAAGCCAATGGTTTTCAGGATCTGGGGCCAGACAGGGTGTTGACCCTGGTGGAGCGGGCCCTGGGGGTCACCTTGACCAATCTGTTCCGGCCACTCAACAGCTATATCAACAGGGTCTATGAACTGCAGCAGGAGGACGGCCCGGGTTTGATCGTCAAGTTTTACCGGCCCGGTCGCTGGTCTGTTGCGGGCCTGCAGGAAGAGCACGATTTCCTGGCGGAACTGGCCGAAGAGGAGATCCCGGTCATTGCCCCCAAGCCCCTGGTTGACGGCAGCACCCTCGGCCGCTGTGACGATACCTGCTTTGCCGTTTTCCCTAAAAAAGGCGGGCGCAGTGTCGATGAGTTCGACGACGAACAATGGCTGCAGTTGGGCCGGCTGCTTGGCCGGGTCCATCTGGTGGGGGAGAAGAGGGGCGCCAGTCATCGGCCGCTGATGTCACCTGTGGCCTCGACCCGGCAGCAGCTCCATTTCCTGCTGGAAAAAACGGTGGTGCCGACCGAGGTCAAGGAACCACTCCGGCGGGTGGTCGAGGAGATTATCGCCGAAACCCAGACGTTTTTCGCCGGTGAACGGTCGATCAGAATCCATGGCGACTGCCATTTTGCCAATATCGTCTATCGTCCCGGAGAGTCATTGTATTTGATCGATTTTGACGACATGGCAATGGGGCCGCCGATTCAGGATATCTGGATGCTGCTGCCGGGCAGCCTGGAGGAGGCTTTGGGGGAGATGGATATCCTCCTCGAGGGGTATGAGACCTTCCGCCCCTTCGACCGGCGGAGTTTTCGGCTGATCGAGCCGCTCAGGGCGATGCGCTTTGTCCACTACATGGCCTGGTGCGCCCACCAGGTCGCGGCCGACGGCTTTACCCGGATCAGCGATGATTTCGGCTCCATCTCCTACTGGCAGCAGGAACTCGCCGACCTTGCCGACCAGTTGGCGCGGATCAGAAAGGGATACACCCCACTGGGCAACTGGTGAGGGGTTCGGTTCAAGAGCCCCTTGCACCTGCGGCGTGTTGCCGAGCCTGGTGATAGCGGGAAAGCCAGAGGGCCCAGTGGCCGGTCGGTTACCCGGAATGCTCATGAGCACCGGGGCTATTTGGCGCCTGGCTCTTTGTGGCGAGATGTCGTGTTCATACTGCAGTGAAACAACTGCACCCAGTGTCATGGGAGAGTCGGGCTATCTGGTGGTGCTGGGAGCGTACCGCCACCAGCAGTCGGTCACGGCCCGCACCAGGCGTTGACCAAGGCTGAGGTTGGCCCGCCTCGCCACCTTGATCATCTGGCCAAAGTCGAGGTCGTAGTGAGATTCCAGCTGAGCCAGGGCTGTCCGGTTGCGGCCGATTTTCTGCCAGGCCAACGTTTTTCTGGCCCGGATGGTGATCACGTTGCCCCGGCCCGGTACCGGCAGCAGCAGCCCGCAGGGCAGCAGAGGGGCGATGCCGTGGTCGATCTCCTCCGCGGAGAGCGGTCCGCCGCTCCAGAGGTTGGCGACGAGCAGGCCGCCGTCGGCTAGGGCTGCAGCGCAGGCGGTAAAGGTCTTCTCCCGGTACATATGACCGACCAACCCCTCCTCGTCGAAGGCGTCGAGAAGTATGAGGTCATAGGCTGTCTTCCCGGCCGCCTGGTCGAGGAACTGCCGGCCGTCCTGGCAGCGGATACGGACCCTGCTGCTGGTGGGCAGATGAAAATAGTCGGTCGCCAGCCTGATCACCTGGCTGGAGATGTCTACCGCCTCGATCTCGCAGTCCGGAAAATGGTGGTTGAGAAACCGGAGCAGCGAGCCACCCCCGAGTCCGAGCAGCAGAACCCGGGCGGGCCGTACTACCAGCAGCAGGGAAAACATCATATACTGGGTGTACGGCAGCAGAAGACGATGGGGTGAGCGCAGGTCCATCTGCGACTGGAGGTATCGACCGCCGAAATAGAGCGAGCGGGTGTTGTCGCGGTCGCGGATTTCCACCTGTCGATAGCCCTGACGGCTGCGCAAACTGGCTCTGTCTCGTGCATCGTTCATCTGCTCTCCTCATCTTTTCGGTTTGTCAGTACTACAGCAGAGTATGACGGAGATGATCGAGAAAAGCATGTTATTTCAGATAGTCGAGATTTACCGCAATTCTCTTGACGATCTCTTGCGCTATCTGGCATAGTGAATGCGTAGCTTGGTCTCAGCCTGTTACAGTCAACACTCTTCCCTCGGTGATGAAGATTGTCCAAACACGCATGTAAAGGCAGAATTCTGATCATGGACGATGAGGACATGGTCGGTGATATCGCCTGCAAGATGGTGAGGCATCTGGGGTATGAGGCCGTACATGTAAAAGAGGGCAGGGCGGCGGTGGACGAGTACACCCGTCGCCTGGAGAGTGCTGAACCGTTCGATGCCGTTATCATGGACCTGACAGTTCCCGATGGCGGGATGGGTGGCACCGAGGCGGTCGTGGCGCTTCTTGCCGTCGATCCCGACGCCAGGGTGCTGGTGTCGAGCGGCTATTCGACCGATCCCATCATGACCAACTATCGCCAGCACGGCTTTGTCGGCGTTGTCAAGAAACCGTTCGATCTCGCCTCTATCAAGAGCATCCTCGATTCTCTCTGTTCCTGAGCCCGTTTTCCTCAGCCCGCTCCGACCGACCTGTTTCGGTCCTGATCGAATCGATCGTATTCAGGTGGTGTCATCGTCAGCTTTTCCCGCCTCCTGCTCGATAACCAGCATTTTTTGCCACTTCCCTCCGAAATAGCGCGCTGCCGACAGGGTAAACAGGACAATGACAAAGACCAGAACCCAGAGCCAGGCGCCAATGACGCCCATGCCAAAGCGGGTAATGCCGAAGTAGACGGGAACGACCAGCACGGTGAGCGAGGTGATACCGACGCTGATCATCAGAAACCGGGTATCGCCGGCCCCCTTCAAGGCCCCGCTGTAAATCATGTAGAGGGCGTCCATGAACAGGTAGGCGGCGACGACCTGCAAAAGGTCGACGCAGAGCGCGGTGATCTGCTCCACCGACTCTGCTGGCACTGCGTGCAGAAAGGGTTGCAGGACCAGTTCGGGAAAGAAGATGAAGCCGAGGTCGACGACCAGAATATAGAGCAGCAGCAGTCGGGCGGCGCTTGCCACCGCCCCCTTGGCCTCGACCGGTCTCGTCCGGCCAAGTGCCTGACCCACCATGACGCTGATTCCTTGAGAGACCCCCATGGATGGCATGAAGGCCAGGGCATTGATGGCGAGCACGATATTGGTGGCGGCGAGTTCCCTGGTGCCGATACGACCGACCAGCAGAATAAACAGGGTGAAGGCCAGAATATCGAGGGTGAACTGGAGCGAACCCGGGATACCGTAGCGGAGCAGGCGCCTAAACAGCTTGCCGTCAAATCCCCTGTTTTGGTATACGCCGAAGCGCCGGTCGTGGTCCCGGGTGAAGATGAGGGCGGCAAAGAGCAGGCAACTGACGCCCCAGGCGCTGACCGTGGCGATGCCGGCGCCCTCGATACCGAGTTCGGGCAGGCCCCAGCGGCCATAGATGAGGGCGTAATCCAGGGGGATGTTGATGGCCACCGAGATGGTGGTGATCAGCATCACCGGTCTGGTGATCCCCCTGCCGGTGAAGAAGGTGGCCAGAACCGTTGCTGCCACCTGCAGGCCGCCGCCCATGCAGAGAATGGTGAAGTAGCGTTCTTCCAGTATCCGCACGGCCGGCGCATGTCCGGCAAAGGCGAAGAGGGGTTCGCTGGCGAAGAAGGCCAGCAGCCAGAAAACCACCGAAGCGAAGAGACAGAGCCAGATGGACTGCCAGAGAACCCGACCGATGCGGTCCATCGCCCCGCTGCCGTAGTACTGGGCGATGAACACCCCGCCATAGTTGCCGATACCACCAAAGAAGGCCATGAACAAAAAGGCGGAGATCGATGCCGGGATGGCGGCGGAGATCGCTTCGATGCTGTAATTGCTGAGGAAGGCCCGGTCGGTGAACTCCATGGCGGTGGTTGCCGACATGCCGAGCACCAGCGGTAAACACACCCGCAACACCTCGGAGTACGGATAGCGGCTCTGTCGCTGCATAGGGTTGTGTCCTTTCTGTGCTGAGGAGATTGTCGCTGATAGATACCGGTTACCAATGCTCCGCGCGACAGCGACCGACTCTGACCGGAACTTGTTAATACTTCACCGAGCGAGTATTGTGTAGTTCTTTTTCTCTGTCCGGGCCGCAAGACTTTGTTTGTGACCGAGGGCGAAGGAAATCGGAGTTTTTACGAGTCCATCAATGGTTGATGGCCTCGTAAAAACCTCAAACCTGCACGTAAGATGGCTAAGTACAAAAGCCTGATATACAAGGCGCAGTGGTGTCGGCCAGGCACAGGCGTACATGTGGTACGCCGAGCAGTGGCCGATCCCGCTGCAACGCAGGAGATCGGGCTTTTTACGACGCCATCAATGGTTACAGTTCATCAGGATATATGCAGTGGTTGCGGAAGGTGTGCGATGGTCTGTCCGCATCGGCTTCTGCGGATGGTTGACCGGCGACCGGTGCTGGGCGACGGGGAGTGTATGGGCTGTGGCCATTGCCAGGCGGTCTGCCCCGCCGGGGCGGTCCAGGTCGAGGGGTTGTCCACCGCCCTGGGATTGGCTACCATGGCCGAGAGGTTGGCGGCGATCCAGCCTGGGGAGTATGACAGCGAGCGGCTGGTGCAACTTCTCCGCTCGCGGCGGTCGTGTCGGAACTATACCCGGCAAGAGGTAGCACTGGCCCTGCTGGAAGACCTGGTCCGGATCGGCACCACCGCGCCGTCCGGCACCAATAGCCAGCTGTGGAGTTTTTATCTGTTGCCCCGACGGCCCGATGTCGAGGAACTGGGTGGGCTGACAGCTGACTTTTTTCGCCAGCTCAACCGGATGGCGAAAAATCCTCTCTATCGATTTCTTAGCCGTCTTGTGTTGATGAAAGAACTGGCGAACTATTATCGCCAGTACTACCCGGCGGTGGTTCAGGCCCTAAGGCAGTGGGACGAGGAGGGGATCGACCGGCTCTTTCACGGAGCTACCGCCGCAATTGTGGTGACCTGCAGAAAGACGGCGAGCTGTCCCGCTGAAGACGCCATGCTCGCCAGTCAGAACATCCTGCTGGCCGCCCACGCTATCGGGCTGGGAAGCTGTCTGATCGGTTATGTGGTGGAGGCCATGCGGCGCAGTGCCAGGATGCGGCGGCGGTTGTCGATTCCGGCCGAAGAGGAAATCTACAGTGTAATCGCCCTGGGGTATCCGGCCGTTGCCTATAGCCGGGTTGGCGGGCGCCGGCCGGTGCGGCCGCAGGTCGTGCACCTTGCCCGGTAAGGGGTGGCGGTTGAAATACAGACAGTAGCAGGTGAGTGATGAACGGAGTGGATGGCAGGCGACAGCACGAGGTGTTGCTCTTTTCCTTTGGTTTCAAATACGGTGTACCCGAAGAGGTCAATCTGCTTCTCGATGTACGCTTTTTGCCCAATCCATACTGGGAAGAGGGTATGCGGCATCTCACCGGGCAACACGAGGCGGTTGCCGCCTATGTGCTCGAGAGCGAGGAGGGACGGCAGTTTTTGAGCCACCTTGGCCCGCTGGTACAGTTCATGGTCGAAGGCTATCGCCGGGCAAAGAAGATGCCTGTGCGTATTGGTATCGGCTGTACCGGCGGCTACCACCGGTCGGTGGCGGTGGTCGAGTGGCTGGGACGACTGCTGGCGTCCGAGGGGCTTTGTCTGCAGGTCGCGCACCGTGATATGGATAAGGAATGACCGGCTGGACCCCTTGTCTCAGAAAATCTTCAGCCCGGGAAGCTCTGTTACCATGGTGGAAAGTTGCATGTGTCGTTGTAGCTGAGGTGGCCTGGTCCAGCCATGCTGGTTAATCCGGAACGCTCTGGAACGAAAAGCTCTGTTACCGCGCCGAGGGGTTTCATGGTCTGTTATAGCTGAGGTAGCCTGGTCCAGCCATGCTGGTGGGGAAAAGGTATCCAGCGGCGATGACCGGCCGGGTAAAAACTACCCAACCACTGGCGGCGCAGCGGGGGAATATCGAACAGATTTATCATTTAACTATTATATTCCATATAGTTATGTGTTGTGTAGCGGTCTGGCACACCCCTTGCTTTTGTAAAGGTAAAGCTGACAGCGACAACGAGCAGCGAGAACTTTGCGACGGCCACTGGGCCGTCACTCTTTACCACAACAGCGAGCAAAAGGAGTGGCATCATGAAAAAGAAAATTATAGCAGTCGCACTGATATCCGGGCTGGCCTTGACAACCGCAGTATCGATGACCTGGGCCCGTGGCGGGTATGGCGGTGGCGGCTACGGCTACAACGGTGCATGTCCGATGGTCCAGGGCGGTTATGCCCTGCAGCTCGATCCGGCCGTAAAAGAAAAAATGGACACCTTCTATAACGACACCAGCGACCTGCGCCGGCAGATCGTGGTCAAGCAGGCGGAGCGGCGGGCCCTCATGCAGAATACCAGCCCCGATCCGGCGGCAGTCTCCAAGGTGAGCGGCGAGCTCTTCGACCTGCATAACAGCATGAGGGCAAAGGCCGATGCAGTCGGTATCAGCCAATACATGGGTCCCCGGATGATGAACGGCGGACCGATGGGTGGCGGCTACGGTCATCATGGCAAGAGAGATTTTGGCGGCGGCCAGGGTGGGAGAATGATGGGCGGCCCCAACAATTGATGGCGTCGTAAAAAGGTCGATCTCCTGCGTTGCAGCGGGATCGGCCACTGCCGGGCGTACCACATGTACGCCTGTGCTTGGCCGACACCACTGCTCCTTGTATATCGACCTTTTGTGCTTAGCCATCTTGTATGCACACTCGAGGTTTTTACGAGTCTATCAACAATTAAAAAAACGACGGCAATGGGCAATCGCCTGCCCATTGCGGCTGAGGTGCCGGGCGTTAAAAAAGCTGGAAGACTGGTCGCTCGGCACACAGACCCCGCTGTTTTTCCCTCCTCTCCTCCCTTCTTGAAACGCTTCCCCTTTTCAGGCCATCAGTGCCGGAGAGGGGTTTTCCTGTTCTATCCGCTGGTGTGCGTTCCCGGCGTCCCCGGCAGCTGGCCTTCGCTGGTGAAACGGTTGTGTGCGGCTCTGATCTCAGCGAGAAATGCCGGTGTGATTACGGGATATTTCTCCATGATCTGTAAAAAGTCGAGGTGGTCAAGCGTGGTCGCCAGATTTCCAGGAACCCAGGCGCTGCCTTCGGCCAGCATGGTATAGCGATATCTGCCAAAGGCGTCAAAGCCCCAGCCACGGGTCAGATTGTGCAGCCAGTCGATGAACCTAAGGTTGATATTGCCCGGGGTGCTGTCCCACTCGGGCAGGTTGTGCCAGTTGTGTTCAGGCCGGCGGGCACCGATCTGCTTTTCCATCTCGTTTTCCAGGCGGGTGATTATCTCGAGCACGATCGGTGGTCGCTCATCGACGAGATGTTGCTGGGCCTGGAGGTGCTCGGTAAAATCGTCTGGGTTTGCCGCGCCGACGCCGATTGTTGTCACTCCCGGCTCGGTAAGACAGTACAGGTCGTTAAAGGCTATCGGTGAAAGAGGTTTACAGAGTCGCTCTACCAGGCGGGGCGGCTGGTAGAGCATGCCGCCCTTGTCGGTCGGGCTGATGATGCAGACGCCGAGGTCGCGTTTGGCGGCCCGCTCGATCGCGGGGCGATTGACATCGAAGATATAGTACCAGTGCAGATTGAGGTAGTCGAAGCCGCCGTCCTCGCGGTGGGCGATGGCGGCCTCGATGACATCGAGGGGGCCGTGGCCGGAAAAGCCGATATGACCGACCTTGCCCTGGCGCTGCAGGTCCCGGGCCGCAGCCAGGCAGCCGCCCTGCCGGCAGCTTGCCCAGAGACTTCGGTAATCGTTTATGCCGTGTAATCCCAAGAGATCGATATACTCCACCCCCAGTCGCTCGAGAGACTGGGAGAACCGTTTCTGAAAAACCCGCGGGTCCTGGTGCGGCACCACCTTGGTCTGTAAAATGATGTCTTTCCGGTTGAACTGGTTTAAGATCTGCCCGAGTTGACGCTCGGAGGAGCCGTAGCCGTGGGCGGTCTCGAAATGGTTGATGCCGTGGCCGAGCGCCGCCCTTGCCAGCTCCAGTAGAAGACTGATGGAATCGGCGGGAATTTCAGAGAGTGGCAGATCTGTCCAATTGTGCATGGAACGCATGCAGCCAAAGGTGAGCACGGGAAGCTGAAGCTCTGTTTTGCCAAAACGACGAGAGTGCATGGCGATGGCTTTCTGGGCGAATGGGTGGGGAACGTGAAAGAATCTGCAGTGGCCCCATTCTACCGGAAAAGTCCGAGGTTGCCAAGGACAGTGGTCTTCTCCCTACGCCAGGATCCTGAACGCAAAATGGCTCTGATACCTGCCGGCGGGTTGCGATAGATTATTAGTTTTATCAGTGTATTGGCTGGTCAGGAAAAAGCGGCGTTGACCTGTGACCGATAATCGACTAGATCTCTGGGGTCGACAATGACGATGGAGCACAACGGTATCGGCGATTTGCCTGAAGGCTGATTTCGGCATTTTTCATTATCTTATCGGATTCTACAAGGAGACCGCGATGAAACGAACGGTGATCATGACCCTGCTGCTGCTCGGCCTGGTGGTGCAGGGCGCCAGTGCCCGGACCTATGTCATTTCCGTCAACCAGTTTGTCGAACATCCCGCTCTGGATGCGGTGTTGAAAGGGTTTCAGGACTATCTGACGGAAAAGGGCTTGAGCGTAACGTACAACACCCACAATGGCCAGGCCAATATGGGGACCGCTACCCAGATCGCCAAGCAGATGATCGGTGAAGAGCCCGACCTGCTGGTGGCCATCGCCACCCCGTCGGCCCAGGCCACGGCTCAGGCCAACGACCGGGCGCCCGCCGATAGGCAGCGCCCCTTCCTCTTCACCGCGGTAACCGATCCGGTCGCGGCCGGCCTGGTGAAGAATCCCGACAAACCCGGAGGGCTGACCACCGGGGTCTCCGACCTGCTGCCGCTGGACAAGCATATCGACATGGTGCTGACCTTTATACCTGCCATCAAAAGGCTCGGTATTCTCTACAATGCCGGCGAGGCCAACTCCAAGGCCAATGTCGAGGGAATCAAGCGGATCGGCATGCAGCGCGGATTTACCGTGATCGAGGCCACCGCCAACAAAACCGCCGATGTCTATCAGGCCGCGAAAAGCCTGGTAGGGCGGGTCGATGCGGTGTTCGTCCCCACCGACAATACCATCGTCTCGGCGCTCGAGTCGGTACTCAAGGTCGGGGTGGAAAACAAGCTGCCGGTATTTGCCGCCGATGTCGATTCGGTGGAGCGTGGCTGCATTGCCGCGATGGGTTTCGATTACTATAAGCATGGCTATCAGACCGGGGCCATGGCCGAGCGTATCTTCAACGGGGCAAGGCCCGGCGAGATGGCGGTGGAGTTTCAAAAAGATCTGCAGTTGCAGATCAACACCAAAGCGGCAAAGCTCATGGGGGTGACCCCGCCTGCGGCACTGTTGGCTGCGGCCAGTAAAATCTATGAATAACGGAGCTGCACGAAGATGACGCTTTATGCCGCACTGGGTGCCGTGGAGCAGGGGCTGGTCTACGGCATCATGGTCATAGGAGTGTACCTGACCTTCAGGATTCTCGATTTTCCCGATCTGACGGTCGACGGCAGCCTGCCGCTCGGCGCCGCCATCTCGGCGGTGGCCATCACCGGCGGGGTCAACCCCTATCTCTCGCTGCTCTTCGCCGCCGCCGGCGGGTTCGCGGCCGGGATGGTCACCGCCATCCTCAACACCAAGTTTCGAATTCTCCACCTGCTGGCCTCGATCCTCACCATGATCGCCCTCTACTCCATCAATATCCGTATCATGTCCGGGCCGAACGTGGCCCTGCTCGGCGTGGCCACGGTATTCGATGCGGTCATCGGCTTCGGGGTCCCGTCGCAGTACGCCTCTCTCCTGGTGTTCGCTGTCTTCGCGCTGGTGGTGGTGAGCCTCATCGTCTGGTTTCTGACCACCGAGTTGGGCCAGGCCATGCTGGCCACCGGTGATAACCCGAAAATGATCACCAGTCTGGGCGTCAATACCCACACCATCATCATTCTCGGGGTGGGGATGTCCAACGGGCTGGTTGCCCTGTCGGGCGCTCTGGTCGCCCAGAATCAGGGCGCCGCCGATGTCGGCATGGGTATCGGCACCATCGTCGCCGGCCTGGCCTCGGTGATCATCGGCGAGACGGTTTTTGGCAGCCGGACCATCGGTCGGGCCTTTGTCGCGGCGCTGCTCGGCTCCATCCTCTACCGGCTGGCCATCGCCCTGGCGCTTGGCATGGAGTTCGGTTCCTTTCGTTTCAATCCCAGTGACCTCAACCTGATTACCGCGATTCTGGTCATCTGTGCATTGATTTTCCCCAATATCAAAAAGAGACTCATTCAACGGTGATTTCCCTCAAAGGCATCAGGAAGTACTTTCACAAGGGGAGCGTCAACGAGGTCTTCGCCCTCAACGATATCAATCTGCAGATTAAAGAAGGCGATTTCGTCACCGTCATCGGTTCGAACGGGGCAGGTAAATCGACGCTTTTAAACGGTATTGCCGGCGCGTTTTTCCCCGACAGCGGGACCATCACCATCAGCAACTGCAATGTCACCGCCTGGCCCGAATACAAGCGGGCGCGATTCATTGCCCGGGTGTTCCAGGACCCGTTGCTGGGGACCTGCCCCTCGGCGACCATTCTCCAGAACATGGCCCTTGCCAAACGACGGGGGATGGTGCGGGGGCTGGCCCCCGGGGTGAAGAATACGGACAGGGAATTTTTTCGCCAGCAGCTCAAATCGCTTGGTCTGGGGCTCGAGGACCGGTTGCCCGACAGTGTCGGCCTGCTCTCCGGCGGTCAGCGGCAGGCGCTCACCATGCTGATGGCCACCATGCTGCGACCGGAGGTGCTGCTGCTTGACGAACATATCGCCGCTTTAGACCCCAAGACCGCCAACCAGATCCTCGGCTTAACCCGTGATATCGTTGCCGAGCAGGGGCTCACCACCCTGATGATCACCCATAATATGAAGCATGCCATCGCCTTTGGTAACCGCCTGATCATGCTGCATCAGGGGCGGATCATTCTCGACGTGGCTGGGGAAGAAAAACAACAGCTGACGGTCAGCGATCTGCTGGCGCAGTTCTATCGCTTGCAGGGTGAGGAACTGGCTAACGACTCGTTGCTGCTGGGATAATATTTGATATTTCAATAAGGTTTCCGTCTGGATCTCGGAAATATACCGAGGTAATAGCCCCTACGGCACCTGTTCTCCGTACCGGTCCTTCAAGGATTTCTACCTTATGTATGTTGAGATGATCGATCACCTTCGGAATGGGGAGCTTTGTGATAAAACAGAGATCACAAGACCCCGGGGTCGGCTTTTTCGCCTTGGGCTCAAATTCCTGTTTGTGCTGGTGGAGGTTGATTTTCTGGGTGCCAAAAGATAGCGCTCGTCTGCCATCAGCAAATGTGGTGTTCTGCATCCCAAGAACTTTGGCATAGAAGGTACAGGTGACGTTGATGTCTGTGACCGTCAAGACTATGTGATCAATTGATTCGACATGCATTCTGGTGACCCCGATATGTCAGATTTGATGGCGTCGTAAAAAGCCCGATCTCCTGCGTTGCAGCGGGATCGGCCACTGCTCGACGTACCACATGTACGTCTGTGCTTGGCCGACACCACTGCGCCTTGTATATTAGCAGACATTCCCGTTTTAATGGAGCAACTTAAAATTTGGGCAGCACCGGGTCCCCATTTGCCGACTTCATCCTGCCAGGTTGCCGTTGTACAGCTTGCCGCTGGCTCAGACTCGTGGAATTTTCAGCCATACTGATCAGGATTTCACTATAACAGGCTGAATTTCCGGTAAACAGCACGCACCACACCGGTTCGCCCTTCCAGATAATTTTCTGGAAGGAGCCAGTTCTTTGACAACTCAACCTTCCCGCACGCTTTAGCGTCAGAGAAGCTGCACCTTCATGTTCGTGATAATAACCCG
>JBKEBZ010000067.1:0-69130 GCA_047973425.1 Desulfopila sp.
ATGATGCGTCACGGGATTTGGAGGAGTTGTACGACTACATTGCATCCCACGACGCGCCGGGAAAAGCGGATTACGTTCTCGATCAAATAGAGAAGGCCTTTTCGAGCCTCTCCGAGAACCCGGAGCGAGGAGCCTATCCAAAAGAACTGCTGGCCATCGGGCTTCGCGAGTACCGTGAGATATTTTTCAAACCCTACCGCATCATCTATCGAGTCATGGCCGAAAATGTTTATGTCATGGTGATTGCCGACGGTCGCCGTGATATGCAGACCTTGCTGCAACGTCGTCTCTTACAGGCATAGTTCTCCAGTCCTTGCCGGATGATGGGGAACAACCGATATGGCTCAGACCTGGAGAATGTTTTCGACCAGCTTGTAAACCGTGGTGCCGCCAAGGGCGCGTGGCCAGTCGGCGCAGGGGGATTGTCGCGCAGCCTGGCGCGGCGGATGGCTTCATCGATCCGGTCGCGGGTGATCTTGCGTGCGTCGATCCCCTTGTCATACCCCGGAAGGTGCCGCTTCAGCCGGTCGCTGCAATCCCGCGACGATGCAATGCCGGTGCCGTCCTCGAAATGGAGCAGCAGCCAGTATTCGAACTTGGGGTTGCTGAGGGCGAAGCCGTAATTGTCGCGTGCCTGAGCCCAGGGATGAAGCTGGTCCAACTGTTCGTCAGTCCACTGATCCTTGTCCACCACGAGCCAGGCTTCGTCGGACGATCTCAGCGCTTCCTGCCGGAGATGGTCCTCCATCCGCTTCAGTACCTGCGGAGGAGAGCTATCGTGGCTGCCTTTGAGGCAGTTCACCCGGATCACCGATTGCTGGTCATTGAAGATGGCGAAATACTGCGGCTCGGCCTTCACGCCTTCCACCGTGATCACGAACAGCTTACGGTAACGACGCTCGCCGAGGGGTCTCTGGAATCTGCGTCTCTTCGGTGTCCGGGGTGCGCTGCATCCGCATCCCGCCGAAAGCGCCGCAAGCCAACGCCTTTTGCGAATCCTTCATCGGCACCTGCAAGCACCAGTGCCTGAACCACTTCGTCTGTTTTGGCCTTGGCCAATTGGCTCACATCAACCGCGTCTGGCTCGACTACTACCACACCCAGCGTCCCCACCAGGGCACCAGCAACAACGTCATCTCCGCCGATTTCCGGCGCACATCCGCAGGTCTGATCAAGCGAGAGGAGCGGCTCGGCGGCATTATCGCCTGGTACGAGCGGGAAGCGGCGTAAACAGCTCTTCCTCTATGTAACATTCGCGCCAGCTTTCCGCAAAGCGGGATTGCTTCCGGCAAAGACTTCGGACGGCGGTTCGGCTCCCAATGGCAGAATCGAGCAGAATCGCCCACTGTTTCGACAAACAATTTGCTTTTTCCGGCACGCCAAGCATGAATGACACCAGTTGCCAAAACGAACAGGAGCACACCGGGCCATGCCATGATTGAATGCCTGAAACGAATCATCCGTGAATACCAGAACCTTGAGCCGCCGGGCGGACTGCTGCCCCGGCGTGTCGCCATTGGCAGTCTGCCGGACAAGTTCTCGGTGGTCACCGGCGTCAGGGGGAGCGGCAAGACGGCCTTACTGCGCCAACACATCCGGCAGCTGGTCGAGAGCGGTGTTCCCCGCGAGAACATCCTCTATCTCGATCTGGCCGACGCCCGGCTCTATTGGCTGCGGCACGAAAACCCGGACCTCATCCTGGAGGCGTATTTCGACCTCCATCCGCAGAAGCGCGGCAACGAGACGGTCTACTGCTTTTTCGACGAGGTGCAGGCCCTCCCGCACTGGCAGCTCTTCATCGGCCGCATTTTGCGGGATAAAAAATGCGAGATCACCATGGCCGGTTCCTTGTTGCCCGCACCGGAGGAGGACACCACTAGTCCATTGACCGGCCGGATCGTTTCCTGGGAGATCTTCCCGCTTTCGTTCCTGGAGTTCCTCGACGGCAGGAGCATTGAGAGCGATGGCCCCTTATCCACCAAGCAGCGGCTGACCATTCAGAAGTCGTTCGAGGATTTCTGGCAAGTCGGCAGCTTTCCCGCTGTCAACCGACTCGACCAATGGCAGCACATCGAAAGCCATCAGGCTAACTGGAACACTATCCTCGCCAGCATCATCGAACACCACAACATTTCTGACCCTCAGGCGGTGATCGATCTGGCCCACTGGCTGGTGGACAACACCGGCTCCTATTACGCCGTCAGCCACCTGACCGATTATCTGAAATCTCTCGGCCATCGGGTGCGCAAAAGCTCGGTGGTCGATTGGCTCGCTGGGTTGGAGGATGCCGGGCTGCTCTTCAGCGTGAACATCTTTTCCAATTCGCCGACCCGGATCGGCGTCAATCCCCGCAAGGTCTACTGTATCGACCACGCCCTGGTGACCTCGGTAAGCTCCGGCATCCTCACTAACCGCGACAGCCTGCTGGAAGATATGGTGTTCACCGCGCTGCGCCGTGTTACACCGGAGATCTTCTACCACAAAACCAAGACAGGCCGGGAGGTGGACCTTGTCGCGCTGCTGCCGTCAGGTCCGGGACAAGAACGAACCGTAATGCTGATCCTGGTCTGCGCCTCCCTAGCCGATCCCCACGTCAAGCAGAGCGAAGTGCGTTCCCTCTCCGAAGCCATGGTCGAGCTGGCGGTGGCGGAGGGAACCATCGTCACCTGGCGCACCGATGAGACCATCCCCGTGGGCTTTGGCACCATCCAGGTGGTGCCGGTCTGGCGGTTTCTGCTGGAGATGGAGCCGCTAACCTAAAATAGCGGTCGCCATCGGTTTGATCTCATACCCCATGGCCCGGTAGCCGCGCTGACGTTTGTCCCACATGCGGTTGAGCTGGGGCTGATCGGTCTCGGCATAGTCGTAGATGCGGACATCCTGCTTGTCGGCATGCTCCCGGTGCAGACGTCCTGCATACTGCTGCAAAGTTCCCTTCCAGGAAATCGGCATCGCCAGCACCAGCGTGTCGAGCGGTGGATGGTCGAAGCCCTCGCCGATCAAACGGCCGGTGGCGATTAGCACCCTCGGTGCCGACTCATCCAATGCATCCAGTTCTGCGAACACCGCAGTTCGCTGCTTCTTCGACAAGCGGCCATGTAGGACAAAGCAGTACTCGACCTCATCCCCCAGCGCCTCCTGCAACAGCGGCAAATGATCCGTTCGCTCGGTAAGCACCAGCACCTTTCGCCCTTCCCGGTACGCGGCCAGTACATCCCCGGCGATGCGATGGTTGCGGTTCGCATCGCCTGCCAGGATGCGGAACACATCCTGAATCGGTGAATCCGGCGGGATCTCCGGAGCGAGCAGCAGCTTCGGCCAGACCTCCAATTGCGCCGGGGCGGTTTCCGGTCTTGATGCGCTATGGCGGATCGGCCCGCACTGCATGAAAATGATCGGCTGATGACCGTCGCGCCGTATCGGTGTGGCTGTCAGGCCCACCACGAATTTCGCCTTGGCCTGCTTGAGGATTGCCTCGAAGGAAAACGCCGACAGGTGGTGGCATTCGTCGATGATAATCTGCCCGTACTGGTCGAGCAGTTCGCTAAGATCCTCCCGACGGGAAAGAGACTGCATGACGGCGATGTCGATCTTACCGGACGGCTTCTTCTTGCCGCCGCCGATGACACCCAAGCTTCCTTTCGGGAATTCAAGAAATCCAGCCAACCGCTCCTGCCACTGGCGCAGCAACTCAGTGCGATGGACCAGCACCAGTGTGCTGACCTTGCGCCGGGCGATCAGGGCGGCGGCGGTAACGGTCTTACCGAAGGCCGTCGGAGCACAGAGCACGCCGACCTCGTGTTTGAGCATCTCCCGCACCGCTGCCTTCTGGTCTTTGCGCAAGGTGCCGGTGAACTTGACTGTCACTCTCCGTCCGAACAAGCGTTCGTCCTGCAGTTCCGGACGGATGTCATTCTCCTGCAACAGATCGAGAACCGCATCGAGGCAGCCTCGCGGCAGGCCGATATGCAGGGGAAAGTTCTCGGCACAGCCGATAATGCGCGGCTTGTTCCATACTGGCAGACGCATGGCCTGAAACTTGTAGAACTCTGGATTCTGGAAGGCGGCGAGTCGGATCAGGCGGTTAGCCAGCGGCTGCGGCAGATCGGCCTTGGCGATGAAAATCTGGTTGGCCAGCACCAGGGTCAACGATTCCGGCAATGGGCCAGCAATCCGGGCGGGTACAGGTGATGGTCGCTGCCATGGCTTGCTGTCTTCTTCCTCGGTGGCAAAGGCCACATCCAGGGGATGGCGGCCGCCGCTGGCCCGCAGAATGGCGTCTTCCAGGTCTCGCCGGGACATGGGACGAATGGACGCCAGAAAGGCCCATTGATCAGGATAAGATTGCAGCTGTTCATCGACGAAGACACTGCGGTCCAATTCCCTCGGCTGTTTCTGGAGGGGCAAAGCGATCAGGTTGCCGAAGCCGCCCTTGGGCATGGTGTCCTGATTGGGAAAGAGCCGGTCGTAGCTGGTCAGGGACAATTGCCGGGTGCGGCCGCAGGTGTGGCTGATCAGTGCGGCCCCAAGCTGCCGGGCCTCACGGGCCGTAACCGGCTCAGCGAAGAATATCCAGGCATGAGCGCCGTTGCCGGAACGAGAAATCTCCAGCGCCGCCGGAATTCCATGCTCTCGGCAGGATTGCATGAAGGCCTGGGCATCCTCCCGCCAGTCGGCTTCGTCGAAATCGGCCGCAAGAAAATAGCAGCTGTCATTGGTCAGGAGCGGATAGACGCCGATGGTCTGCTTCCCGGCCAAATGGTCATAGATCACCTGATCGGTCACCGGCAACAACTGTCGCTGGTTGCAATCGCCGCATTTCACCCGGGGCTTGTGGCAGATGCCGGGTTTCCACTCGTTACCGCAGGCTGGTGAATAGCCGGACGTTCCCTTGGCCGATTCCCAGCGTTTGGGGTAGACATCCTCTCGCCCACGAAAAAGGCGGCGGAACAGGGCGATCTTGTCGTCGGTGGTAAAGTGAGTTGGGACTGGTGCGGATTCGGTTGGGTTGGGGACAAGTTCAGGGATGGCCGGTTCTTCCCAGGCGATACCGTGCTGGGTCAGCAGTTTCTTGAGGCGGGCGTTCTCCTCGCGCAGCCGTCGCAGTTCGTCCTGTTCATTCAGGCCCTTGTCACTCTTCGACAAATCCATACTCCACCATCAGCATGTCGTTGGAAAACATTGACCCCAAGTCACGCCTCAAGTCAGCCCCCAAGATGTCGCAGCTATTGTCATAGTTCTGTCACAGCTCGGTGTCACAGCTTGTCATAGCTCAGCCAACGTGTAATGGCGAGTCGGGTCGGTCGCTCCCGCGCCAACTTCAACGATCATATTCTTGTCCAGCATCCCCTTCAGATCCCGCTGCAGGCTGCGGCGGTTGACGGTCGGGCAGAGGGTTTCAAAATCCTGGATGGTCAGCTTGCCATGCTGGAGGAGATAGCCCAGCGCTTTGCCCTGGCGCTCATTCAGGCCGTGCTGTTTCACCAGTACATCGCGGCGGATGACCTGCTCGCTGCGTTCGCGCACCTCGATCATCTGGGTTTCCAGACCGGTGACGAAGTAGTCAAGCCAGCCGATCATGTCCATGCCGTTGTCGCGCACGCTCTGGATCGACTTGTAAAAGGTCGGCCGATCACGGTCGTAGTATTCGCTGATGGTGAACAGCCGCTTGAAACCGTACCCGGCCTTGTAGAGGCAGAGGGTTGAGAGCAGCCGCGAGGCACGACCGTTGCCGTCCAGAAACGGGTGGATATGCACCAGCTGGAACTGGGCGATACCGCTTGTCAGCACCGGATGGATATCGAGGTCAGCGTTCAGCCACTTGACCAGCTCCGACATCATCACCGGTACCTCCACAGCCGTGGGCGGGGTGTAGATCACCTGGCCGGTGCCGGAGTTGACCACGTAGTCTGGATACGCCGGTATTCCCCTGGTGCTGCACTGCCGCCGCGCACGCCTTCCACCAGCTTGCGGTGGATCTCGCGGATCATCCCCTCGGTGATCGGGTCGCCGCTGTCCAGGCACTCGGTGACGAACTCGAAGGCGGCGCGGTAGTTGAGCAGCTCTCGAGTATCGTCCGGGTCGGCCTCCGGCACCGTTTCGCCCTTCCATAGCCGCTCGGCCTGGTCCAGTGTCAGCCGAGTGCCTTCGATGTGGGTGGTGTGGTGCGCCTCCAGAATCAGCGCCTGCTCGCCCACCTCGCGCACCCAGTCGGCGGAGAGCTGCGCCGCCTCCAGAAAGCCCCGCGCCCGTTCGATGCGGGTGATCGCCTGGGTCATGCGATTGGTGATGGTGAAGTTCGGGTGAAAGCTCATATCGTCCTTCGCTACTCTCTACGACGCCATGCTGGCGTAGTAGGGTGACGGCACCGTTGGGTACGCCCGGAACACATGCACGAAAACCGCCTCGGTCTTGTCCCGCACGTCCTCCTTTGAATAGGTTTCCGGCAACCCGGTTTGCTCGCTCCAGAGATAGTCCTGAATCGTCAGTCGGACCGCGTCCCGGGTGGATTCCTTGTCGCGCCAGTGATTGATCCGCAGTTTTTCCACCTTGAGGGTTTCCAGCAGATCGACGGCCACGGCCTTGATGCGTTTGATGTCACCGGACGTCAGGTTTGGCTTTCTCAGCAGGTCGAACACGGCGAGACTTTCCTCATCGAGCCCTTCCCACACGGCACGACTCTCCTCATCGTCCATCTCATCGATGATCTGTAGAAGCGCTTCAAAGGTCTTCTCGATGGTCACCCGATCTTTCTCGCGGTTGTACTCGGCGACGATCTCCTCGTAATGCCTTTGGAAATCGGTGCGCAAGGGATTCTGCTGGAGCAGACGCTGCAGGCGTTGTTCGATGGCGTTTTTCAGATTCTGCACGGTGGTGCGTTTGGCCGGGCTGCGCTCGAACTCCCGGCGCAACCGGTCAAAATCGATCTTACTGATATCGTATGGTGGTGACTCTTCGGCAACAGCCGGCCCAATCTGTGTCTCAATCGCCTCATCGACGATGCTGTGCAGCTGGCGGATGATGTCGGTGATATCCGCCTGCTCACGGTCCTGCTGCAAGCTTTTATAGACGATGTTGATGGCGTCGAAGTCACCCCGGCAATCATTGACGCCTTCGATGGTGATGCAGGCCTTGAATTTCGAAAACACCGCCCGGCACATCACCTCGAAGCGTTTTCTCGTCTCGTCGTTTTCGTTCGCCGCCTCCTTGGCCGCGAGAACCGCAGCATTTCGGGCAAATCCGGTCTGCCCGATAATCCCATCCAACGACGCACTTCGTTCCGAGAGAAAGGACCGGACAAAGGCAATCGCCTCCGCGAGATCGGCCAGCAGTTCCTCATCGGGCTTGGCCGGTTCGGTCTCACCCCCCTCGCCGCCGCACCCGTCATCGCCGGTTCCGGCAAAGGTCGCCAGCGCCTTGCGCAGGTTCTTCAGGATGCCGCAATAATCGACGATCATCCCGTTGTTCTTGCCTTCGCTCACCCGGTTCGCCCGGGCAATGGCCTGCATCAATGTGTGTGCCTTGAGCGGCTTGTCCAGGTACAGGGTCGAGAGGCTGGGAACGTCAAAACCGGTCAGCCACATGGCGCAGACAATGGCCACGCGAAAGGGGTGTTCCTCGGCCTTGAAGGCATCGTCCAGCGACAGCCGCTGCAAGTTCTGGAACTGCGGCTGTTTCCGCATGGCCTCGGGCAGTTCGATGCCTTCCTTGATCAGGCGGCGGTGCGGGGTGATGTCCAACTCCCACTTGCGGAACTTCTCGACCTCGCCCTGTTCCTCGCTGACCACCACCGCCATCTGCGTCTGGCGCATCCACTCGATCTGGCGTCGCCGGTACTGTTCGTCCTGCTCGTCCGTGGCCTGAGGCAACTGCGCTTCCAACTCGCCGATTCTCTCGTTCCAGTAGAACTCGACCAGCTTGTGCATGCGGACGCAGGTAACCTTGTCGATGCAGACCAACATCGCCTTGCCGGTTTCCCACGCCGTGGAGTAGTGCTGCACAAAATCGCGGGCCACCTGGTCAAGGCGTTTCCCGGCCGTGATGATGTGATAATCGCGCTTGAGTTCCTGTTCCAGGCGCTGCTCCACATCGATGTTGCCCGTCTCCAGCTCTTCCAGCTTTTCTGCGATCCGCTCGTTCAGATCGCCGACCGCCACGCCGAGCTTGTCGCCACGCGCGTCGTAGTAGAGCGGCACCGTGGCCTTGTCCTCCACGGCTCGCTGGAAATCGTAGGTGGAGACGTAATCGCCGAACACCCGCCTGGTGATCTCGTCGTCCTTAAACAGCGGCGTGCCGGTGAAACCGATATAGCTGGCGTTGGGCAGGGCGTTGCGCATGTTGAGCGCCAGGGTGCCGTACTGGGTGCGGTGGGCCTCGTCGGTGATAATGATGAGGTCGTCACGTCGGGAGTAGGCATCCCCTTCGCTAATTTTCTGATTGAATTTCTGGATCAGCGAGAAGACGTGCGACTTGTGCTGGGCCAGCAACTGGGCGAGATGCTCCCCATTCGCCGCCCGGCACGGGTCGCGGTCGTTGTCCACCACGCCGCACCCGGCAAAGGTTTTGTAGATCTGCGTGTCCAGGTCGTCGCGGTCGGTGAGAATCAGAAAGGTGAAGTTGCCGCCCAACTTGCGATGGACCTTGCGGATAAAGAGCACCATCGAATAGCTCTTGCCCGACCCCTGGGTATGCCAGAACACCCCCAGTTTGCCGTTTCTGAGCTTGCGGTCGCGGACCGCCTCGATGGCCCGGTTGACGCCGAGGAACTGGTGGTTGCGGGCCAGAATCTTCCGCGATTCACCGGCCGAGTCATCGAAAACGATGAAGTTCTCCACCAGGTCCAGAAAATTGGCTTTCGCGCAGACCCCCTTGAGTAGCGTCTCCATGGCCACCACGCCCGGCTGATTCTCGGCCAACCGTTTCCACTCGTGGAAATGCTCGAACCGGCTGGTGAGCGAGCCGAGTTTGGCATCCACCCCGTTGGCCAGCACCACCATGGCATTGTGATGAAACAGGTGCGGGACGGTGTCCTTGTAGTCCAGAAAGTTCTGCTCGTAGGCGGCGCGGATATCCTTGCTGACGTTCTTCAGCTCCATGAACAGCAACGGCAGGCCGTTGACGAACCCGACGATGTCCGCCCGGCGGCGGTAGAGATCGCCGCGCACCCACAGCTCCCGCACGCAGAGGAAATGGTTGTTCTCAGGAGCATCGAAGTCTAAGACCCGCAACCGCTGGCGCACCCGGTCACCTTTGGCATTGCGAAAGGTGACCTGCACCCCCTCCTTGATCAGTTCATACTTCTCGCGATTGGTGGCGACCATGGCCTGTGAGGCGGAGACCGTGACAATCTGGCGGAGGGCGTCTTCATAGGCCGTGGCGGGTAGCCCGGGATTCAATTCTTCGATTTTGGCCCGCAGGGAGCGGGTCAACACCACCTCGCGGTCCGATTCCCGGCCCAGCAGGCTGTCCGGCCCGAAATCTTCATTGTTGTAGGCGTACACCGACTGCCAGCCAAGCTCCTGTTCCAGGTACTCGGCGGTCGTCTGCTGAACGAGGGTGTCTTCGGTGTAGGCGCTGGGCGTCACCTCTGGTCCCCTCCTCGGCGAGAATGTTCAATATGGGCAACTTCGGTCATGCCGCTCCTCCCTGCTCAGGAAGGATCAAACCGTGTTGCCTGGCAAGCTCTTCATTGATGACCGCTACCGAAGTCGGGGCGAAGCACCAGGTTTTAACGGTGGAATGAAGCGCTTTTTTCAATGCCTCCTGGATCGGAGGCAGCCATGCTTCCTGATGACCGTTAATCACCAAGACAAACCGCACCCCGGCCTGAGACAAATCAAGCTCTTTGAAAGGATCGGGCAGTTCCGCCTCGGCTTGTTGGTGCCGTTTCAAACAGGAGGCCCAGCCAAGGGAAAAGGCATTGACCAATTTTTCCCGGATATCCGCAATGAATTCGTCAAAATTCGGTTGGGTTTCCGGTCGCGGCGTACTCGATTTGGCCTCCACCACCCAAAGAACGGGCGGCTTTCCATTATCGATACGCAGCAGCAGAAACTCCGCCATTTGCACACCCTGCTGAATATCCGCATAGGTATTGCTCTTCTCGATGTAAAAACATCGGCCATCGGGATATGGGCCGAAGGTCATCCCGGACTCGACAATCGGCTGTGTGGTCATTTGAGCGCCAACCCCACTTCTTCCTTGTAGAGCCGGATCGACTCATCGATGATCGTGTTTTCCGGCATTCCGCCTTTGAGATTCGCCGTTGTCCACTGGCTGTCATGTGCAGAAATCACCGGGATGGACAGGTTCTGCTCCTGCGCGATCAGGAACAGCTTTTTCACCACGAAATAGGAATGGCTGGCGAGAAAGAACTGGATGCCGCGCTCGGCCAGCACGGCCACGATATCGAGCAGTTTGGAAACCGCCACGGGATGCAGAGCCGATTCCGGTTCGTCGATAAAAACGATAGAGCTGGTGTCGAGATAGCGGTTGCCAAGCAGCGTATCGAGGATGGCGATTTTCTTGATCCCTTCCGCTGTCACCCCGATGGGAAATTTCTGGTTGCCCTTTTTGAACTGCCACCGGCCTGTCGTCTCGTCATACTCGACACGGCCGCCGAGAATGTCCTCCAGACTCTGCCGCGACTTGGCGAATTCCGCGAAATTCTTGCCCATCTTGGGTGACTGGCGCAGCGCCCTGGCGAGATCCAGGTAGGTATCGTCGAAACCGAAGGCCTTGTCCTGCTCACGGGATTTGAGAATGATCTGGTGCAGGGACAGCACTTCTTTCGCGGGAAGGAAGATGGAGTTGTTCGCCCTGGGTTGGACATGGTTTTCCAGCGAAGAAATCTGCTTGGTCGTATCCTTACCGAAACTGTAGATAAAATTACGGTTGTCGAACTGCACGGTGCACGACAAGGCGCCGTCCGCGCCCTTGGTCACCAGGTCGCCGATCTTGTCCGGCTGGAAGGTCCAGTAAAGCTTTTCTGCCAGAATCTCCGCCGCCGTGCGCTGGTCATCACCGCGCTTGTACTCCTCCAGCGTCCGCATGGCGCTGTAGAGGGCTTTCAGGAGGAATGTCTTCCCTGTGCCGTTGCCGCCGATCACCAGATTGATCGGCCCGAGCTTCGGCCAATCCAGTTTGGCGAGCGGGCCGAAATTATTGAGTTTGATTTTATTCAGCATGTAAGTCCTCCGGTTTTCTGAGCCTCGGCAAAAGGCACTGAGCGTTTTGCAGACGCACTTCCAGGCTCATCCGCTCAATCACATTTTCTTCAGGTAAGGCAGCAAGCAGTTCTTCCAGTTCACGAATTTCGGCAACAACGAAATGATATTGCTCGTTCCTCTTTATGTCCTCGGCGGTCGTCTGCTGGACGAGGGTGTCTTCGGTATAGTGAATTTTTGCCGCCCGCCACCTTAAGACCCCTCCCCGGCAAGAATCTCCCACACTTTCTTGTAACCGGCTCCACTTAAGGGGGCCTGCTCCGGCCTTGCGCGGCTCCAATCTCTGGGGGATATGTTTTTCAGGAAAATACGGGCTTTCCCGACAGAATATCGTCCGTCGTCACCATCAAAGGCATCGCGATAGAGCGAGCCAAGCTTTTCGGCCACACTTCGAGGGGCGGAGTTCATCCGCATCAGCACAGCATCTTCCGTCCGGACGCCGTGATAAATCATTGCGGGCAGGGCGTTGATTCGGCGGCGCTCGGCCTCAGTCATCCTTTCAAAATCCATTCCCGATACACGGCTCAAAGCCGACACCCCCCAGGTGCCGTTATTGACAATGGCGCGATAAATCGCCTTGCAGGCATCGGTAAACGCCTCGGTATCCGAGCGTTCGTTATTTTGTGCAAAATACGTTTTCGCTATGTCTTCCAGCCGAACGCCATTCACCCAGTCGCGGGTGATGTTGGACAAATGGGCGTGGTCGAACCCATCGCCACCGATTTCTTCCAGCTGCTGTTTCAGTTGGGGGACCTTCAGCATGACTCCGAACAGGTCAGCCATGCGGCCTGCATCTCCAAACAAGCTTTCCGGTGCCCAGTCATCGGGTCTCAGCTGTTCTTCGAGCTTCCGCATGCCGCTCATCGCTTTTTGCACCCCTTCAGGCGAAAACCCGGTCAAGTCGGCCAGCTCCGCCGCCCCCGGCATATCAGCCAGCTTGCGGGCATAGTTTTTCGTGGCATTCAGCAAGGCGTCGGCCTTATCACGCTGGGTAGGATCATTGCGCAGGGTCGTGTAGCCATAGGTCTGCCGAAGAAGTTGTTCGGATTCCGCCAGCACCGCGTCGAGATTCTTCTTTTCCGCCCAGAGATGGGCGACATAGCAGCGGAAATCTTCCCACTGATCCTGCCCAAGAACGGCATCGAGATTGTTGAGCTGGTCTTGGGCTGCCAGATCATTAAGGAGTGCAACCAAACGGGAGGCGAGAGCGCCGGTATTGCGGCGAATAAAATCAATTATCGCGTCTCGATCCTTGCCCTCAGCCAGTCCTACAACACCCACGCTGTCATGTCCGATTCGTCCAGCCCGACCAGCAAGGTTCCAGAATTCCCGAGGAGACATTTCGACCGATTGCCGCCCCTGCGGAACAAAACGGGAGGCCAGGAAAATGGACGATACCGGAAAATTGATGCCCTGGGCGATGGTCGATGTCGCGCACAAGACGCGCAGATGGCCGGACTCCGCGAGCCACTCCATGAGCGTCCGGATTTCATCCGACAAACCCGCATGGTGAACACCGACCCCATGATCGAGCATTGTTATCAACTCGAAACCCTGGCTGACTTCGGTCTTGAGAAAATCCTGAACCAGTCGCACATCGTCGGGAATGACATCGAACTTCGAAACACTACCGGCCGCATGGCGTGCCATGTTCCAGACCGTGTTGATGTTATTGGCGACGGCAATACTGGTGCCCCGTGCAGACATAACGGCAGCCATGGCACCGGTTTGCAAACCGAATCCCGTCTGCTGCCCGCTGGCCAACACCTTGCTTTTCGGCACCGCTATCGGCTTGCACTCACCCGCACGATGCGTGCCGCGCAACTTCATGGCCCGCTCGGTGACGGTCAGGGTTTCATACTCCAGCCGCCATCCGGCACGTTCGCTATCATCCGCGACCGCACGGTAAAGCCCGACAATCCGTTCGTTAGGCTTCCAGGCGGTGGTGCTGAAACTGATTGCCTTCCCGGCGTTGACGTCTTGTGCTAGCCAACGCGCCACGGTCTCGCTGCTCTCGACATAGGGCATCAACAACAGGAAATTGGCTTGAGGGCAATCACGCTTGATGGTGGCGAGAAGAAACTCGATCCGCAGCCCTCTGGCCTCCGTTTCGAGATTGTGTGCTTCGTCCATCACCACAAGCGCAAGCGGACGTGGCACGTTCTTGTTGCGGATGACCAGCGAAAGCTTTTCCGGGGTCGCAACCAGCACATCGAAAGGTTTTCCCTGATCGGTAAGAAGTCCCTCCTCGAAAGCATCGACCTCAATAGCTCCGCTAAGTTGTTCAACCCGCAGTCCGATCGGCTCGAAGTCACGGCGTAGCCGTCGTGTGATCTGTGCGGTCAACGCTCTGGTCGGCGCAACATAGGCGACCCAGCCGCCGTCAGCGTCGAACTGGTTGAGCGCCTGAAGAATCCGGAACTGCGCGAGCAAAGTCTTGCCGCCGGAGGTCGACATGTCGATCACGATCGCGGTCTTGGCCTGATCGAGAAGCCCCTGTTCAAGCAGAGCGGCCCGTTGTGGCGGCAGCAGTTCGAACATCGCCTGGTGCTCCCGTTTGGTCAGTGCTTTGACGAAGGCCGACACACGGGAGTTGACGGTTCGTGTGCCCCACCACAGGGAGTTTGTGACCATGATACGGCCAGCGGAATGAAGCCAGCGCAGGATCACTTCATGCCGGGCGTCACCCGATGCGGTTGCGGCCTTGATGCCCGATTCAAAATGCTTGTCGAGATCGCCGAAGACGGTACGGGATTGCCCTTGCAGCATGTATTCAGCAAGAATTTCCGTCGCCTTCGCCCAGTGATAAAGGCCGATCAGCCGCAGGGCAATGACCCGGTCTTCCATCGCAGAACCATTATTCAGTCGCGCTTTCTCATGCGATCTCTGGTCTTCCCGCAGTCCGGCAATGATTTCACGGATACGGTCAAGATCATCCCAGCCATCCTTACGAAACAGGCGCACCCAACACTCGAACAAACGGTAGAGCAGCCGTCTGTCCCACAGCGCATCCGCCACCGACGGCACCGCAATCGCGGCTCTGTTTTCCGTGAACCAGCGCCGCAGGTCTGACCAGCGGTCACCGCAATAGGCAACGGCAGCAAGTTGCAGCACATGGAAAATACGCTCTTCCGTGTTTTCCGGTATGGGAGCCAGACGACGAATGTCGAAGGCGTGATGCGAGGCAGCGGCAGTTTGTCCCCGCAGACCATTGTCACCGCCATCGGGACGGCTCAGGGCGTCCAAGCCCTCTATCGCGGCCATTTCATAGGCCAGGGCAACGCGCTCCAAAAGTCCTTCGTCGGCTTCATCTTCGGCAAAGGAAAAAGTGATCTGACGGCCAACCGCCTGACGAACCAGCCGCTCATTGACCAGTTCGGCGGCACGGGTGCGCTCTTCTTCGGGAATCGCGCTGAGCGCCCAATGGGATTGAAGATTCTGAAGAGCCGTAGCGGTAATGGTCATGCGCCACCTCCCGCCTGCATCGCCAATGCCTGTGCCGCCAGGTTGCTGATTGCGCCGGTTGGCAAATACAGGGCCAGCAGCTCGATCTGCGTGCCTGCCGGGCAGCCATTGTCAAGTTTCTCAACACGAACGCGGACGTCGTCCACGTTCGGCTCGACATCGCGCACCAGCACGCCAAACAGCTGAACGTCCGACGTATTATTGAGATACCGCTTACTAGCGGCCTTGAAACGGTCCCGCCAGGTCGCATTCTTGGCGCGATGCCCCAGATACTTGAACAGGTCGTTGCGGATACCCACCTTGTCCCGCAAGTCTTCCAGCTGCTGCTTCAGCCCGGTCCTTCCATAAACGGCGCCGGGCGGGTACTTGGCTTCCCCGGACGTCTTGACCTCTCCGAAGACAAAGCGGTCGCCCTTTTCATCCGGTTGAACACCCACCAGATCGGCCCCTGGCAGACTCGAACCGCTCTTGCGCTCATCCCGGCCGTCCGGCCAGGGAAACATACAGTCTCGATGCTCGCTCAGATAGGCTTCGGCAATGGCCTCGCCAACCCGCCAGTCCTCGACATCTTCGGGAGCGGCCAACGCCTGGGCGAGCTGCTCTTGCTCGAAAGAGGTCTCCGCGACTCCGGCCAACAGTTCTTGAAGGTCAGCCTTGCCCTGGTCATCGAAGACCAGCGCTGAAACCTGGCCATTGATCGCCGCACCGAGTTCTTCAGTATTCCATGACCGGCCGGTTCCGGTGCACGGCGAGGCTCCATGGTTATAGCGCTCAGCCCCTACAGCGATCATACCGCCACCTCGCCGTTCATCAGTTTGGGCAGGAGGAGGTCGCGGGCTTTTCGTAGGCTTCGAACCTGTCCAGAAAGATTGTCTATTTGCGCAAGCATTGGGGATACGTGCCCCATAAAAGCTGTGATCAGCTTTTCGTCTGGCACCACGAATGGGATCAGCTTAAAGGTATCCCGAACGATCGCATCAAATACCGCACCGACAGCCCGGCTCCGAAATTGTTCTACTCCATCCACCAAGGCGAAATAGAGAAACTGCTGGTTCAGCGGTGGATGAGCAACAAGCGCATAACAGGACTGGTTCATTGCCATTGGGCGTTGGGCGAGATTGATTTTGCCAACCGTCCCTCGGGCAGTGATGAAAACGGTATCCTTCGGATAAAGGTTGCTGTTGCAGTTCTTTAGTCCAGCCTCGGTGATGGATTTTTCCGTGTCATGCGCATAGGCAAAATCGGTCGCATCCTTTGGGGTGAAAAAAGGGATATCCCCGTCCCAATAGGACGGATTCGTTGTTTTGGGCGTGCCGCCACTAAGAACATCCATTACCTCAAAGGCGGTTTTCTTCTCCCACCCCTCCGGCACACCGTCGATGACTTGGGTGTGTTCGTGGCCGGGGAAGCGGAGGTGGACGAACCATTCCTTGTAGAGCAGCCGCGCCGCCTGCTCCAGCAACTGAATCCGCCGCCGGTTGTTCTCGATCAGGTCGTCGTAGGTGGAGATAACATCAGCAATCTCCTTCTGTTCGGTTATTCCCGGTATCGGGAACTTCAACGATAGGAGCTTGGCTTGGCTCAGATTATCCTGGGCAGCCCCCTGTGTAAACTGCTTGTACTTGCGCTGCAATAATGCGTCGAACAGGTACTTGATGAAACGCGCATCTGCCTTTTTGTCATCCGGGATAAAGCCAATCACGCTATCCGGAAAACACGCATCGAAACCAAGAATCGCAGTATCAGCAATATTGGCCGCAATGGTGATACACAGTGTGCCCGCAGGCCACATACGGCTTTGCGCCAACCCATCTTCACTGTACGTCTGAGTGTGTTCGGTCAGATACAGCCCTGCGTGCTTTACATCTCCCGTTTGCACAAATGGGTGCGGTCCACCGTAGAGGTGGGCGGCATCGCGGGGTCTGTGTCGAGATCGCCCTCGACTGACAAATCCCAATTCATCGAGTCCCATGGGTGCCCAGCTCATACCCCCAACTCCTCAAAGTTCTTCTTAATCGTCGCAGCCAGTTGCACCGCCTCGGCGTTCAGGTCCTCAAGCTCCACACGGATGTCGCGCAGGGCCTCCTCGAAGTCGAAATCCTCATCCTCTTCTTCCGGCGCGACGCCGACATAGCGGCCGGGGGTGAGGCTCCAGTCGTTGGCCTCGATCTCGGCCCGCTCCACCAACTTGACCAGCCCTTCCACGTCGCGCAGTTCAGCCTCGGGGAAACGTTCGGTGAGCCAATGGGCCTGTTTCCAGAAGTAGCGCACCTGCTTGAGCTGTTCCACGGCCAGGGCGCGGACCTCGTCGGCCGCCTTGCGGGCACGGGTGATGTCACGGCCCGCCCAAGCGTCGTTGTCTCGTGCGTCGCATTCGTTCTCGCAGGTCTCGATCAGACGGCAGACGAGCTTGTAGAGCAGGTCGGTCTGCTTGACCAGATCGCGGCTGGTCTCGGCCAGGGTGGCGAGGCGGTCCACCGCTTTTTTCAATTCGCCGTTGGTGGTTTTCTGTTGTCCCCAGGCCATCTGCTGTTCGTTGACGGTTTTGCGGAAAGCCTCCACATCCGACTTGAACAGCGGGATGGCGTCATCCAGTTCCTTCAGCGGTTCAATGTGGGGTGCGTCTTTGGCCAGGGTCTTGAGGAACGGTTCGATGCTGCCGCGCAGCATGGCCAGCGCTCCGATGAAATCGGGCAGCGGTTCGACCGTTTCGCCTGCGTCGTCTTTCATGGTAAAGCAGGCCGCTCCCTCGGCCAGCATCCGCTGGCAGTAGCCCGCCACCAGGTCGAGGTAGCGCCCGGTCTCGCCCCGGTAGAGCCAGACGATGGCCAGGAGGTTCTGCTCCTGCTCGGGGGAAAAGTCGTAAATCTTGCGGGTGACCTTACGGTAGGTGTTGCGGGCGTCGATCATCAGCACCTTGTCGCGGTGCGCTTCCGGCTTTGCGCGGTTGAGGAACCAGAGCTCGCAGGGGACGGTGCGGGTGTAGAAGAAGTTGGAGCGGATGGCGACCATGACATCCACGTCGCCGGTCTCCACCAGCTTCTGGCGCACCTTGGCCTCGTCCCGCCCGGCACTGGAGGCCTGGGACGACATGACGAATCCGGCCCGGCCCTGCTCGCCCAGGTAGCTGTAGAAATAGCTGATCCAGACGTAGTTGCCGTTGCTGACCTTGCCCTTCTTGTTGACGCCGGGCAGGCCAAAGGGCAGGCGCGGGTCGCTCCCCACCTTGTCGGCGTCGATCTCGTCCACGTTGAAGGGCGGATTGGCCATGACGAAGTCGGCCTTGCGTAGCAGCTCGTGCGGGTCTTCGTAATAGGTGATCGACTTCTGGATATCGCCTTCCAGGCCATGCACCGCCAGGTTCATCTTGGCCAGGCGGATGGTGGTGGCGTTCTTTTCCAGGCCGTAGAAGGTGAGCTTCTCGGTGGGGTTCTCGTGCCGCCGCTCGACCACCCGGGCGCTCTGCACGAACATGCCGCCCGAACCGCAGGCCGGGTCGAGCACCGTGCCGCCCGCCGGTTCGATGACGTTGGCGATGAGTGAGACCAGCGACACCGGGGTGAAGAACTCGCCGCCGTCGTGGGCCTTCTGGTCGGCGAACTGGGTCAGGAAGTATTCGTAGATGCGGCCGAAGACATCGCCGGAGACCCGTTTGAGCTCCTCGGGGTTGAGGGTGCGCAGCAGCTGGCCGAGCACCGCGTTGTCGAGCTCCTGATATTCGCTCTTGGGCAGCACGCCGCGCAGGTTCTCGTAGTCGGTCTCGATGGACTCCATGGCGTCGATGATCGCCTTGGCGCGGTCGGCGCTGTCGGGCAGGGCCACCAGGGTATCGAACTGAGCCTTGGGCTGCAGGAAGATAGCGCTCTTCTGGCTGAAATCCTCCTTGGTCAGCGGCCTGGTCTTGCCTCCCCGCGTCGGCAAGCCCGCCTCGATGGCATCCTTGACGCCGAGAAAACGGCTGTAGGCGTGGCGCAGGAAGACCAGGCCCATGACTGGCAGGAAATATTCATTGCTGGCATAGTTGGAGTTGGCCCGCAGGGTGTCCGCCGCGCTCCAGAGTCGCTTTTCAATGGCTTCGATGTGTTCAAGCTGGGCCATGCTCAGACTTCCTTCCCAAAATACACTTTATGCAGGGCCTCGCCCTTGTCCCCCAGGCTGCGCAGCAGGCTTTCGATCTTCTCCAGGGCCAGCGGCGACGGCTTGGCGCGGTCGTTCTCCCAGCGGTTGATCGTGGGAAAGGTCACCCCGAGCCTGGCCGCGAACTTTTCCTGAGTCAGACCGGTAAGTTCCCGAAGCTCGCGGACCAGCCTCGCCATGCTGTGTTGCTCGTCCAATGGATTTCTCCTTGCTGAAGCTATCTGGTGTACTGGCGCACCATTCATAATGTCCGATTTATCACTTGATATATCATCCAATGGCCCGTAAATGTCAAGCGCGACCTTGAAATCGTTGTGAAAATTCCCTTGTGACACGGCAATTTGAAATTCCCGCCGACATATCCCGCCGCCGCCCGGTAAGTAAGGGCAGAACCCACAACGAGGAGCGACCGACCATGGACATCAACAACCAATTTAATGGAACCCCACTCCGCTTTCACTTCGGGAACAAGTCATGAAAAGTATCAATCAGTTTGCCGAAGGCCGCTCTCGCACGTCCTGTGCTCCGCGGCATTCGAACATCCCTGTTCATCAGATCGCCGAGCAGCGGTTGCAGGAAAAAATGCAGGACACCGGACGAGGTCCGGAGACTGGGGGGGGGAAGAATGTGGAGAATTTGGAGGCGAAAGAGAAGCGGGGTATGACGGACTTCCCGAAAAAGGAGTGATCGGGGCGGTAGCACCGACACCCTGAAAGCGGCGTAAGTCGCTGACAATACGAAGAAAAACAAAACCCGTCCACTCACCGGACGTGGTTAGTGGACGGGTTTGTCTTTTCTAAATGGTGGAGACGGCGGGAGTCGAACCCGCGTCCGCAAATGCTCCCCTCTCGTATCTACATGCGTAGTTTCCGGCTTAAATTTCGCGCTGGACTTGCCGCGGAAACAGAGCGATCCAACACTAGTCTGTCAGGTTCTCGCCTGCCGAAGTACAGACACCTTCAGCATTGGCCAGCCCGTTAGGTCGACGCCCAATTCCAGCCATACGGGCAAAGGCTGGGTGGACGGCAGTGAGTCAGGTTATTAAGCTGCTACTGCGTAGTTATAATCGTCGGCGATTATAATTGAAGTTCCATCGGTTTTACGAGCAGACAGAAGCTCGGCATGCAACGACGAGCTTACACATCCCCGTCGAATCCGTTTCGTCCCCATATTTTCAAACATCACCCTGACGCCCGCGGCGCATGACGCGCTGCAGGTCGCGGTCGCTCTCACGTTCCTTGATGGCGGCCCGCTTGTCATATTGCCTTTTACCCCGGGCGAGCCCCAACTCAACCTTGGCTCTGCCGTTCTCCTTAAAATAGATCTTCAGCGGGATCAGGGCAAGTCCTTTTTCTTTCAACTTGCCAATGAGCTTGTTGATTTCCCGTTTGTGCATCAAAAGCTTGCGGGCCCGCATCGGGTCGTTGGGGTTGTGCGTGGCATAGATATACTGCGAGATGTGGACATTATACATCCGCAGTTCCCCCCGCTGATCGATCTGCACATAGCCGTCCTTGAGGTTGGCCTTACCCGCCCTGAGCGATTTGACCTCGGGCCCGCTCAGCACCATCCCCGCCTCGAACTTCGCGTCGATGTGGTAATCGTGATAGGCCTTTTTATTCTGACAGACTGTTTTGATACCCATATCGCTGCGCTTTTGACCCTGGTCGTTCTTTTTGCAAAACTCGTCAGCACGGCAGACGCTGTTACCGGGACTCGGAGTTCCATGACGCATTGTGACGGTGATTATGATCCAGCCCTGCTGGTTATTCGGAGGTAACCCGGAGAACCTCTTCAAGGGTGGTGACGCCTGCCCGAACCTTGCTCCAGGCGTCCTCGCGTAATGTAGTCATTCCTTCACGGATTGCAACCCGCCGCATCTCGTCGCTGGCCTGGCCGGCGGAGATCATCCGGCGAATCTCCGGCGACAGGGAAAAGACCTCGAAAACCCCGCAGCGGCCGCGATAACCAGTCCCCCGGCAATGCCGGCAGCCCTCGCCCCGCGACAGCGTCACCGGCCCGCCGTCCCCGGTGGCAAAGCCCATCCGTCGCAGTTCTCCGGCATCGATCTCGAAGGTGGTGCGGCAGTCGGGGCAGATCTTGCGCACCAGCCGCTGGGCCATGCAGCCGAGCAGGGTCGAGGAGAACATGAAGGGCTGCAGCCCCAGGTCGAGCAGCCGCACCACCGAAGAGACCGCATCGTTGGTATGCAGGGTGGAAAAGACCAGATGACCGGTCATCGCCGCCTGCACCGCATGGGCGGCGGTGTCCTGGTCGCGGATCTCGCCGATCATGATGATATCCGGATCCTGGCGCAGGATGTTGCGCAGGATGGTGGCAAAGGTCACCTCGATCAGCGGCTGCACCGAAATCTGGTTGAACTCTTCATAGACCATCTCCACCGGATCCTCGATCGTCACCAGATTCTTTTCCGGGGTGGCGATCTTTTTCAAGGTCGAGTAGAGGGTGGTCGACTTGCCGCTGCCGGTGGGACCGGTGACCAGCACGATGCCATGGGGCGCGTTGATAAACGACTCGTAGACTGAAAGATCGCGCCGGGAAAAGCCCAACTCACCTATATCCTGAAAAATCACATCCGGATCGAGAATACGCATCACCGTTTTCTCGCCAAAGGACACCGGCACCGTCGATACCCTTATCTCCACATCCTTCTCGCCCTTGATGCCGATCTTGATCCGGCCATCCTGGGGGCGGCGCTTCTCGGCGATATCGAGCCGGGCCAGGAACTTGATCCGGGAGACGATGGCCGAATGCACCGCTCTCGGCAGCTTGTAGATGGTGTGCAGGGCCCCGTCGATGCGGAACCGGACCAGGGTGGTGCTGCGTTTGGGTTCGATATGGATATCGCTGGCCCGCTGATCGAGAGCGTAGTTGAAGATATGGTTGACCGCGCTCTTGATATGCTGGTCCGAGGAGGTGATCTCTTTGGCCGAGGAGATTTTCACATAGCGTTCGAGATTGCCGATATCCACCGAGAGGCTCTCTCCGGCGGCGACGCCGAACTGGTCCTCGGCCGCGCTGATCGACTTCTGAAAGCCGAAAAATTCGTTGATAATCTGCTGAATATCCGATTTGGTGGAGATACATGATTTGACTCTCACCTGGTTGGCCTGCTCGATATCCTGCAGGGCCTGATCGCAGTCCGGATGGTAGACCGCCACCTCGAGCACCCCGTCCTGCATGCCCACCGGCAGGATCAGCTGGCGGATGGCGAAATTTTTGGGGATCGTCTTGGTGACGATCTCCATATCGAGATCGAGCGGATCGAGCTTTTTGAACGGAATCCCCAGTTCCCGGCCCACCGCCCGCATGATCGTCTCTTCGTCCAGCACCTCGCCGCTCTCGTCGACCTGCATCTGCAAAGCGACAAGGATATCGACCAGATCCGGCTCGACCCTGTCGGCCAGCCGCTCCTTCTGGGACTGACGCAGCAGCTTCTGACGTTGCTTGCCCTTTTCCAGGGTAATGAACTGGCGCTGTTCGGCGGTCAGCTTCCGCTGTCGGACCAGGATATCGAGCAGGGTGTCGCTGTTGAGTAATTTCATATACGGTGAGTCATCCGGTGAAAGGACCAGAGGCGAGCAGGCCGGGCCGCGCTGCCGCGCGACGCGGTGGTGGGCACCTCAACGAGAAGAGGGCCTGTCAGCAAATAACTTGAACATCTTGCATCTCATCTTCACGCCATCTTTGGCAGCGGCTCAAGCGCAAAATCCTCGACGTAGCTCTGCTACGCCTGTGGTTTTGCGCTGGTCGTCACTGCCAAAGCTGACCCAAATCTGAGCGCAATTTTGACCAAGTTATTGGCGAACAGGCCCACAGTGAAAAATTCTATCGAATTCCCACCTCGGATGCAAGGCCGGTCGGATGCAAGGCCGGTCGGATGCCTGCCGGTGCCGGCTCACCCCGCCACCAGGCTGCGCAGCACCCCGATATTGATCCGGTCCTCGGCCAGGTCATCGCCCTTGTCGGTCTCGAGGGTCATCGGCATTCCGGCAAAACGGGGGTCGTTGACCAGCAGGCGAAAGCCGTCAAGGCCAATCATGCCCTTGCCGATATGCTCATGGCGATCGACCCTTGAGCCCAGTTCCTTTTTCGAGTCGTTGAGATGAAACAACTTCACATGACCAAGACCGACCAGCCGGTCGAACTCGGCCATGGTGGCCTGATAGCTGGCCGCACAGCGCAGATCATAGCCCGCCGCGAAGATATGGCAGGTGTCGATACAGAAGCCGATCCGCTCGGCGAACCGGCTCTCGTCGCGTATCCGCGCCAGTTCGGCAAAGCTGCTGCCCAGCCCGGTACCCTGGCCGGCGGTGGTCTCGATCAACAGCATCACCTCCGCCGCTGTCCGCTCGAAGGCCTGGTCCATAGCGGCAACGTACCGGTCAATCCCCACCTCTACCCCATCACCGCCATGGGAGCCGGGATGGATCACCACGTAGGGCACCCCAAGCGCCTGGCACCGGGCGAACTCGAGCACCAGAGCGGTGATCGATTTCTGCCGCAGTTCCTCCTTGCCGCTGGCCAGGTTGATGAGATACGAGGCGTGGGAGGCCACGACCATCTGCGGCTGGGCGGCCTGTGCCTCCCGAAAGGCCCGAACCTCTTCCTCGGCGAGCGGCTTGGGCCGCCACTGCCGCTGGTTACGGGTAAAGATCTGCAGCGACTCGCCGCCAACCTCGTCGATACGGGCGAAGGCGAGATGCAGCCCTCCCGCCACCGACTCGTGGGCTCCAAAAAATGGCATCAATCGACTCCTTGTCGTTGTGGCACCCGCCGCTGTCGGGCGACCGATTCCTGGTAGGTTTCCTGGCCAAACTGCAGGCCACGCTGCTGATACATTCGGCTTCTGGCCGGGTCGACGAGAGCGGCCTGGCGCGCGGTGGCCTGGGCCGCGGCGACCATATCGTTGGCCCAGTAGGCGGTCGCCAGAGTATCGAGCACATAGCCTTCGGGGTGCAGGGCCGCCGCCGAGCGAGCCAGGGTCAGCCCCCGTATGGGATCGCGAATAGAGAGATCCTCACTGGTCAGGAGCAACCAGGCCAGGTTGTTCATGATTTCCGGGTTGGCCGAATCGAGACCGAGGGCCTTTTCATAGGCGGCACGGGCCCGCTTCTCCATCTTCCTGCTGATCATCGCATCGCCGATCAACTGCTGCCAGAGAGGATTGGTCGGCTCCAGAGAGCTCCTCTCCATCAGCAGCGCCACGGTATACCGGTCCTGATAGCTCTTGACGAATTTCTCGGTGGGCACCTGCTGCGCCAGCAGCACCGCCAGCAGCAGCGCCACTCCGTAACCGATCAGGCTGTACCGCACCTTACGATCGTGCCGGTCGATTTCGTCTGGGTGCTGCTGGGCCCGATAGAGACAGTCGATACGCTCGCCGATGCCGAAATGGTGCCAGTTCTTCTGCTCCCGAATATTGCCGCTCAACCGGGCGATCTTCTCAAAGGCGGACATCAACGGCCTGGCGTCACCTGTCGCCCGCAACACATGCAGGTCGGCCTGTCTTTCGAAATTACGGATGAAATAACCAAAAACATAGCGAAAGTACAGCAGCAGCAGAACAAAGAGCGGCACCCCGGTCAAAAAGGTCACCGCGCTCTCCGCCGAGATACCGCCGCCGGCGAGCAGATCTATAACCGCCTGGCGCGACAGGATGAAGTAACTGAGCGGCTCGGCGAAAAAAGACGAACCGAGGCTGAAACCGCCGATGAGCAGGGCATAGAGCAGCAGATGATGGCATTTGACATGGCCGATTTCGTGCGCCACCACCGATTTCAGTTCGCGGCGATCCATGGCCGAAATGATCGCCGGGGTGAGCAGGATGTAGCGTAAGCCCGGCAGCACGCCCATGACTCCGGCGGTCAACGCCTTGCCTTCGAACAGCGGCCAGAGATAGAGATTGGCCCGAAAATTCTGCTGGCGGCAAAAGCGTTCCAGTTCCCCCCTCAACTCACCGTCGGGCAAGGGGCGACAGCCCCAGAGTCGTCGCACCATTGGCGGAAAGAACACCAGGATGAAGGCTACAAAGACACAGAAAAAGACCAGATCGCCCCACTGGGAGGCGAGCATCGCCCGGACACTGGCAAAGGGCAAGAGTGACAAAAGGTCATAGACCAGCGACAGCACCAGCCAGGGCAGCACGATGGGCAGATTGACCTTGATGTTGGCGACAATGAAGGCCAGGGGCGCATACCGTCTTGCGAAAACCAGCTGATAACAGGGTCGCGCCACCCGCCACATGATGACCAGATAGCCAAAAAAGAGGACCAGCCCGGCGACACTCACCAGCGCCGGCAACCGGTTGGCCAGGGGAAGGGCCGCAAGATAATATTTGCCGTCGGCAAGGTAAAGAGCTCCCACCCCGTAGAACAGGAGGGCCAGAACCGAAAGTCGCTTTTCCGTGGCAAAATAGCCGGAGCCGATCATCGCCAGAGGTCGGCTGTACAGACGACGGGCCAGCAGGTGAAAGCCGCCCAGACTGGCGAGAAAAACGGCCAGGCCGCACCAGGGCGGCAGCAGCGGCGCGTCCGGAACCGAATCGAGCGCAAAGAGGAAGATGGCCGCGAGAAAGAGCAGCAGATTGTTATACATCGGAAAACACCTCGCATGTCTGGGCAACCCGGGAGTACCGGCACTCTCGTCGGCACCGCAGCAGGGACGTTCACAGGTACGGCGGTACACAGCAACGAACCAGCATGGCTGGACCATAGAGCCTCAGCCACAACGAAGCATGAAACTCCTCGGCGCGGTGACTGAGCTTTCCGTACCGATGAGTTTCATATAAACAACGAGAAATTTAAGCACATTTGCCCGGCTTGCCACCCCGCAGGGGTCAAGCCCGAATTTCTCATGAACCAGCATGGCTGGACCAGGCAGCCTCAGCCACAACGAAACATGAAACTCCTTGGCGCGGTAACAGAGCTTTCCACACTGACGGTCTGGGCCGGGCGTCCGGGAATTCGCCAGATTTTCCTTTTCCTTTTTAGTTGACTTTTGTTGAAAATACGTTTTATATAGCATGTTTCATCGAAAGAGGGCGCTTAGCTCAGTTGGCTAGAGCCACCGGCTCATAACCGGTCGGTCGTAGGTTCGAGTCCTACAGCGCCCACCATAACAGGAAATCGAGTAACACTACACGGTTCGTTGAGAGCTACAGATTTTTCAAAAACATCCAGGGCGGGCGTTCTCCCGGCCCTTTTTGACCGATTGAGCCCAGAACACGCTGCAACGTCTCGGGCGAAGGAAAGACCAAGGTACAACCTCCAGGGGTTGTGCCTTTTTTTATTTTCCGCTTCCCCCTGCAGAGCTCGCTCATGACAGTCAGAATCCAGGACATACTCGCCGCGCTCGACAAGGAGACACCGTTTGACCTGGCGGAAAGCTGGGACAATGTAGGACTCTTGCTGGGCGCTCCCGACCAGCCAGTCAGTACCGTCCTGATCGGCCTCGACCCCACCACCGTCCTGATCGACGAGGCCATCGCCCGCGGCGCCGACACCATCATCACCCATCATCCCGTCATTTTCAAGCCCCTTGCCAGAATCGACACCGGCAGCCCGGAAGGGAGAATCCTCGCCAAGGCACTGGGAGGGGGGATCGCGATGATCGCCTGCCACACCAACCTCGACAGCAGCCCGGAAGGCGTCAGCGACATCCTCGCCGCCAAACTGGGTCTGGTCGAGCTGAGGCCACTGGTTCCCTCGGCGTTTGCCGGCATGACCGGAACCGGGACCGGCCGGATCGGAGTCTATCCGCAGCCACAAAGCGGCGCTGAATTTGTCGATCGGGTGATGAAGGCCCTCGCCCTCACGGTACTACCGGTCGCAGGTCCGCTGCCGGCCACGGTGAAAAAGGTCGCGGTCTGCGGGGGCAGCGGCTCTGATTTCGCGGCGGCAGCCCATGCCGCAGGCGCCGACGTCTATCTCACCGCGGAGGTCAAGCACAACATCGCCCGCTGGGCCGAAGAGCGTGGTTTCTGCATCATCGACGGCAGCCATTACGGGACCGAGCAGGGAGCTGTCCGGCTGCTGGCCGACAAGCTGACCCGGCTGGCCACCGACAATGGCTGGGCCATGGAAATCCTGCAGACGACCCAGGAGCGCCCTCCCTTCGTCTGGCTGCAGTCCAAGCGTTTTACCCCTACGTAACCCCTAAGAGGAGAAGTATCTTGAACGAACACATAGAACAACTTATCGCCCTCCAGGAGATTGACCTGCAGATCGATGCGATCGACAGCAGCATCAAGGCCGAGCAGAACGCTCTCGACGCCCGGATTACCGCGCTCGCCGAACGGGAGCAGAGCATCGGCGAACTGACGGAAAAAATCGCCGCCCTCGACAAGCAGAAACGGGAAATGGACAGCGAGGCCGAGGACAGGCTGAGTCATGTCAAGGAACGCCAGTCGAAGATGATGATGGTCCAGACCAGCCGTGAGCAGACCGCGCTGTTAAAAGAGATCGAGGACGGCAAGAAGAGCATCAAGGAGAGCGAGGAGCGGATCGTCGCGATCATGGAAGAGTCCGAGAGCCTGATCGCCAAGGTCGAAGAGGAAAAAAACCTGCTCAAAGGCGAACGGGAACTGGTCGAGGAAGAAAGGGAAAAGGTCCGGACCGCGATCGAGACCATCACCAAGAGCAAGAAGAGCAAGGACCTCGAGCGCCAGAACCAGGCCAAGACCGTCGAGCCGCGCCTGCTGAAAAAATATGACACCCTGCGCAGCCGCCGCAACGGGCTGGCGGTGGCCAATGTCCTCCAGGGCGTCTGCCAGGGCTGCTTCATGGCCATTCCACCGCAAAAATACAATATGCTGCTCAAGGGCGATCAACTGCTTGACTGCCCCTCCTGTCAGCGCATAGTGTATCATCAGCCGGTGGCCGACCAGGAATAGAACCGCAGCCAGGTGATGACGACCGCCGGCCCCCTCTGCCGTATCGGGCCGCCGACCGGACTGTCACCCAGAAAAAAACTACACGAAAAAAAAATA
Source organism: Desulfopila sp. (assembly GCA_047973425.1). GTDB lineage: Bacteria > Desulfobacterota > Desulfobulbia > Desulfobulbales > Desulfocapsaceae > Desulfopila. Next base: position 27,838 of record JBKEBZ010000067.1, read on the forward strand.
CACCTTTGGAGTGGGTGCATGATCGCTCCGGCCCGACGCCGGAGAGGAAAGTCCGAACTCTGCAGGGCAGGATGGTTCGTAACCCGAACCCCGGGCGACCGGGGGAAAGTGCCACAGAAAACAGACCGCCTGATCGAATCAGGTAAGGGTGAAACGGCGAGGTAAGAGCTCACCGCTTCCCTGGTGACAGGGAAGGCACGGCAAACCCCATCCAGAGCAAGACCAAATAGGGAGATGTTTGAGGGCGGCCCGTCCGAGATCTCCGGGTAGGTTGCACGAGGCGTTGGGCGACCGGCGTCCCAGTTAAATGATCATGGCCCCGCAAGGGGTACAGAATTCGGCTTACAGCCCACTCCATTCTTTCTTCCCCAAACCCTGCGACCATGCCCAGATCTGTCGCCGCCATCATTGCCGCCGCGGGCCGTGGCACCCGGATGCAACTCGACCGGCCCAAACAGTTTCACCAGCTGGGTGACCTGCCGGTTCTGGTCCGCACGGTCCGGGCCTTTCACCACCATCGGGCCATCGCCATGACGGTGACCGTGGTGCCGATGGCCTGGCTGGCGGCAGCCAGGGAGATGCTGGCGGAACATGACCTCGTAAGCGACCTCTCCATCGTGGTCGCCGGAGGCAGGCGACGGCAGGACTCGGTTGCAGCCGGCTTGAACGCGCTGGACCCGACCACCGAAATCGTCCTGGTCCACGACGGCGCCCGACCACTGATAGACCCCGCCGTCATCGATCGCGTCATCGATGGCGCCCGCCGGCACGGGGCGGCGATCGCCGCAATCCCGGTCAAGGACACCTTGAAGCGCAGTGACGAGAGTGGCCAGATAACGGCCACCGTCGACCGCAGTCGCCTGTGGCAGGCCCAGACCCCGCAGGCCGCCCACTATGAGCTGTTACGCGCGGCCTTTGCCACCGCCGGCGAGATCGATGTCACCGACGAGGCGATGCTGCTCGAGCGGGCCGGCATCCCGGTGACGCTGGTGCCGGGAGCGGAGACCAACCTGAAAATTACCCGCCCGGAGGATCTGACCTTGGCAGAACACCTCATCAGTTCGTCCGCCACGCCCCGGTTCCGCATCGGCCACGGCTTCGACGCCCACCGGCTGGCGCCGCAGCGTAAGCTGGTTCTGGGGGGAGTAGAGATACCCTATGAACTGGGGCTGGCCGGCCACTCCGATGCCGACGTCTTAACCCATGCCCTCTGCGATGCCCTGCTGGGGGCCATAGGCGCCGGCGATATCGGCGGACATTTCCCCGACAGCGACCCCAGCTACGCCAATATCTACTCGATCCGCCTGCTGGAGCAGGTCATGGAAGAGGTTGCGGCAACAGGTTTTCGGGTCGGCAACCTCGACATTACCGTCATCTGCCAGAAGCCGCGACTGGCCCCCTATCTTGCGGCCATCCGGGAGCGCATCGCCCAGAGCTGTCGGAGCGAGAGCAGCGCCGTCAACGTCAAGGCGACAACCACCGAGAAAATGGGCTACACCGGCCGGGGCGAGGGCATCAGCTGTCATGCCGTCGCACTCCTTTGCCAATGACATTTCAGGGAGATTTTCATGCATACCTTGATTCAACGCGAGCGTCTGGCGACGACCTTCATCGAGCTCTGTGAAATCGACAGCCCATCGCGGCAAGAGGGGCGAATCGCCGCCTATCTCCGCCGGGTCTTCACCGCGCTCGGCGCCGACAGCATTGTCGAAGACCATTCGGCCGCCGCCACCGGCTCGGAATCGGGCAATCTGATCATCCGTTTTAACGCCACCCTGCCGGAGGTGGAGGGGGTCTTCTTCTCCTGCCACATGGACACGGTGGAGCCAGGCGAAGGGGTTACGGTCGACCGCAGCGGCGACATCTTCACCAGCCGGGGCGCGACGATCCTCGGCGGCGACGACAAGTCGGGCATCGCCGCGCTCATCGAGATGATGACAGTGCTGAGGGAAAACGCTCTCGGCCACGGCCTGATCGAGATCGTCATCACCACCTGCGAGGAGATCGGCCTCTGTGGCGCCAAGCATCTCGAGCACCGGCTGGTGCAGGCGAAATACGGCTACGCCCTCGACACCAACGGCATAGACCGGGTGATCATCGGGGCCCCTGCCGCCAACAAGTTCAAGATAGAGATCACCGGGGTGGCGGCCCATGCCGGGCTCAACCCCGAGGACGGAGTCAGCGCCATCCAGGTGGCGGCCCAGGCGATCTCCAGGGCGCCGGCCGGCCGGATTGACGAAGAGACCACCGCCAACTTCGGTCTCGTCAAAGGCGGCGTCGCCACCAATATCGTGCCGGAAAAGGTCGTCGTCGAAGGCGAGGTGCGCAGTCACAACCAGGAAAAACTCAACCGATACACCGCCGAGATAGAGGCGGCCTTCACCCGAACCGCAGCGACCTGGACCAACGACTGGGCCGCCAACACCCACCGCCCCAGGATAGCGATCGACATGATGGCCGAATATCCGGCCATGCGCCTGGCCCTGGACGCCCCGGTCATTGCCCGCATCCGGGAGGCCGGGCAACGGCTGGGACGAAAACTCGACTTCGTGGTGGCGGGCGGAGGCAGCGACGCCAATATCTTCAACAGCTTCGGCTTGGCCACCGCCATCGTCGCCACCGGCATGGACAAGGTGCATACCACCGACGAACAGCTCCATCTCGACGATCTGGTCAGCGTCACCGAGCTGATTCTCGGTGTTGCCGCACCGCCTCGACCATGAGGACAGAGGGCCGGAGGGCATCCTGTTCAGCGCCATGCCGACCTGGCGCCGCCATCGCATTTCTGTAAGCCGGCACCGATATTCCGGAAAAGGCGAGAGGAGACGTTTTCTTGTTGAATTCTCCCGGTACATGCTTTAGACCATGGAGAGAGACGAGGTGGCAGAAGGCACAAGGATGATGGATCTTTGTGCCTTTCGCCATTTGACGGTTCGACGGTCTGGCAGGAGGAGGACAACCGGCTGTTCTCCGCCGCTTCCGACCTCACGGATGTCGATGCCGCCATGTAACCAGCCAACGGAACACGTTATGTCAATGAACGGTCGATGCAGCCAGTCCCACTACCCGAGCCACGAATGCGGGGTCTGCGGGATTTACGGTCATGAAGATTCGTCAAAGCTGACCTATTTCGGACTCTACGCCCTCCAGCATCGCGGTCAGGAGAGCGCGGGAATCGTCACCTCGAATGGAAAGAAAGTCAATATCTACAAAAACATGGGACTGGTCCCCGATGTTTTTTCAGAAGAGATCCTGCAGAATTTGCGGGGGCCGATCTCCATTGGTCACGTCCGCTACTCCACCACCGGCGCCTCCACCATCATCAATACCCAGCCACTGCTGGTCAGCCACAAAGGAACGACCCTGGCCGTGGCCCACAACGGCAACCTCACCAACAGCAGGCAGTTGCGCAGCGACCTCGAAGAGCAGGGGTCGATTTTCCAGACCACCATGGACAGCGAAGTCGTCCTGCACCTGATGGCCCGGGCCGCGGCCAAAGGACTTGACGATGCGTTGCGCCAGACCTTTGCGGTGATGAAAGGCGCCTATTCGATGCTGCTGATGACGGCGACCACCCTCATCGCGGCGCGTGATCCCGATGGCTTTCGCCCGCTCTGTCTCGGCAAGCTCGGCGGCAATGGCGGCTACATCGTCGCCTCGGAGACCTGCGCGCTCGATCTGGTCGACGCCGAATATATCCGTGATATCGCTCCCGGCGAAATCCTGATCCTTGAAAACGGCACGATGCGCTCCATCTTCCCCTGGCCCAGGCAGGAGCCCCACCACTGCATCTTCGAACAGGTCTATTTCGCCCGGCCCGACTCCGATATCTTCGGCACTTCGGTCTACCTGGCCAGAAAGCGGATGGGCGAAATCCTGGCCCAGGAGGCAGGCATCGCGGCCGATTTCGTCATGCCCTTTCCAGATTCCGGCAACTACGCCGCGCTCGGCTATTCCCAGGCCTCAGGGGTGCCACTGGAGATGGGCGTTATCCGCAATCATTATGTCGGTCGCACCTTTATCGAACCGACCCAGTCGATGCGCGACTTCAATGTGAAAGTCAAGTTGAATCCGGTGCGCAACTTCCTGCGCGACAAACGGGTCATCATCGTCGAGGACTCCATCATCCGCGGGACCACCGGCAAGAGCAGGGTTCGGGCCCTGCGCGCTGCGGGGGCAAAAGAGGTGCATATGGTGGTCAGCTGCCCGCCAACTCGGCACGGCTGCTTTTACGGAATAGATTTCCCCTCGGAGTCCCAGCTCATCGCCACCAACAAGACCATTCCAGAAATCGCCGCCTATCTCGGTCTCGACTCCCTGCACTACCTGAGTCTGGAGGGACTGGTGAAGGCGACCTCCCTGCCCCGGGAGCATTACTGTCTTGCCTGCTTCAATGGCTGCTACCCGGTCGAGCCGGATAGAAACTTCTGCAAAGAGGTGCTGGAGGAATAAAGAGACAGCCAGGCGGCCAGAGAAGAAACGACACCACAACGTTTTTTCGTTTTTTTCTTCACCAGCCAGGTGATCCTGTCGGTCAGGGCCGACAGGGTGAGCAGTCAGTCAACTTTGCCGAGCACGACCCGGTCCTTGCCTTCGTTCTTGGCATCGTACATCGCCTGATCGGCCCGCAACCGCATGTCCCGCTCATCCTTTTCCGTCGATATGGTCGAATCGCGTCGACAGGAAACCAGACCAATCGACAGGGTGGTGGCGCCAGACATGTATTCGCGAAATCTGTGCAGGACCCGATTGACGATACCCTTTGCCTGGGCCGCGGTGGTCTGCGGCAACAGAACGGCAAACTCATCGCCACCCAGGCGAAACGACAGATCGACGTTGGTCCGGGTGCACTCGTTGAAGACCCGGGCCAGGGTGACGAGGACCTCATCGCCCTGGTGGTGGCCGTGGGTATTGTTGTACTCCTTGAAGTCATCGATATCGACAAAGGCCAGAAACAGCTGATAGCCCTGACGGTTGGCCCGCTCCACCTCCAGGGGAAATTTCTGGTCGAAGGCTCGACGATTGAGGAGGTCGGTCAGCCCATCGCTCAGCGACTGCTGCTCCAGCAGCCTGACCATGTTCCGTTCCCGAAACGCCCGGGCCAGCTTCGCCTCGAGCTCGGCATGATCGATGGGTTTTTTGATGAAATCCATCGCCCCGGCCCGTATCACGTCAGCATAGCTCTCCCGATCACTGTAGCCTGTGGCGATAATCACACCGGTTTCCGGGTAGTTGGCCTTTATGAACTCGAGCAGTTCCAGCCCGTCCATCTCCGGCATGACCAGATCCGAGAGCACCAGATCGATCGACCTCGACTCCAGAAGCCGCAATGCCTCTCTGCCGTCCCTGGCCACAAGAACCTTGTAGCCCATGTACAGAATAAAGGCCTCGAGCGTCGTCCGCACCATCTCATCATCATCGACAACCACTACCGTGTTGACATGCTTCGGATTTTCCATTTTCTCGACGAGTTGAATTGACGCGCTGCAACCGAGTGCACCCCATTGCATATCTGCTGGCAACCACCTTGCAATGCAATAAGCTTACAGGCACTCTCGGACATTCCCCTTACGAGCAGCCATTCTCTCAAGAGAGCTTTTGCGCTCGGTACTGTTGAACGGTCACGTTTCCGGTCTCTTCAGTCTGAACTGATGAGCAATCCGGCCCGGCCCTGATGCACCATCCTTCACCATCCTCACCGCCGGCTCAGCGAGGCATCCCACCGAGCCAGACCCCGTTTACACCTTGTGAGCGCAATGCCGTCCATGGTACAGTTCGCCATGGCAGGCCAGACATTGATCCTCTTGGGACAGGTTACCGACTTCTAAAAGGTTTTCAATCGTTTCGTCTGGTTTTTAAAAAAAACATCCGATCAGACGCTGCCACCGGGTGATTGACCGCCGTCACGTCAGGGGGGACCGCCACGGCGCGAGTGGTTGTTTTGCCAGGGCAATATAGGACATATGCCAAAAAAACACGAGCCAAGAGATGCGGCCCGGCCAATTTCATCGCCGGCGAAAGATCGCGCCTCATCCGTTACCAACCGGCAGTTGCGCCGCATTCTGGAGACGGGTGTCGCGGCCGACCCATTCGCTGAAATGCAGAGTCTCTTTGGCGCCATGCTCCCCGCCGGCCGGAGTGATGCGTTCCTCTCCCTGATCCATCACGACATGCAGTCTATTTTTGCCGGAAAAATCCGAGGATTTCGCAAAAACACCCTGCAATATCACGATTGGCACCACACCCGCGATGTGGCCCTGGCAACCCTGCGCCTGCTGCATGGCCTGCACAGCCAGGGGTTGACCCTGCCGCCGGAAATGCTCCATCTCAGCGTGGCCTGCGCCTATTTCCACGACGCGGGGCTGCTGCGCACCACCCGGGATTCCGCCGGTCCGGTCGCGCGTCATCTCAAGAACCATGAAGAACGCTCGATTGTCTTCAGCCGGGAATATCTCGCCGACCAGGGGATGGAGGCCGAACTGACCCGGCACTGCGCCCCGATCATCAACAGCACCAACCTGGCCATCGAGCCGAGGCAACTCGACTTCGCCTCGGAGTCGACCCGCCTGGCCGGTTATGCCCTGGGCACCGCCGATATCCTCGCCCAGATGGCCGACAGATACTACATCGAAAGGCTGCCGATCCTCTACCGGGAGCAGCGGCAGGCCGGCATCCAACAGCACGCTTCGCCCCTGGCTCTGATGCAGCAGACATCCACCTTCTATCACCAGGTGATCGAAAAACGGCTCCGCCAGGGGTTCGGTAACGTCTGCGGCTTCATGCGTTTTCATTTTCAGAGCCGTCACCAGTTGGATCGGGATCTGTACATGGAATTCATCGACAAAAACATGGCGTACCTCAATTGCCTGCTCCGCTGGCACCAGAGCGGCAAGGGAGATCTGGCCCGCTACCTGAGACGCCGTCTGCCCCAGCTCTGAGCCGACCACATCAGCTCCTGGCAACCCCGGATTTTCCACCCTAAAGACATAAGACGCACGGCAGCTCGCGGCAGGCGGACCGGAGCACGGCCTGGCAGCCCGGCGACTCAGGCGGGCCCGAACAGAGGATAGGCCACAGAGCACCAGGGGCGGGATCATTTCTTTCTGGGGTCCCGGCCGGTTTCGAACATCTCGAACAGCTCGTAAAATGTCCTGGCAACCGCGCTGTAATGGGTCACCGAACCGGAGCTGGCATAGGCCTTGGTCAGCTCCATCGCCTTGACAAAGCTCTCGTGGCCCACCGTTCCCTGCGGCTCCTGGAGCATCCTCACCAGTCGCTGGCCTATATCATTGTCACTCTCCGCCATCGCTTTCTCTCCCACATCGTTTGCCGGCCATCTTTTCCCCCCTGCCAGCGCTCGGCATCGCGACTGCCACCACCAGCCGACGGCAGTGTTCCGGGCTGTACGGCACGGGACATCAAATCAGTTTTCAATATCTTTCATGAAAGATTTCACTGAATTATAGATATGTATAAAATTATCGAAACCCGATATTTCAAATACCTCCTGCACATGATCCTGCATATTGCACGCGGCAAATTTCCACGTCGATTCCCTGAACCGCTTGGCGGCATTGAGCACCACCCGTAAGCCGGCACTGGAGATGTAATCCAGATCGTTGAAATCGAGCAGAAGATTGCCCGCGGGCGGATCCAGATATTCTACCAGGCCCTGCTCAAAATCGGGCGAGGTGGTGGAGTCGAGCCGACCGGCGATCTTGACTACATTGGTGTTCTTTTCCTTCATGACGGTATATTCCATAACACAGCCTCAATTCCCTGTGGGGTTCGTTTCACATCGTCTTTGTCACCGTGACGATATTCTTGTCATTTTCGCGTCGGTAGGTAAAACTGTCGACATAACGCTTTACCAGATGAATGCCCAGGCCGCCGGCACAGCGCTCCTGCAGTGGCGCGGTGGTATCCGGTGGCGCGACCGAGGTCGGGTCGAAAGGAGCGCCATCATCACACATGATCATCTGCAGATCTCGCCCCTCTTTGTCGAGTTCGATCTCGACCGTGCGGCCACCGCCATGCCGGATCACATTGGCGATGAGTTCTTCGAGCACCAGAACGATCTCAAACATCTGCCGATCGGTACACTTCAGTGACTTCTGCAGGTTCTCCAACGTTGCACACAGCAGAGTCATCTGGTCTGCCGTGGCCTCTATTTTCAGCTTGAGCTTCATGTCGTCACAATAGGGTTACCCCGACTTTATGCAGATTATCGCTGTCGAGTTCATCGATGTTGGCCTGCTCCCAGCGTTGCAGCTCCCTGAGAATCGCCTTGCGCAGCAGCGGCCCGAGCTCGGTGTACTGGTCAAGTATCTTGGTGAACTGCTCCCGGGTGATCAGCAGAAGGCGGGTGCGCATCGTCGCCTTGACGGTAAACAGCGACACCATCGGACCGACCAGCGCGAAACTGCCGAGAAAGGCTCCTTCACCATAGCGCCACAGCTGCTTTTCGTCATGCTCTCTGCCCAGATACACGGCCAGCTCGCCGGAAACGATGGCAAAGGCGATACCCGGATCATCCCCCCGTTCAAAGATGACATCTCCCTCTTCATAGTCGCCACGAACAGCCAGATAGGCCAGTAACTTCAGGGTCTTTGGCGGAAAACCCTCAAAAAATGGTACCTCTTTCAGAATCTCGATATTCTGTTGCAGCTCCGGTACCGGATCACTAGCGTTTTCCTGATACAAGCTCATAAAGCGCTCCATTTTTAGCCATCAATTCATCATATCCGCCGAACTCGATGATCTTCCCATCCCTCATCACCGCAACCCTGTCGTAGTCGCGAATCGTGTCCAGGCGGTGTACCACGGATATCACGGTACGTTTTCCCTTCCAGCGGGTTTCTAAAAGGCGCTGGATGCGGGCCTGGGATTTGTTGTCCAGGGCAGAGGTCGCCTCATCCATGATGACAATTTTCGCCTGTTTGAGCAAGACCCTGGCGATGGCCAGCTTCTGGCGTTGCCCTCCGGAAAGCCTGTCCCCCATGGAGCCGACATGAAAATCCATGCCGATACCGGCAATCGTCTCGAGGATATCCTCCTCGATCAACAGTTGGATGATCGCCTGGTTGATCTTTTCCTGGGCATGGCTCAACCTGGTGCGGACCCGACCAAAAAAGATATTGTTGAGAATAGACTGCCCATAGATATATTCACTTTCCTGGTAATAGTTGAAATGACCGGGATAATGGCTGCCACTCCACTCCACCCAGGCAGTCCGGCCACCGAGGATCGCCGCCTCGAGTTGGGGCGTGAGCGTCGCCGTTTTATGTACGCCGGGAATAAACCCCAGCCCCAACTTCAGCAGATACACCTGATCGGGCTCTCGAAGCGCGGAGACCCTGCCGGCACGCTGCAATCGTTTGAGCACGTCTCGGCATTGATCCAGGCCGCCCACCGGCACCGGGCTGAACGAGTAGAAGGTATCGTCGTCCTCAAATCCTTCAAGGATATCGATAGTCTGCCGAGCCTGCTCCACCCCCAGATCCAGCAGCAGCTGGCGGAGCTGGGCATAGTCGATAAAGGCCAGGAAGTCATCGTGTCTGGCGATATCATCGATACCTGCACTGCGATCGACGAAGAAACCGAAAAAAATGTTATCGGCGATGGTCGAATAGTACAGAAATCGGTCATGCTGGTAAAACTCCACATAATCCGCCAGCCGGCTGCCAAAATTTTTCCGGAATTTTTCGCGGATACGGATAATTTTGTCCACCATCTCCGCATCGTTCTGCTGCAGGGTGCTTTCCAGGCCAAACCGCATCACATCGACAAAGAGACCGGCCTGCTGCAGGACATAGATGAGCCTGTCGAGCCGCGGCTCCGTGTAGTGCACCCCATCTGCCGCGACCGTGCCGATTTCAGCCATCGCCCGCTCGGCGTAGATCAGGTTCTCCCGGATGGTGCCGGAGAAGACGAAGGGGTTCTGGGAGATGTAGCCGATTCCCCGCACGATATCCTGGTTGCTCAGCTCCAGCAGCGACTGGCCGTCGAAAAGAATCGAACCTTCGGTATACTTGTACATCCGGGCAATACACTGGACCAGGGTCGACTTGCCGCTGCCGGAAAACCCGACCACCGCCAGATGGGTTCCCGATTCAAGGGCAAAACTCACCCCTTTGAGCAGCCGCACCCCCTCGTCCGTTTCGTAGACCAGGTCCTTGACCTCGATCTTGCCCTGCATGATGTGGGGGGTAGGCGACACGTATTCGGGATCGAAATCTGGCGAGGCCGAAAACTGGTTCATGGTCCGGTAGTAGCGGACCTGGGCGTCCTGATAGACCTGGTAGTAATCGATCAGCTCTTTCCACGGATCGTAGAGCTTTTCCTGGGCGGTGAGAAAGGCCACCATCGCTCCAAGCTCCAGCTCACCCCGCATGATCAGGTAACCGCCGAACAGAAAGACCACGAACGGCCCGAGACTGACAAAGAAGTTATTGACGGTCTTGATGCCGAAACGGAGAAAGCTCCAACGCAGCCGCACCTTCTGCAGCAGGGTCGCCACCCTGCCGAACTTGCTGTTTTCCTGACGGTAGGCCCCGTGGACCTGGACCTCCTGGATGCCGGTGGCCGACTCGGCGATGAAGCTGGACAGGGTCCGTGAAAGATCGACCCTCGAGGCGTTGGCCGCGTTGGCCTTTTTCTGCAGCCAGGGCAAAAGGAACACAATGACCGGGTAAAGACCGAGAGTCGCCAGGGCCAGGACCGAATTGAGCCAGAGCAGGTAGACGGCAAACGCCACCAGAGTGAGGATATTGGTGAGCGGGGAGGTCAGCGCCATACCGGCGAAGGTACCGGCGGTGCTCAGCTCGTTGATCAGCGACGAGACCACCATCCCGGGCTGGGTTTTGCGAAAAAAGGAGAGCGGCAGGGTGAGGGTATGGCGATACAGCTCCCGGCGCATCGCCAGCATGGCCCTCTCCCCCACCACCGTCTGCAGATAGTTGATGGCCAGTTTCAGACCGCTGGCCATCGCCACCGAGGTCAGATATATCAGGCAGTAATAAATAAGATTGTCGAACTGTTTGAGGGCGATCGACTCGTTGACGATCCGCTTCTGCATCTCCAGCGGCACCACCCGGAAACCGACCACGGCCAGGATAAGAACCAGCATGAGCAACTGCAGACCGACATTGTCCTTGATCACCCAGTAAAACAGCGATTTTTCGGTGACAGGAATTGCCACGTCTTCTTTTTTTTCCGTGCCTTGTCCGACCATACGCTCTGTTTTCACGCCCTTTGTGGCTCTCCTATCTGCGCTATGACCAGGGTAATGTCATCCTCCTGCTCACGCTCGCCCTGGAACCTCTGCACCGCCTCGATCACGGTCGTGGCGATCTCTTCGGGACGCTGCAGCGCCTTGTCGGCCATGATCGAGCGCAGCCGCTCTTTGCCGAATTTTTCGCCCTGCTCGTTCTCGGCCTCCCAGACCCCGTCGCTGCCGAGCAGGATCAGCAGTCGCCGCTCGGTGATATCCATGGTGGAGTGTTGAAAGGGCCAGTCCGCATCAATTCCCAGCACTATTCCCTCACCATCGAGTTCGAAAAAGTCATGGGTATCGATATCATAGACGATCGCCGGATCATGGCCGCAACGCACCCACTGCAGCCGCTCGGCTTCCCGATCGATCACGAGATAGAAGAGTGAGACGAAATTGCTCGATTTTTCCGTATCACGACAGAGGATCTCGTTCACTCCACAGATCGCTGCCGCCGGCGAGTCGGCCAGCGAGGTCTGACTGCGGATGAGGGCCCGAACCGAGGCCATCAGCAGCGCGGCCCCGATACCATGCCCCACCACATCACCGATGACGACCTGGATACGCCGGGACTCGTCTCTGTCGGGCAGCAGATCGAAATAGTCTCCACCCGTCTCCTCGCAGTACAGACTGCGACCGCTGGCAGCGACCCCTTCGGCCCGATAGCTCGACTGCGGCAGGAAGTTCTGTTGCACCTCACGGGCCATCCCCATGGCCTGCTGCAGCTCCAGCCGCTCGCGCAGCTGCCTGGTCATGATATTGAAGTTTCTGGCCAGATCGCCGACCTCGTCACTCCTGTCGGCCAGCAGCGGTTCGCCGAATTCACCCCGGGCCAGATCATTGGCCGCCCTGGAGACCTGCTCGATCCTTCTGGCCACATTGCCGGCAATAGTGAGGATGAGGCTCAACACCACCACCGCCCCGAGAGTCACGGTGGTGAAATAGTAATCCCGGAAACTGCGCAGAGACTGGAAGGCGGTCTCTCCGGGAACAATCCCGACGATGGTCCATGGCGCCTCGTCCAGACGATAGAAGGAACTCACCTCGCTCCCCAGCAGCCCCCTGCCGAAAACCGTGCCGCCATCGCTCTTCTGCATGGCCACGAGCGTCCTCTTTTCGACCTCGCTCACCTTGCCGAAATCGTTATCGACGACCTGAGAGACCTCCTCGTCGCCGGAGGTCGCTACCCGCGTCAGGACATTTCCTTTCATATCGACAAGATAGGCCCTATTCCCGTCCCACCAGGCGGCATTGGTCATCGAATCGATCAGATCAAAGAACGATATCTTGACCTCGATATGGCCGAGCACCTGCTCCTGGGCATCCTTCAACTCGCCCATCAACGAAACGGTCTTCCCCTTGAATTCGGTATCATAGGTCGGTATCGTCACCTCGAGGGAGTTGGTCCGGCGCAGCATTCTCCCGCTCATCCCGCTCATATGGCCCGCGGCGGCCTCGCGGATGGCGTTGCCGGTCTCGTTCCAGACGACACTGACCTGGATGACGCCGTCGATCTCCCGCAGCTGATCGAGCAGGAACTGGGATATCGGCCGATAACGCAGATCTCCTTCGGTCTGCTGCAACAGGGCCAAGAGCCGTTTCGGTCGACGCAGGCGGTTATCGACCTCGTTGGCCACGGTCTGCATCTTGGCGAGAGCGGCCTGCTCCCACTGCCCCAGCAGGGCCTGACGGATCAGATAGAGGCTGACAGTACCGGTGATCAGCAGAACCAGCAGCGTCGGCAGCATCAGGTAGGCCACACTCCGCTGCTGTAACGTCTTGGGCCGTAACTTTGAAAATATCCCCATATTTCCGTGACAGCTACATTTTTCTCGTTGAACTCCCCGTTGCTCTCGCTGTTCAGCTATTTGCAAGAAACGGGATGTAGAATATCTGCCTGGTGCCGACAGCCATTTCATCACCGTCGACAAGGCGATGCACGACGGCCGACCGTTGCAAAGGGCAACCGCCCCCACCCGTTCCAGTAATCGAAGCAGGAGAACGCATGACACCCGAACAGCGAAACGACCTGGCGATCGAATGGCGATTGACCAGTAACCGTCTCAAGGAGATCATAACAAAAGAATACCATGATAGATATGGGGAAATTACCTCCAGGGAGCATTGGGAGCAGTATCTGGTGGAGGCCCTGAATCTGGAGACAATCTGGAAGTCCACCAATCTCAGCTGAGACCGCCCCCTCATTCCATGGACAACCGGCTGGCCCATCCGAAGAGGCGCAATTTCCATCACGCCGCGGCGGCTGGGCCCTGCTGCCGGGCCTTGTCCGACTCAGCTGTTTTGCAGCAGGTGCCGAATCGAATCCTGCAAAATGACGAACCCGTTCTTGGTCAACAGGGATTCGGGATGAAACTGGTAACCGATGCAGTGTTTTCCCCGTATCGCCACCAGTTCGTTCAACTCTGGCAGGATCGCCTTTTCGTACTCCGGCAGGATCTCGGCCGCCTGGGGCGCGAAGGTGTTGTAGAAGCCGACCAACTCCTCTTTGCCAAACAGGTTGACCCGCAACTGCGAGCCCTGCAGCGGCTTGGCCTTGCGTCGGAGTTCAAAGCCGAGATTTCGGCAGAGGATCTGGTGGCCAAGACAGATGAAGAGCGCTTTCTTGCCGCTGTTGACCAGTCGTGCGGCAATCTCTCTGTTTTTGATGATCTTCGGAGACTCCGAATCGTTGGGATTGCCCGGCCCCGGTCCCAGCAGGGTGATATCGCTGGTATCCAGGTTGAAATCGTAGGCATCATAACGGACCATCGTGGTGACGATCCCCATGCAGGTGAACATATGCCGCAGCATATAGACAAAATCGTCCTCATTGTGGATGATGGTTATCCGCACCGCCCCCCCGTCTTTGCCGCCGAAGCTCTGGCGGTCGCCCTCCTGCTTGAAGAACCAGAAGTTGGACAGGTTCTGGTTGCGACGGACCATGGTCTCGATGATCTCGTCGTCATTGTAGAGCCGCATCAGCATCGGCGGCTCGACCTCCTGGTGCTCCGGGGTGAGGATCGAGGCGAAGAGCGCCGCCCCCTTGGCCGCCGTCTCCCGCACCTCCTCCTCTGGCACTGAATCCTTGACCAGGGTGGCCCCGACGCTGGCGTGCATGCGCCCTCCGGTATCGATCTCGACGGTGCGGATGGTGATCGGCGAGTCGAGAAAATCCCGGCCGTTTTCGTCCCGGCCCACCAGCATCATCGCGCTGCCGTAATAGCGTCGGGAATCAGGTGAGTACCTGGCGATGATGTTACAGGCATTCTCCACCGGGCTGCCCACCACCGTGGCCGCGTACATCGAATCGATAAAGAGCTCGAAGATATCCTTGTCGCTGTCCCCGGCCAGCAGATACTCCGAATGAATGAGCCGCGACATCTCCTTGAGCAGCGGGCCGACCACCGCCCCGCCCCGGTCACACATCTTGGCCATCATCTTCAGCTCTTCGTCGACCACCATGAACAGTTCGTTGATCTCCTTGCCATCGGTCAGGAACGTGAGCAGATCGGCCTTGAAGGCCGTTCGCGACCCCCAGGCCTTATCCTTGCGAAAGGTGCCACTGATCGGATTCATCTTGACCCGGCCGTTCTGGACGTAGAGGTGCCTCTCCGGGGTCGAACCGATAAAATAACGTGAGGTGTCGTAAAAGATATATTTCCAATAGGTGCCATAATCGTTGCGCAGCAACGAGGCGAAGATGGTCAGGGCCTTGCCGATGGTGAAATCCTCGATCAGCCCGCTGGCGTTACGGGGTATCACGAAATTGGCCCCCTCGCCGTTACCGATCTCCTTTTCGACGATATCACGGATGATAGCGGCGTACTCCTCCTCGCTGGTGTCATAGACGATCCCGTCGGGAAGATGAATCCGCTCCTGGGGCAGCAGTTCGAGCAGACTGTCGACATCGACCTCGTGCTGGCCGGTGACCCTGATCGTCAGGATCTCCTCACCGTCGTCACGGGCGGTATAGCCCCGCTCCCGTATCTGGCAAAATGGCACCACGCTGATGGTGTCGTAGACGCATCGCCCGTTGGTCGGGGCCGCAACGCGTGGGATATCACTCACCCGTCGTGAACGGACATTGTCGCCGGTCAGGACCAGCACCTCCTCGCTGTCCTGTTTCTGGATGATGCAGAACGGGGTGGAACCGGCACAAAGTTGCTGCAGTAGCTGTTGCATGACTTCTCCTGTGGTAGTGGCTGGCTGAGTCGGCTCCGGGTTGCGGGGCTGGCTGAATAGGGCTGAAAAAACCGCATAAACAACGAAGGCCCATGCAGACCTGAAGTCGGTCCGCATGGGCCTTTAAAAAACAAGAAAAAGAACTCCGCTACGCTCGACTCCCGCCGCTCTCTGCCCGAAAATTGCGCCAGCGACGCCAGATAGCGCAGGGTGCAGGCGAGGAGATAACGGCAAGGGAGGCGTTCATCGCGGCTCTTTCATGGTTGATGGACAAGCGTGATGCACTGGAACATGCACTGGATTCTAAAGTGCTCAAATGTTCGAGAGTTGTCAACAGATAAAACTCTCACCACCCTGTTTTGCCCCGGACAATCACCCACCGGGAGGCCAAGGCCGTATCGGCGTCACAACCGGTGGTCACAGCCGGTGGCGTGCAGATCCAGAGTGAATTTTCCTGCACCGGCGAATTATTCTATTGCCCGATGAGGACTGACCGCTGTAAAATCCGAGGCGTTGCCGCAGTGAAACCCCACGCCATGCCATCCTAGAGCAGCCGTCTGTCCAGAGACGAGATATTTTTTTCGCTCAAGGCGTGAGAAAACGTTTGCCCAACCAGCGTGGCTGGACCAGGTAGCCTCAGCCACAACGAACCATGAAACTTCTCGGCGCGGTAACAGCGTTTTCCGTGCTGATGAGTTTCGGATAAACCACCATGGCTGGACCAGGTACCGCAGCCACAAACAAACCATGAAAATCCCGAGGAAGTGCCAACGACTCCTTGTCGGCGATTTTCGGATAAACCAGCATGGCTGGACCAGGTAACCGCAGCCACAACACACCATGAAAATCCCCGGTGCGGCAACAGAGCTTTTCGCACTGGCGATTTTCGGATAAAACCATAGAATCGAGAGCGGAGTCTGCGCTTGCCTGGAGTCTGCGCTTATCTCCGAGGAGAAAACAGCCGTTTCTGGATGGGCATGAGCAAGCGGGTTCCCCAATCATGAAAAAGCAACGCGTCGTCATACCCTATCGAAAATTCTTCAAATGGCTGGTGCTGTTGCGCAAATCCCCCCGAGCCATCTCCGGTGGCTTCGCTCTCGGCACCTTTATCGCCTTCACCCCGACCCTCGGTCTGCAGATCGGTATCGCAATTTTCTTTGCGACCCTGTTCAACCTGAACCGCCCGGCCGCACTGCTGATGGTCTGGATCACCAACGCCGCGACCATGGCGCCGATCTACGCCTTCAACTACCTGATCGGCACCTTTTTCTGGCCCGGGCCACCAGTGGGCGAAGTCTACCATACCTTCGAGCAGCTGGCGCTCAATCTGCTGACCCTGAAGATGTGGGACCTGCTCGACCAGTTCAACAGCGTCTTAAGCCTCGGTGGCGAGATCATTCTGCCCCTGTGCATCGGCAGTGTCGTGGTCGGGGTCGTCGCCGCAGCCATCGTCTACGGCATCGCCCAGGGACTGCTCCACTTCATGACCGTTCGCCGGGAGAAAAAGCGGCGTGAACGACAACTCCAGGGGCCGGATTGACCACCCAGCCTCTGCCGTCACGACAAAAGATCTCGGTACAGAGACGCCAGACCGGGCTCAACCCACCCTGGTGATATGCTCCTCCTCAAGATAGATATGCCGTATCGCGGCCATGACGATGGCCGTGGTCCAGCCGAACATGACAATCCCATTGGCCGCCTCAAACGAGGCCAGAAGGCGCCAGTTAGGCCCGAGGACCACATCACCATAGCCCAGCGTCGTATAGGTCACCATGGAGAAATAGACCGCCGCCTCCAGGGAGTCGATGGCTCCCAGCAGCACATACGACAGGGCCCAGAAACACGACTCGACCAGGGAAATGCCAAACATCACCACCACGATGCCGCTGACCCGGAAAACGGGATGCAGATACCAGTGCGCCCTCCGCTGCCGGTCGTGCCAGCGCATCACCCACAGCGAACCCATCATTCCGCCAGCATGCACCGCCGTGGTCAGGACGATCATGGCTATCGTTATCGCAATTTTCACCAGCATAGTGGCTCTCCTCGTCGCCGAACGGGTACAGTTCGGGGTTCGGCAACCTGTATTCAAGACCTGATGCGCGCCTGCGAACGGCGGCCCCGGCCTGGTTCCGATCACTTTCCCGGTAGCAGCGAACGGATGAGTTTCAGTGGCAGCTTCACTGTCCTTTCCGCCAGAGCCAACAGGCTCCTGCTGACCGAGGACAGCGACATCACCCGCACCTCGGGATCGGTCAATCTCCCGGAAACGCTCAAGGGGATCGCCACCAGGCTGTCGTTGAGAAGAGAGTTCACCACCGGGATATGGCGGATAACCGAGTCGGCGGTCTTGAAGGGGGCGGCCAGCAGCTGTACATCGATGGTTCCCCTGTTGAGGTCGATCGCCCCCTGTCCCAGCAGATCGAGCACCTCACCATCCATCCTGATGGTCCCAATCTCCAGTATGCCGGCCCTGAACACCCCATCTATCTCGATCTCATTGAAGCGAAATCCGTCGGCGGCAAAGGTCGGCAGCCGGCCCTTGACGATCTCGGTGACGTTGAGCACCGCCAGGACCGCGGCCAGCACCCTGTCCTTCTTAATCAACCCGTTACGAAAATGCAACGTCACCGGCCCGTTGATGCCCGCAACCAGCCCCTCCACAGGGCCCCTGGTGGCTATCCTGGCACGGACATCGACCGTGCCGGTCAGCTGCGCCAGCCCTCTGGTCAGACAGGTATAGACCGAATCGCTGTGGAGATTTCTGCCCGCCACCTCGGCCTCGAGGGCGTAGACACCCGCTCCATAGCTCCCGGTGCCCGTCATGGGAATACTGCAGAACTCGGCCTGTTCGACATTCGCCGCAATTCCCCGGGACAGCAGCTCGACCGTCCCCCGCACCGGGCTGACCAGATAATCCCCCCAGCGCAGATTCTCTGCCGCCGCCGTCACCCTGGCGCCCTCGGCCTGCAAGGCGACGCGAGCGAGTGAGAGAGAACCGCCCCCGGGCAGAGGCAGTTGCCAGTCGGAGCCGTTGAGCCGCCCCGAGACGTTCGGCCGGATATCTTTCTGGCCGGGCATATCGACCGTAAATTCTCCGGCGATACGCCCCCTGGTAGAAAAAGGAAGAGTGGTAAAAATTTTCTGGAGCGTTTCATCGTCCAGCGCACCGGCAAAACTCACGGTGAAGTCTTCGCCCCTCTGGCGGTATTCCAGCTGGGCCCGCTCGGCACCGCCCCCGGCGATTGTCAGCTGTCGCACCTGCAGATCCGAGCCATGCAGGGCCGCATCGACATGGGCCACCACCCCGGAGGCAAGGCGCACCTCACCGTTCAGACCGATCGCCTTCGCCGCATTTCGCCACAGTCGCATGGTGCTGAGGCTCAGCGGGGCCTTGACCTGGTATTTTGCCGGCACCTTGCCGGTCACCATCAGCCAGCCGGCGGCTTCGGGGCCGAGGGTACCATCGACGCTCACCTCGACCTCGCCGCCCCTGACCCTGCCCCCCTTCACCTCGAACAGGCTCTCCTGCCAGGCGACCGTGCCCTGCTGCCAGGAGAGCTCTCTGTCTTGTACCCGCAGCACGGCCTGGGGAATTTTCACCTCGCCCGGCAGGCCGGTGGTGCGCAACACCCCGCCCTCCACCCGGGCAGACAGCCCGTAGCGGCTCGCGGCCCAGCGGTCCATGGCCCCGGAAAGATATGCCTTCTCTATTGCCACCTTGCCCGTCGCCGCCACCACCCCGGCCAGATATCGTTTGACTCCAGGCTGTCTTTTCAGCCAGGGAAAGAGTTCATCGAGCAGCAGCTGCAGGGAATCGCCAGCGATATCGACGGTCAGCGACCGCCGCCAGTCGATGATCCCCGACAACCCGGTAATCCTGGAAGCACCGAAGCTGCCGTCCAGGTGGTGCAGCACCAGGCTACCGTCGCGATAATCCAGCTGCCCGCCGTCGACCGCCACTGGAAATGGCAGGGCCGGATGACGCAGGGAGAGCTGCGGAGCGACCTGTTCGAGCCGGGCTGTCAGAGTAGAGAAGCTCTCACCCAGGAGGAGCCAGCCCCTGGCATGCCCCGTCACCCTCGACACCCTGCCAAGCTGGGTCGCCAGCCTGGTATCTGGCAGCAGCCGGATGAGCATCTCTCTCATCTCGACCAGATCGGCATCGAGGAGCATCTTCAGGGAAAAGAGATCGCTGCCGCCGGCCAACCCCAGCGCCAGGGTGCCGTTTTCTCCGGTGGTTCTGCCACGTCGCGCCGCCAGGTTGTGGCCCTGCAGCACCCCGTCGACCAGCCGCCAGTCACCGCTGACCTCGGCCAGTTCGAGATCGATTTGCGGAACGGCGATCTGGCCAGCCTGCAGATGCCCTTCGAGTTGCAGGTGGTGAAGGCTCAGCAGTTCGGCGGGAGTGGTGCCTGCGGCCGAAAAAACGAGCCGAGTGACCGTACCGGCGACCAGGTAGCGAAACAGCTGGGCAACTGGTGCGATATCCCCGCCGATCGCCATGGCCGTTGTGCGGACCGCGGCCACATCGATGCCCTCTCCGGTCAGAGCGAGCCTGAGTCCTCCGGCAGAAAAACTCGAGCTGCCGCTTGCACTCAGCGCCGGCCGGGCCAGAGCCAGCCGCTTCAGTTCGATCGTCAGGGTTTCATCGGCGAGTTTTCCCTGCAGATCGAGCTCAAGCTGCTGTAACGACTGGTCATCGCCCCGCTGACCAGCGCCCATCCTGGCCAGTGACCCCGCAGCTCAACCGTCGCCTCCGCCAGGCCATTGCGACGCAGATCAGCCTGCAGGGACACCCCCTGCCCCACGAAGTGGCCCGTGGGCGAGACAATGGTGAAACGACTGTGAGCGAGCTCGAGATGTAGATCGGCCCGGGTTGGCCCGGGCAGGAGAGCAAGCGCCGCCACCTGCCCCTTGATGGCGGGACCGGCCAGGGTCAGATCCTCCAGGATCAGCGTCGGTGCAGGCAACAGGCGAATATCGAGATGATGGTAGGTGAGCGAGAGGCCCGACGCCTCGGCGAGAAGAGCCTAAATTCGCTGGTGAAGCCACTGGTCATCGAGCCAGCTTGTGGCGGCCAGCCCGGCAAGCGTCAGGGCCAGTAGCGCGGCCGCCATAAGCGCTGCCACAATGCATCCTGTCCTGCGGATCACCTTACGCATTGCCGACCGGTCATTGAAGTCTGGGGAGGTATCGACCTGACAACCTCTGTGAGAGAACGGAATTCGCTTGCTTTTATCCGAAAATCGTCAGCACGGAAAATTCCTTTACCGGGGCGACGATTTTCATGGTTCGTTGAGGCTGAGGCTATCTGGTCCAGCCATGCTGGTTTATATGAACCTGATCAGCACGGCGAGTTCTGTCACCGCGCCGAGGAGTTTCAAGGTTCGCTGTGGCTGAGGCTACCTGGTCCAGCCATGCTGGTTTATCCGAAAATCGCCAGTGCGAAAAGCTCCGTTGCCGCGCCGAGGAGCTTCAAGGTTCGCTGTGGCTGAGGTTACCTGGTCCAGCCATGCTGGTTTATCCGAAAATCGCCAGTGCGAAAAGCTCTGTTGCCGCGCCGAGGAGTTTCAAGGTTCGCTGTGGCTGAGGTTACCTGGTCCAGCCATGCTGGTTAAGAGGAGAAAACGCATCTGCCGAACCGGACACGAGATACCGACTCGGCAGATGCGTTGCTACCTGTCGGAGGACTGCCCCTGTCGCACCTTGCCAGCCTCTTTACCGGTTTCAGCCGTATCGGCCGGTTTGTCAGCCGGCCTCAGCAGCACGAACTCACCGGCGGAACCACTGAACAGCCCGCTGGTCGGCCCCTCCTCGCGATGGTCGCGCAGGGGCTCATTGGCCGGAGTGATCCCGGTGCAGCCACTGACCAAGAGTGCCCACAGCAGGAGCAGGAGGCCAATGCTTCTGGAGCGTGCGCGAACTCTCTTTGCGATATTTCGCATCAGAATTTCACCCGCACGCCGAGGGTACCCATATTGATATTGCCGACCTTGTCATACTCGTCGCCACGTTCGAGCGAGTACTGACGGAGCTGGAAGTAGAGCTCGGAGCCATATTCGGCAAAACTCTGGACCACGGCAAGTCCATAGCTGTCGCCTTTATAGTCGCTGCCATCGACGCCCGATTCGTGCTGGTGCTCGGTATGGCCGTAATCGATGCCAAAGGCGGTCTCGCCCAGCGGGAAGAACTGGGTCCGTCAGCCGAGTTTGCCATACAGGGCATAGGGGTTGTCCCCCGATTTCGCCTCCCTGGCCCCGCCGGAAAAGGTGAAGTTCAAGCCCGTGTCGGTATGCAGTATCGACACCGAGCCATCGTATTGATAGTTGTAATTATCCTCGTTGATATAGCCAAGCGCCACTCCCGAGGCAACCTCGAAGCCATAGCCGCTGCCGTTCCAGCGCAGGGCGGTGTCCCATCTGCGGTCGCTGATAACCGAGCCCGCCAGCCCGAATCCATAGAATATGGGCAGATCGTAGCGTATCCGGCTGCGCCGGCTCTGGCCGTCATAGTTACTGAAGACATCATTGATACTGGCTCCGGAGAGTTCGTCGCCTTTCGATTGGCGAAATTTCAACCCCCCGGCAATACCGGCATAGGAGGAGTACTGAACGATATCGGTGTGCGACAGGTCAATTTCGGCGGTGCCATCGGAGGCCGTCGAGCCCTTGCCAAAGTAGAGATTACCGTACTGCTTGCTCTTGAGATAGATTTCGGCCACGCGCTCGTCGTAGACATCGTTGCTGCTCGAATCCCTCTGGTGGTCCTGACTCACCTTCGATGAGTTGTTGGGGGAAAAACCAATCTCAAGGGTCGAGCCAAACAGCAGATCGTCGGCGACATCGGCGGTGCCGATGAAGCGCACCCGGGTGTTGGAGGCGTCGTTATCGACGAAGTAGGCGTCGGTAGTATCCCCGTCGTCGGCCAGGTTGACCGCCCGGTTGACCTGGCCGGAAATGGCCAGCTTGACCCGCGGCGAACCCGAGACCACCGTCTTGTCACCCTGCGTCGCGGTCTTGACCTCCTCGGCCACCGTCCTGGCCTCCTCGGCCTGGCTCTGGGCAGCCACCGCCGTCTGCTGGAAGGTGTCGACCTGCCGCTGCAGACTGTCGAGCTGTTTCTGCTGCTCGCGCACCAGCTGCTGCAGCTGCTCCAGCATCTTGGCATCCACCGTCACCTGCCTGGCAGAGGCAGAGCCGGCTCCCGGCAGGGCCAGCAACACTCCCAGCCCCACAACCGCCAGGTATCTCTTTTTGTTCATTTCATGCTTCTCCTTTCACAGTGTTCTCTTGAAATGTTGTCTGGTACAATCACCGCGGACCTTCGACACAACAGATGCCACCGCTGCCGTGTCGATACCGGTGTAAGGTCAGACACCCTCGCCCCGCAATCGACCACGCTCGGCCTGAAAAGCATAACCGGATTCTCCGGCAAACGCCAACCGTCTATCGGAAAAATACTATGCAATTTCCTCTCTACGGACAGCGCCACATACTGTATGCTAACCAGTGTCTGTCCAGAAACAGGATATTTTCTTCTAAATCGAGGCGTGAGAGAAACTTTACCGCAGGCATATGTCTGATATTCCGAGGATAAAATTTCGAGCACAACGAAGAGTTAGGATAAAATAGCCGTTTCTGGATGGGCACTAACCAGCATAGCTGGACCAGATAGCCTCAGCCACAACAAAGCATGAAACTCTTCAGCGCGGCAACAGAGCTTTCCGTACTGGGATGAGTTTCATATAAACCAGCATAGCTGGGCCAGATAGCCGCAGCCACAACAAAGCATGAAACTCTTCGGCACGACAACAAAAATCTTCGTGCTGATAGTTGCATACAAATTCGCAACAGCCGACCAACCTGCCCTGACAGGAACCACCGACAACGCGCCGGCGAAATGAAGGAAGAGACCATGATACTCGATCATCCGGCCTGCCTGCAAACAATTGTTAGAGAAATCCCCGCGCCCGCCCAGCAGACGGTGGGGATCGAGGCCGCTCTGTCCCGGGTCGCGGCCTCAGACCTCCACGCCCTGCTGCCGCAGCCCGGCTACCGTCAATCGATGCGCGACGGCTATCTGCTCTCGGCCATCTCCGCCAGATCGGCCCCCAAAGAGGGCTTGCCGGTTCTCGGGACAATCAGCGCAGGGGACACCGACGAGGTAACGCTTGAGCCGCAAACGACCCTGCGGATCATGACCGGCGCACCGGTACCGGTACGGGCCGAGAGGGTCATTCCGTTCGAAGAGTGCCGCGAAGAGAACGGCCGGGTCAGGATTGACGTCAGGACCGCATCCCGCGGCAAATCCTACATCCAGGAAACGGGCAGCGAGCTGGCCCTGGGCACCAGAATCATTGCCACCGGCACCGTCCTGCAGCCAGGACATCTGGAGATGATCGCCGCCACCGGCAACTGCCAGCTACCGGTGTTTCTTCGTCCCCGGGCCGCTTACTTCTGTACCGGCAACGAGCTGGTGGATGCCGGCAGCCGGCCGCGCCCCGGGCAGAAGATCTCCTCCAACCGGCATCTACTGGACGGGATGATCCGCCAATATGGCGCTACGCCCCACTACCTCGGTACCATCAGGGACTCTCTGACGGCCCTGGCGGCGACCTTTGCCCGACTCAGCGACACCGGTTGCGACCTGGCCATCTCCACCGGCGGGATGGGACCGGGGAAATACGATCTGCTAGAGCAGGCCTTTCTTGCGGCCGGCGGCCGATTGATCTACAATCGACTCGACCTGATACCGGGGAAGAACTCGTTGTTTGGCCAGATCGACCAAACCCTCTTTTTCGGCCTGCCCGGCCCGCCTGGTGCGGTGCACAGCCTGATGAGCACCCTCGTCGGCCCGGCGCTGCTCTCCCTGCAGGGCGTGGCACCATCCTCGCCACCGACCATCACCGCACGGCTGGACCAGCCTCTGACCATCGCCAGGCCGGGCATCATGCTGCTGCAAGGCGGCATCCTCTCACTGACCGATGGCTGTTGCCGAGTTCGGCCGGCCGAAAAATGGCAAGTGCCGAACGGCTATCTGGTCATTGGCGCCGACCGGAGATCCTATCACCAGGGGGAACCTGTTGAGGTACTGCTGACGGCGACACCGTTTGGCCCCGCCAGTTGGTGACCGGGCGACAGTGACAGGGAGCGCGAGGCCTCCGCTACTCGCCACCCTGACCGACGCCATGTACCGTGAGCTGGGGAAAGGGGATCTCCCAGCCGTTCTCGGTGCAGCAATCGACGCAATACCTGTTGATCGTCCGCTCGAGCCGTTTGTAGATATCGGCGACACTGCCCTTGAAGTCGGCGTTGATCAGCAGATCGAGCGAAGAGGCGTTGGCCTGGCAGAACTCCACCGACAGGTTGAAGCAGACCTTGCCGTAACCGTCCTCCTCGAGCCGTCGACCGATATATTTATTCAGGATAACTGGAATTTCATTGGTAGCCCTGGCCTGTAGATCATAGCTGACGCCAAAGAGCACCCGCAGCCGGAAGTTGCGAGAGAGGTTGGCCGGGCAGGCCTGGAGAAAGGCCTCTGTCGGATAGAACTTGTGCCGGCCGCCCCGTTCCACCAGTTCCACCTGCTCGTGGGACAGGCTCACCACCCTGGCCCGGGATGCACTGCCCACCACCACCCAGTCACCCTTGCGGCAGGGAAACCAGGGCTCATCGGCATCGTAGGGCCGCGACGACAGACCGATCAGATTCTCGATGGGGATCCGCAACTCGGTCTCCAGGGCCGGATTGACCAGTTTACAGAAGACATTGATACTCTCCACCCGCCATGGCACCCCATGGAGGATGACCCGCTCCTTCTCCCGGACCGAACCGAAGTTGAGCATCAGCCGTCCCTCGTGCCACAGCCGCGGCACTCCCTGGCGAATGGTCCAGGCCAGACCGAGAAAGAACACGATCGCCATGCTCAAAAGCACCCAGTCTTCAGCCAGATAGAGCACGAAAAACAGGCCAATCACCGCACAGCATACCGATACTACCCGATAGAGCACATAGAACAGCCGAATCCGGAACGACCGCTCTTCGGGCCGACCGGTCATCCGGCCGATGACACGAATAATCAGACGGTAGAGCAGGCGAAAGATCAGAAGAATGGTGGCGAAGGTGACAATCGCCACAAACAGGTAGAGGCCCCGGTCGCGAAAAAAGTTGCGCAGCGAACGGGAGGTGGAATCGACCAGCGAGACCTCCTGCCCCTCCAGCTGGTTGAGCTCCCGCTGGCTCAGCTCCAGCTTGTTGGTCAGCCGTAACCTGATGTTCAGCCATTCCGGCTGCAGCTCCCGTATCTGCTTGGCGACCGCGTTGTTGTCGCTTTTATCCGCGAGCTTCTGGAGATGCTCGATGCCCTGATCGGCGGCGGCCAACAGCTGATTGAGTTCGCCAATCTTGTCTTTGAGTTCTGTTTTGTGCCGGGCCCGGACGGTGAAACGTTTCAGCTCCTTGACAACCGGCTCCATCAGACTCGCCATCTCTTGTTGCCAGCTGAACTGCTCAGGCGGCTTTTCCACAAAGAGGGACGGCTCAACTCCTGCAGCTATTCGCTCGAAGTCATTGATGTTTTCAGAAAGCTGGGTGTTGAGCCGGTTGATTTCATTCTCCAGGTCGCTCTTTTCCGCCTCGGAGGTCGTCACCGCCATTTTTTTCCGCAGGTTTCCGACCTGACCCTCGAGATTGTGTCGCAGTTCGAGCAGCGAGGCGAGAATCTTGGTCGAATCGTCTGGCTTTTTGACAACCTGGGCCGGACCGTCGCTGGTCGGGGTGGAGTTCTGGGCAAAGACCAGGGCTGAGCAGGCCAGCATTATGCAGCAACAAGTTGTAACGACAAACAATCTCTTCATTGGTTCAGGAAAGGAAAGGCGCAAACGCTTGAGGACAGGGAGAAACGATCCCGCCGCCGGCGCGTCAGGATCGTCAATGACAGATGACGCATAATAGCCGACTGGCCAATTATTACGAGCAGAGAAATGCCCGCCGGCCAGTGCGCTCGCCGCCCACGCCATCAGATCCGCTGCGGGATGGCGGCAGCCGATTTCGGCTCGAGATTGGCGGCCACCATCTTTCCGGCGCCGAGGGTGCCGAGGGTGACCGACAGCGACTCACCGTTCTTACTGGCCAGCCGGAACCAGTTGCCCAGTTCCTGTTGCAGCCGCTCCTCGCCGACCCCCTGGCGCGGACTGTTCGTGGTGAGCGAATTGTCCAGACGGCCGGAATTGATAAATGTCCACTCACCGCCCTGCTGGCCGACAATGCCGGTGTGTCCCCGTCGCCTGGTGGAAAACGACAGAATCTGGCCCTTATCGAGCAGGGGCGCCATCTCCTGATAGAGCTTTTCCGCAGCCGCCCGCCAGTTGCCGGTGCGGGGGTAGTTTTTAGCCAGCACCAGCGAACCGGCGGCCTTGACCACCCCCTCGCCATTGAGATAGGCATTGGCCGGCAGCCCCTGGGCCCTGGCCATGCTGGTCAGCTTGCTGAACAGGCCGTTTTTGCCGCCGTACTGGATATTCATCCGCTCCAGGCCCTTGACCAGCAGCTCATAACAGTTGATCTCCTTATACTTCCGCCCAAAGAATGGCCTGACTGCTTCGGTGAGGTCGGCAACCTCCCCCCCTGGCGCCGCGCTACCGGCAGACTCCGTCGGCGGCAGAGAGACGGCTTTCATGGTCTGGGCGGCCAGCCGCTCCATCGGCTGGCCAACGCCTGTTTGCGGCGCTGTCGCCGGCTGCGGTGCGGTCTGGGCGCCATTGCCCCCGCCAGCCGATTGCCAGTGTATTTCCCGGCTGACCGGATCGATGCTCACCTGCGTTCCTACCGGCAGGCTGGTGAAGTCCTTGTCTTTATTGACCGCAAGCGAGAGAATACTCCAGGTCGTGCCGCCGAACTGGCGGCTCTCTTTTAGCAGATGCGAGACCGTGGGGGTCCGGCGGTCGATGACCCCAAGGGGAGTTGCCTGGCTCTCCCCCGTTTGGCGCGCCCTGCTCTGATCTTCCTCCTTGGGGGCGATGATCTCCTGTTCGACGAACTCCATCCCGGCCACAGGCACCGGCGGAGGCGGAGCCACCGTCGACCGTGCCGCCCCCATCGACCAGCTGAGGCTGCCGTCGGCGGGATGGTAATAGATCTTGGTGCCGGGCACCAGCCGGGTGTAGTCCCGATCACGGTTGACCGGGGAGGCGAGGATATCCCAGGTAGAGCCCCGCAACTGGCCGTTATGATGCAGGAGTTCGGAAACGGTCTGGCGGTCGCGGCTGATCTCGCCCACCAGCATGGCAGCCTCCGCGCCGCTGGCCGCACCACGCTGCTGCTCGTTGCGCTGTCGCTGCAGGGTCGCGGCAAAGGAGACCGGGGCGTTCGACCGCACGGACGACCTGGCCGGGCCCTGGCTGTTGCTGGTTACGGGGACAATCTGGTTGTTCATAGCACAAAGCGGTCAGTGTCAAACTACCGTGACAGATAATGGTGGGCCGGCTCTCTGGTCTGAGTCGGCTGGTCACTTCTCTCTTTCCTATCGGCACCCAACCCCTCATTCTTCAGGTTCGAACGCTTTTTTTTCACCGCTGCCGGACAGGCCAAACGCCCCTCATCCGCAGGGGCCTGACCGTCGCTTGGCAAATAAATTCTATTGCACGAATGGCTTGAACCATATAATTTAAGACAGGCGAAATCGTAAAATGCGACGTAATTGTCGCAAACATCGCTCGCCTCCAGCCAAACATAACGTTTTTGTCACACACGAATGCCCTGTGTGCACCTTTCACCACCTTGTACGTTATCCCCTGTAATGCTCGCTATATGAGGAGAGGAGACGATGCAGACCTTTCAGAATTACGATCCGGAAGAGTATTTCGACGAACTGTTTAATGCCGACGGTACCCCGCGCCCAGGGGCGCAGCTGCTGATCGACAAGATAGAGAGTTTGCCACCGGGCGAACTGCTCCTGCGCCAGAGGGCCGCCGAGGCCCAGCTTCTGCGCCTGGGAATCACCTTCAATGTCTATGGCCGCACCGAGGGACCCGAGAAGATCTTTCCCTTTGACATCATTCCCCGTATCGTGCCGGCCGAGGACTGGCAGCAGATCGAGGATGGCTTAAAGCAGCGGATATTCGCTCTCAACGAATTTCTGCAGGATATCTACAACGACAAAAAAATCATAAAAGACAATGTGATCCCCGAGGATCTGATCTTTTCCAGCAAGACCTACCGGCGACAGTGCGAGGGGTTCACTCCGCCCAAGGGCATCTGGTGCCATGTCACCGGCACCGACCTGATCCGCGACCGCAACGGCCGCTTCATGGTGCTCGAAGACAACCTGCGCTGTCCCTCCGGCGTCTCGTATGTTCTCGAAAACCGGCAGGTATTGAAAAGAACCTTTCCCCAGGTCTTCGCCGCCTCCCGGGTCAGGCCAGTACAGGACTACGCCAACAAGCTGCTCGAGATGCTCGAGTATCTGGTACCCCAGAACGTGCACAACCCGGTGATCGGCGTCCTCACCCCCGGCATTTACAACAGTGCCTACTTCGAGCACTCCTACCTCTCGCAGCAGATGGGCGTCGAGCTGGTCGAGGGTCAGGACCTGGTGGTGCAGGACGACTGCGTTCACATGTTGACCACCAAGGGGCCGCAGCGCATCGATGTGCTCTATCGCCGGATCGACGACGACTTTCTCGACCCCAGGGCCTTCCGGGCAGATTCGGTCCTAGGCGTCCCCGGCCTCATGGAGATGTACCGCAAGGGGCGGATCGCCATGGCCAACGCCCCGGGCACCGGTATCGCCGACGACAAGGTCATCTACGCCTATGTCCCGGACATCATAAAGTATTATACCGGACAAGACCCCATCCTCGCCAATGTACCCACCTATATCTGCCGCAAAGATGACGACCGCAGCTACGTGCTCGACAATCTCGACAAGCTGGTGGTGAAGGCCGCCAACGAATCCGGGGGATACGGCATGCTCATCGGCCCCCACGCCACCAAGGAAGAACGGGCCGCCTTTGCCGAAAAGATCAAGGCCGAGCCGCGCAATTACATGGCCCAGCCCACCATCATGCTCTCTCGGGTCCCGACCATTATCGATGACAACACCATCGAGGGTCGCCATGTGGACCTGCGTCCCTACATTCTCTTTGGCAAGGAGATCTATGTTCAGCCAGGCGGCCTGACCCGGGTGGCGCTGACCAAGGGTTCCCTGGTGGTCAATTCCTCCCAGGGCGGCGGCAGCAAGGATACCTGGGTACTGTAACAGCTGTTTTCACGAGGAGATACGTATGCTAAGCCGTGTTGCCAACTCTATCTACTGGATGTGTCGATATATCGAACGGGCCGAAAACGTCGCCCGGTTCATCAGCGTCAACCTCAACCTGCTGCTGGACCTGCCGTCGGA
This sequence comes from Desulfopila sp., assembly GCA_047973425.1. Classification (GTDB taxonomy): domain Bacteria; phylum Desulfobacterota; class Desulfobulbia; order Desulfobulbales; family Desulfocapsaceae; genus Desulfopila. The sequence continues at coordinate 57,692 of JBKEBZ010000067.1, forward strand.
GCGGCACAAGCACTGGGAACCCCTGGTAGCCATCACCGGAGACCACGAACTTTTCGGCAAGAGCTACAACGACTACACCGAGGAAGAGGTCATCCACTTTCTCACCTTCGACCGCGACTACTACAACTCCATCGTCTCCTGCGTGGCCGGGGCCCGGGAAAACGCCCGGACCATCCGCGAGATCATCAGTTCGGAGATGTGGGAACATATCAATAACTTTTACCTGGAGATCATCGATCCGGAAAGTCGGACGCAGGCCAAGAACGATCCACACCGCTTCTTTCGGACCATCCAGATGCGCTGCCACCTCTTCACCGGCCTGCTGGATTCCACCATAAGCCACGGCGAGGCCTGGAACTTCGCCCGCATCGGCATGATGCTCGAACGGGCCGACAAGACCTCGAGGATTCTCGATGTCAAATATTTCATGCTGCTGCCGGAGATCGAGATGGTCAACACCCCCATCGACAACATCCAGTGGATGGCGGTACTCAAATCGGCCTCGGCCTTCGAGATGTTCCGCAAGGTACACCACACCATCAGCCCGCTCAAGGTTGCGGATTTTCTCATCTTCGGTATTGACTTCCCCCGGTCGATACGGCACTGTCTGTTCAAGGCCCAGGTCAGTCTGCACCGCATTTCCGGCTCTTCCTCGGGCTCGGCCCACAACGAGGCGGAAAAGCGGCTGGGTCGGCTGGTTACCGAAATGGAATACACCGAAATAAAAGAGGTCGTCGACCAGGGCATGCATCAGTATCTCGATAACCTGCAGACCCTGATGAACCAGGTCGACGCGGCTATCGGCGTGACCTTTTTCAATGTCAAGCCGCTTGCCGCAAGCGCCAGACAGGAGCAGTAACCGTTGCCTTTCGACCCGGGCGGCCCCGCCCGGGTCAAGCGCCGGCCGCCGGATGGAATCTTTTAAGAAGGAAAACCTGTGGGAATTCACGTCGCCTTACACCACCAGACCACCTACCGTTACGACCGCCGCATCTCTCTCGCCCCGCAGATTGTCAGGTTGCGGCCGGCGCCGCACTGCCGGACCCCGATCCTCAGCTACTCCCTGACGGTTAGTCCGGAAGATCACTTTCTCAACTGGCAGCAGGACCCGTTCAGCAACTACCTGGCCCGACTGGTATTCCCGGAAAAGACCGACGCGTTGCAGGTCGCCGTGGACCTGGTGGCGGAGATGATCATCATCAACCCCTTCGATTTTTTCCTCGAGCCCCAGGCGGAGACCTTTCCGTTCCACTACGCCCCCTCGCTCAAGGCGGACCTGACCCCCTACCTCGAGCGGGAGCGTCCCGGCAAGAGACTGAGCGAGTACCTGGCCGGCATCGACAGGCGCCCCACGCAGATCATTGATTTCCTGGTCACCATCAACCAGCGGCTCGCCAGGGAGATCAACTACCTCATCCGGATGGAACCCAACGTCCAGAGCTGCGAAGAGACCCTCACCCTCGGCAGCGGCTCCTGCCGCGACTCGGTCTGGCTGCTGGTGAATATCCTCCGCAACCTGGGTCTTGCCGCCCGATTCGTCTCCGGCTACCTGATCCAGTTGCGCCAGGACGTCAAGTCGCTGGACGGCCCGTCCGGGCCGGAAAACGACTTCACCGACCTCCACGCCTGGACCGAGGTCTATATCCCCGGCGCCGGCTGGATCGGCATGGACCCCACCTCCGGGCTTTTTGCCGGTGAAGGCCACATCCCCCTGGCCTGCTCGCCGGAACCGCAGACCGCCGCCCCCATCACCGGTGCTCTGGAACTGTGCGAGGTCGATTTTCACCACACCATGTCGGTTACCCGTATCCATGAGGCCCCCCGTTCGACCAGGCCCTACCCCGAAGAGGTGTGGCAGCGGATCGTCTCTCTGGGTGACGCGGTCGACCTCGAGCTGGGCAACGAGGGGGTGCAGATGACCATGGGCGGCGAACCGACCTTCGTCTCCATCGACGACATGGACGGGGAGCAGTGGAACACCGCCGCCCTCGGCACGGAAAAACGGCAGATGGCCGAAACCCTCATCAAACGCCTGCGCGCCGCCTGGGCCCCAGGCGGCGCCCTCCATTATGGCCAGGGCAAATGGTATCCGGGCGAATCCCTGCCCCGCTGGGCGCTCGGTTGCTATTGGCGCCGTGACGGGGTGCCGATCTGGCACGACGACTCCCTCTTCGCCGATGCCACCACCGATTATGGCCACGGCCCGGCAGAGGCCAGGACCTTCATCGACCGGCTCACCGTCAACCTCGGGGTTGACAACCGCTTTGTCCTTAGCGCCTACGAGGACATTTTGCACCTGCTCATCAAGGAGCATCAGCTGCCCGTCAACGTCACCCCGACCGACCCGCGCTTGCAAGACCCCGAAGAGCGGGCTCGGCTGGTGCAGAGCTTCCGCCGGGGGCTGGGCGCCATCACCGGCTACGTTCTGCCACTGCAGTACGGTTCCTGGAAAAGCGGCGCCTGGCCCTTCCGCGCGGGGCACCTCTTCCTGCTGCCGGGTGAATCTCCCGCCGGCCTGCGGCTGCCGCTCGAATCGCTGCCCTGGGTCTCTGCCGCCGATCTGGCCCAGCAGTTTCCCGTCGATCCGCTGGCCCCGCGGGGGCCGCTGCCCGATGCCGAGACCCTGCAGCAGACCATTGCCAGCCGGGTCAGAGCCGCCGAACCCAGAGCCGTGATCCAGGAGCAACCATTACCCTACGACGAGGTGCAGCCGGCTGCAGGCGAATCCGCGGGCTGGCAGGTCCGTACCGCTCTCTGCGTCCAGCCCCGGGAGGGACGACTGCACATCTTTATCCCACCGATCACCGTGCTGGAGGGCTATCTCGAGCTGATGGCGATCATCGAGAAGACCGCCAGAGAGACCGGCCTGCCGGTAGTGATCGAGGGCTATACTCCGCCTGCCGACCCGCGCCTGAACAGCCTCAAGGTCACCCCCGACCCGGGGGTGATCGAGGTCAACATCCAGCCGATGCACAGCTGGCGCGAACTGGTCCACTACACCACCTCGCTCTACGAGCTGGCCCGGGAAAGCCGCTTGGCCACCGAAAAGTTCATGGTCGACGGCCGTCACACCGGCACCGGCGGCGGCAACCACATGATTATCGGCGGCGCCACTGCGAACCAGAGCCCCTGGCTGAACCGTCCCGACCTGCTGCGTTCGTTTCTGACCTTCTGGAACAACCACCCGTCGCTCTCCTACCTGTTCTCCGGTCTCTTCATCGGCCCCACCAGCCAGCAGCCCCGGATCGACGAGGCTCGGCACGACAGCCTCTATGAGCTGGAAATCGCCTTTGCCGAACTCGACCGGCAGACGGCCGGCAGCAGGCCATGCCCCCCCTGGCTGGTGGATCGGCTGTTCCGCAACCTGCTGGTGGATGTCACCGGCAACACCCACCGGGCCGAGTTCTGCATCGACAAGCTCTACTCGCCGGATTCGGCCAGCGGCAGGCTCGGGCTCTTGGAGTTCCGTGGTTTCGAGATGCCGCCCCATGCCCGGATGAGCCTGGCCCAGCAGCTGCTGCTGCGGATCTGCCTCGCCTGGTTCTGGCGGGTGCCGTACCGCCAGCCACTGATCCGCTGGTCCACCCGCCTCCAGGACCGGTTCATGCTGCCCGAAGTCCTGCAGCAGGACTTCTCCGACGTGCTCGCCACCTTGCAAGAGGCCGGCTATCCGCTGGAGATGTCATTTTTCCATCCCCATTTCGAGTTTCGTTTCCCGGTATACGGCACCGTCCGCTACCGCGACCTCGCACTGGAGTTGCGCCAGGCCCTCGAGCCCTGGCATGTGCTGGGTGAAGAGCCCGGCGGTGGCGGCACGGTGCGCTACGTCGACTCGTCGGTGGAGCGGCTGCAGATCAAGGTCAGCAACATGACCGAAGACCGTTATATCGTCTGCTGCAACGGCCGGCGGGTGCCGATGCAGCCAACCACTGTCGACGGCACCTTCGTCGCCGGCGTCCGCTACCGGGCCTGGCAGCCCCCGAGCTGTCTGCATCCGACCATCGGGGTGGATACCCCACTGATCATCGATATCTTCGACAGCTGGACCAGACGGGCGGTGGCCGGCTGCGCCTACCATGTCGGGCATCCGGGTGGCAGAAACTACGAAACCTTCCCCGTCAACAGCTACGAGGCCGAAGGACGACGCAACGCCCGGTTCGTTGCCAGCAGCCACACTCCGGATTTACGCAACCAGGAGCCGGCGGCGGAATTCAATCCGGATTTTCCCTACACACTTGATTTGCGGAGAGGAACAAGGTAAATCAACACATATGTCGTCATTTCGTAATCGTTCACCGGTGATACCGGGAATGTTCCGTAACCTGGATCTGTAAACGTTTATCCAGTACTCCAGATTCGTTCAAGCGGGCCGTTGCCCAAGAGTTTGCTCCGTGAGGAGGCCTGAGCGGACGAAAATGGGGTGCTGGTGAACGTTTACGTCATTTCGGCGATTCATAATTCCTTTCCTGCCGGCAAAATGAACAGCACCGATCAGTACCCTCCGCCCGGAGTCAGGGCTACCTCCATTCTCGACCCCTTGGGCGGCGTGGCAGGCTACTATGAATCGCACAACCCGGACGGGAGCCTGCGCGATCACTGGCAGCCGCTCGCCACGGCCCTCGATGCCATCGGTTCCGACCATCTCGGTCACCGCCAGCAGCGGGCCAACGGCATGCGCCATGAAGATGGCGCCACCTTCAACCCGTTCGAGATCTCCGGGGAGCGGGCCTCGGTCTGGCCACTCGACATCCTGCCCCTGCCGATAACCGCCAGAGACTGGCAGCTCATCGAGTCGGCGGTGATCCAGCGGGCCAACCTGCTCGAACAGGTCCTGGCCGATGTCTACGGTCCTCAGCAGCTGGTCAAAAATCGTCACATTCCGGCCGAACTGCTCTACGCCAACCCGAACTTTCTCCGACCCTGCCACGCGATATCGCCCAAAGGCAACCGGTTTCTCAGTTTCTATGCCGTCGACCTCTATCGTAACCTCGACGGAACCTTCGGCGTCCTCCGCGACTACGGCCGTCACCCGCCGGGCCTCGGCTACGCCCTGGAAAACCGCATTGTCATCTCCCGGGTCTTTCCCGATCTGTACCAGAAGACCCAGATCCTGCGGCTGGCCCCGTTCTTTCACGCCCTGCATCGCACCATCTACGAGCGCAATGTCAGGGGGCACCATGAACCCGACATCGTGCTGCTCACCCCGGGTCCGGACAGCCCGACCTATTTCGAACACGCCTTCCTCTCCCGCTATCTCGGCTTTCCCCTGGTGGAAGGTCAGGACCTGAGTTTTCGAGACGGCCGGATCTTCTTGAAAAAACTGGCAGGACTCGAACCGGTCGAGGCCATCCTGCGCTATATCGACGACAACGAGAGCGATCAATTCGCCTTCAGACGCCGGCGAATCGACGGGGTCACCGGTATGGTCCAGGCGGCCTACGAGGGGCAGGTCGATATCGTCAACCCGTTGGGCAGCAGCTTCATCGACACCCCGCTGCTGGCCGGCTACCTGCCGCAACTGTGCCGGCTGCTGCGCGGCGAAGAGCTGCTTGTCGCCGAGCGGGATCTGCTGTGGTTCGGCCACGGCGGCCGACCCAACGCCCCCTTGCCCGAACTCGGCGGCAAGGTCATCGAAGCTGCCCTGAACCGGTCCGCAACACTGCCCCCACCGGAAAAACTCGAGGAGGCGCTGCGCCTCACCCCCTATAATTTCATGGCCCGCGAGCCGGTCACCTTCAGCCTTTCCCCGGCCTGGAACCATGGCGCGGTCAGCCAGCAACCGACCCTGCTGCGGGTCTTCGCCTGCGCCACCGCCGAAGGGTTCACCGTGATGCCCGGCGGGCTGGCCATCACCGCCAGCGACCCAACCGCCCTTCTGGGCGCCGACTGGGAGCGACAGCAGAGCAAGGACATCTGGGTGCTCTCCACCCAGCCGGTGGAACCGTTCAGCATGATGGAGGGGCTGCAGGCCACCTCGGAATTCAATCGCAGCAGCGACCTGCCCAGCCGGGTCGCCGACAACCTGCTCTGGCTCGGCCGCTATCTCGAGCGAGCGGAAGGACGGTTGAGGCTGCTGCGTTCGATCTTCCGCCGTCTGGCAAGCGAGGCCACGCCCCGCGATATCCCGGAGTTTCCCTTTCTGCTGCAGCTGCTCGACGCCACCTTCCCCCTGCCGGACAAGAAAGGGAGCCACACCGCGATAACACCGGCCGAGGTGCTGATGGACCGCCTTACCGGCATCCTGTTTGCGAGCGACAACCCGGACAGCGTCATCGTCATTTTACAACGTATTCAGGAGACCGCCCGCAATGTTCGCGACCGGCTCTCTCTCGACTGCTGGCGGGTCATCAACCGCCTCGAGGAATTTCTCACCAGACCGGACGACCCGCTGGACCTGCTCGAAGACGCCCTGTTCAACCTCAGCGCCTTCAGCGGACTGGCCATGGAGAGCATGACCCGGGGGTTCGGCTGGCGTTTCATGGATATGGGCCGACGGCTCGAACGGGCCATGTTCCAGACCACCATCCTCCAGGCCGGACTGCCGGCGGTCTGCGGCCATTACCGCGAAGGGCTGGAAACCCTGCTGGAAGTTGGCGACTCGGCCATGACCTACCGGGCCCGCTACCGCACGACCCTGCAGTTCGCCCCGGTTCTCGACCTGCTCATCGCCGATGAGAGCAACCCCAAGTCGCTGGCCTTCCAGTGCGCTCAACTCGCCTGGCATGTCAAGTACCTGCCCAGGCGATCGGAACGCCGCTACTCCTCCCTCGAAGAGCGGTTGGCCCTGGAGATGCTCACCTCCAGCCGGCTACTCAACCTCTACAATACCGGCTGTGAAAACGAGAGCTTACAACCTCTGTCAAACTTTCTCGACACCATGGAACAGCTCCTGGTCGACTTCGCCCAGCAGATCGTCGCCCACTACCTCAGCCGGGTGCCGGCCACGCCACACTTTGCCAACAGTTCGACGATGGGTGAGGACAGATGAAATACCGGATAACCCATACCACCTCATACTCTTATTCGGAGCCGGCCTCACTCTCCCAGAACGAGCTGTACCTGTTGCCCGGATCGACCATCCACCAGCACGTGACGGAGGGACGGGTCAGCATCACTCCTGAACCTGCCTACCTTCGTGAAAGGGTTGACTATTTCGGTAACGTCATGCAGACCTTCATGATCCAGCAGTCCCATAAAAAGCTGACCATCACGGCCCTCTCCACCATCGAGACCAGGGCCGTTTCCGCCCTTGACGCCCAGCTGACCGCCCCCTGGGAGACAGTTGTCAGCCAGTTGGCCGGCTGGACAGGGGCCGACGACCTCTCGGCCTGTCAGTACAGGTTCCCCAGCCCGATGACCATCGTCACCCCGGAAATCGAGGCCTACGCCCGGATCTCCTTTCCCGCCGACCAGCCGGTGCTGGCCGGCGCCCTCGACCTGATGAACAGAATTTTCACCGAATTTTCCTACGATAAGAGCGCCACCACCATCGATACCCCGGTGGATCAGGTGCTCGCCTGCCGCAAGGGAGTCTGTCAGGATTTCTCGCATCTGATGATCAGCTGCCTTCGCACCCTGGGCCTGGCTGCCCGCTATGTCAGCGGCTACCTGGAGACCCTGCCGCCCCCGGGCAAGCCCAAACTCGTCGGCGCCGACGCCTCCCACGCCTGGCTCTCCCTCTATATTCCCGGTCTGGGCTGGATCGATCTTGACCCGACCAACAACGTCATTCCCGGCGAACAGCACATCACCATCGCCTGCGGCCGGGACTATACCGATGTCACCCCGGTCAAGGGCGTGGTGATGGGCGGCGGGGTTCACACCATGGCGGTGATGGTCGACGTCAATCGGCTGGAGGAACCGGTTCAGCAGCCAGGCTAGACCGGACTTTTCCAGGAGAGTCCAGCACGACCGGTCGGAACCCGTGCAGAGGACCGGCTGATCACAGACGTGCGGCCTGGACATGCATCCAGTCGAAGTTACGACTACGGCCAAGACTGACCCAGCCTTCCTCCTCCCAGCAACGCCACCAGGGTTCATACTCCGGCTGAGCGAAGGCCGCCCGCCCCCGACCCCACTCCAGCCTGTTGCGGTCGGGATCATAGTCGAGGGCGACCCCCCAGGAGTGCATCGACCACCGGCTCCCACCCCGCATCTTCCTCACACTCAGGCATCCGCCCCAGCGGTCCAGGCGAAGTTCCTTGATCCGCTCCATACCGTAATGATCGACGACCCTGGTCAGAGCCCGCAGGACGCTGTCATGCACCTTTGCATGGCATGAAAAGGAGAGAACGGATTGACGCAGATCCCAGGCCAGCCGATGCGGATAGGGGAGCATCAGCCTGACCTGGTTGGCGCCGGTTTCACCATAAAATCCGTGCATCTCCTGCTGGTTCTGCACCGGCCAGGTGTTGGGGTTGACTGGGGGCTGGTCAAAATCCCGCCAGGGACGCGGCAGCTGGCCGTAGCGAATCAGGTGGGCCAGGCTCCGATAGGCGCTGTCGGTCTGCGGCCCCCAATAGCCATCGATCGGCCCGGTTTCGATAGCCCGGTTGGCGCAGAGAACCTGAATGTAGGCGATTGACTGCCGCGCCCCTGACCACTCCTGCCAGTCGCCGGGCAGCTTTTCCCGATGGGCCAGCAGGGCCTCGGTTACCGCCGCATAGGTGGCTGAACCGAGTTTGCCGTCGACCTCGCCCGGGGCGAACCCTTCGCCGATCAGGCTGTTCTGGAGTAAACGTACCGCCGCTCTGTTCATGATATTCCTCCTTAGCGGTTCTCGACAATGTCGGATTGTACGAAAGCGGCCATTGCGGTACCGCCGGCAACCGGCCCTGTCAGACCGCAACGGCCATGGGTTTCTCCTCCTATTGTATAACAGGCCGTGCCGTTGTTCCAGAGGAGCCGGACCAGCATGGCGGGACCAGATTGCCTCGGGCACGGCGGGCGATGCAACTCCTCGGCCTGGCAAAAGCGTCTTTTCCGCCAAGGCGTTTTCGATACACCGTGACACTGACGGGACCGGACAGACCCGACATATTTGTGACAATCATCGACGAAAATGTCAGGCAGCTACAGTGGCGCCATAACCATTCCCAATGTATATAACTGATCTTACTCCGTTTAACCTCTTTTGCATGGTTATTGCTACTGATGCATGGAAAAAGAGAAAAACGGCCGATAGCCACAGCGAAACGGCCTGACCACATTTGAGGAACCGAGATATGCGACCCACTCCAGCCCCGGAATGGAAGATAGCCGACATCGTCAAAGAGTACCCAGCGGCCAGAGAGGTCTTCAGGCAACATGGTCTCGACCAGTTGGTGAACGAAGACGGTCTGCGGGTGCTCTCGCCCTTTCTCACCCTCGGCACCGCCCTGCGCAGCAGGCGCATTCCAGTCTCCGTCTTCATGGAACAGCTGGAAAAGGCTATCGGCCTGGACCATCCCGTCGAGGTCGAGGCCCCGGGGCTCTCCGATATCGGTAAGCAGGGTGATCTGACCCTGCTGGCGCTGATGCCCTGCGGTCTGAAGATGCCCTTTAGCCGGGCGATCAGCGCCTTTTTGACCCAGCTCAGGGAGCGCGACGGCCTGGCGGTGACCTACGCGGTGGAGGGCAATCTCAACCAGGAGCTCTCCTATTACTCCTATGTCGAACAGATTCGCGATATCGACGAGTTGCCGGATATCATCGTCTCGGCGGATTTCAATACCTTCTATGGCAGGAGCTTTTATCAGCGCTTCGTGGCCACCGGCCAGCTCTGCGGCTACCCCGGTACTGGCAGCGCGGTCAATCACGCCTACCGGCAGGCGGGCATAGCGACGCCTGATAACGGCTATACCGTCCTGGCGGTCAATCCACTGGTGATCGTTGCCAACCTCGACGAACTCGGTGACCGGGAGCTGCCCACGGGCTGGCACGACCTGCTCGAGCCGAGGTGGCAAAGGAGCGTCACCCTGCGGGGCGGAGGCGACTTCTTCTGCCACGCCGTGCTGCTGCCTACCTACCAGCGCTACGGCGCCGCCGGCCTGACCCGGCTCGGCCGCAACGTTCTCCAAGGCCTGCATCCGGCCCAGATGGTGAAGCAGATCGACACCGGCCGCCCCGGCGCCCTCTACGTGATGCCGGAGTTTTTCGCCCATCGCGCCATCCACAAGGAGCGGATACAGATCATCTGGCCCACTGACGGTGCCCTGGCCAGCCCGGTAACCCTGCAGGTGAAATCGACGAAAATCGAGCAGTTGCGGCCGATCCTCGACTATCTCACCGGCCAGGAGCTGGCCCGGATCCTGGTCGGCGCCCGCTTCCCCGTTCCCCATGGCGACGTCGAGGGCGAGGTGCAGGGCAAACCGCTGTGGTGGCTCGGCTGGGACTATCTGGCCAGCGCCGATCTTCTCGCCCGTAACAGGGAGATCGACGCAATCTTCATGCCCCTGGTAGCCGGCCGATGAGCCCTGCCCTGCAGGAAGAGAGGGCATTGAGGCTGGTCACCGTCGCCGGCCCGCCCTCCTGCGGCAAGACCTCGGTGATCATCCATGCGGTCAAGGCCTTGATGGCCGATGGTCTCAAGGTGGGAGTGGTCAAGTTTGACTGCCTGACCAGCGATGACCAGCACCGCTACGGTCAGGCCAACATCCCGGTAAAAAAAGGGCTCTCCGGCGGCCTCTGCCCAGACCATTTCTTTATCGCCAACATCGAAAACAGCCTGCAATGGGGCCGGCAGAGCGGCTTCGACCTGCTGGTCACCGAAAGCGCCGGGCTGTGCAACCGTTGCTCCCCGCACATCCGCGGGGTGCTGGCCGTCTGCGTCATCGATCAGCTCAGCGGGGTGCACACCCCGAGAAAAATCGGGCCGATGCTGAAAAGCGCCGACCTCGTGCTCCTCACCAAAGGGGACATCGTCTCCCAGGCGGAGCGAGAGGTCTTTGCCTTCCGGGTCCGACAGGTCAACGCCAGGGCGGCGATACTGCCGATCAACGGCCTCACCGGCCAGGGCAGCCTGCTGCTGCAGAACCATTTCCGCAAGGCGGCCGCACTCACCACCTTGGCTAAGCAGCGCCTCCGTTTCACCATGCCAGCCGCGCTCTGCTCCTACTGTCTGGGCGAGACACGGATCGGCCCCGATTGCCAGATAGGCAATATCAGAACCATGGATTTCTCATGAGCGATCCCCTCCTGGCCCAGTCGGTCACAGCGCTTATCGACGAGCGCCCCTATCTTGAGGATTTCTTTGCGGCCCTCGGTCTGAGCCCGCCCGGTAACGGGACCCCCCTTGCCCGCTTTCTCCGTCAGGTGCCCGCGGAGCGGCTGGCGGAGTTCTCGCTTGACCATGACCAGCTTATCGCACAGTGCCTGGCCTTTATCGAGCGGATGGAAAAGTTCGGCAACGAGCGGCCGGAAGCTGTGCGGCGGGTGACCGTCAAGGCCGGTCTGGACAAG
>JBKEBZ010000123.1:0-8024 GCA_047973425.1 Desulfopila sp.
ACCTACAACGAAGTAGATCTGGGTTTTTACGAGCCCATCAAAGAAGACAGGGAAGCATATCATCAGGAGTCCGAGCAATGGCCCAGGTCGAATTGAAAAACGTCGTCAAACGGTACGGGAGCACAGAGGTTGTGCACGGAGTGGACCTCACTATCCACGATAACGAATTCATCGTGCTGGTCGGCCCATCGGGCTGCGGCAAGTCGACAATCTTACGGATGATCGCCGGGCTTGAGTCGATAAGTGGCGGCCAGATCGCGATCGGCGGCCGCCCCGTCAACGAGGTGGCGCCCAAGGACCGCAATGTGGCCATGGTCTTCCAGAACTATGCCCTCTACCCGCACATGACCGTGCACGACAACATGGGTTTCAGTCTGAAGATGGCCAAGGAAGCAAAAGCCGAGATCGACCGCAAGGTGAAAGAGGCCGCCGAGATTCTCGAACTCACCCCCTATCTGCGCCGCAAACCGGCGGAGCTCTCCGGCGGCCAGCGGCAACGAGTGGCCATGGGCCGGGCCATTGTCCGCCAGCCCAGTGTCTTTCTCTTCGACGAGCCGCTCTCCAACCTCGACGCCCAGCTGCGCACCCAGATGCGGATGGAACTCAAAAAACTCCATCTGAAGATGAATACCACCACGATCTACGTCACCCACGACCAGGTCGAGGCCATGACCCTGGCCGACCGGATCGTGATCTTCAAGGACGGCTCCATCCAGCAGGTCGGCTCGCCGGTCGAGGTGTTCGAGCGGCCGAGCAACCGGTTCGTCGCCTCCTTTATCGGCAACCCGCCGATCAATATCGTCAAGGGGCGCAGCCTGATGGCAAACGGCAAAGTCAAGGTCCGGATCGGCGATCTGCTCCTACCGGTACCCCAGCCGTCGGCGCTGACCAGCGAACGGGAACTCCTGGTGGGGATTCGCCCGGACGCGATCAAGGCCGGGATCAATATGGAGCCGCTGCCGCCCGAAGGACGGATAACCGCCCGGATCGGGGTCGCCGAGATACTCGGCGGGCAGTCGCTCGTCGAGTTCTCTGCCGGCGGCAACACCCTGATCGCCGAGTTGGCAGGTCGGCTGCAGCTCAAACCGGGCGACACCATGGAGCTGGCGGTGGATCTGCACCGCCTGCTGTTTTTTGACCCCGAGACCGGGGCGGCGATTGAAGAAGGACGAACGAACCAGCATGGCTGAACCAGATAAGCGAGCAGAGCAAGACACCAGATAGCCGCAGCCACAACGAAACATGAAACTCCTTGGCGCGGTAACAGCGTTTTCCGTACTGACGAGTTTCGGATAACCAGGCAGAACAATGGCGACTGAAGACCGCCAGCAACCAGCAACCCATCGCACAGGAGGAAGACAGATGAAGAGGCGCATTGCAAGTACAGCCGCTGTCGTCATGGCGACACTGCTGACCCTGACCGGACCGCCGGCCAGTTCGGCCACGGAACTTTCCGGTAAACTGGAAATATTTTCCTGGTGGGCTGGCGACGAAGGGCCAGCGCTCGAGGCCCTGGTTGATCTGTACAACGCCCAGCACCCGAAGGTGGAGGTGGTCAACGCCACGGTCACCGGCGGCTCGGGGGTCAACGCCAAGGCGGTGCTGAAGACGAGGATGCTGGGCGGCGAACCGCCGGACAGTTTTCAGGTCCACGCCGGCCAGGAGTTGATCGGCACCTGGGTGAAGGCCGACAGAATGGAAGACCTCACCGCGCTCTTTGAGAGCCAGGGCTGGATGCAGGCCTTCCCCGCGGGGCTCTTGAAAAACATTGGCACCGACACCGGTATCTGGTCGGTCCCGGTCAATATCCACCGCTCCAATGTCATCTGGTACATTCCCGCCAACCTCGAAAAGTGGGGGATCAAGGCACCCGCCACCTGGGACGAGTTCTTTGCCGCCGCGGCCAAACTGCAGGAGCAGGGTGTCGTTCCCCTGGCGCTGGCCCAGAACTGGACCGCCAATCATCTGTGGGAATCGGTGGCGCTTGCCTCCCTCGGCCCCGACCAGTGGGACGCGCTATGGGCAGGAAAGCTCCCCTTCGACAGCCCGGAGGGAATCAGGGCCTGGGAACTGTTCGGCAAGGTCCTGGGCTTTACCAACAGCGATGCCTCCTCGCTGTCCTGGCAGCAGGCCACCGACATGGTGGTGGATGGCCGGGCGGCCTTCAACATCATGGGCGACTGGGCGGCCGGCTACATGAACACCAGCAAGAAGCTTGCCCCGCAAACCGGTTTCGGCTGGGCCCCCTCGCCGGGCACCGCCGGCAATTTCATCTTTCTGGCCGACTCCTTCGGCCTGCCCAAGGGCGCTCCGGACCGTGACAACGCCATCGCCTGGCTGACCCTGTTGGGCAGCCGTGAAGGCAGCGATACCTTCAACCCGCTCAAAGGCTCGATCTCGGCCCGTACCGACAGCGATCTGAGCAAATACAACGCCTATGGCCAGTCTGCCGCCGCCGACTTCACGGCCGATCGCATCGTCGGCTCCCTGGCCCATGGGGTCACCGCCAACGAAGGGTTCATGAACGATTTCGCCGCGGTGATGGAGATGTTTCTCAAAAACCGCAATGCCGAGGTGGCCGCCAAGGCCAGCCAGCAGATAGCCGCCAAGAACGGTATCGGCCGCTGACCAGTGGAGCTTGACCCAGACATACGACCAGAGAAAACCGCAAACCATCCGGGCGGCCACTCCGCCCGGATGCAGGGGTAGAGTATGCGCAACATCGACAGAATCAAGGCCTTTTGTACGCTGCTGCCATCGATCGTACTCATTGGTATTTTCGTCTATGGCTTTATCGGCAACACCTTCTGGATCTCCCTGACCGACTGGGGAGGCGTTGCAGCGCTGGCCGAACAGCCGACCCGCAACTATATCGGTTTCGCCAACTATATCGACCTCTTTACCGGCTTCCTTGGCGGTGGATTCCGGCAGGACCTGGTCAACGCCGTTTACTATTCGGTGATGCTGCTGGCCGGGGCCATCGGTATCGGCCTGCTTCTCGCCATGCTCCTTGACAACAGTCCGCGAGGCGAGGCCTTCTTCCGCACCGTCTTTCTCTATCCCATGTCCCTGTCCTTTATCGTCACCGGCACTATCTGGCGGTGGATGCTGGCCCCCCAGGGCGGGGTCAACATCCTGCCGGAATACCTCGGCCTGCCGCCGCTCACCTTCCGCTGGCTGTCGAGCAACGAGGGCATGCTGCTCTTTAACTGGCAGAACATTCTGCCCATCGCCCTCTCTCTCTGCGCCGCCTTCGCCATCGTTATCGGGCTGATCCGCCTGCGCAGTCATCCGCGCCAGGGGCTTGTCACCCTGCTGCTCGGTATCGTCGTCGGTGGCGCTGTCTGGCTGTGGGGCGATATCCTGCCCAAGGCCCTGATGATGGAGGAAACCCACGGCTTCAACCTGGCGACCGTAGGCATCATTTTCGCCACCATCTGGCAGTATTCCGGCTACACCATGGCCCTGTACCTGGCTGGCTTCACCGGCATCTCTCAGGACCTGCGCGACGCCGCGATGCTCGACGGGGCCACCACCATGGGCTACTACCGCCATATCGCCCTGCCGCTGGTGCGACCGATTACCATCAGTGCGGTGATCATCCTCTCCCATATCTCGCTGAAGATGTTCGACCTGATCTTCGCCATGACCGGACCCGACAACGGTGAGACCGGCCATCCGGCCCTGAACATGTACCTGACTACTTTCCGGGCCAACGATTTCGCCAGGGGAGCGGCCATCGCCATGATCCTCTTTCTCATTGCCGGGCTGTTCATCATCCCCTATCTCATCAGCAGCTCCAAACAGCGGAGAGCCAGCCAATGAAACGACACATCTCCCCGGCCACAGTCGGACTCTACACCGTGCTGGTGCTGCTGGCGATTCTCTACCTGCTGCCGGCCTATCTGACCCTGGTGACCGCCCTGAAATTCCCCGGCGACATCAGCCTGCCCCACGCATGGGAGCTGCCGCCGACAGTCAATTTCGACAGTTTCTCTCAGGCATTCGCCCTGCTTAAACAGAACATCGCCAATTCGGTTCTGTTGACCATCTTCGCCACCATGCTCTCCACCGGCCTGGGCTCGCTCAACGGCTATGTCTTCGCCAAGTGGCGGTTCCCGGGGAGCGAAGTGGTCTTCACCCTGTTCCTGTTTGGCATGTTCATCCCCTACCAGGTCATCCTCATTCCCCTGTTCCAGACCCTCAGGGTGATGAACCTCTACGGTGGGCTGCCCGGCCTGATCCTGGCCCATGTGGTCTACGGTCTGCCGATCACCTCGCTTATCTTTCGCAACTTCTATGCCCAGATTCCCGATTCGCTGATGGAGTCGGCCACCCTCGACGGAACCGGTTTCTTCTCGACCTATATCCACATTATCTTTCCCCTGTCGATTCCAGGCTTCGTGGTGACCTCGCTGTGGCAGTTCACCCAGATCTGGAACGAGTTTCTCTGGGGCATATGCCTGACCCGGCACACCGCAAACCCCATCACCGTCGGCCTCGCCCAGCTGGCCGGCGGTCAGGCCGTCAGCTGGAACCTGCCAATGGCGGGCTCGATTCTCGCCGCCCTGCCGGTGCTGCTCATCTATATCGTTCTCGGCCGCTACTTCATCCGCGGCCTCCTGGCCGGCTCGGTAAAGGAATAGGCTGAATCTGAACTTTTTGGCCGATATAGACCGTGAATTGGTTGACGAGTCGAGCTGAGACCTGCAACATCGATGTTATCCGTTTAACTTGATACTTTGTAAAAAATCATGATATAGTGCATAAAAAATGATAACATGTTGATTTTACATTGTCACTATTTCACGCTTTATGAGTGCTATAAGGAAACCAGAGAATAACTTGTTAGGCAAAAATATATGAAATTCTATACGTTACTACTCTTTAGCGCGGATGAGATTATTGATTCAGCTATTGAAGAGATGGTCCGTCATCGGATGGAGCCATTTAAGTTGATCCAAGATGACGACCTTCCATATAACGAAAACTGGAAGTGGGATTATTATTGCCTTTATGAAAAGGAAATTATGATCGAGTATGGCTTCGGGGCTTCTGAATTTCCATATCAATTACCCCAATCCGAATACGTAGTTTACCCTGTTTCAAAAATGACAACTGAGCATATGACCTTTGCGGTTTTGACTCCATCTGGTGATTGGTTCAATGGGCCATATCCCCTTCAAGACCCAGATCCGCTATGGCCGGAAAAAGCACTAGATATTGTTTCTAAGAGTCGTGCTATCTACGGTGTCTATATCTATTGTCATTCTTAGCCTAATCGGGTAGCCGGGGGAATCTCTCCCCCAGCCCCCACACCACCTGGCATGCGGGTCCGCACCAGGCGGTTCCCAGAGGCTACCGGGCCGTAGCCGGGTAATGGATGTTTACCCACAGATCTTTGACAGAGAGCAAACCTTGATCCTTGAGCCATTGATTGGTCATGCCCGATTGGGTAGCCAGTGTGCGGGATAATCTCCATGGACCTTTCCGGCTTAAACTGACCGAGATCGCAGTGCGCAGGTAGGTCCCAAGCTTTGTCAGCTCACGAACCTTGGTGCGGCAGAAACGCCACTGCTTCCAGTAGCACATCCGCACCCTGCGACGCAGCCAATGGTCAATTTCGGGTATAGGTCGGTAGAACTCCGATAGCCCGAAATACCCCATCCAGCCGCGCAAGTACTCTGCCAACTTGAACAGTCGATACTCCATGGAGACACCCCAACTCCGCCCGGTCAGTTCCTTGATGCGTTGTTTGAAACGCACAAAGACCTTGTCCGACCAGCGGATCTTGGCGCCCGAAAAGGCAAAACCGAGAAAGGTGATCTCATTGGTGTGAGCCACCTTGCTCTTCTCCTGATTGACCTTGAGTTTGAGCTTCTTTTCAAGGAACCGGGTAATGCTGGCCATCACACGCTCGCCCGCCCGACGGCTTTTCACCAGAATGACGAAGTCGTCGGCGTAACGGGCGAAGCGATGATTGCGCCCCTCAAGTTCCTTATCAAGATCGTTCAGGAGGATATTGCTGAGCATGGGTGAGAGTGGACCGCCCTGAGGGACACCCTGGCGGGTTTCCTGAAGGCGGCCGTCAATCATTACCCCGGCCCGCAGGTACTTGCCGATCAGCTTCAGGACGCGCTTGTCGCGCACCTTTTTGCTGACTCTGGCCATAAGAACGTCGTGCTCCACCGTGTCGAAGAACTTGGCCAAATCCGCATCTACCGCCACGCGATAACCCTTGCGGATGTAGTGACGAACCTGGTGCACGGCATCGTGAGCCGACAGTCCCTGACGGAATCCGAAACTCGCCTCTGAGAATCCGGGATCGAAAATCGGAAACAGTACCTGGGCAATGGCCTGTTGAATCAAACGGTCAAGCACGGCGGGAATCCCAAGGGGACGGGTGCCCCCTGTTGCTTTCGGGATCTCCACCCTCTTGACCGGCAAAGGTTTATAGGTGCCTGCAAAGATGGATGAACGAATCTCTTCCCAATGGACCTGAGCAAAGGCCATGAAGTCGTCGATGGGCATGTTGTCCACACCCGGCGCTCCACGATTGGCCGTGACCCGTCTCCAGGCCTGGCTCAGATTTGCTCGGGAGAGAATCCGTTCCAACAGGTATTCATTGGGATCGGGTATTCCGGCAACGCGCCGACCAACTGCTCCCCCGGGCGGGTTCAGCGCACTGGTCGAGCATGCCGGGCCGTTTCCCTGCTCTGGGTTCGGTCCTTCGTTCACCGGCGGCGCACACTATGACCTCTGCTGACTCCTGCCCGGATAAGGACGTGATCTGTCACTACGCAACCGCGGCATTTACCGTATCTCCCAAACCCGGGGCGTTGTCATGTTGTGCTGACTTACCCAGAGACTCGGCCTTGTATGCCGTTTCTGTTCGTCGGCTCATAGTTTTGTACTCCAGCTTCCTCCGGACGACCCCTCACGCGATCGCCCTTGCTTTCGACTAGTATTTATGTTCCTGTCATCACGACAGTAACAGGGTTTACATACAGGGGACTTGCACCCCATAAGATCACGCCCATGCCGGGCGTACACAAGGTACTCGACCGGCCACCGCACACCGATCAATCAAACTGCGTTTGCTTGATCGGCGCACGGCGCCGGTCAGCACCGCGATTCTCCTTCAAAACAAACGCCCTTGACACATCATTATGATATATTTACAGTGTAAATATGAATAAATTGATTTTTGAATGGGATGATGCAAAAAACAAAATCAATTTAAAGAAACACGGGGTCTCTTTTGAAGAAGCCCAAACGGTTTTCTTTGATGATAATGCAATTGAATTTGATGACCCTGATCATTCCCTTGATGAAGAAAGATATTTGCTTTTAGGTTTTAGCCAAATCCTTAAAATTCTGGTTGTATGCCATTGTTATCGGGATAGTGAATCCATAATTCGGATTATTTCAGCCAGGAAAGCAACTAGAAAAGAACAAAAAGCGTACTATAGGTGACATCATGAGGAAAGAATATGATTTTGAAAACATGAAGGGGCGTAAAAATCCTTATGCGAAACATTTAAAAAAACAAGTTACCATTCGGATGAGCGTCGATATCATTGAATATTTTAAAGAGCTGGCGGAAGAAACAGGCGTTCCCTATCAAAACTTGATTAATCTCTATTTACGAGATTGTGTTCAATCAAATCGTAGGCCATCGTTAACTTGGTCATCATAATTAGGAGAACAAAACGCTTGGAGAGGGACCAGGCTAACTGCGCGGCCTTTCGGAGGTGCCTGGTTCTGGAAAATTTGTAACCGTTCACCAGCACCCCATTTTCGCCCGATCAGGCCTCATTGCATAGCCAACTATAGCTATGCGCCCTGCTTGAGCGAACCTGGTGCACTGGATGAGGTAAAATGAGAAGGCTAGTTCTCCCCCGAGCTATGATATATTCACGCTCAACCTTAATTTAACGCAGTCACAATGCTGCAAAAAAGGAGGAGAACTAGCCGTGAATAACATAACAATCGGAATGGACCTTGGCGACAAGAATAATGCT
>JBKEBZ010000045.1:0-10134 GCA_047973425.1 Desulfopila sp.
ATCAGCCTTGAAGATGCCGCACTCGGCTACAAGAGCCTTCTCATCATCGAACGTTGTTTTCGGTCGCTGAAACGGACGCAAATACGAATGATGCCGATGTACCATTGGGCTCCGCGCCGTATAGAAGCGTATGTGAAGATCTGTGTTTTAGCCCTGTTGCTGCAACGCGCAGCAGAACTCAAGTGCGGGGAATCCTGGTTCCGAATTCACAACAGTCTATCAAAACTTCAAGCAACGGAATTCAGGAGCCCAAAGTACAATTTTTTTCAGATTAATGAGGCTCGAAAAGACTGCCGTGAAATCATGGGAAAGCTCGCAATCCGGCTACCAGCAAAGGTTTTCGGCATAAAGCCGGTTGAAAACGTGCGGTGATTTTGTAGGCACACGCCAATTTTTGGCCTCACCCGCAAACCCGCTCTCTGTATGGCTTGGCGACGAGGCGCGTTTCCACAGACCGCAAACCCAGGATAGGCGGCATCGGCCTGGTCACCGGGGAAGTGGGGGCGGGAAAATCCACTGCACTGCGCTGGGCCGCCGGCCGCCTGCATCCCTCGAAATATAAAGTTCTCTGGATTACGGCAACGGCCGGTTCCATCCTGGAGATATACCGCCAGCTCCTGGCCGAACTCGACGTTAATACCGCCTCGTCTTCCAGAGCGGTGCTGACCAGGCAGATCAGAAACCAGATACAGAACCTGGTTATGACCAAAAAGCAGCAGCCTCTGCTCGTTATCGACGAGGCCTCGCTGCTCAGGCTCGATGTCTTCACCGAACTGCATACTCTCACCCAGTTCGAGGGTGACTCGAAACCATGGCTGCCTATCATTTTGGCCGGGCAAAACAACCTGGCCGACAACCTGCTGTATCGCACCGCCATCCCCTTGGCCTCTCGCATCGTTGCCCGCTCCCATCTCGAGGCCGTCGATCGGCAAGGTATGGAAGGGTATCTGCAGCATCACTTGAATATCGCTGGGCTGAAAAACAATCCTTTTGAAGAACAGGCAATAACAGCGGTGCACCAAGGATCCGGCGGTCTGTTCAGGAAAGCTAATCACCTGGCCAGAGGGGCGCTCATCGCCGCTGCTGGCGACAAATCACAGATCGTTGGCGCCGACCATGTCAGAATGGCCGACTCCGAATTACTCTAACAACTGGAGAAAACATATGAAATCTGAAGATCAGATCCATTTTTTGTCCGAGCTGCTGAGTGTCATCGACGCGTTGCAGACTTTGGTGCACGACTACTGCCGCGAAATGACGGAAGAGGAGGAAAAACCGTATTGGATAAAGGAGAAAAATAGCCGCGAAAAAGTCCCGTTCTGATATCTCGAACCGTCTCCTCCGCGCTGCTCACAAGTAAACCGGGGGAGACAATACAAAATAATCAGCTCATGTTACCAGGATAATCAGAAAATTGTTGCTCAGTTAATGTGGAAAGCAACACCTGGTCATTCACCAGCTCACCAATCCTGGCGCACCCTTTCTGTATGGTGGGGTGGCGACTGTCATGGATATGAAATCCACCGTCTGTGTCTATGGCGGGCCGGAACTGTACCTGCAGTGCGCGGCACTTGCCGATATCGCCACCCATTTCAACCTGCCCTTCTGGGGGACCGCGGGTTGCACCGATACGAAGTCACTGAACCAGCAGGGGGCCGCCGAAATCGGTATGTCCTGCCTCCTTGCCGTTATGACAGGGGCAAACCTGGTCCACGATGTGGCGATGCTCGATCAGGCAGGATTGGTCGATGCATCGACCATTCTGTTCTGCGATGAAGTCATCGACCATGTCAAGCATTTCATGCGGGGGATCCATCTCAGTGAGGAAAACTTTGCCCTCGACCTGATCGATTCTGTTGGCGCGGGAGGAAATTACCTGACTCAAAAACATACACTCAATCATTTCAGGGAGTTCTGGACACCAACGTATTTTTCACGGCCGAAGATGGGGCAGAAAGAGGACATGGACCTGATGGCTCTTCTCAACGAAAAGGTTGTCGATATTGAAGAAAACCATGAGGTACCGCCGCTTGATCCCGATAAGGTCGCTGCCCTGAAGGATCTCGAGAAGAAATGGCTGAAAGGCTAACGAACATACATGATTTTCACATAAACCAGCATGGCTGGACCAGGTACCGCAGCCACAACAAACCATGAAAATCCCGAGGAAGTGTCAACGACTCCTTGTCGGCGATTTTCACATAAACAGATTATCAAAAGGGAGAACGGAATGGCTCAGATACAGGACGTAATGGCAGCGCTTATTGATGGTGATGGTGACAAGCTCATATCCGCGGTCGAGAAAAGCCTGGCTGCAGGAGTGGATGCAACGGAGATTCTCAACGGCGGCCTGATTAAAGGTATGGATATCGTCGGTGAGAAGATGGAAAGCGGCGACATGTTCATCCCAGAGGTATTGAATTGTGCCATGAATATGAGTGCGGCATTGGAGATTCTGACGCCTCATTTGCCGGAAGAAGCCGGCCAGGCCGGAGGAAAGGTCGTTATTGGTACGGTCAAGGGTGACCTCCATGATATTGGCAAGAATCTCGTGTCGATGATGATGGAGAGCAGTGGAATGACGGTTATCAACCTCGGTGTTGATATTCCGCCGGAAACCTTTGTGGCTAAAATTAAAGAAACCGATGCCAAGATTGTCGCGCTGTCGGCGCTGTTGACCACCACCATGCCGATGATGAAGCAGACGGTCGATGCGATATGCGAGAGTGGTTTGCGTGACCAGGTGAAAATTATTGTCGGTGGCGCACCGGTCAACCAGGATTTTGCCAAGGAAATCGGGGCTGACGGTTTTGCGCCAGATGCCGGCTCAGCCGCAAAGCTGGCCAAACGGCTTATCGCTGCCTGAGCGTTGACCTGCACCGTTTCTCTCAACCTGGTGTAGGCGGAGGGGAGAGACGGTGCGGATTGCGGGGCAGAGCTTGAATGGATGAGTGGAAGCGTTGTCTTCGCGTCATCTGACAGAAAAGGAGAGAGACATGTTTCAGGTCATAGGTGAGAGAATCAATACCTCAAGAAAGCATGTTCAGGAGGCAACGGCATCGAGAAATGCTGAATACATTGTCACCGATGTCACGATGCAGGCGAAAGCCGGTGCAGCCTTTATAGATGTCAATGCTGGTGCCAGAATTGGTCACGAAAAAGAAGACATGGAGTGGTTGCTCGACGTTATCCGTCCTGCTGTCGATATCCCCCTGGCCCTCGATTCCCCTGATCCGGCAATACTCGAGATGGCCTATGAGCTTGTCGACAAGGAGCCGTTGATCAACTCCATCAGTCTCGAGAAGGAACGCTTTGCGACCATGATGCCGTTTTTACATGGTAAACACTGCAAGGTCATTGCCCTGTGCATGGATGACCGGGGTATGCCCTCCTCATCGACAGATATCATCGAACGGGCCAGCAGTCTGGTCAAGGCATTGAATGATATCGGCATTGACAGTGCGTCGGTCTACGTCGACCCTCTTATCCAACCAATAAGTACCGATACCGATAAAGGCAGAATGGTGCTCGACGCCGTCAGGGGGATAAAGGCAAAATATCCGACGGTGCACATCACCGGTGGACTGTCAAACATCTCCTATGGCCTGCCCCAGAGGAAGATCATCAACCGGACATTCGTCACCCTGATGATGGAAGCGGGTATGGATTCCGCCATTATCGATCCCCTCGATGAGAAGATAATGGCGACCATCAAGACCGCGGATATGCTGCTGGGCAACGATCAGTTCTGTGGCACCTACCTGAAAAGTGTCAGGGCGGGTGCCATTCAGAGCTAATCAGCACGGCTGGACCAGATAGCCTCAGCCACAACAAACCATGAAAATCCCGAGGAAGTGTCAACGACTCCTTGTCGGCGATTTTCGGATAAAGCATGATATACGAGGACCCGTTGGCTTTGTCCTTCCATCGCAGAGCGGACAAAGATGATGGGACTGACAGACCGTTTCGGGTTTTCTCGAACAAGTACATTTATGATTCTACGCGCGATAAAGAACACCCTCCGCAAGAGCTACCGGTGCCTCTACTGCTGCCGGATGCTCTACGACTGCCTGCCCTGAGCCGTCGCTGGCGGGGAAAGCGGCGTTGCGCCGCTCTCCCTCGCCACCGGCCCCGCCGTTTGACCTGCTTGCCCTTTTCTTTTATTTGTCAAAATAAAACAGGTATATATCAGAGAGGAGTGTGTCATGTTTGAAGCAATCGTGATGAACAATGAACGACCCGAACGTCCCGCCGCCGCCGAAGGTAATTTTTACGCTGTCCGCCCAGGTCAGATCGGTCCGGGGATGAACCCGCGCATCCAGCGGCTGCGCAAGCTCTCGGTCGACAGCGAGCCGACGATATCGATCGAGCGGGCCCTGCACGAGACCGCCTTTTATAAGGAAAATCTCGGCAAGTACTCGGTGCCGGTGATGCGGGCCCTGAACTTTCTCGATCACTGCCAGAAGAAGACCCTGTACCTGGCCGACGATGAGCTGATCGTCGGTGAGCGGGGCCCGGCGCCCAAGGCCATCCCGACCTTTCCCGAGCTGACCTGTCACAGCGTCGAGGATTTCCAGGTGATGAACACCCGGGAGATGCAGCGCTACCTCACCAGCCAGGAGGATATCGACACCTATGCCCGGGAGGTGATCCCCTACTGGCGGGGCAAGACCCAGCGGGAGCGGATCTTTGGCCATGTTCCCAAGGAGTGGCGGGCCGCCTACGAGGCGGGGCTGTTCACCGAGTTCATGGAGCAGCGGGCCCCGGGGCACACCGCCCTCGATGGCAAGATCTATCGACGCGGTATGCTCGATTGCAAGCGGGAGATCAAGGCCAACCTCGCCGCTCTTGACTATCGCCGCGACCCGGAGGCCACGGATAAGGCGGAGGAGTTGAAGGCGATGGCCATCTCCTGCGATGCGGTGATCGTCTTTGCCGAGCGCCACGCCGAGTTGGCCGAAGAGCTGGCGGCCGCCGCAAAGGATCCCGGGCGTGCCGCCGAGCTGCGGAAGATCGCCGCGGTCTGCCGCAAGGTTCCGGCCCATAAGCCGGACACCTTCTGGGAGGCGATCCAGATGTACTGGTTCGTCCACCTGGGCATCGTCACCGAGCTCAACGGCTGGGACGCGATGACCCCGGGCCACTTCGATCAGCATCTGGCCCCCTTCTATGAGAAGGAGATCGCCGCCGGCACCCTGACCCGTGAGGCGGCAAAGGAGCTGCTCAGCTGTTTCTGGATCAAGGTCAACAACCATCCGGCCCCGCCCAAGGTGGGCATCACCGCCCGGGAGAGCGGCACCTACAACGACTTCACCAATATCAATATCGGCGGGATCACCCGGGACGGCTCTGATGGGGTGAACGAGGTCTCCTACCTGATGCTGGAGGTGCTGGAAGAATTGCATATCCTCCAGCCGGGGGCCTCGGTGCATATCAGCGAGAAGACCCCGGATAGATTCCTCAACGCCGCGGTGGGGGTCATCCGCCAGGGCCACGGCTACCCCTCGGTGTTCAACCCCGACATGTACGTCAAAGAGCTGGTCCGCCAGGGCAAGCAGCTCGAGGACGCCCGGGAGGGCGGCTGCAGCGGCTGTATCGAGGTGGGCGCCTTTGGCAAGGAGGCCTTTCTGCTCACCGGCTACCTCAATGTGCCCAAGGTGCTCGAGGTGACCCTCAATAACGGCGTCGATCCGCTGACCGGCAAGATGGTGGGCAAGGCCACCGGCGATCCCCGCACCTTCGCCTCGTTTGCCGAGTTGTACCAGGCCTTTCTCGATCAGGTCCACTATGTGATCGACCAGAAGATCCGGGTCTCCAACTATATCGACCGGATGTTCGCCAAGTACGCGCCGGCGCCGTTTTTGTCGGTGGTGATCGACGACTGCATCGCTAACGGCCGAGACTACTACGATGGCGGGCCCCGCTATAACAGCAGCTATATCCAGTGCTGCGGTCTGGGCACCGTCACCGACAGCCTCTCGGTCATCAAGAAACATGTCTTTGCCGAGGGCCGGTTCAGCATGGTGGAGCTGCTCGATGCGCTGGCGCAGAATTTTGCCGACATGGAGGTGATGCGGCAGACCATCATGACCAGGACCCCGTTTTTCGGTAACGACGACGACTCTGCCGATGCCATCGCCGTCAAGGTCTATGACGATCTGGTCGCGGCCATCGATGGCAATGACAACATCAAGGAGGGCGGCAAGTACCACCTCAACATGCTGTCGACCACCTGCCATATCTATTTCGGCAAGGTGCTCGGGGCCACCCCCAACGGCCGGCTGGCCGGCAAGTCGATCTCCGACGGGACCTCGCCATCCCATGGCGCCGACACCAACGGGCCGACGGCGGTGATCAAGTCGATTGGCAAGCTCGACCAGGAGAAGTCGGGCGGAACCCTGCTCAACCTGCGTTTTCTGCCGAGTTTGCTCAAACGAGAGAGCGACATCACCAAGCTGGGCCAGCTCATCCGGGCCTATTTCAGCCTGGGCGGTCACCATATCCAGTTCAATATCGTCGATACCGCGACGCTGTTGGCGGCCCAGCAATGCCCTGACGATTACAAGGACCTGCTGGTGCGGATGGCGGGCTACAGCGATTATTTCAACGATATGAATCGGGATCTGCAGCAGGAGATCATCGAGCGTACCGAAAACGAGGGGTTTTGATCGGCGTTGCGAAGACGGGCCGGGTCGGCAGGTAT
Organism: Desulfopila sp.; assembly: GCA_047973425.1. Classification (GTDB taxonomy): domain Bacteria; phylum Desulfobacterota; class Desulfobulbia; order Desulfobulbales; family Desulfocapsaceae; genus Desulfopila. The sequence continues at coordinate 6,704 of JBKEBZ010000045.1, forward strand.
TACCTGTCGGCCCGGGTGATGACAATCAGGTGAGCTATTGGTGCGGTTTGATGCGTTCAGGTGTGCTGTTTGATGTGAAGAAGTATGCGATTAACGATGGGCCGGGTATCCGGGTGGTGCTCTTTTTCAAGGGCTGCCCGCTGCACTGCGCCTGGTGCCACAACCCGGAGTCGATCTCGTCTGAGGTCCAGAAGATGTACAACCCGGACAAGTGCATCGGCTGCCGGCTCTGCGTGGAGAACTGCCCAGAGGAGGCCTGCGCGCTGACCCCGGAGGGGATCGTCACCGATATGGGCCGCTGCACCGTCTGCGGGCTCTGCGCCGAGGCCTGTCCGCCCAGGGCCACGGAGATGTCGGGGTATACCGCCACGGTGGCGGAGCTGGTGGAGATCGCCCTGCGGGAACGGGTCTTTATCGAGCAGTCCGGCGGTGGAGTGACCATCTCCGGGGGCGAGCCGCTGCGGCAGCATCTCTTTCTGCGCGATCTGCTCGACGCCCTGGGCGAGCGGGGGCTTCACCGGGCGGTGGATACCAGCGGCTTTGCCAAAACCGAGATCCTCCTCGATGTGGCCAGACGGTGTGAGCTCTTTCTCTATGACCTCAAACTGATGGATGGCCGGCGGCATCGGCAGTGGACCGGGGTGGACAACGAGCTGATCCTCGCCAACCTCACGACCCTGGCCGAGAGCGGGGCGACGATCAATATCCGTATTCCCTTGATCAAGGGGGTCAATGACGACGATGCCAACCTCGGCCACAGCGCCCGGTTCATCGCCGCGTTGCCGGGGGAGAGAAAACAGGTCAACGTGCTGCCCTACCACAACATCGCCACCGGCAAATATCGCCGGCTGGGGGTTGCCTATGACGCCTCGCAGCTGCAGGAGCCAGACGACAACGATCTGGCCCGGGTGAAGGCGTTGTTTGCCGCAGAAGGGCTCGAGGTCATCGTCGGCGGCTAGGTGAGAGAGCTGCGAAAAAAGGGGATTCTCGATAGGCTGCCGCAAGGCGACGGTGACCAGATGGGGCGGGCCGGTTATATCAAGTTGGGGCTTGTTGTCGCCGGGGAACGGTTTTTCGCAGGACGTCAGGGGTCTATTCTGTCATTCTGTCAGGCTGGCGCCGCCGTCGACTTTCATTACCGTGCCGGTGATATAATCGCTTGCCATCAGCCAGAGGTAGGCGGAGGCCACCTCATCCGGCGTCGCCAGTCTTTTTGCCGGGAATTGCCTTGCACGTTCTTGTATCGGGTCCGGCTTCGGTTCGACAAACCCTGGACTGACGGCATTCACCCGTAAGGGCGCCAGTTCGACAGCCAGAATGCGGCAAAGGGTTTCGGTGGCGCTGTTTATCAGGGACATCACAGACGCCCCCTGGTATATCTTCTCTCCGGCTATTCCGCTGGTCAGTGTGATGCTGCCGGTTTCCCGGATGTACTCCCGCCCCGCCTGGATGAGCTGATACGCCCCCCAGAGTTTGGTCTGAAAGGCTTTTTGCGCTTCCCCGACATTCACCGAGTGAAACGGCGCCGGCTGAGTGTCGGGTCTGACCGCGATGACCAGGTGATCGACCGGGCCGCTGACTTCAAACAGACGGGCGCACTCTGCCGGGGAGGTGATATCCAGAGAATGGGTTGCAACCGGATTCCCACAAAATTCGGCGAGCAGCGATCCGCATTTTTCAGCATTGCGGGAGGCTATAATCGGATGGGCGCCAAGCAGGCAGGCATGTCTGGCCACAGCCAATCCTATTCCGGAACTTCCCCCGACGATCAGTATCTTCTGGTCAATCATGAAGTGGTTGTCTGAGTAAGTATGGTCATGAATCAATTCAAATTTCGTAAACGTTCACCAGCACCCCATTTTCGTCCGATCAGGCCTCCTCACAGAGCAAAGTCTTGGGCAACGGCCCGCTTGAACGAATCTGGAGTACTGGATAAACGTTTATAGATCCGGGTTACGGAACATTCCCGGCATCACCGGTGAACGATTACCAAATTTCGTAGTGGATAATGTCTATTCGTCAGGCAATAGTAAGGTAAAGTGCACCAGTAAATCCGGACAGCCTTGAATTGGGACCCATCCCCGGACACGATCCTTGAGAACCCTATCTGTATTTCCGCTCTTTTCAGAAAATGTTTTTCTTAGTTTACACTCTTTATGACTTTGTGGCTGACCCACTCTCGAGCATATTTCTCCAGGTATAAAACCTTTCTCCTCTGCCATTTTATTGGAGGCGATTATTTTATGTTTTTGGTCAATCAATCTTGCAAATCCTGGAAATTCGTCCCACATCTGGTGAAATATTTCGATAATATACTCTTCGTTTTTATTCAAGTTTGACATGATAATCAGTCCGTGATAAAAAAATAAAATTTATCAGATTGAGCTGGAATATATGATCATGGTCGATGTGACCTTTTGAAGGTGGTGATATACGTCACAATGAGGGTAACACCAAGATATCTGCCTGAGCTCGATGGAGCACAAGAGTTCATGTTGAACCTCAGTCTTTTGCTTTTATCCAATAGCTGGGAAATTCTTCTTTTTCACAGTTTTTGCAGATCAGGGTGTTATCTGACAGCTGTTTGAATTCCAGGCTGAATTTGTTATTTTCAGGGATTCTGCAGTAGTCGGAGTCGAGTACGCCAAGGTCTCCGTTATGTAGGATAACGAGATCTTCGGTAAGACAGACAGTGAAAAAACGATTACGGACTTTGCTGTCAAATTGATAGCCCAAGAGAAATGCTCCAGAGTCTTCAATTGACAGGGTCAGCGGCTCGTAACCGTTTTTCCTCTGGATAGTCGCACTCTGCAGTATTTTAGGATTTTCTATTTTACTGATGTCAAAATAATAAACGCCATTATAGGGGTTTACTCTTTGTGTTGAATTAACGTTTCGCTGCGGAACCGTTTCGCTGCGGGCATTCCCCAGAAAAAGAAAATCAATGACTGCTGAAATCAGTAGAAAGACAAATACTATTTGTCTGACGTTTCTTTGTATTTTCATGTGATGAAGAGTGGTGGAGAGGATAATGGTGAATGGTAACCGTTCAGCGGCATGCGCAAAAAGAGAGCGCTACCACGGCCTGTAACCATTTATCCGGTGCACCAGGTTTGTTTAAGCAGACTGCTTTACTCGAGTTGGCTCGAAGCGGTCTGATCAGCCGAAAACGGGGTGCTGGTGAATGGCTAGTACAATGTACATCTTAATGTTTCGTATATGGTGCGAGCTGTGTTATTGTCGTTCATATATCCCTTCCAACAAGGAGAACGACATGGCACCAAGATACAGGGTAACATTGACGTTAGAAGAGCGGCATGAGCTGGAATCCATTTCAACCAAGGGTAAAAGGGCTGCGCGTACGGTGCTATATTCTCGGGCATTACTGCTTCTTGATGCAGGAGAATACGGCCCCAAGTGGATCGTTGAAA
>JBKEBZ010000116.1:0-22593 GCA_047973425.1 Desulfopila sp.
ACAACGAAGTAGATCTGGGTTTTTACGAGCCCATCAACCGTTCACCAGCACCCCATTTTCGCCCGATCAGGCCTCATCGCATAGCCAACTAGTGTCCATCCAGAAACGGCTCTTTTGCCCTAACTCTTCGTTGTGTTCGAAATTTTATCCTCGGAATATCGCTTATATGCCTGTGGTAAAATTTCTCTCACGCCTCGATTTAGGCCAAAATATCTCGTTTCTGGATGAACACCAACTAAAGCGATGAGCCCTGCTTGAGCGAACCTGGTGCACCGGATGAGGTAAAATGGTTACAGGCCGTGGTAGCGCTCTCTTTTTGCGCATGCCGCTGAACGGGTACAGGCTGGAGATGAAAGTTACCTGCACGCATTTTTCTGTCGCGCCAATGCTTCAAAGACTCTGGGATTGGTACAGGCGAAAATGATAGTCTGCAGCCAGTCATTGCGGGCAGCCCCCTCGAGCGCCTCCGCAAAAGCGATTGCGCACGCCTGTTCCACCGGAAAACGATAGACCCCGCAGCTGATGGCCGGGAAGGCCACCGAGGTGATGGCGTTTTCCCGGACCAGCCGGAAACAGGCGCGATAACAGGAGGCCAAGAGGTTCGCCTCGTCGCTTTCGCCACCGCGCCAGATCGGGCCGACCGTATGGATCACGTATTTCGCTGGCAGGCTGTAGCCCCCGGTGAGTCTGGCCTCGCCGGTGGGGCAGCCGTTCAGGGTTTGGCATTCGGCCAGAAGCCTGGGCCCCGCGGCCCGATGGATGGCGCCATCGACACCACCACCGCCGAGTAGAGAGGTGTTGGCGGCGTTGACGATGGCCTCGACCGGCAGGGTCGTTATATCGGCCTCGATAATCTGTATACGTTCGGGCATGGCTGCTGCTTCCTTGACCAGCTGTTTGAGCGTTTGCCGGTAATACGATGGCCCAGCCCCGTCTCGCCTGGGAGTGCTGAGCGTCTGCGGTGCTGTGCGTTCGGCCGAGGGCGGCGGTATCTGTCGAAGCGCCAGAAGCGGTCATGCTGACCGGTGTTGTCTGTCGCCTCCCGAGGGGCAGGGAATCACATCCTGTCGCTTCCAGTATACCACAGGTTTTTACCTCCTTCCTATCGGAAAGGGGCAACCTGTCGTTTTCGTTGCGGCTCCTGTCGTCTTGGGTCGTCGCGGCCGCCACCTTCACGGCATAGGTCGGGAAAAGTGATAGTTTCCGGTCGGGGAAAGGAGTAAGATGACCTGGCCAGGAAGAGGGAAATACTCTCACCTGCCGACACGATCTCGGCTGTCGGCAGGTGTCATGGGAGATCGAGAAAGGCGCGTATTCGTTCCGTTTGAGTTGCCGGTGGTGTGACCGTATCGTGACAATCCAGATAAAGAGAGGAGAAAACGCTCGGTGGCAATATACGCTGGGCGAAGAGATCGCCAATAGTATCACCCATGGCCTCGGTATACTTCTGGCTATTGCCGGTCTGGTCGTCCTGGTCGTTGACGCGGCTGGCCATGGCGATGTCTGGCGGATCGTCGCCACCTCGATTTTCGGGGGCTCGATGATCGTGTTGTACACCGCCTCGACCCTCTACCACAGCATCCACGGGCAAAGGATCAGACCGTTCTTGCGGATGCTCGATCACTGTGCAATTTTTCTGCTCATTGCTGGTACCTATACCCCTTTCACCCTGGTAAGTCTGCGTGGTCCCTGGGGCTGGTCGCTGTTTGGCGCCATCTGGGGGCTGGCTGTCACCGGTATCGTGCTCGAGCTGTTTCTCGCCAGGCGCTTCCGCTATCTCGTGGTCATCCTCTATATCGTCATGGGCTGGGTCATCGTGGTGGCGACGAAGCCCCTGCTCGACGCCGTCGCCCCCGCCGGCCTGATTCTGCTTCTGGCCGGTGGCTTGTGCTACACCATCGGCCTGCCCTGGTATATCACCAAACGTATCCCTTTCGGCCACGCTGTCTGGCATCTCTGGGTCCTGGCCGGGACAATTCTCCACTTCTTTGCGATACTGTTGTATGTTGTGCCGATACTGAAGATGCCGTGACCGGGAAAGCGACGCCCTTCTGTAGAACTCGACCTGAAAGAGTACTCCACTGGTCATCGAGACGGCTGCATCGGCTGGGCGCGCTGTTGAGTTCACTTGGGGGCTTACAGGAAAAGGTTGACGTATGAGACATTGGACGATGCTGCTGTTGCTGATCGGCTCGTTGTCGACAGGATGTTCCGGGGTGAAGGTCGGTCAGGATTACTGGCAGGGCCAGGATTTTTCTCGCTATACATATTACCGCTGGCAGCCCCAGCCGCCGGTTTCGTCGAGGGATATCAGGGCCAACAGCCCCCTGTTGCAGCAACGTTTTCGGCAGGCCATTGATGCCGCCCTGGCCCAGCGGGGCTACCGGCAGGCGGCGACCGCCGATTTTCTCGTCAGTTACGAATACGAAGTGCGCAGCCGGTTCGATCCCGACCCATTCGATACCTCGGTTGCGGTGGGCTTCGGGCGGTACCACAATTACGGGGCGGTGGGCATTGGCAGCGGTTACGGCTATCGGCAGTACGATGTGGGAATTCTGGCCATCGACTTCACCGATGCCAGAACCGGGGGACCCATCTGGCGGGGCACTGGCAGTCAGCTGAACATCGGCCAGACCAACCCGCAGCGTACCGGCGCCTACGTCAATCGGTTGGTGGATGCCATTCTGGCACAGTTTCCGCCGCAGTGAGAGCGAAAGGCGCGAGGATGAAGCATGATGGCGTCGTAAAAAGCCCGATCTCCTGCGTTGCAGCGGGATCGGCCACTACTCGACGTGCCACATGTACGTCTGTGCTTGGCCGACACCACTGCGCCTTGTATATCAGGCTTTTGTACTTAGCCATCTTACGTGCAGGTTTTAGGTTTTTACGAGTCTATCAAGCATGATGTTCTCGTAAAAAGTCGAATGTTCCACCAGGATGGGCTCAGGAAAAACCCCGATATACGAGGCGTAGCGTCGTAAACGACAATTTGGTAGTACATATGGTACAGCGAATTGTCGTTTGCGACCTACAACGAAGTAGATCTGGGTTTTTACGAGCCCATCAAGCATCATGAAGAAGAAAAAAACTGGTCGAGGTGTCGGCTTGGGTACCGTAAGGGAGAGCGGAAATGATCGTAAGTAAAGAAAAAACAACCGTGGGTTTTATCGGCCTCGGGGTGATGGGGAAGAGCATGGCCCGCAATATCCTGCGTGGGGGCTACCCGATGTATGTCTACACCCGCAGCCGGGACAAGGCGGCGGATGTGCTGGCTGAGGGGGCCCAGTGGGCGGAGTCTGTCGCCGCCGTGGCGGCGACATGCGATGTGGTGTTCACCATCGTCGGTTTCCCGCAGGATGTCGAGGAGGTCTATCTGGGTGAAGACGGTCTTGTCGCCCACATGCGGGCCGGCAGCTCTGTGGTGGACATGACCACCTCCCGACCCGACCTGGCCATCCGTATCGCCAAAGAGGCGGCGGCCAGAAACATCGCGGCCCTCGATGCCCCCGTTTCCGGCGGCGATATCGGCGCCCGCGAGGGGCGGCTGTCGATCATGGTGGGGGGCGCGCCCGAGGCCTTTGCCGCGGTGCGGCCGCTGCTTGAACTGATGGGGACCAACATCGTGTTGCAGGGTGGGCCGGGCAGTGGCCAGCACACCAAGATGTGCAATCAGATCGTCATTGCCGCCAATATGATGGGGATCTGTGAATCGCTGGCCTATGCGATCAAGTCGGGCCTCGATCCCCAGGTGGTGCTGCAGTCCATCGCCTCAGGGGCTGCCGGCAGCTGGGGGCTGAGCAACCTCGGGCCGAGAATCATCGACGGCGATTTTTCCCCGGGGTTTTACGTGAAACATTTCATCAAGGACATGACTATTGCCATCGAGGCCGCCGAGGCCATGAACCTGGAACTGCCTGGTCTGCAACTGGCTCGACAGTTGTACCGTAAACTGACGGAGCAGGGCGGTGGCGATGACGGCACCCAGGCCCTGTTCAAGCTCTATCGTTGGGCATGGTCGAGTTGAGCCTGGCCGATGGCGCTACCCTCGCTGCAGGATGCTGGCGAGGGTGGCGGCAATCGCCCCGTCTCTTTGCGGCTGTGGCAGCACCAGCAGCAGCCAGCCGCCCTTGTAGGGCTCGGCGATAATGCCTGCCGGCATCTTGGGGATGGTCGGCTCCTTGAGATTGATGACAATGCCGCTCTCCGGCGCCGTGATGGTCTGGTCGATGACCTCCTGGGCGGATCGCAGGGGCACGACCGGGGCCACCAGGCGGCCGGTGAAGTGGAACTGGTCGTCGAGTTTGCGCGGATAGACTGCCACCGTCTGATGCCGTGCGGCCATCCCGGCCAAGGCCCGGGAGATGTTCGCTATCCGGTAATTGGCGTTGAGCGGGGTCGACAGGCCAAGGTGGATGCCGATAAAAAACAGTGTTGTCGCCACCGCCGTCCTGAGCGGGGTGAGATGGCGGTGGTGCTCGCCCCGGGCAACGATAAAGGGCAGAAAGGCGGCCAGGGGACAGAGCCCCAGCCAGACGGGGAGCTGACTGATAAACCGGGCCGAGCTGCCCCGGATCGGCAGCAACGGCAGCGCGGCGACCGCGAGGGTGACCAGGCCCCAGACGATCAGCAGGACCACCCGGTCAAGCGGCTGTTCTTCTGCTATCTTGTCAATGGCGGCAGCAATCAGGATGGCCGCCGCCGGCAAGAGCGGCAGCATATAGTGGATCTGTTTGGCGGAAACCAGCGAAAGGATCACCAAACCCGGCAGGAGGATGGCCAGCAGGAAGCGTCTGCCGGCATCACCCGGGGGGCTGCTGAAGAGGCCTCGCCAGATGGCCGGCCAGACCGACCAGGGGAAGAGCATCGCCGGCAGGACCAGCAGATAGAAGTAGAACGGGCGCTGGTGATCGAAGGCCTTGACCATTCTGCCGGCTGTCTGGCCAAAGAGCAGGGGGTCGCCGTACTCCCTGCCGCCGGCCCAGGCCGCCGGCAGGGCCCAGCTGAGGGCGACGAGGCCGCCGACAGCGATCGCCAGCATGACCTGCCCGTACCAGCGCCAGGCGCTGACCTGAAGCGGCCTGGCCCACCAGGGGGCGAGCAGCAGGGCCGGCACGGTATAGACCAGAATAATCGGGCCCTTGGCCAGAACGCCACCCCCTATGGCCAGCCCCATGGGCAGCCACCAGTGTTGCAGCCTGCCGGTCGCGCCGCGATAGGCCGCCAGATAACCGGAGAGGGCCATGCAGCTCATCAGGGTGTCGAACATGGTCAGGCTGGCGAAAAAACTCCAGCAGAGCATGCCGAGGAGGATGTAAGGGGTCGCCAGCTGGACCGACCTGGTCCGGGGAAAGAGGTCGCCGGCCAGCAGGCGGGTCAGAAAGAGTGCTGCCACCCCGCAGAGTGGGCCGGTCAGCCGCGCCGACCACTCCTGCTCACCCAGGAGCCACCAGCCGAAATTGATCAGCCAGAACAGCAGTGGCGGTTTGTGGCTGTAGGGCAGGCCGTTGCTGTGTGGGACCAGAAAGTCACCGCTACGCCACATCTCCCAGGCCACCGAGAGGTAGCGGGTTTCGTCGACGGGCATGGCCGGCCGGGTCAGCACGGCAGCGGCGATAAGCAGCATGGCCATGGGCAGCCAGAGCCATTGGCGGCTGTCGGAGAAATTCATTGCGGGCGGATATCCTTACTGGGGCGTGGGGTTGCGGGTTGCATTTTCGGTGTGGCGAAGGTAAATGAAAGCACGGCGTCCAGACCGTGGCGCGATCTCGCGCAATGGTCACAGGTGCTCAAAGTGTCGGAGATGTTACGGGAGTTGCATCGTTTCGCCAAGGAAAAAATAGACGTTGTCGCCCGTCTTCGCTGGTCGAAGCGAGGTGGAGTATGCCATAAGCCAGCGGCTGTGGAGAACGTTTGCAAGGGATGAAAAGGGTTTATGATACATCAATTTGTGGTCTGGCTGGCGGAAACGGTGGGACAGTGGGGCTATCCGGGAATCTTTCTGCTGATGACGCTGGAGTCTTCTTTTTTTCCCTTTCCCAGTGAAGTCGTCATTCCCCCGGCGGCCTATCTCGCTGCCACCGGCAAGATGCATCTCGGCCTGGTTATCGCCAGTGGAATTGGCGGCAGCCTGGCCGGGGCGGTGCTCAACTATCTGCTGGCTCTCTATCTCGGTCGGCCGTTTCTGCTGAAGTATGGCCGCTACATGCTGATAAGCGAGAAGTCCATGGCTAAGGCCGACGCCTTTTTCGCCCGTTACGGCCACGTCTCGACCTTTGTCGGCCGCCTGGTCCCCGGTATTCGCCAATACATCTCCCTGCCTGCCGGCATGGCCAGAATGCCGTTTGGGATATTCTGTCTGGCGACAGCCATTGGCGCCGGCATCTGGGTGGTTGTGCTGGCCGTGGCCGGTTATCTGTTCGGTAAGAACGAGGCGTTGATGTATGAGAATCTGCACATTTTCTCGCTTGCGCTGGGCGTCATCGCCCTGGTGGTGGCCGTGGGGTACTGGTATTTTCGGAAGAGGCGGCTGAAAACGGGCATGACCGAGTAAAGCGATCAGGGAGAAGCGATGCAGTCACAACACAGCGAACCATGCCGTTGCGCCTGGGTGGGCGATGATCCGCTCTACCGTCAGTATCACGATCAGGAGTGGGGAGTGCCGGTGCGAGACGACCGCCGGCTCTTTGAATTTCTGCTCCTCGAAGGGGCTCAGGCCGGGCTCTCCTGGCTGACTATTTTAAAAAAACGTGAGGGGTACCGGGCCGCTTTCGCCGCCTTCGATCCCGAGCGGGTGGCCCGCTTCACCGCGGCCGACCAGGCAGAGCTGCTGAACAATCCGGCCATTGTCCGCAATCGGCTGAAGGTGGCGGCGGCGATCACCAACGCCCAGGCCTTTCTGGCGGTGCAGGAGGAGTTCGGGAGTTTTGCCGACTATATGTGGCGCTTTGTCGATGGCCGGCCCATCCAGAACAGCTGGCGGCAGGGTTCGGAGGTTCCCGCCACCAGCGCCGAGTCGGACGCCATGAGTCGCGATCTGAAAAAGCGGGGCTTCCGCTTTGTCGGCTCGACCATCTGTTACGCCCATATGCAGGCGGTGGGCATGGTCAACGACCACACTGTCGACTGTTTTCGCTGGCGCGAACTGGCTGGCGAGTGACAGAGTACTCTTGCCAGGAGGGGCTGGTCTTGTGCTCTGGGGCGGACAGTCACGACGGTAGTGCGTCATTCCTGTCGGGCAGGTGATGTGACGATGTGGGGGAAACGGGACAGCACGGCGCGGCACGACGCAGCAGGGGGTGAGATCGACGTCTGGCGGCTGCAGGCGCTTGTCAACAATTTTCGCCGCATCCTGGAGCTCAACAACGATATCCTGGCAGAGATGAGCCAGCTGGAGCGTACCCTGGGAGGCGAGTTCATCTTCGACACCTCGTTTCTGGAGAACGCGGTCCGTTCCCTTTCGGCCAAGGTCCACCACCTCACCTACAGCCTCAATGCCCTGACCGGCAACGGCTACATCTCGCTCTATGACACCTACCAGGAAATCCGCATGGTCCTGGATGACATTCTGGTCGGCAACACCAAGGCGCTGTCGACCGTGCCGGTGCTGCCGCTGCAGGAGGTGGGCTGGGAACTCGAACAGCTGGTGGGGGTGGATCTGGTCTGTCTCGCCGAGTTGCGGCATCATTCGACCCTGCAGGCCGCGGACGGGTTCGTGGTCACCTCTGGCGGCACCTGGATTGTCCACGAGCGGCCTGCCCTGAAACGAGCCAATTACAAGGGTTTTACCGCCGCGGAGGTGCGGACCGGTCTTCAGGAGCAGTTCCGGCGTCTTCTGGCCAGCGAGCCGCCCCGGCGCTTTGCCGTTATCGCCAGCCAGATCGATGATCAGGTAGACCAGGTCAGTGAAATCGCAAGATTCTTTCTTATTCCCAATCACCAGGAAACCAGGGTGGAGATTGCAACCGATCCACCATCCTTTATCGAGCTGCCCTTTCGCCCCTTTGCCAGGGAGCAGCAGGAGGACCAGGCCGGGGAACGGTGGGTGGAGCGGTACCGGCACGCGGTGGAAGAGATTATCCACCTTCTGTTATCCTATGGTCAGGCGGAAAATGGTGGTGGTAACGGCCTGGTGGTGCTCTTTGTCCGGGATGCCCCCCAGCCGCTGGTCCAGGGCACGGTGGAGACCCGCAGGAGCGAAAAGGAGCGGATCGATTCGTTGCGGGTTTTCGCCCATTCCCAGCCGGAACCGGGGACCTCGGACATGTACAGGCTGCGCCGCACCTACCCGTTCGAGCTCATCCAGTCGACCATCCCGGCCCGATCCGCCGAGTACCGTTTTGCCGATGGCCAGGTCGCTTCCGGGCGCAGTGTCAGCAGAAGTGGTTACAGCTGTATCCGGGGTTCGGCGCTGCTCAGCTCGGTGCTGCTCTGTAATCTGGCGGAGACGGCGATCACCCTCGAGCGGCTGCTGGGGTTGCCGGTCACCATCGAGTGGGAACTGCTGGCGGACGGGCGCTGCCACATCACCGGCCTCTATCAGATGCAGGCGACCCTCGATCTGACCGCGGCCGATGAGCTGGCCGAGGCCGAGGGCGCGGCGGTTGTCCTCTGTCAGGGCGGGCATATGGTACAGTCCGGGGTCGGGGCCGGGCGGGTCGTCCATGTCGATCTGGAGATGACACCGGGCGATTTCCCGGTCGGGGCCGTGGCCGTGGCCCGGTTCGCCTCGCCCCGGTTGACCCCGATTCTGCAGCGGGCGGCGGCGATCGTCACCGAGCACGGCACGGCCATGGGCCATCTGGCCACTGTCGCCCGGGAGCTGCGGCTGCCGGCCATCTTCGGGATCGGCGAGGCCTGCCGACAGCTGGCGCCGGACAGCGAGGTGACCGTCTATGCCGACGGCGGCAGGGTCTATCAGGGGGTCATCGATGTCCTGCTGCGCAAGGGCACCGGTGAGCTGAGCTTTTCGCCTTTCGATCAGGAGTACCGGCAGCTGCGCCGGCTGCTCCGTTTCATCATGCCGCAGCATCTTGGCGGCAGCGCCGTCGCCGAGTGGTCGGAGGGGAACTGTCGTTGTCTCTACGATCTCATCCGTTACTGCCATGACAGGGCGGTGGATGAGCTGGCCCACCTGCAGGAGCGCCGTCCCGCTCTCGGCGCCATCCGCACCCGGTGGCTCGAGCTGGGGGTGCCGGTGGAGATCCGGGTCCTCGATATCGGTGGGGGATTGACGGGTGAGACCGGGTCCAGACTGGTTGCCGGTGATGTCCGTTCGGCTCCCCTTGTCGCCTTTCTGACAGGCCTGCTCCGCCCCGAGGCCTGGGGCGATGTCCGGCCGGCCCAGGGGCTGCGGGATCTGGTGGCATCGCTTCCCCGCTCCATGGGGATGCTGACAGGCTCTTCTCTTAGAGACAATCTGGCTATAGCTGGCGATGCCTATCTCAATATCAACCTGAAAATGGGCTGTTATCGCCACAGTGTCGATGCCCATCTCGGCCGTGACGAGAGCCGGAACTACGTGTACTTCAGGTCAATGGGCGAGCGCGGTGACCGGCAACGGCGGAATCGCCGCAGCCCCTTTATCCGTGAGGTGTTGACCGCGATGAATTTCAGGGTGGTGATGGCCGATGATCAGGTCATCGGCAGGTTGCGGTCGGATCGGCCGGAAATTCTCCGTGCCGCGCTGTCGGTGCTGGGGGCATTGATTGCCTGTCTCGGCAGGCGGGGGGTGATTGCCGATCACGATGGAGAAGCGACGGCAGTTTTTACCGGTTTTTCTCAGGTCTTTGTCGAGGAGTTCCGTCAGGTCTTTTCGACGGTCTATGGAATCTGAGCAAACCAGGGACTGTCCCCAGCTTCATCGGGGACTGTCCCTGGTTTGTGTGTGGCGCAGTTGTGGTGTAATTATTTGATATTATATGGCTTTAAGTGAGTGTCAAAATATCTGTTTCGCCTCTAAAAAAGTAATTGCCGAGACTGTGTAGAGATTTTATTATTCTTTTCACAACAGTTTCTTCTTGGCCAGATCCCTGGCAAATATCCCTCTTTCCATATATTCGCAACGTGAGTCTTTCTGTACGCGGGCAGGCATCTGAAAGGAATACGCATCAATGCTCTATTCCTGTGAAAACACTGTCTGTTTTCCTGGGATTTTTCTCATTTACGAGGGAGGTTCTATGGCACAGTCGATGGAGATGGGAAACACGGTTGGGAAAAGAGGGCCTTGGCTCGGTGAAGACTGGTTGGCCCTCATTCTGGGATTGGTCATTTTTGCCTTGAGCCTCGGGGCGCTGAACGGGGGCGACTATCTGGGCTGGGGGGCAAAGGCCGGGATCTGGATCGATCCCGGTAAGGCGATCAGTACCGTATCAAAGAAATACCAGGCCTTCGGGGGAGAAATCACCAGGATCGACGGTCAGAAAATAACCGTTGTGACCGGGGACGGCAAAGAGGCCACCACCACCGTAACCGGCGATGTCTCGGCGCTGCAGATCGGTCAGCAGTTTGTCAAGCAGGGGATGCATCCCTTTGTCTCGCTTCTTTTGACCTTTGTCTTTGCCCTGGCGATCATGTCGCTGGCGGCAATTGCCTTTGGGGCGAAGCTGTCGCGGTTTATCCTCGGTTTCACCCTCGCCTTCTGGCTGAGTTACCTCTGCTGGTTTATCGGCCACTTCGCCTATATCGCCGCAACCAAGGAGCAACTCGGCAGATTCGGTATACCCTGGGCCCTGTCGATGACCGGCGAATTCGGTTACATCATCGCCCTGGTGGCAGGCCTCGTTATCGGTAATTTTTTCCCCGGGCTGGCCAATCTGATGAAGGAGGCCGCCCGGCCCGAGCTCTATATCAAGACAGGCATCGTCATCATGGGCGCCGGTCTGGGGATCAAGGCGGCTCAATCCTTCGGGCTTGCCTCCAATATCATGTTCCGGGGCTTTTGCGCCATCGTCGAGGCCTATCTGATCTACTGGGCCCTGGTCTATTACATCTCCCGGAAATATTTCAAGTTCAGCCGGGAATGGGCCGCGCCACTGGCCTCCGGTATTTCCATCTGTGGCGTTTCCGCCGCCATTGCCACCGGTGGGGCGATCAGGGCCCGGCCGATCGTACCGATCATGGTCTCCTCGCTGGTGGTCATCTTCGTCGCGGTGGAGATGATCATTCTGCCCCTTTTGGCCAAATTTTATCTGTGGAGTGAGCCGCTTGTCGCCGGCGCCTGGATGGGGCTCGCGGTGAAGTCGGATGGCGGCGCCATTGCCAGCGGCGCCATTACCGATGCGTTGATTCGGGCCCAGGCCATGGATATGGCCCAGATCAACTATGCCGAAGGGTGGATCACCATGACCGCCACGACGGTCAAGATGTTTATCGACATCTTTATCGGGGTCTGGGCCTTTCTGCTGGCCTGGATCTGGTGTGCCAAGATCGATGTCAGACCTGGCCAGAAGGTGAGCGGGGTGGAGATCTGGCATCGTTTCCCCAAATTCGTTATCGGTTACGTGCTGACCTTTGTGGTGATGCTGGCCATCTGCTGGCCGGCCGCCAAGATTGCCGGCCCGGCCGAAAAAGATCTCGCCGAGATCAAGGCGACCATCACCTCGCTGGAGACGAAGATAGCGGCCACCACCGATCAGGCCCAGTTGACCGTTCTGCAAGGTGAGCTGGCTGGGGCCAGGGCCAGGGAAAAGGTGGCGGGCGACACGGTCAAGGAACCGAAAAGGCTGCTCAGCTCCGCCAGTGGCGTGAGCGGTCAGGGCGATGTCTTCAGGGGAATCTTCTTTCTGCTCTGCTTTTTCACCATCGGTCTGGTGTCAAACTTCAAGAAGTTGATGGAGGAGGGGATCGGCAGGCTTGCCGCGGTCTACTGCATCAGCCTGTTCGGCTTCATCATCTGGATCGGTCTGTTTATTTCCTGGCTCTTTTTCCACGGCGTCAAACCGCCGACAGTCTAACATGGGAGGCCCATCGATGGAACAGCAACCACAACTCGCAGACGAGATGAAAAAAATGGAGTATGAGCCCCTCGCGCCGGTCGAGCTCAGCCTGATCCGCTGGAGTCTGGGCATTGGCCTGGGCGCCTTGTTCATTCTTTATTTTCTGAGCAGATTCCTCTTTCCAACGGGGCATTGATCCGGACGTCGTTTGCCGGGCCGGAGACCCGCATAGCCTCCAATGACTCCTGGTACGCTTCGAGGCGCTGCTCCCAGATGGGCAGCGCCTCGAGGTCGATTCGCCATTGCTCCATTTCTTTTGCCGAGATGGCCAGCTTTCCCTGCTGCCGCGCCGCCAGCGCCTCCAGATAACTGCGACCAAACCGCTGCGCTCTCTTCTGCAGGGCTTTGCGCAGCGTGTTTATCACGTACCGGCAATGATGGCATTCCCGGTTCAGGGAAATCTCGTATTCGTCGGTATGCATCGCTGATCCGGCTCCAGTCGGTTGAGGATTTCCTTTACGGTGTCGATGTTTCGTTGGTGCTTTCGGTCGACGCTCGCTATCATTGTCACGTTAGCATTGACCGCGCGTGGTTGTCACCTTCGTAAACGTTCCCCAGGGCGCAAGCGAAGGTTGGTCAACCGCGAACGGTGACTCATCTTCAACCAACGAGAAAGGATGGAACCATGAAGTTTATCGTACGACCTGAGGTGTTTGCAGCCCTGCCGCAGCTCTGTTTCGGCGTGGTTCGGGCGAGAGGGCTCGACAACAGCGGCCGGCTGCCGCAGCTTGCCGAGCGCCTCGCCCTGGCCATGGAGGCGGTGCGCAACCGGTATTCCGGGACGGATTCCCATGATATCGAGGGACTGAAGGTGTACCGCGACGCCTTTTCGCAACTCGGCTACAACCCGAACAAGTTCATGTGTTCGATCGAGGCCATGGTCCGACGGGTGCTGAAGGGTGGCGATCTCCCTTCGATCAACGGCGTGGTCGATCTGGGCAATAGTATCAGCCTGAAATATCTCCTGCCCATCGGCGCCCACGATATCGGGGCGGCGGCCGATGATATCGAGGTACGCCATGCCAGGGTAGACGATACCTTCACCCCCTTTGGCGCGGAGAAACCGGAGAAGGTGGCCAGCGGCGAGGTGGTCTACGCCCGGGGCAACAGTGTCAAGACCCGGCGCTGGATCTGGCGCCAGGGGGTGCCGGGAATGATCGATGCGGGAACCACCGAGGTCTTCTATCCGATCGACGGCTTTGCCGGGGTGAATGATGAGCATGTCATCGCGGCCCGTGACGAGCTGGCCGCGGCGGTCGAGACCACCCTGGGGGGGCAGGTTGCGGTGGGCTGGGTCGATGCCGTCAACCCGGAATTTCTTTTATAATTCATCCAGTGCACCAGGTTCGCTCAAGCAGGGTTCATAACTCTAGTTGGCTATGCGATGAGGCCTGATCGGGCGAAAATGGGGTGCTGGTGAGGTAAACGGTTACGCCGGGTTGGCGATGGCATAACGATGCATCCGGTTGTAGACCGTCTTGCGGGAGACTCCCAGCCGCCTGGCCACCTCGGTGATGTTGCCGTCGTGGAGATTGAGCAGGTGGACGATCTGCTGTTTTTCCCGTTCCTGCCGCCTCTGCCCGCGTACCCGTCTGTCCACGGCGGGCGGTGGTGCAGAGCCATGGCAGCCGTTGCCGTTGCTGACCCTGCCGCTCAGCTCTGTCGGCAGCTGATGGACGGTGATAACCCCATTGACGGCGAGGTTGGTGGCCCGTTCCACCACATTCTGCAACTCGCGGACGTTGCCTGGCCAGTGGTAATCGTAGAGGTGGTGCATCAGGTCCTTGTCGACCGTGACCCTCTGGCCTCTGTCGCGACACAGCATGTCGAGAAAATGCTGGAAAAGCAGGGGGATGTCCTGGTAACTCTCCCTGAGTGGCGGGATGGTGATCGACATCACGTTGAGCCGGTAGTAGAGATCCTGACGGAAGGTGCCGGTGTGTACTCTTTCCAGCAGATTCTTGTGGGTGGCGCAGATCAGCCGGACATCCACCGGGATGACCTTGATCCCGCCGATCCGGGTCATCCGTTTTTCCTGGATGACCCGCAGCAGAACCGCCTGCTGCTCCAGAGGCATGTCGCCGATTTCGTCGAGAAAGAGGGTGCCGCCGGTGGCCAGTTCGAACTTGCCGGGCTTGCCGCCCCTGCGCGCCCCGGTGAAGGCCCCGTCTTCGTAGCCGAACAGTTCGCTGCCCACCAGTTCCCGGGGGATGGCCCCGCAGTTGAGCGGGATGAACGGCGCCCCCTGGCGGCAGCTCCGGTTGTGGATGGCCTGGGCGAAGATCTCCTTGCCGGTGCCGGACTCGCCCTGTAGCAGCACGTTGGAGGAACTCTGGGCGCTGAGCTTGGCCAGCTCCACCGCCTCTGCCATCTCCCGGCTCTGGCCGATGATGTTGGCAAACTGCAGTGAGGCGGTATAGCCGCTGTAACGGTGCACCATGTGCTGCATGGCCTTGACCAGACGGAGGATGAGGAAGCTGCCGGTGACCGTGTCCTGTTCGTCGACAATGGGCTCGGTGGAGGCCAGGCACCGGCAGGGCCCGCCGGCGGTATCGAGCAGCAGCTCGGTTTCCGTGTGGGATGTCGAGAAATCTGGTGTGACTCTCCGGCTGTTCTCATCACGGCTCAGCAGTTGTGCGATCTTCTGGCCGATCATATCTGCCTGGTTTCTGCCGAAAATCCGCTGTGCCGCCGGATTGAGCTCACCTATGCGACCGTCCTGGTCGAGAATCAGCACGCCGTCGGAGACCATGTTGAAAAAATTGCCGAGCTTTCTGTTGGCCGCGGTCAGCTGGTGATTCTTCTTTCTGATCCGCAGCTGGGCGATGATGGCCTTGGCGGCGGCGACAACCATCCCCAGGGTGTGTGGGTGGGTGCTGGCCGACGGTCCGGAGATATCGAGGATGCCGATCAGCCGGTCATCCGGGTCGAAGATCGGCGCCGCCGAACAGGTGAGGCCGTGGTGTCGCTGCCGGTAATGTTCGGCGCCGGAGACCTGGACCGGCTGCCGCTCGGTAAGGGCGGTGCCTATGGCGTTGGTGCCGGCATCGGTTTCGTGCCAGCTGGCACCGGCGAAAAAGTCGCTGGTCAGCGGTGTTTCCGTGGCGCCCGCGTCGGCCAGGGTCTCGAGGATATGGCCGTCCTCGTTGGTCAGCACTACCACGAAACCGGTACCCTTGACGATGGTGTACAGGTCGGCCATGAAGGGCTGGGCGACGGTGATCAGCTTCTGCCGCCGCCTCAGAGCCCGGCTGAGGTCCTCGCCAGTGAGGCAGGGGTGCGGACTGGTGTCGCCGGGGGCGACCCCGGCCCGCTGACACCTCTGCCAGGATCGGCCAATGACTTCGCGGACCCCGGGGATGGAGCCGGTCCGGATGAATGCCTGCCACTGTGCACTGGGGTCCTGATATCGGGTAAGAGATTGCCTCATCTTTTGGTCGATGCCTGTCGAGAGCATTCTCCTGGTCTGATCTTTTTCGGACTATCGGTCGGGCGATAAACCGGTTGACCCGTCGAGGCGGAACCGTATGAGAACGCGACCGCCCACGACGTTACCTCAGATATTACATTCATTACATTCCATCTTAGCCTGACAGGTGCTTTGGTCAACAATGTCGACACCGACGGAGCGACAATACCTTAAACGAACCGTGATGGACCGTCAGAAACGGTGCTTCAGCCCGGTTGGCGCATCGGGCGGTCGGCCCGATGAAGAGCAGGGGGGTTCAAGCCAGGGTTGCATTTGCTGAGGATAAGGATTTCTATTGTTTATGAGAATAATTCTGTTACATTGCATGCATTGTTACATTGTATTCATACTATTGATACTGGTCGATAGCTGACAGGCAGAGCCGGTCGCCGGGAGATATTATGGGCCAAGAGTTCTATTTCGAAGAGCGACAAGGGCTGGCCTTATTGGCAGGCGACGATTTTGCCGTGGTCGAGACGGCAGATGGCGCAACCCGGTATCTGGTGGCCAACAGTCGTCGGGTGCAGGCTGAAATCTATGCCCCGGAGGTTAATTTCTATATCGACAACACGAAGGACCCAGAGGCGGTCAAGGTCGACAATCTCCGACGCCTCTATCGAGCCCGGGCCACCGCCTACGACCTGTCACAGCAGACCGGGCAGACCGTTGTCGTCGGAACCGAGCTGATCCTGATTGACCCGTCAGGGCAAGGGGGGCTGGTCGACGAACTTGGCCGGCATGGTCTGACGGTAACGGCCCTGGCGCCTGACCAGGTTGTCGGGGTGCGGGGTTCGCTCGGTCGGTTCGAGGTCAGGGTGCGTCAGGCCGGGGGGGCAACGGTGCTGTCGGCCGACCAGGTCCTCTGGCACGATGGCCCGGCCGCCTTCACCCGTCGGCGCGGCGTTCATGATCCGGCGGTGCTGACAGAGCAGGCGGTGCTGGCGGCGGTAGAGGCTGAGATCGGGGTCGTGACCTACAGCACGCAGCTGGGTTTTACCCCCTCACTCTGCCAGTATCATCAGCGGCGCGTCCCTGTCTGCGGTCACTGTGCGGCCATCTGTCCCACCGGGGCGATTCAGCGGGTCGACAACGCCCGGGAACTCGATATTGCCGGGGTCGACTGCACCGGTTGCGGCCGCTGCGTCGGGGTCTGTCCGACCGGTGCGCTCGAATACAGACCGTTACCGAAAGCCGCCTTTTTGCGCATGGCCGAACTGTACCGGGGCCGATCCGCCCTGCTCTTTGCCGACGGCCCGGCGCTCGAAGGGCTGCGGGTCGACCTGGCCGAGCGAATATTGCCCTTTTTCTGCGAGTGTATCGACCTCCTCGATGAGTCGTATCTGCTCTCCCTTCTGCAGGTCACCAGTTGCCCGGTCATCCTCTGGGCCGAAACCATTGCGCCGGTCACGCGGGATGCCGTTGCGCTGCTCAACGAAATTTTTCAAAGAAAATTTGGGAGAGACGCTCTCCTGGTCTGTACCGATGCGGCAAATCTGGCTGGCCTGGCCGATGACCCGGAGCCCTTGACCCCCTTTACCGAGCTGGCCTACGATCTCGATGAACGATCACTGGCCAAGCGGGACATCGTTGTCCGTCGACTCGACCGACTGTTGGCCGATGACGAACTCGGCCGGGTGACGACCGGACCCGGGCTCAGCTATGGCCTGGCCCGGATCGACCGGCAGCGCTGCACCCTCTGCCTGAGCTGTACCGACGCCTGCAGCATGGGGGCATTGCTCGCCCGTGCCGAAGACAACAGCCTCCGGCATATCGCCGGCCTCTGTACGGGCTGCGGGTCCTGCCAAGAGACCTGTCCGGAGAAGGGCTGTATCACCGTGGAAAGAGGGTATCTTGACCTGGCGCCCGGCTCGTTTGCCGAGCGGGTCGTGGCCACGGACGAGCTCTTTCGCTGTGTCGAATGCGGGGTTGGCTTCGCCCCGGCCCGGGCGGTCAACAGGATCATCGCGGCCATAAGCCCGTTATTCGCCGATGACCCGGCCCGGCTCCGCTCGCTGTCCTGCTGCCCTGACTGCAAGGCCAGGGTCATGCTGGCATCGCTCGATTCTGATAAAAATTTCTTGTGAGGAACCGGAACCGCATGGATACCGTGGCCATCGACAGGGCAAGAGTTGTCTACTATTCATTTTTTTCCTCCCTCTACGCCTTTGTTCTCGATGAGGAGAAATTTGCAGCGATCGTCAGGGGGGCGGAACTTCTTGCCGCCAACCCGATCGATGAACAGAGCGCCAGGGCCTTTGCCAACATGCGGCGCCGGCTGCAAAAGGGCGGCTACGCGGCTCTCAGGCGGGAGAGTGACAGGGTCTTTGCCAGCCCCATCACTGCCCTGGTGCCGATGACCGCCTCCTTCTATCACGAGCAGCGGGACGATGGGCGCAAGCGGGTCGAGATGATTGACTACGTCCGGCAATCGAAATTCCGTCGCAACGATGCCGTCTATAGAGAGCATGAGGATCATATCGAGTTCGTGCTGCTGTTCATCGGCCGGATGATCGAAGAGGGTCTGGCCGGCGACGTCGGGGCCAATCAGTTGGCCAGAACGGTCTTTTATCATATTTTAAACGAGATGGTCGACCAATTCGGTGATGCGCTCTTCGCTTGTGAGCAGAGCTTTTTCTATAAGCAGACGGTATTGGCGTTGAGGTCGTTTATCGCCTGCGAACGATTGTATCTCGATGTTTCCCCGCCCAAAAAGGATGAGTTGACAGCATCTCGACATGTGGTTGAAAAACCGCAGGCGGCCGCATCTGCGGGATGTGTCCGCTTCAACGACACCTCTGTTGAGGATGAGTGTACTGCAGGAGTGTTTGTAAGTCGTTGAAAAAATAATAAAAGGAGAGTTTATGGAAGAAGAACGGAGAGATTTTCTCAAGGCGACCCTGGGGGCGACGGCTCTTGGCGTCACCACACTGATGGCGGCAAAATGCGGTGCAGCCGGTGTAAAACCCGAAGCGGCTGCCGATGCCAATGGCGTGGTGATCGGCCAGTCCCCGAAAAAGGAGATTCTGTACAAGAAAACCGCTGCCTGGGAACTCTACTACAAGGTTGCCTACTGATAGGAGGAGAACATGATCAACAGAGCATTCAACAGGCTCGCACCGAAGATCGGCAGACGGTCGTTTTTAAAACTTGCCGCCGTCGGCGCCGGACTTGGCGCGACATCGGCCTTTGCCGCCCAGAACACGCTGAGGAGCGCCACCGAGGAGGAGGTGAAGAACCCCTATCCCGACTCCAAGCGGGTCAAGACCATCTGCACCATCTGTTCGGCCGGTTGCGGTATCGTCGCCGAGGTGCAGAACGGGGTCTGGGTTCGCCAGGACGTGGCTCAGGACCATCCCATCAGCGAGGGCAGCCACTGCTGCAAGGGTATCGACCAGATCGACCTGGTCAAGGCCAGGCAGCGGGTCAAAAGCCCGTTGAAAAAGGTCGACGGCCAGTGGCAGAAGATCTCCTGGGAGCAGGCGACAAATGAGATCGCCGACAAGATGCTGTCGATCAGAAAAGAGAATGGTCCCGATGCGACCATGTTTCTCGGTTCCGCCAAATTCAACACCCAGCAGGCTTATTATTTTCGAAAATTCGCGGCGATGTGGGGGACAAACAACATCGACCACGTCGCCAGGATCTGACACTCCGCAACGGTCGCAGGTGTGGCCAACACGTGGGGTTACGGCGCGATGACCAACCATTTTGGTGACATCGTCGGGCATTCCAAAGCTATTCTTGTTATCGGCGCCAATTCGGCGGCGGCCAATCCTATCGGCATGAAGCACATTCTTCAGGCCAAGGACCGCAACAACGCCCAGCTGATCGTGGTCGACCCGGTTTTTACCAAGACCGCGGCCAAGGCCGACAACTATCTGCGCATCCGTACCGGCACGGATGTGGCCTTTGTCTATGGCCTCTTGCATGTCATCTTCAAAAACGGCTGGGAGGATGAAGGCTTTATCAAATCGCGGGTTTACGCGATGGATGAGATCAAGGACGAGGCCGCCAGATGGACTCCGGAGGAGACCGCCGACGTCACCGGCATTCCGGCCGAAAAGATCGTGCAGGTAGCCCAGCTTCTGGCCAAGAACAAGCCAGGCACGGTGGTCTGGGCGCTCGGCATCACCCAGCACTCCACTGGCACCTCCAACACCCGGATCCTGCCGATCCTCCAGCTGGCGCTCGGCAACATGGGGATCAAGGGTGGTGGCTGCAATATCATCCGCGGTCACGACAACGTCCAGGGCTCGACCGACATGTGCTGTCTGGCCGACAGCCTGCCGGCCTATTACGGCCTGGAAGAGGGGGCGTGGCGGTATTTCGCCACCAGCTGGGGGGTTGATTACGACTGGCTGCAGAAGCGGTTTGCGGCGCCGGAATGGATGAACGCCAAGGGCTTTTCGCTCTCCAAATGGTGGCAGGGGGTGCTGCAGGAGGAGAAGACCTATTCCTCCAGCCCGATCAGGGCTCTGTGGGTTCAGGGCAACGGTCTGACCTCGCTGGCCCAGACCGTGAAGGTGCAGGAGGCGCTGGACAAGCTCGACCTGGTGGTCATCGCCGATCCCTTCGTCAACGAGGGCGCGGTCATCACCAACCGCAAGGACGGCATGTATATCCTGCCGGTGGCCACCCAGTTCGAGAGCGAAGGCGCGGTTACCGCCACCAATCGCTCCTGCCAGTGGCGCAGCAAGGTGGTCGAGCCGCTCTACGAGAGCAAGCCGGATCACGAGGTGATGTTCCTCTTTGCCCAAAAGTTCGGCTTTTATGACGAATATACTCGAGCCATGGGCATGGCGGTCGTCGACCAGCAGCTCAAGAAAGTAAAGGACGGTTTCGTCTGGCCCGACGACGCCACCAGCGAGTTGGCCAGGACCCTGAAGACCATCGGTCTGGGAGGCTGGACCCCACAGCGGCTGCGTCAGCACCAGGAAAACTGGCACATGTTCGACCCGATCAGCCTCGAAGGCCAGGGGCCGATGAAGGGGCAGTTCTATGGCCTGCCCTGGCCGGCCTGGGATGAGCAACACCCGGGCAGCCCGATCCTCTACGATGTCGATACCCCGTTCAACGATGGCGGCATGGGCTTTCGCAACCGGTTCGGGCTCGAGCACGACGGGGTTTCCCAGCTGGCGGGGGAGACGGTGACGGTGGCTGGCTCGGATGTGGCCGGCGGCTATCCGGAAATCACCCGCGACAATATCGAGAAGGTGCTGGGCATCACCCTCACCGCGGCGGAAAAGGCCAGGGTCGGCGCCAACTGGAAGGTCGATATCAGCGGCATCATCCAGGAAAAATGCCGGGCCGCCGGGGTCGCACCCTACGGTAACGCCAAGGCCAGAGTCAAGGTCTGGACCTTCCCGGACCCGATTCCCAAGCATCGCGAGCCGATCCATTCCTCCCGCCCCGATCTGGTGGCGAAGTACCCGACCTACGAGGACCAGACCAACAACTTCCGGGTCGATGTCCGCTTCATCTCCGAGCAGCAGGCCCAGGAGTGGGTGAAGGACTTCCCGACCATGCTCGTCAGCATGCGGGTGGTGAACCTGAGCGGCGCCGGCATGCTGGAGCGGACCGCCAAGTACCTCTCGCATATCACCCCGGAGATGTTCGCCTGCATTCATCCCGATCTGGCCCTGAAGTATGGCTTACGAGACGGCGACATGATGTGGTTGCACTCGCCCCAGGGCACCAAGATCAAGGTGAAGGCCCAGTACAGCAAGACCGTCACCGCCGATCGGATCGCCCTGCCCTACAACTTCGCCGGCGTGATGCAGGGGGTGGATATGAGCGCCAACTACCCAGAGGGCACCAGACCCTTTGCGATTGGTGAGAGCTCCAACACCATCACCAACTATGGCTATGATGTGATAACGCAGATCCCTGAATTCAATGCCGGTCTCTGCCGCATTGAGAAGGCGTAAAGGAGGGGCCATGAGTAACGGACAAGCACGAATGAAGTTTTTCTGCGACAGCAAGCGCTGTATCGAGTGTTTCGCCTGCAGTGTCGCCTGCGCCGAAGGCCATGAGCTGCCGGTCGGCATCAGCCGCCGCAAGGTCATCACCCTTTACGAGGGGGTCGAGGGCAAGGAGCACTCGACCTCGATTGCCTGCATGCACTGCACCGACGCTCCCTGCGAGAAGGTCTGCCCGGTGGACTGCTTCTATATCCGGGCCGACGGCATCGTCTTGCATGACAAGAACAAATGCATCGGCTGCGGCTACTGTCTGTACGCCTGCCCCTTCGGGGCGCCGCAGTTCCCCAGGGACGGGGCCTTCGGCTTCAAGGGGGCCATGGACAAGTGCACCCTGTGCGCCGGCGGGCCGGAAGAGACCAACAGCGAACGGGAACGCCAGCTCTACGGCCAGAACCGCATCGCCGAAGGCAAGGTGCCGATCTGCGCGGCCGTCTGCGCGACCAATGCCCTGTTGGTCGGCGATGCCGAGGAGGTGTCGGCGATCTATAGAAAACGTGTCAGTTCAAGAGGGATGGGAGCATAACCGACTGATGAATAAAAAAGCTCTTTTTCTCATCGTTTCCCTGTTTCTGGCTTCAGCCGCCCAGGCGGCTGACAGCCGGATCTGGGGAGGGATGCTGCTGGCCAACATTCTCGAGTACGGCAAGGCGGGTTCGACCGGGCTGGGCCCCCTGTTCACGCTGTTGCAGAATGAGTATTTCGTCAATGTCTTCACCGGGGTGGCGGTGGTGGTGCCGCTGATCTTTCTGCTCCACTACCTGGTGATCGGCCCCTGGGTCTTTGACCATCACGGCTATCAGATCTACGTCTTCACCCTGTTTCAGCGGCTCGTCCATCTGCTGGCGGTGGTCTCCTTCATCATTTTAGTGCCCACCGGGCTGATGATGGTTTTTGGCAAGGATCTGGGTGGCGGCGCCCTGGTGATGACGGCCCGCAACCTCCACGCGATGGCCACCATCCTCTTTCTCTGCGCCGTTATCCCGATGTTTTTCACCTGGGTGGGGGAGATGTTGCTCACCTTTACCGACCTCAAGTGGTTCCTGGTGCTGGGCGGCTATCTCAGTCGGGGCAAAAAGGAGGTGGCGGCGGGTAAATTCAATGCCGGCCAGAAGGTCTGGTTCTGGGTCGCCACCCTGGGTGGTGCGGTGAT
>JBKEBZ010000058.1:0-45772 GCA_047973425.1 Desulfopila sp.
CCCTGCTGCAAAAAGCTGATCACATTCCTGCAGTGCGTCCTGCGGGTGTCGCTTAAATTTCAGACCCAGCAAAAGAAGCCACGTCCGGACATTTCATGTCCGGTATGCGGCGCACCAATGAAGATCGTTATGACTCGAATTTATAAGCCTCCGCTTGGCTTGTCGAGCGCTTCCCAATAGGCGGCTAAGGAGCAGCACTATGTAGTCAGCAACGGCATAGACTTTTTTAAAGACCGATTTTATCGGCGTTGGACGTGTGCGTCCAAAACAGGCTGTTTTTGATGGAAAAACGGCCCCTGCTCCTCTGTATGCAAACGCCTGTCGGCGGCGAGCAACTCTCCCAATCCAGGAAAGGTGGCAAGTCACCTTTTCTGGCCACCTCTGTTCCCAAAAGCAATTTTCTGTATATATACACCGGGCTTGTCCAACAAACGGTTCAGATCTTGGCTCGCTACGCTCTCAAGATCTAACCTTATTCGTTATCGCAACAATTTATGGAGATATAATGGCGAGAAGATATAGAATGTACCGGCAGACAAAACAAATACGCACGCGAGTAAAGAAATATTTGCAAATATTTACATACGTGTGTACAGATAAGGTATAATCAATTCCAGCCGGGGATGAGAATGAAAAGAAGAGATTTAATCAAAAAGCTCAAAGCAAAGGGGGCCTTGATGATCAGGCAAGGGCGAAACCATGAAGTATGGCAGAGCCGGAGCGGCTACACATTTACCGTGCCACGCCACGCTGAGATAAACGAGCTGACATCAAGGGGAATCCTGGAGCAAGCCGAGAAGTAACAACGGGGAGGGCCGCCCCCGGTCCTTTCCCGGCTTGGCAGGTACGCAACAAAGGAGATGAAAACAATGTCTAAAAAAACGTATTACGCCATTTTTGAAAAATCCGGCGATTGGTGGGCGGTGAGATTCCCCGACGCACAGGCGGCATTGACCCAAGGCGCGACGGTAGACGAGGCGTTGGAAATGGCGGTTGACGCCTTGTCCGCGATTCTTGCGACCGGGCGACTTGGCCGGGAGTATCAGCAACCGCGAGGTTTTGACGCCGTTTCGGAAGAAGCTGGAAACGATGCGTTGGTGTTACCCGTGGTTGCCGACGATAAGATTATGGAAGAGTACCGCCCGAAAAAGCGGATAAACATCATGGTTCCGGTGGAATTGCTCGGAGCGATTGACAAAAAGGTAAAATCCGTGCCCGGCATGGACCGTTCCCGTTTTTTCTGCGAGGCAACAGAGAGGGCGCTGCACCAATAGCATCACTAACACACCTGCCAACGGGCGGCGTCTTGTATGGCCCCGTCCGTTTTCTCTTTTCAGGCACAAAACAACCTGAAAACTTGCCGCAAATTCAAGGTTTCTAAACCCTGTCAAGCGGTCTTTTCGTCCTTTTACGTCCTTTTTCGGCTATAGAGGGCTTTTCTGGCTCGTGCTCTTTCCCTTGGTAACTTTTCCCCATGGAAAGCGCAATTTTCATCATCCCTTTTGCCCGCGCGACGGTGTTCAGGGCGTGGATGAAATCAGAAGCGTCTCCTTCTTCGGCCACGGTGCGCAGAAATTCTTTGATATCGTCGTCTGTTTCGAGGTGTTCAGCGCTCTCTATTTCGTATTTCATGTTCTAAGTGTATCCGTTCGGATACATAGGGGCAAGGGGAAAATGACTGATGGGTTTCGACAACAAAATGGCGGTTTGGCCAAAATTTTACCTTGTTGTCAGGTGAGGCTGCGGTGAGGTTGTTGCACTGGATAGTGGTCAAAGCAAACCTTTCCCGCTTGCCTCATACTGGTGATATGCCTGGCTGTCGCCATCTTCCCCAGCATCTCTCCTTTGTCAACTCCAACGCTCTCCTGTGACCCTCAAATTTTCACCTGTCATCCCACGTTTTCATAATGAAATAAATATTGTCAAAATGAAAATTTAAGATACACTAAAGGAAACCGTGCCTCCCTCCGAGAGGCATACCCTCCCTCCTGGTGCCGGCAGCTGCCTCCTGTCGGCACCAGGGTCTTGACCGCGCAGGCGGCGGAAAGACATGGCCAAAGAAAACAGACTGACAACTTTCGAACTTGCTGTGTGCCAGGAGTACTTTGCTAACGGCGGCAATAAGTCGGCGGCATTCCGCAAACACCATAAGTCGGCGGCGAGATGGAAAGACAATACTGTCTGGACCAAGGCGTCAGCCCTCTTTGCCAAGCCATCCGTCAAAGCCTATCTGACAGAGCTCAACGATAGGGCGAAAGTCGTTGCCCAAAAAAAATTTGATATCACCGCCGAGCGCGTGCTGCAGGCATATGCCTGTGTGGCCTTTGCTGATATTCGGAAAATGTTTGTCGGTAATGACATCCTGTTACCGGCTGACATCCCAGATGTCATTACTGGGGCCGTGTCCAGCATCGAGGTGGTCACCAAGGAGGTGAATGGCGAGGTTGAACGGGTTCACAAGTTCAGGCTGAACGACCGTCTGAAAGCTTTGGAATTTCTTTCCCGTTATCTCGCCATCACGGCTGATGGCGAGGGAGGTGAAGACTTCAAGACGTTCCAGGGGGTCCCGGTGCCGGCCTGGATGGCTGAGTTAATCCCCACCGTGGAGCGGAAGGGTGGGGATTGATAGGCGGGTAGCTGAGTATGGGCTGGTCTTTGATCGTTGTCTTGAGGAGGCAAGGGCCGAGGCAAGAGATACTGTCGGGACAAGCCCAGGTGGAGACCTCGAGAACCAGGTGCAAGCCTGTTTGGTGCGCAACACTACGATGGCTATGCGCCGCCTTATCCAGACCGACCTCTTCTATCTGCTGGTCTTCGGGCTCGGCCGGCGCGACATGATGCACCCGTGGCTCTATGACAGATGCTGCGAGGTGCAGGCGAGCCCCAACGGTCATCTCGATCTCTGGGCCCGCGAGCACTACAAGTCGACGATCATCACTTTCGGGAAGTCGGTCCAGGACATTCTGATCGACCCCAACGTGACGATCGGGATCTTCAGCCACACCAAGCCGATCGCTCGAGGCTTTATGCGGCAGATCAAATATGAGCTGGAGACCAACCGCAGGTTGCAGATGCTGTTCCCGGAGATCCTCTACACCGACCCGAAGCGAGAGGCGCCAAAACTGGGCAACAGCTGGAGCGATGACAAGGGGATCACGGTCAAGAGGACCATGAACCCCAAGGAAGCCACGGTCGAGGCCCACGGCGTAGTTGACGGCCAGCCGACCAGTAAGCACTTCCGGATATTGGTCTATGACGACATTGTCACCAGGGAGAGTGTCTACACCAGCGACCAGATCAAGAACACCACCGAGGCGCTGGTGCTGAGTTACAACCTGGGGGCGCACGGCGGAATGAGGCGGTTCATTGGGACCCGCTACCACTTCAATGACACCTACCGGGCCATCATGGACCGGGGGACGGTAACGCCGAGGACCTACCCGGCGACCGACGATGGCAAAGATACCGGGCGCTCGGTCTTCATTGACCAGAACGCCTTGATGGCAAAGCGGCGGGACATGGGTCCATACGTGTTTGGCTGCCAGATGCTCCAGGACCCAAAGGCGGACAATGTGCAGGGATTCAAGGTCGAGTGGCTGAAATACTACGACACTGAGCCGGAGCTCGAGCAGCTCAACATCTACATCCTTGTCGACCCGGCGAACGCCAAAAAAAAAGAGTCGGACTTCACCGTTATGTGGGTCGTCGGTCTCGGGCCAGATCGTAACTACTATGTGCTCGACGGTATCCACGACCGGCTCAACCTGACCGAGCGGACCAATGCCTTGTTCGATCTGCACATGGAGTACCAGCCAGAGGGGGTCGGGTATGAACACTTCGGCATCCAGGCTGATATCCAGCATATCGAGGAGAAGATGGACCAACTGAATTACCGGTTCAACATCCTGCCGCTCCAGGATTCGACTCCGAAGGTGGACAGGATCAAACGGCTGGTCCCGATTTTCGAGCAGGGCAGGCTGTGGCTGCCAAGGGCGATATGGAAAACCAATTACGAGGGGCAGCGGGTCAACATCATCAGGAACTTGATCGATGACAAATACACCCCGTTCCCGGTCATGCTGCACGACGACATGCTCGACGACCTGGCCAACATCAAACACCCACAGATGGTAGCCACCTTCCCGCAGGCAAAACGGCGCAGACGGCAGCAGAGCTGGCAGGACAGGCTCAAGGAAAAACTTGCACTGATGCAGGATGGTGGCTCAACCTCACACATGACGGCGTGACATGGATGGATCAGAGGACTACAAGATAGCGGCAGCCAACCAGGCCAGATACCAGTATGGCCTGCATGCCGGGCACCGTGAGTATATCAAAGAGGCCAAGCGCAATGACGACATGTATCTTGGTGGCGGGAGGCAGTGGTCTGAGGCTGACCGAATCCAGATGCGTTCCGAGCGTCGGCCGATGATCGAGCTGAACCACGTCTTGCCAGCGGTCAACACCGCCCTCGGCCTGCAGTTGCACAGTCGGGTAGATATGGACTTTCGCCCCCGTTCTGACGGTGCTGACGACGATACCGCCGCGATGATCACCAAGGTGATCCGCCAGATCTGCGATGATATCGAATACAGTGTCCATGAAAGTTGGCAGTTCGAGGATGGACTGATCGAGCAGCGGGGGTATCTGGAGTTCTACGTCGATTTTACCGACAACTTCCTGGGTGAGATAAAGTGTCAACTGATAGATCCTCGCGACCTGATCATCGATCCCGACGCGAGGTCATACGATCCGAAGGAATGGGGAGATTTTATCATCGTCCGCTGGATGTCATATGAGGACATCAGGGGAAGGTACGGCAAGGGCGCGGCGGATAAGCTCGACCAACTGGCCGATAGCTTCATCGACGGGATGGACACCTATCTTGACCGGAATCACTTCGGCATGGACAGTGATGGCTCCGGGTTCGACGGGTGGTTTACCGCCGACTGTGACGACAAGGCATCCAGGCTGTATATGGTGCTGGACCGGCAACGGATGGAGATCACCAGGGGCAGGGTGCTGGTGTCATCCTCAGGGGACGTCACCCCGGTCGATACGCTCACCCCGGAGCAGCTCGAGCGAGGGCTTCTGGATGGTTTCGAAACGGTGGCAGACTATCGCCGGGTGATCTGGTCTGTGACCTCTGGGGCCACCGTCCTCCACCATTCCCCCAGTCCATATAAAACATATACTATCGTTCCGTATTTCCCCTACTTTCGACGCGGAAGGACTCGCGGCATGGTCTGCAACCTGCGCAGCCCGCAGGAACTGGAGAACAAGACTATCACCAACGCGCTCGAGATCCAGAATACCACCGCCAACTCCGGCTATGACGTCCCGGAGGGGACGCTGGTCAATATGGAACCAGAAGACCTGCAAAAGCACGGATCCAGGAACGGTCTGGTTATAGTCTACAGAAAGGAGATTGGCAAACCAGAAAAAAGACAGCCAACCCAGATGCCGTCCGGCACGGAGAGTCTCGCGGACAGAGCGGAATTTTCCATCAAGACCATCTCCGGGATGAGCGACACCCTGCAGGGAGGACGTGGCCGCGAGATAGCTGGGGTCGCGATCAGGGCCAAGGCCTATATGGGCGAAACACAGATGGGTCGCCCGCTCGATAACCTTGCCTATACCAGGAGGCTGGCGGCCAGGAAACTGCTTGAGTTGTTGCAGCAGTTCTACACCGAGGAGCGCATTATCCGCATCGTCGATCCGGAGACAAAAGACGTTGAAGGTGAGGTGGTCATCAACCAGGTAACAGCCGAGGGGATAGTCAACGACATCACGGTCGGCACCTATGACGTGGTGGTCTCCGATACCCCGACCCACGCCACCTACCAGGACGGCCAGTTCGACCAGGTCCTGAATATGCGCAAGGAGGGCGTCGGCATCCCTGACGAGCATGTGATAATGGCTTCGAGCTATGCCAAGAAACATCAGCTTGTCAGAGAGATACAGGAGATGGTCCAGCAACGTGATCCGGTGGCCGAGGCCGAGGCTGACAAGGTAAAGGCCGACGCCGAACTCAAGCGGGCCCAGGCGAGAAAGGCTGATGCCGAGACCGTCAACACCTCGGTCGACTCCAAATACAGCGCCATCCAGACAGCCGGGGTCATCACCACAAATCCCGAGACGGCGCCGCTGGCCGATCAGATTCTGCTCAGTTCGGGAGACAAGGACTACGATACTCCGCCGCTGATCCCGCCAGCTACAGGGGAGGTCGATTATCCGCAGGGGTATTTCGACGGCGGAATTGCGCCAAACACTAATCCCACGACACCGGTACCGTCTCCCGAACCTGACGATCCGAGCACCGGCAAGGCCGCAGGGATAGAGACACAGCGAATCGAATCGATATGAGTGAGAGACCAACACGATTACAGGAGGGATATATGATTGATAAGGATACCGATCAGGTGATAGGTGACGACGAGATGGTCGTGCTGACCATGGATGACCTCAGCCCAGAGGTCTCGCCAGAGGAGGCGCTCGCCCGAGGCGACGTGATGCCAGAGGGCACGCCGGAGAGCCTGCCGGAGGTAACCCTCGATGAGGAAACTCCGGCTGGGCAGGAAGATGACTCCTTGGATGAGTCCGAGGACGATGCAGAGGCGGAAGGCGAGGACGAAGAGGGTGAAACCGCTGGCGGACCAATGATCCCGCTCTCCAGAATGGCTGCCAAGGTCGCCCAGAACCGCGAACTGGAGAAGAGGCTCGCCGCCCTCGAGGAAGAAAACAGAACGCTGAGAGAGAAGCGGCCACAGGCAGCGGAGAAGGAGTCTGTCGAGGAGTCTTCCGGAAAAGATGACGGGCAGCAACAATTCGATCTGAGAACCAAATACCGCGAGTATGCCGACATGGTCGCCGATGGCGATACCGATGGGGCCGCCGTGGTGATGGCCGAGATCGACGCCTACAAGGACCAGGTTGCCGAGCAGCGGATGACCAAGGTGATCGAGGACCGGGAGCTGCGCAACGCCGAGCAGTCAAGAAAGCACGCCTGGGAACAGGACCTCCCTGCTGCCCAGGCCAAGGCAAACGACTTGGTGGAAGCCCATGGCGAGTACTTCGCTGATCCTGTCAACCAGGCCAGTTTTACCGCCGTGAGGGACCATTTCATTGCGGCCGGGAACCCCTTGTCGAAGGCCCTCGATCTGGCGGCTGAGCGGCTTTTTACTGCGGCAAAGAATGATTCTACCGACCTGGTGACGACCAGGAAGGCCGAGCAAAAGAAGGCGGCCGTCGCCAGGAACGCCGCAGCCGCCAGGCAGCAACCGCCACGGAGTCAGGGTGGCCGGGGTGTTGGTGATGTCCCGGAGATACCACCGAACGCCCTTACCGTCAGCGACCAGGAGTTCGGCGGGATGTCCGAGAAGGACAAGCGGGCAGCCCGGGGAGACTTTATCTAGCCCCAAAAAAAACGTAATTGTGCGTCAATCGTGGTGAGACGAAAAACCCCATCGGTACGCGTCATCGGCAAACGACATTGCTGAATCCTTGTTGGTCAATCGTGGTGAGACCCTAACCATCCAACGGTCAGCGGGCAGTTATCGACAGACTGCTGGGTCCACGCCATATGTGGAGTGTGAAGACTGTTTTTTTACACGTTTCTTAACAACAAGGAGAAAGTGATGAATATCACCAATTTCGCCGGACTCACCTCCGAGCAGAAAACCTACTGGATGCGTGACCTGTGGACCTACATGAGGACAGAGTCCTTCGTGTCCAAACTCATGAGTACCTCGCATAACGCGGCAATCCAGCACATCAAGAACCTGACCAAGACCGAGAAGGGAACCAGGGCGATCATGCAACCCGTGGGCGAGCTGGTCAAGCGTGGCGTGTCAAACGACAACCAGCGCGAGGGCAAGGAAGAGGCCCTGCAGAATTTCCAGGTCGATGTCAACATGGGGCTGATATCGCATCAGGTCAAGAACAAGGGCAAGCTCTCCGACCAGCAGTCGGTCATCAATTTTCGCGAGATAGCTCGCGACCGACTGAAGTACTGGCTCTCTGACTCCATCGACACCATGGCCTTTCTGGTCATGTCTGGCATCGGTCTCGACTATAACCTCGACGGCTCGGTCTACTCCGTCGAGGAGGGAGAGCCAAATCCCTGGGACGAGCTCGGTTTCGCGGCCGACGTCACCCCGCCCTCGGCTGGACGCCATTTCTATTTTGACGGCACCGATATCCAGAGCGGCGACACCTCCGCCATCACCAGCGCCTGCCTGCCAAGGTATGGCATGCTGGTCGACCTCCGCGCCTACGCCAAAGTGAGCCATCTCAAGCCCATCTCGATGGGTGGCAAGGACTACTATCTCTATGTCTGCGACCCCCGGGTAATCGCCGAGCTGAAGAAGGATAACGACTTTCTGCGGGCCGTCACCGGTGCGGCGGATCGTGGACAGAAGAACCCGTTCTTTTCCGGGTCACTCTCCACCATTGATGGGCTGGTGCTCATGGAGCATGAAAAGTGCTTCAACACCAAGGGCGCTGACGCGCCAAACAAGTGGGGTGCTGCTGGAGACGTGAACGGCACCCGCTCGCTGCTGCTCGGATCACAGGCTCTTGGCATGGTCGATGTCGGAGCCCCGGATTGGGTCGAGAAGGGCTTCGACTACGACTCCAAGCAGGGCATCTCAACCGATAAATTCATCGGTTTCCGCAAACCTCGGTTCTACAACCAGTATACCAAGAACGCCAACGAGGATTTCGGCGCAATGGCTGTCGACCTCTACATCAAGTAGAGCAGACAGGTTGCAATGGGCGGCGTCATTCAGCCGCCCATCATCATTCAAAAAAAAAGAGGAGATCATCTCATGAAACCCAGTCTCAAAATCCGTTCCGAAGGGTTCCAGCACCCGCACTACCGTATTGCCAGATTTACATTCGAGGACTTTCCAACTACCGACTTCGTCCCTGCCGTTGAACTTCCCGGGGATGCCATCCCGATCGGCGGCTTTCTTGCCATCGACAGCGCGATGGATGCTTCCTCTACCCTGGCGGTTGGCACTGCCGCCGCCCCGACCTCTTTCTTGGGGGCGACCGGGGCTGCAGCTGCTGCCAAGACCGCTCTGCTGGCCGCGTTCCAGAACGCGGGAAAACCGCTCGGCGGCAACATCACTGATGGCCTCACCGCGAGCGCTGCCATGACCAAGGGGTCTGGCTACCTGGTGGTAGAATACATCCGCAACAACTACGCCCACGGGACCCAGGGCTGATAACCGCAAGAGGGTGAGAAATGTCGGAGAAGTTCAGA
The DNA here is from genome assembly GCA_047973425.1 of Desulfopila sp. Classification (GTDB taxonomy): domain Bacteria; phylum Desulfobacterota; class Desulfobulbia; order Desulfobulbales; family Desulfocapsaceae; genus Desulfopila. The sequence goes on from JBKEBZ010000058.1 coordinate 9,269, forward strand.
ACCAAGTCTGGTCAGCAGCCGGTGCGGCTGGCCTCTACCAGTGGCCATGTGGTGAATGTCGGCAGCGACTGGACAGATGTTCCCGCATCGCTCGAGACGGAAGCGCTCAAGGCCGGTCTGCTGTCTAAAGAGGTCTATGACGCCGCGGTAAAAGACGCCGCCAATATGTTATCAGAGCGGCGGGAGCAAGAGAATAAAGGAGATAAGGAGAGTACTGGGACCGACAACCATCCCCAGGTAGATAGGGATGGGGCCATTCTGTTGGCTATCGCCGAGGTCAACCGCCTATCCGAAGAGGGGGAGGACAAAACCCCTGGCGGCAAGCGCCTGTTATCCGCTGACGGCGAGCGACCGCTGGTCGATGCCGTCAGTGAGTTGGCTGGCTTCCAGGTGAAGGCGTCTGAGATTGAGGCTCTCGCATGAACGGCAGCGAACTCGTCGACGAGGTTCTCGATATCGTCTCCGACCCGTCGATAACCAGGGACAAGGCCCTCGGCATGCTCAACCGCGGCATGTCCTACGTGGCTGGTCAGGTGCTCTTGCCTGGCCTGGCCACCGGTGTCGGTCGGGTTACCACAAGCATCGGCCAGAATTCATCTCCCTTGCCGGCAGACTATCAGCGGGAGATCTTCTGGGCAAGAGTGGCCGGTGAACCGGTGGCCATCTACGCCAATCTCGGGGTGATGCTGGCCGATGGCTTCTCGCTTGAGCTTCAAGCCGGCCGGGTTCTGGCCATCGTCCCGAATGGTGGAGACCTCATCTATCAACTGACGCCGACGGAGCCGACAGACATCGATATCCGCTACTATCGTCTGCCGATCCCGATGCAGGATAAACGGTCCAGCATGCCAGATGGTCTGGGCAACAGCCCTGGCATGATAGACGCCTATGACCAGACGCTCATCCATTACGGCTGCTGGCGACTGTATGAGCGGATAGAGCAGGGGCTCGAAGGCGGGAAGGTCGACAGCCAGTATCATGAGGGGCAGTGCAGGGCTGAGTTGATAAAACTTGAAGCAGCTGTCCGGAAGGAGCGGCCGAGACAGCCACCTCCGGTGTGTGAGGTCCGGTACTGATGGGCAACCCTACTCTCTTCGCGGCAGCCGCAGGAATCAATAACCTGCTCGACAACGTCCGCACCCCGAAGGACCTGGAAAGCGGACTTGTCGATCTTGTCTCCGGGGTCAATATAACCCTCGACGAGTCCGGCAGGCCGAACAGGAGGTCGGGAAGATCCCTGCTTGTAGGCGGTGATTTTCATTCACTTTTTGCCACCGAAAGCGACTGTTATGTCGGTGTCGACGATGCTCTTTATCGGGTAGGCACTGACTTGTCGCTCACCGGGGTCAGAGACGGGATGACCAGGTCCAGGATAGCCTTCGTCGAGACCCCGCGAGGGATTCTCTACGCTAACGGTGTCGACCGTGGTCGCCTGGTCGAGGGGCGGTCGCTCATCTGGAAATCTGGCGAGTATGTCGGCCCGGAAACCACCCGGCAATTCAGTGGCCCACCGGCAGGCATCAGGCATCTCGAGTACTTTGCTGGGCGTATTTTCGCGGCCATGGGAAATCAGCTCGTCTGGAGCGAGCCTTTTGCCGAGGACCTCTGGGACATGGCCAGAAACTTCCTGCCCCTGCCATCACCGATCAGGATGATAAAGTCAGTCGACACCGGACTGTTTGTCTCCGATGAAGACACCACCTGGTTTCTGCCAGGTACTGATCCCCAGGAGTTTACCCAACGGCCGGCAGGGCTTTTACCAGCTTTTGAGTGGTCTGCCCTGCAGGGGCTCGTGCCGATGAGCGACCTCGGTCTCGATGGGGTGGCGAACATCGCCGTCTGGACCTCGCCATTCGGTCTCACTCTCGGCCTGCCGGATGGCAGCCTGGTCTTCCCTGTCCGGGACAGGATCGAGGTTCCAGCAGGTTTTCATGCTGGAGCGACGGTCCGTGACGGCCGCAATCTACTGTACACAATCTATCAATAGGAGGATGCCATGGCATTCAGGCTCTCAACCGCACTCAGAAACGCGCTGCTCGGCCGCGAGGCCGCCAACAGGGCGCACACCATGCACGTCAACGCCATAACCTTCGGGGATGGCGATGGCGCAGGTGGGCGCGACACCATTAACGCCGCCGGTGGACTCGATTCCCATTCGCCAGGAGACAAACTGTCTATCGCCGGATCGGCCAGTAACGATCAACTTTCGCTCGAGATACTGTCCGTGTCGGCCGCGAAGATAGAGGTTCCTGCCGGCTCTCTGGCGGCGGAGGCAGCAACAGCCATTCCCATCTCCCTGGCCAGCTGTCGCGGCGGGTCGGGCAACGACATTTTCCGTAACGGCGTGATGCGGATATTCACCGGTGCCCAGCCGGCCTCGGCGGACGCGACCGAGACCGGTACCATGCTGCTGGAGGTCACTGTGGCGAGCGGAGCGTTCGTGTCCGGGCAACCGGCAAACGGCCTCAACTTCAGCGACGCCGCCGTCGACGCGGTAATGGGCAAGTCGACCGGGGAGACCTGGTCTGGCGTAGCGGTCAACAGCGGCACCGCCGGTTGGTTCCGCTTTTACCCCAATGACGTGGCTGATAACATCGGTGACGCGGTGGTCGCCAAAGACAAGATCCGGTTCGACGGCGCGATTGCCACCAGTGGGGCGCAGTTGAACATGAGCAACACCACGATCACGAGCGGCGAGCAGGCCAGCCCAGCAGGGTATTGCCGGTACGGCCAGCGATGCCGGCTCTGCTCAGCCGGCGAGAACGGCCGGTGGGACAGTGCGCGACGTGGGTGTGACTGCGGCAAAGGGAGGCATCGGCGCAGCCCAGTCAGCCATTGGCCTGGCCGATCTCCTCACCGCCGTGCCACAGGCTGTGCCGAGGATGGCCAAGGCGACGGTCGATGCGATCTCTGGAGGCAAGAGCACTCGGCAGATAGTCGACCAGCTGACCACCGGTCATATAGGCAAGGCCGTCGAGGACGCCGGCGTCGACCTCGGTGGAGCACAACGATATCTCGACAGACAATACTCCCCGGCCCAGCAGTGGGCGAACAAGCGGGTCTCTACTGCCGACGGATTTGTCGACAGCGGCAAGGAGATGCTCGAGAACCCCTCGACCATCGCCACCATGGTCGGCGAATCGCTGCCATCGATGGTGATGGGCGGAGGTCTCGGCAGAGGCGTACAGCTGATAAGCAAGGCCGTTCCCGCTGCGGCAAAATATCTCACGCCAATGGTGTCAGGGGCCATTGGCGAGGGCCTCGTTGGCGCTGGTTCTGCCCAGGAGGGGGTGCGTGAGCAGAGCGATACCGGTCTCACCACCCCTGGCCAGACGGCTATGGCCGCTGCTTCCGGCATCGGCACGAGCGTGTTCGGCCTGGCCGGCGGGCGGCTGGCCAGAAAATTTGGCGTGGCCGATCCCGAAACCGTCCTGGCTGGAGGCGTGCTGGGAGATGCGGCGAAGAAGAAGACCGCAAGAGATGTCGCGATCGATATCGTCAAGGGCGGGATAAGCGAGGGGGTTTTCGAGGAGCTGCCGCAATCCGTGCAGGAACAGGTCTGGCAGAACGCCGCCACCGGCAAGCCGCTCCTCGATGGGGTTGGCACTGCCGCCATCTCAGGGATACTTACCGGCGGGGCGATGGGCGCTGGGTTCAACGTCAGCCTTCCTGGTGGTGCAGAGATCGATAACAGCCGATTCAACCACAACACTGATAAACCGAAGAATACGCCGGTCAGCGAGGGACGATCGGTCGCCAACCAGCAGGTCAACCAGGCGGTGCTGGCGCTGAAGGAGGCCAACCTGCCAGCGAAGACCATGGCCAAGATGAAGGGGCAGCCGGAGGCACTGGCCGCTTACGGGTTGACGGCCGAAGATATTGACGTCGTCCTGCAGGACCGAGAGGATGACATTTCCCGGGCAAAACAGGTGCTGACCAATGCCACCTATTGCGGGCCGATGACCAAGGCCGCCGAGCAGGGTCTCGCCGTCAGGGAGGCCGAGGCGGTGATGGCCCGCCGCGCGACCAGGGACAGGCAGGAGTTCACGGCGACAGCTCCTCCCGGCACGGGAGAGTCGCTGGCACAGATTGCCCAGCAGGCTGAGAATGCAGACACTGAGCAGCAGTGGCGGGAGCAGGCGGCTGCCGCCAGCCTCTATAACAGGAGGCGGAACCTGCCGCCGGAAGAGGACCTCGGCAACCCCATCCACCCGTCAATTTCCTCCAGGGCTGCAGCTGAGCGCTCGTCATTCCCGGCGCCGGCAGGGCCTGATACCGTCACCCCTGGGACCGGCGATGCCGAGAAAGATATCGATACCGAATCTTCAGCTCGCGACTGGCAACGGCAGAGCGTCGCCTCTCGAGTATATAACCAGCAGCGAAATCTTCCTGCGGAAGAGGACCTCGGCAACCCGTATCCATCATCAATCGACACGGAGGCCAGACGCAAGGAGCTGGTGGCCAAGGCTAACGACGGGGAGATCTCCGACCAGGAGTTCGACGAGCTTCGCAGCCTGACAATCGGCGGGAAGGGTGGCAAAAGTAGTATAACAGGGGAGGGGAGCAGTGGTGACGAGGCTGTCGGCAATGCCGACTCTGCAGCCCATACCCAGATAGTCAATACCGCGCCGAGCGAGGCGCAGAAGAAGGCCGGCAATTACAAAAAGGCCCATGTCAAAGTTGACGGCATGGATGTAACCATTGAAAACCCGGCCGGATCGAAGCGCTCCGGCACCGCTCCGGATGGCAGGACGTGGGAAACCGAGATGCAAGCCGATTACGGCTACATCAAAGGTTCACAGGGGCACGGCAAAGACCATGTGGATCTGTTTATCGCTCCTGGCTATCAGGGCGGAGCCCAGGACGTTTATGTCGTCAACCAGTTTGCCGACAATGGCAAAGGTGGCTTTGACGAGCACAAGGTTGTTGTCGGAGCCGGCAGCGAAAAGGAAGCCATGGACCTGTACAACTCCAACTATGAGGCCGGGTGGAATGGCGGCAAGTCTGTCACCCGCATGCCCATCGAGGAGTTCAAGGCGTGGGCGAAGTCTGATGGACCGAAGGCTGGCCCCCTCATGCGGAACAACACCAAGGCCGAACGGAGCAGTTTCACCGGTACCGACAAGACTGATGGACTCGGATTGGCCCACAACCTCCCCAAGGGGACCATTGCAGGAGGAGAACTGGAGATTGGCGAGCTGCACGATGAAGTTGTAAGTGGCAAGTTGCCGGGCAATGAAAAGAGAGCAGTCCGTTTTCACATCGTCACAGCCAAAGAGGCCGAGGCGTTGCGCACCGCAACCGGCCTTGACCTTGAAGGGTATAAACACACAGTTGACAGTTTCGGTATTCGTCACAGCTACAAGGGGCACGGTGACGCCGCCCAAGAGAAAAAGCGCGGGCAATTGCCAGTATCGGCCAATGACTTTCAACGGATTCCCGATATCGTCACAAACTACGATTCCGTAGAGCACACCGGCAAGGATGCCGCCGGCAATGACCTTATCCTGTACCGGAAGGATTACAACGGCGAGACGTACTACGTTGAGGAAGTAAGAAAAAAACGGAATGAGCTGGTGTCAAAAACAATGTGGAAGACGCCAACACGCGAACAGATGTCTTCATCTTTTGATGAATCCTCAGCTCTGACGTCCGAAACGCTCGGCGGCAATCTTCCACATCCTGACAAAAATATAGCCGATGTGGGTCGGGATGGCAAGACCAAGGAACAGCAAGAAGGGCTCGCCCCCCAGGACGAACAAACCGCTGACACCAGGGCAGAGCTGGCCAGCGTCCTTGGGGAAGAGGGTGCCAACAAGCTGTTCGCCGCCGGTGCCGTCCGCCTGATCGGTAGCCAGGAGCAGGCCAAGCGCGTTATTTCCAGAGCAAAAAAACGAGGCGTCAAACACTCCATCCGCTACTCGACGAATGGCAGAATCCAGGGCTTCACCTATGCTGGGAAGGTCTATCTGGTGAGCGACGGTATCGGCAAGGGCAAGGCCTTCTCTGTGCTCAAGCACGAGCTCGGCATCCACCTGCGCCATGGTCTCATGACGAACAAGGATTTCGTCGCCCTGACTTCCTCCATCGAGGATCGTCAGAACGAGGACAGCGAGACGGGCGGGGCCATCAGGGCGGCGATGATGCGAGTGCCAAAATCCACCAGGCCTGAACAGTACTGGGAAGAGGTCATCGCCTATATGGTCGAGGCCCATCCCGATACCTCCATCGTCAAGAAATTCATCCGCATCATCAAGGGGCTGCTCCGAAAGATCGGGCTCGACATCAAGAGCCTGACGGTCGACGATATCAACAACCTGGCTCTGGCGGCGGTGGCGAGGGAGGCCGGGATTGTGGTTCAGGGACGAGGCACAACGGCAGTTGCGGCTCGGCAGAAGGATTCCAGTGCGCCACAACCTCCCCAGGTCGATATCAGCTCCCCAGGTTTTAAGCAATGGTTTGGCGACTGGGAGTTGGCCAGCAATCTCAAGCTAGTAAAAGACTTTGTACAACAGGTGGCAGCAGGAAAACGCCCAGCAAACGTGCTCATTGGGTCGGTTGGCGGGAAAGAGGCGGCCAGGATAAAACACCTCACGGACAGAAATGTCAAAGGTGCCGGCTTTGAGCTGGTGGCAAACGACATATCCCACGCCCTAAAAGCCCACGGCAATGCTCGCCTTGAGGCAAAGAGAAATCCACCGCAGGAACAGCTTACCGTCGACGACCTCTCCCTGTTGCCAATCCTTTTGCGGGAGCCGACCAGGATACAACCTGGAACAGAGCAAAATGGGCGGTTGTCAGTCAGATTTGAGAAAAAAATAAACGGGACGCTCGTCGTTGTCGAGATCGTCCCGTCGGCAGGAGGTTCCTTGCGGTTCAAGACCGCATGGAAGCGACCATCTGGAAGGACCGATGCCGTTTCCCCCGGCCATACGCCCGAAGCTGCTCCCAGTCCGCCGCACTCCTATAATGAAAGAATAGGGGGAAGTCTCCATGCACCAGGGGAAAGCCCTGTCCCTTCGAATACGTCCGATAACGCTATCCCCCAAGGCTTGTACAAAAATATAGACGATTACCTGCAGAAAAGCAAGCCGTCGGTCGTGGTGGACGCCCAGGGGCGACCGTTGGTGGTGCGTGAAGATCCGTCATCTGGCGGGGTGTTTGTAAAAAATTCCGTGGCCAAACAACAAGGCGGAGCGGCGGCGTATCTGAAAATCACCAACCCTCTCACGCTAAGGGATGTCGCCGAATCCTGGCGTGTCAGCGAGGAAGCGTTGCTTGACAAAAAGCAGCCACGCGACATCCTCGACGAGAACAGGGCCGAGGTCGTCGCGATGATGCGCGACATGGGCAAGGACGGCATCGCCTTTACCGATGGCAGGAACGATGTCTATGCCGTCAGCTCACCAACCCAGGTCAAGAGCGCCGAGGCTGATGCCGGTTCAGCCTCGGACGCCGATACCAGGAACGACCATTCCCTGGCAGAGTTCCAGCCGGTGACTGACCAGATGATCAGGTCGCCGGAATTCAAGCGCTGGTTCGGCAGGTCAGTCACCAAAAACGCTTCAGGCAGACCAGTGATGCTCTACCATGGCAGCCCGGCGACCTTCTTTACCTTCGACGATGCAAAGCTGGGTGAAAACACCAGGTCTCCGTTGACCGGGCTCGGTCATTTCTTCGCCCTCGATCCGGCCGAGGCCAGGGGCTATGCCGGCCCGGGAGGCGAGACCCACGCCTTTTACGTCAAGGTGGAGAGGTCCCTGGTTATGCACTCCTGGCTTTTGCCGACTTTCGATTCAGCAGCCGAGGCCAGGGCATATGCCAGGCGACAGAAGGAGTTGAATGGCTATGACGGAATCTATCTCAAGGACCAGGGGCACCTGATCGCCTTCGGTAACACCCAGGTCAAGAGCGCCGAGACCAATACTGGCGACTTCGACCCTGAAGATCCTGATGTCCGCTACTCTATGGCAGAGGACGACCGGCGGAGACAGGAGGTCGAGGAGATGCTTGACCGGGTCATCGGCGCCGCCAGGACCAGAATCCAGGAAAATACCCAGAAACGATCCGTGGCCTCCGGCAAGGGTAAGCAGGTCCTCTCGACGCTGCTCACCGCCACCGGTAACGTGTCCAGGGCGAAGGTCGCCAGGAAACTTGGCACCTATGAGCAGCTCATTGCCAACCTGCAGAACGACCGGGCCGATCTCCTCGAGACCCTGCCCAGGATACTGGCCGACCCAGGATTTGATATATCCGACGAGGATCTCGATCAGATCGCCAGGGTATCGACCTTGAGGCGCAGCGTTGGGGCGCATCAGGCGTGGGAGATATTCACAAAATCTCAATCTCGATAATCATCAGAGGGTGTTTTCTGCCAAGGCAGGCCGGGAATATTGACGGCCTGTTGGAGAGCCTTCATGCCGGGGTGGGTGTAGCGCATGGTCTGGGTGAGGTTGCTGTGTCCGAGGATGGCCGACACCATGCGGATATCCACGCCGTTTTCCAAGAGATAGGTCGCCGCCGAGTGACGGAGGGTGTAGAGAGTCACCCTGGGCGCGTCGCTTCTATCGGTATCGGCAGCAGATTTTTTGCCGACATCTCGCCTGGCGGGGGGGTTCAATCCTGCCCGAATACACGCCTGCTCAAATGCCCTGCGAAAGAACCGAGAAGGTTTCGGCTTTGCCGCCGCCTCCTCGGGCATGAAGAGCAGATCGCTCTCGCGGCCAGCGCTCCGTTGGCGCATCATCGTCAGCATTTCCACGGCATCTGTCGACAGCGGGACCATGCGCGGCTCGGTCTTTGTTCTCGTGAGGTCGATGTATCCCGCCTCCATATTCACTTGATGCCATCGCAGCAGGCACGCCTCACTGGGCCTCATGCCGGTATTCAGCATCAGGCGCACCAGGGGTAAGAGTGTCTCGTTCTTTGATTTTCCACACTCTGCAAAGAGCCGTGCGAAAGAATTTGCCGCAACGACCTTCTTCCGGTTGGGCGGCGGCGCCGGCAATTTGATGTCGCGTCCAGGGTAAGGGAGATCGGCGAGCCGCCACTTGATCCTCGCCATCTCATATATCCGACTGAGCATAGACATGTCATGCCGCACTGATGCCGGACCGACACGCCGCAACCTGTTATCCCGATGCTCTTCGATATCTTCTCTCGTCAAGGTCCGCAGGGATTTTTTCGGAAACGCTGTGATGAGCCGATCGCCGGTCCCTTCGTCGGTGCGCTTGGTGTTGGCGCTACGGTTCTTATCTGCCCTCATGGTGAGCAAGTATTCCTTTACCGCATCTTCAATGCTCTTGTCATCGAGTGGTAGCTCTTCGCCCGGCAGTGGGAGATTGTTAAGCAGAGCATGTTCTACATCCTCGCCCCATCTCACCGCATCGCTTCGGCGGTCGAAGGTGGCAGACTTTCGTGGGTAGCCTTTCAGGGCCACCTCGGCCTTGTATACCGTCCCGCGCTTCCGCTTCCTCTCTGTAATGGTCGCCATGTTGTGCCTTCCTTTTCCGGGCGTAATTTTGGGCGTAATAAATGGCCAAATGATGCCACCCCACACCAGCCCGTGCATAGTATAGCACATTGCCGCACAATGTCAAAAATGCATAAAAAAAGGGAATAACAGCATGTTTTTGCTGTTATTCCCTGTATTGTCAAGTGGTCGGGATGAGAAGATTTGAACTTCCGACCCCCTGAACCCCATTCAGGTGCGCTACCAGACTGCGCTACATCCCGACCGTCCGCCTTATTTACCACGACTTCCCACGACTGTCAACAAAAGCGGATGAAAACGCCATTATCCTATCGCTTTTTGTCAAGCAGCTGCCGAAGTTGCCGTAATTCCTTTTTGATCGCCGCCAGCACCTCCGCAATGGGCATGCTGCCGGCAGAAACGGCCTGCGTCTTCTCAGATGGTGCTGGCCTGGCGTCCGTGCCGGCTTCCAGAAGCTTTTTGGCCCCAGCGATAGTGTAACCTCGCTCATGCAGCAAGGTTCTGATTTGCAGAATGATCTGCACATCTTCACGCCGGTAGAGTCGCTGTTTGGAGCTGGCCCGTTTCGGCTTGATCTGCTTGAATTCTGTTTCCCAGTAGCGCAGGACATGGGGCGCAACCTGGGCGAGTTGAGCAACTTCACCAATTTTAAAGTAAAGCTTGTCTGGAATGTTGAATTGCATGTGACCAGCTTACCTCTTGCATCGATGGTGAGTTGGCTGGTTAGACGTTGATCTGCTCTCTCAACTTTTTGCTTGGACGAAAGCTCACAGTCTGCCGCTTCTTGATGGTGATCGATTCTCCGGTGCGAGGGTTGCGTCCCCGGCGGGGCGCCTTGTCACGGACCGAAAATGTGCCGAAATGGACCAGTTTGATGGTCTCTCCGTCCAGAAGGGCCTGTTTCATGGTGTCGAGAAAGCTGTCGACAATGTCCGCGCAGCTGCTCTGGGGGTAGCCGAGTTGACTGCTTATTGCCTCAGCCAGATCTTTTCGGGTCAAATTGCTACTGTTCATAATCCCTCATGCGTCACGGAGGCTGCCACCGAAGGTGCTGGTCAGCGACTCCATAATTTTTGTGTGGGCCTTTTCCACATTTTTCTCAGTCAAGGTTTTCGTGGCAGAGCGATAGGTTATGGAGATAGCCACACTCTTATATCCTTTTTTGATCTTGCCGCCCTGAAACACATCGAATATTTCCACATGTTCAATGAGCTTTTCGCGGCTTTCGCCAACCTTGGCGAGAATCTCACCCGCGGCAACGGTTGCTGACACGACCAGGGCGATATCGCGCCTGACTGCGGGGTAAACCGGCAGCGAGCGAAAATTGCACGTACCCACGGTCAGTGCACAGATTGCGTCAAAATTGAGTTCGAAAAAGTAGACATCGTGTTTGATGCCGAAACTGCGCAGTACATCCGGGAGGACCTTGCCGATGACACCGAGCATGGTCTCACCCGCAAAAACGAGCAGAGAATAGTCCGAGTCGCAAAAATTTTCCACACCTTCTTCAGCTGGTTGGACAATTTTTATAGGCACATCGCTGTTTTTGCCCAGATGCATTTCCGTCAGAAGAAACTCTACAGCCCCTTTGGCGTCGAAGATATCGACTGGCTCCGCCGCCGCATACAGGGGCGAGGCTTCACCATAGCGGTTACCGCACAGTACCCCTGCAAGAGCGCTGGTTTCCAGCGGCTGGCTGTTTGTTTCGAGTGGCTGGAACACCTTGCCAATTTCGAACAGCTTGATCGCGGTCTTTTGAAACCTGATATTACGTTTGACGTTCTCCAGCAAACCGGGCAACAACATGGTGCGCATTACACTCTGCTCTTCCGAGAGCGGGTTGAGCAGCCGGACGAACCGGCGACGATAATCATCGGCGGCCAGTTTCAGCATATCAACATGCTGACTGTTGGCAAAGCTGTAATTGATCGCCTCACTAAAACCGATAGAGAGCAGAAGACGGGCCGCAGTGTTGCGCCTGTTTCGTTTTTCCTCCTGTTCGGGGTAGCTGAGGGCGGCCCTGGGCATGGTGGTGGGGATATTGTTGTAGCCGTGTAATCGGGCGACCTCTTCCACCAGGTCCGCCTCGCGTTCGATGTCGACTCTAAAGGTCGGAGACTTCACCAAAAGTGTGTCATGATCTTTTGCCAAGCAGCTGAAGCCAATAGAGTGGAGCAGTTCGGCAATACGCTCCCGGTCCAGGTCGACTCCAATCAGCTCTGCTGTTCGTCTGGTGCTGAGCGCCAACTCAGGTACCGGCGGCCGACTTTTGCAACAGTCGACCCCGCCAGGGGCGAGGGTACCACCGGCCACCTCTACCAGCAATTGGGCCGCGCGGTCCAGGGCGTCGATTGTGCCACCCGGATCGACACCACGTTCGAAACGATAGGAGGCATCGGTCGCCAGGTTGACCCTGCGGGCCGTGCGCCGGGTGGAAACGGCATTGAAACAGGCACTTTCCAGCAGGATACTGGTGGTCGTTTCGGTCACTTCGGAGTTCAGTCCGCCCATGATACCGGCCAGAGCCACCGGTTTGTTTCCATCACAGATCAACAGCGTCTCCTGGTCGATCTGGCGCTCGACATGGTCGAGGGTGGTAAATGTCGTCTCTCCTGGGCGGGGCGTACGGACGATGATCCTGCCCCCGACCAGGTTGGCAAAGTCAAAGGCGTGGAGAGGCTGACCATATTCCATCATGACGTAGTTGGTCACATCGACCACGTTATTGATAGGGCGCAAGCCGATTGCCAGCAACTGCCTGCGCAGCCACCAGGGTGACGGACCGATCTCGACGCCTTCGATCAACCGGGCGGCATAACGAGGACAGAGTTCCGGGGCTTCTACCTCGACAGCGAATGCGTCACTGCGAGCGTCGATCACGCAATCCTGCAGGGGTATTTTCAGTTCACGGCCAGTGACCCCGGCAACCTCGCGGGCAATACCGATCACCGAGGCGCAGTCGGGTCGGTTCGGGGTGAGGTCGACCTCGAGCATGGTGTCGGCAAGGCCCATGACCTTGATAAACGACTGGCCATGCCGGACATCGTCGGGCAACTCGATAATGCCGGTGTGGTCGTCACTGAGGCCAAGCTCCCGCTCCGAACAGATCATGCCGGCCGATTCGACCCCGCGTATTTTCGCCTTCTTGATTTTGAGGTTGCCGGGGAGGGTGATACCCGGCAGTGCTACCACGACATTGAGGCCTGCCCGGGCATTTGGCGCGCCGCAGATAATCTGATGTCGCTCCTCACCGATCTGTACCGTGCAGACCTGGAGCTTGTCGGCGTCGGGATGGGGCTCGGCGGCGACGATATGGCCCGTTTTCAAGGCCTCCAGGTCGTGGTGGAGGGGTAGAACGGCGTCGACCTCGAGACCGAGCATGGTCAGGTGTTCGGCCAACTGCTCATTGGAGATCCCGTCGATGTCTACATAGTGTTGCAACCAGTTGCGCGTTAACTTCATGACAGTAGAGTAAGGAAATGGGGCAATTTATATGAAACTCGTCAGCACCGAGGGCTGGTTTCCTGGAATGTGGAGTTTCATCGGATGTTGTGGCTGTTGTTTTATCCGAAAATCGCCGACAAGGAGTCGTTGGCACCTCCTCGGGATTTTCATGGTTTGTTGTGGCTGCGGTACCTGGTCCAGCCATGCTGGTTTATATGAAACTCATCAGTGTGGAAAGCTCTGTCACCGCGCCGAGAAGTTTCATGTTTCGTTGTGGCTGAGGCTACCTGGTCCAGCCATGCTGGTTTATATGAAACTCGTCAGTGTGGAAAGCTCTGTCACCGCGCCGAGAAGTTCCATGTTTCGTTGTGGCTGAGGCGATCTGGTCCAGCCATGCTGGTTAAAACTGGGAAAGAAAACGGAGATCGTTTTCGTAAAAAAGCCGAATGTCGTCAATACCGTACTTCAACATGGCGATGCGTTCAATCCCCATGCCAAAGGCGAAACCACTGTATTTCCTAGAGTCGTAGCCCACCATTCTGAACACCTCGGGATCGATCATTCCCGAGCCGAGAATTTCAAGCCAGCCGGTTTTCTTGCAGACTCGGCATCCCTTGCCACTGCAGATGACACAGGCGATATCGACCTCGGCGCTCGGTTCGGTAAAGGGGAAAAAGCTGGGGCGAAAGCGCAGCGGCAGCTTCTTGCCAAACATCTTTTCGGCGAATACGGTCAGAACGCCTTTCAAATCGGCAAAGGAGACCTGCCGGTCGACGAGAAACCCTTCGAGCTGATGAAACATTGGGGTATGGGTGATGTCGGAATCGCAGCGGTAGACCTTGCCCGGGGCGATAACCCGCAGCGGCGGCTGTTGCACCTCCATGATCCGGGCCTGCATCGGCGAGGTATGGGTTCGCAGCAGGATCTCATCGCTGACATAGAAGGTGTCGTGCATATCTCGGGCCGGGTGATGCGCTGGAATGTTCAGGGCCTCGAAATTGTAATGGTCATGCTCGACGTCCGGTCCTTCAGCCACGGAAAAACCAAGATTTTCGAAGATGGCGCAGGCCTCGTTCATCACCTGGGTTATCGGGTGCAGTTTGCCCACCTGGGGGCGTCTGCCCGGCAGGGTCAGATCCGGCCGGGATGCGTCTCCGTCGCCAGTCTTGGTGGCGAGCAGGGCGGCCTGTTTCTCGGCAAAGAGAACTTCTATCTCATCTTTCAAACTGTTGGCCAGCTGGCCAAGTCGCGGTCGGTCTTCACTTGGTACGCTGCCAAGCCGACGCATGATCGTGCTGAACTGACCTTTGCGGCCGAGATAGCGAATGCGGAAATCTTCAAGTTTGGTGGAATCGCCAAGGGCCGCGAGAGACGCTTTGGCCTCGGCCATCAGTCTGTGTAGTTCCTGTTCCATAATCGACGAGAAATTCCAGGGCTCAAGGAAACAGCAAGCCGGTCAATGGTTCACAACCATTGCCGGCATGCATAAAGAAAAAACGTGTGAGGAAAGATGGTTACGCGTTTGCTTCTTTGGCGATCTGCACAACCTTGGAAAAGGCGTTGGCGTCGAGAATGGCCATGTTGGCAAGCACCTTTCGGTCAAGCTCTATACCGGCCTTCTTCAGGCCACCCATCAGCTTGCTGTAACTCATATCGTTCATCTGGGCACCGGCGTTGATGCGGGCTATCCACAGCCGGCGAAAATCGCGCTTCTTGGCCCGTCTGTCCCGGTAGGCGTAGACCAGGGCGCGGTCGACGGCCTCGGTGGCACTCTTATACAGCCGTGATCGGGCTCCGTAATAGCCCTTGGCGAGCTTTAATACCTTGTTTCTTCTTCTCCGTGCCTTAAAACCTCGTGTGACGCGTGGCATTGTCGAACTCCTTATATTTCCGCTTCAACCGGGCGGAATGAACAGTCGAGAACCGGCTGCCCGCATGGGCAGAACGAGCCTCATACCGTAAAATTGTTACATATACGGCAGGATTTTCTTGATCCCTTTGTAATCAGAGGCGGAGACAACATCGCTCTGCCGCAGGCCGCGTTTACGTTTTGTCGATTTCTTGGTCAGAATATGGCTTGAATAAGCCTTGTTGCGCTTGATTTTTCCTGAACCCGTCATCTTGAAGCGCTTGGCGGCGCCTCTGTTGGTCTTCATTTTTGGCATGGTAACACTCCTTTGCGCTCCACTATACGGGCTGTCAGCGGGTATAGCCCTCGGAGGGAAAAGCGAGCGGCCAACCTTTTTCCAGCGGTTTTGTTATATACCTTGAGCTTCAAACGGGGATGGGTGAAACTCAAAACTCAAATCTCTTCGGCCGGGCCTATTTGGGCCCGACAAACATCACCAGCTGTCGGCCTTCCATCTTGGCCGGCTGCAGGATAACCGCCTCATCCTGGAGGGCTTCGGCGATACTGTTCATGGCGTCAAGACCGATGGACTGGGCATAGACGATCTCCCGACCCCGGAAACGCATGGTAATCTTGACCTTGTTTTTGGCAGCCAGAAACTTCTTGATATTCTTGATCTTGAAGTTCAAGTCATGCTCTTCGGTCTTGGGACGGAACTTGATCTCTTTGGTCTCGACGATACTCTGTTTCTTCTTTGCTTCCTGCTGCTTTTTCTTCTGCTCGTAGCGGAACTTGTCGTAGTTCATGATCCGGCAGACAGGCGGATCGGCGCTGGCGGACACCTCCACGAGATCAAGACCCTCTGCGAAGGCTTTTTCCCGTGCTTCATCGGCTGATACAACCCCGAGTTGGGTTCCGTCACTGCCTATGAGCCTGACCTTCGGATAACGAATATGCTCATTGATTATTGCAGCTGCTTCGCGTTGAACTGGCGCTTGCCTTCCTCTTCTGTTGTTAATAACTGTACCTCCCCGAATCTACGAGCGTTTAAAATGGTCATTATACCGGCATCTCAAAAGCGAATGATAATAGCTCATTTTTGATTCCGGTACACGATAAAAATAAAAACAGAGTGAAAAAAAGGTAAACGTTCACCAGCACCCCATTTTCGTCCGATCAGGCCTCCTCACAGAGCAAACTCTTGGGCAACGGCCCGCTTGAACGAATCTGGAGTACTGGACAAACGTTTACAGATCCGGGTTACGGAACATTCCCGGTATCACCGGTGAACGATTACAAAAAAAGAACCTAGAACCACCAGGCGAAAACGATAACCTGCCGCATTGTGGTGGTGTTGTGCGCCGTGGGCCTGGCGGCGTTACCGGATCCGGATCTGACGACAGTGGTCAGATACCACGCCCAGCCCGGACCTCTGTCTCGAGCCTGGCAATGAATTCGGCGATGGTCATTGGTGGCAGATTCTTGCCGTCCCGCTGGCGCACGGCCACGGTCCCGGCCTCTTTCTCCTTGTCGCCGACAACCAGCATATAGGGGATCTTCGCCATTTGCGCTTCCCTGATCTTATAGTTCAATTTTTCATTGCGCAAATCCTTTTCTATGCGGATGCCGGCCTTGCGCAAGGTCTCGAAAAGCTCCAGACAGTAGTCGGCCTGCGCGTCGGTAATGTTGAGGATACGAGCCTGCACCGGGGTGAACCAGAGCGGAAAGGCGCCGGCATAATGCTCGATCAGCACGCCGACAAAGCGTTCGAGCGAACCCATCAGGGCCCGATGGATCATGATCGGCTGGTGTTCGGTATTGTCGGTACCGACATAGGTCATCTTGAATCGTTCTGGCAGGTTGAAATCGACCTGAATGGTCGAGCACTGCCAGGCGCGACCCAGCTGATCCTTGATCTTGATATCGATTTTCGGGCCGTAAAACACTCCTTCGCCGGGATCGATCTCGTAGGTCAGTCCTTTTTTCTCCAGAGCGAGTTTTAAGGCGCCGGTGGCCGCGTCCCAGTTTTCGTCGCTGCCAACGTATTTCTCCGGCCGGGTCGAGAGATAGATATCGTAATCTGCGAAGCCGAAGTTCTTGAGGATGTGCAGATTCAGCTCGAGAATATTGAATATTTCATCCTCCAGCTGGTCAGGTCGACAGAAGATATGGGCATCATCCTGGGTGAAACCACGGACGCGCAGCAGGCCATGCAGGGCCCCGGCCCGTTCGTAGCGGTAGACCGTGCCCAGCTCGCACCAGCGCAGGGGAAATTCGCGGTAGCTGCGCTTGTCGTTTTTGTAGACCCCGATATGAAACGGACAGTTCATCGGCTTGAGTTGGTAACGCACATCGTCGATGTCCATACCGGAGTACATGTTTTCACTATAAAAATCGAGATGTCCCGAGGTCTTCCACAGGTCCTGACGAGCGATATGCGGGGTATACAGCAGTTCATAGCCGTGCCGGTAGTGTTCGTCTTTCCAGTAGTCCTCGATAAGGCGTCTGAGTTGGGCGCCTTTGGGTTGCCAGAGAATGAGACCTGGGCCGATCTGGTCGTCGGTGGTGAACAGTTCGAGTTCCTTGCCAAGACGCCGGTGATCCCGTTTTTTCGCCTCTTCAAGGGCATTGAGGTATTTTTTCAATTCCTTGGCGTCCGGGAAAGCGGTGCCGTAGATGCGCTGGAGTACGTCATTTTTTTCATCACCCCGCCAGTATGCGCCAGCTACCCGTAACAGCTTGAAGGCCTTGATAAACGAGGTGTTGGGCAGATGCGGGCCCCGGCAGAGATCCTGAAAACCGCCGACGCTGTAGAGGGAAACGGTATCGACCGCCAGATCGCGGATCAGCTCGACCTTGTATTTCTCGCCCTCGGCGGCAAACATCTCGATCGCCTGGTCGCTGCCGATCTCGGTGCGGACGAAGGCGGGGTTGGTCGCGACAATCTCCGCCATCCGGGCTTCGATCTGCTCGAAATCTTCCGGAGTGAATGGCTCGGCCCGGAGAAAGTCATAGTAAAAGCCCTGGTCGATGGCTGGGCCGATGGCGACTTTCACTTCGGTGCCGAAGAGATCGCGCACCGCATGCGCCATGATATGGGCAGTGGAGTGACGCAGCACCTCAAGCCCTTCCGGGCTGTCGATGGTGATGGGGGCGAAGATGGTGTCCGCTGTCAGGGGGGTGCCGAGGTCGATGATTGTATTGCCGACCCTGGCGGCAACGACTTTCTTGCGTTGCTTGTTGGACAGGAGCTTGGCAAGGGCCTCGCCTGCCGTGCTGTTGGCCGCTACGGCGATGGGTTCGCTTTCTGGGATCGAAACAGCGATATCTGCCATGGTTTTCCTTCCCCGCATAAAAATAAAGGCTAAAGAGGAACGACGATCTGGGATGGTCGTTCTGCTTTAGCCTTATATTTGGTAGGCGCGGAGGGGATTGAACCCACGACATCCACCACGTCAAGGTGGCGCTCTCCCACTGAGCTACGCGCCTGCAATTCGCTTTATACTCCGCTTTCCCGGGTATGGCTTCAGGAACGGGTCTGAATTACCAACAATCGAATATGATGTCAAGAAAAAACAAGATCTCTTCGGAGATTGTCGCTTTTTATCCGAAACGTGTCAGCACGGAAAACTCTTTTCCTTTTCCCCAGCCGGCAATTTTCATGACTCGTTGTGGCTGAGTGAAAGCTTCTTGGTTCCCGGCCATGCCCTGGTTTATCTGGTGGCGAGAGCCCGGCTTTCGATGGCGCGCGCCAGGGTGTGCCGATCGGCATATTTGATATCCATACCCATCGGAATACCGCAGGCCAGTCGGGTGAGGGTGACAGGCGCATTCTTGAGCAGATCGGTGAGGTAGGAGGCGGTGGCCTCGCCGGGAACGGTGGAACTGGTGGCGATAAGAATCTCGGTTACCGTGCCGCTGTTGATCCGGGCGATGAGCTCCTTGATCTTCAGCTCGTCAGGGCCGATACCATCGATCGGCGAGAGAACTCCGTGCAGGATGTGGTAATGACCGCGGAAACTTGCGGTCTTTTCGATGGCCATCAGGTCGCCCGGCTCCTCCACCACGCAGACGAGCTGGCCATCGCGACGGGCGTCGGCACAGATGGCGCAGGGGTCGCTGTCGGAAAAGGCGAAACAGTGAGAACAGAGCTGGATGGAACTATGTAACCCGGCCAGGGCCTCGGACAGTTCCTGGGCGTAACCGGGAGGGCGACGAAGGATGTTCAGCGCCAGGCGGGTGGCAGTTTTTCTGCCGATGCCGGGAAGCTTGCCGAGATCGTCGATGAGCCGGTCGAGGGCTGGTGGAATGACCTGCATGAGCTGTACTTGCGAACTATTTCAAAAAATTGCTCAGCCCGGGCAGGTCGAGGCCGCCGGTGAGTTGGCCCAACTCCTGCTTACTGAGTTCCTTGACCTTGCGCAGGCCATCGTTGGTGGCGGCGACGATCAGGTCCTGGAGCATCTGCGCTTCATTGGGATCGATGAGTGGCTGTTCGATCGCAACCGCCAGGACGTCACCCTGGCCGTTCATCGTCACCTGCACCATCCCGCCGCCGGCGGAGCCGACGATGGTCTTCTTGGCCAGCCCCTCCTGGATATGCTTCATCCGTTGTTGCATCTGTTGGGCCTGTTCCATGATCTTGGTGAAATCCATCGGCGTGTCCTGGTGAAGTCTGAATGGGTTGTCAACAAATATGAGAGTTGATATGACGCTAGCGCGAGCGCGGGCCAATCCTGATATCGCCGACCTGGCCGTGGAAGATCTCGGCGGTCATGATGGTCAGCGGATCATGGGCCAGCTGTTGCCGCTTCTGCTGGGGCGAATCGAGACCGTTTTTATCGTCTGGATTCTCCTCGGTCTCGGGGAGAATAAACTGTACCCTGAGTTCTTTCTGAAAAAAATCAAGGGCGAACTCGGTCAGCTGTTTTTTATGTTCGGCCCTGCGCAGCAGTGAGCATTCCGCCGGATCGTCGTAGTGCAGCAGCAGGGTGTCGTCTTTTTCACGAACCCTGGTACGGTTCAGATCCTGGGCCATCCACATGCTCCGTTCCTTGACATAGGCGATGAACTCCGGCCAGTTCCGGCGGATCTCCTTGCCACGCTGGGGCTCTTTTGCCGCCGAGGATGGTTGATCGCCACCTGTTCGTGGAACGGGCCGGAGCGCAGGTGACGACTCCGTTTGCATCGTTTCCGGCGTCGATGATGGCGACTCCTTCGGGACTACCGGCGGTTCGCGCCGGTCGCTCTCGCCCGGTACAAGACCTTGGTCGTCATCGGCAGGGGCGGTTTCGACCGCCGTTTTTTTTTGAGCTGCCGGTGGTTGCTGGTCTAATGAGGTGGTCTGGGTTTCCGCTTCGCTGGTTGTGGCGGTGGTCTTGGTCGAAGACGGAGCTGCAGGAGGAGGTCCTGGAGGCGCTGGTCGAGGTGGGGCAGCTGGCCGCTGGCCGTCCATGAGCTGTTCGAGCTTGCCGAGGAGATCGGTAACCGGCACGACGTTACCCGTCTCGATAATGTTTAAAAAAGAGGTCTCCAGGGCCAGGCGAGGCTGCGAGGAGTGCCGGATGTCTTCGATCAGCCGCATCAGCAGGTTCAGCGTCAGATGGATCGTCTCGAATGAAAACCTGCCTGCCAGTTCACGGCAGCGCGCAAGCTCTTCCGCCGGCAGATCGAGCAGGGTGTCGCAGCCGTCGATACGGCAGAGCATCAGGATGCGGAAGCATTCCAGCAGATCGGTGGAGAAACGCCGGATGTCCATGCCGAAGCTGAAGACATCCGCAAGAGACTGCAGGGCAGCGGTTCGGTTCCCTTGCAGCAGGGCCTCGCTGAGCTGCCAGAGTGTGTCGCGGTCCACCAGGCCGAGCACCTCGGTGACATCCTGACGGGTGATGTTTTTCTCGCCAAAGGAGAAGACCTGATCGAGCAGGCTGAGGCCATCGCGTACCGAGCCTTCCGCCTCGCGCACGATAAGTGACAGAGCCGGTTGCTCGATATGCACTCCCTCCTGGTCGGCGAGATTGCGAAAGTGGCTGGTGAGCTCGGCCGCCGAGACCCGTCGCAGTTCATAGCGCTGGCAGCGGGAGAGAATAGTGATCGGGATCTTGTGCAACTCGGTGGTGGCGAACATGAAGTAGACATGTTCCGGTGGCTCTTCGAGGGTCTTCAACAGAGCGTTGAAGGCCTCGGTGGTGAGCATGTGCACCTCGTCGATGATAATGATCTTGTATTTGCACGAGGTGGGGAGAAATTTTATCTTTTCTTTTAGCTCACGTATCTCCTGGATGCCGCGGTTCGAGGCGCCGTCAATTTCGATGAGGTCAAGGGCCGAGCCGGCGGTGATTTCCCGGCAGGAAGGGCAGGCATTACAGGGCGGGTTTTCGGCCTGGGCCTCGCAGTTGATCGCCTTGGCCATGATCCTGGCAAGCGTTGTCTTGCCGACACCGCGGACACCAGAGAAGAGGATGGCGTGGGCGACCCGCTTGCGGCGCAGGCTGTTCTGCAGGGTTTTGACCACCGGCTGCTGGCCGACCACCTCGGCAAAGGTCTGGGGGCGGGATTTGCGGGCAAGAACGAGGTAAGACATGCGACTCCATAGGAGGGTGATTTCAGCCGTTTACAGAAAAAATGATAGCCGGGCTACCTGCAACACCCGAAGAGTGTCACTACCGTTGCTTCCTTCCGGACCTGGCGGGTTTCATGATTCTTCGTTGCGCAGACCCGGCTATCACACCGAAATCGTCGTATGGCGGAGAGGGAGAGATTCGAACTCTCGGTACTTGCGTACACACGCGTTCCAGGCGTGCACCTTAAGCCACTCGGTCACCTCTCCGGTTTATCGGTTGCCCCGATAAAAATTGATGGCGTCGTAAAAAGCCCGATCTCCTGCGTTGCAGCGGGATCGGCCACTGCTCGACGTACCACATGTACGTCTGTGCTTGGCCGACACCACTGCGCCTTGTATATCAGGCTTTTGTACTTAGCCATCTTACGTGCAGGTTTTAGGTTTTTACGAGCCCAGCAAAATTGACACACTATCTAAACTGTCGGAGCCGATTTGGCAATGAAAAACTGAAAAAACAGGAAAAAGTCTGGCAGCAGGAAGGGTGGAGCAAACAGGAATGATGACCATGCATCCGCTGGCTCTGTCAGAGAAAACAGGCCATTTTCTCTGGTCGACAGTGGCCGTGGTCACGGGTTGTGCCGGTTTCTCCTGGCCTGGAAAAAGTCACGGAGCAGTTTTCCACATTCCTCTTTGAGGACTCCTCCTGTAAGATAAAGAGAGTGATTCAAGCGGGGGTCGGAGCCAATAGGGTAGAGCGACTGCACCGCCCCCGTCTTCGGGTCGGCCGCGCCATAGACCAATCGCTCAACCCTGGCGTGGATAATGGCACCAATGCACATCAGGCAGGGCTCAAGCGTCACATACAGGGTCGTACCCGGGAGACGATAGTTCTGGCAACGTCGGGCGCCGCTGCGCAATACCCGAATCTCCGCATGGGCGGTAGGGTCGTGCTGGGTTATGGGTTGGTTGCCGGCGGCCGCCAGCAGACTGTCCTGCTGCACCAGGATGGCGCCGACCGGGACTTCGCCCTGGGTGGCAGCCGCCTTGGCAGCCCTGAGCGCCATGCGCATCCACTTCTCATCAGTGGCCTGGGTGGGAAAGAGGGTGATTTCCGTGCTATCCATGTTAATCTGTTGCATTACCGCCCGTTGTGGTGAAGGTGGTGTGATCTGTCGCCGTCAGTTCATGGTCAAACATGGGGCTCGGCTTGCCCGACCTTTTGCCTGTCGCATCTTTTTGCCTCACCAAAGGGCTCAGTCACTGTAACGACGGCCAAACCGACACAGACCAGACCTTTTACCAAGATCCCTTTTACCTCCAGATGTGTCATGTATTCGATTCTGTTGTTCGATCCAGTCGAGAGAACCTGTAATGTGATGGCAACGGCCCTGCGGCACCGTTACCAGCTGACCCGCGCCGCCGATTTGCCGGAGCTGCAGGTGGAACTCGATGCACGGCAATACGACCTGGTTTTTCTCGATGTCGATGCGGATGATGGCATTGCATTGAAATTTATGGGAAAAATCCGTGAGAAGAACCCGAATTTGCCGGTTATTATAACCAGTAAAGCGGAAAAAGCCGAGCTTATTGTCGAGGCGATGAGTTGTGGCGCCAGCGACTTCCTCGTGCATCCCCTGGCGATGGAGCGGATCTCTCTCGCGGTGGACCGGGCGATAGAGTTGCGGGATCAGCGCAACGAGATCGCCTATCACCGCCATCGTCAGGATGTTGTCTACAACTTCAAGGATGTGGTGGCCGAGAGCCGGGCGATGAAGAAGATCATGACCAGTCTGAAACGCTTTGCGGCAACCGATTCCACCATTCTCATCACCGGTGATACCGGCACGGGCAAGAGTTTTCTCTCCGGTACCGTGCATTTCAACTCGCCGCGTCGGCAGAGACCCTTTGTCAAGATCAACTGCGCCAACATCCCGGTCGATCTTCTCGAATCCGAGCTCTTTGGTCATGAGAAGGGGGCGTTTACCGGTGCCGACAAGACCCGGATAGGCCGTTTCGAACAGGCCGCGGGCGGGACGATTTTTCTCGATGAGATCGGAGAGATGACCCCTGGCCTGCAGACCAAACTGTTGCGGGTGCTGGAGGAAAAACGGTTTGAGCGGGTAGGGGACAACAGGACGATTCACGCCGACGTCCGGATCATCGCCGCCACCAATCAGGATCTGGTCCGGCTGGTGGAGCGGGGAAGGTTCCGGGAAGATCTGTACTATCGTATCAACGTGTTGCCCATCCGTCTGCCGCTACTGAAAGAGCGGCGGGAATGCCTGCTGCCTCTTGCCCATCTGCTGTTGAAAAAATGCTGTAAGTCGATGCGACGGACGATCAACGGTTTTTCCAGCACGACAGCCAGCCGCATCGAGAAGTATGCGTGGCCAGGCAATATCCGCCAGCTCTCCAATACCATCGAGCGGGCGGTCATTCTAGAGGACGATACCGTGATCCACAGTGAAAACCTGTCGTTGCCGGAGGTCGTGCAGAAGGAGCGAGGGACGATGCCCCGAATCACGGCCCAGACCGCGGGCGGCGCCGAGGCCGAGGTCAGGAGGCGGTTGCCCCGACCGGTGCCGGGCGACTCGCTTGTCGAGCACGAGCGAAAGCTCATTATCGCCACTCTGGAGGATTCGCTGTGGGTGCAGAAAGAGGCGGCGTTCAAGCTCGGTATTACTCCCCGGTCCCTCAACTACAAAATCCGCAAGCTGGGTATCACCCATCCGCATTGGCGCCGTAACAGCTGAACTGCCCCACCGCAACGACCAGATATAGCGGCTCGTTTGCGCTACTCGATCAGGGCCACCATCTCCTCGATCACCTCCAGTCCCTGATGCCAGAAGGTGGTGGAGTCGAGATCGATGCCAAACGGTTTTACCAGCTCGTAGGGCGTCTCTGAGCCGCCTGCCGTCAGCAGGGTCAGATATTTGTCGACGAATCCGGCCCCTTCTTCCTGGTAGCGTTTGTACAGCGCCAGCACCAGCAGTTCGCCAAAGGCATAGGAGTAGACGTAGCCCGGCACGTTGAGAAAGTGGGGAATATACGACCACCAGACCCCATAATCCTCCGTCAGGGTCACCGCTTCGCCAAACATCTCTCGCTGGCTCGACAGCCAGAATTCGTTTAGGGTTTCCCCGCTCAGTTCTCCCTGGCTCCGCCGGCCGTTGTGCATCGCCTCCTCGAAACGGTTCATCGCGGTCTGGCGGAAGACCGTAGCAAAGATCGATTCCAGCTTCTGGCAGATAAAGGCCCGTCGTTCCGCCTCCTCGGCAATCAGCTCGAGCTGACTGCTAAAGACCAGCATCTCGGCAAAAACCGAAGCGGTTTCGGCCAGCACCAGCGGCGTCGAGCTGTTGTAATATCCCTTTCTGGCCGCCAACACCTGGTGGACCCCGTGACCCAGTTCGTGGGCGACGGTGGAGACGTCTCGCAGGGAGCCGGTGTAGTTGACCATCACATAGGGATGGATGTGGGGCACACAGGGGTGGGCGAAGGCCCCACCGCGCTTGCCGGCCAGAACCGGGGCGTGGATCCAGCGTTTGGCGAAGAAATCCTCGGCGATATCCGCCATTTCTGTCGAAAAGGCCGCAAAAGACTGCAGCACGATCTTTTTGCTGGTGAGCCAGTCGATTTTGGCCGACGGCAGCGAGGGCAGAGGCGCATAGCGGTCATAATCGAACAACTCGTCCAGGCCCAGAAGTTCGCGTTTGACCCGGTAGTAGCGCTGCACCAGGTCGTAACGACTGGTGACGGCGGAGACCAGGGAGTCTACCGTGACGTCGTGCAGCTGGTTGTCGAGGTTCATCGAGCCCACCCAGGTGTCATAGTGGCGGAGACGGTCGGAGATCATTTTGTCCGCCGCCAGGGTGTTGAAGATATGGGTGAGGATGTGGCTCTGGCTCCTCAGGCCCTCGGTCATTTCAGCCGCTGCCGCCTCCCTGGTCGCTCGCTCCTGGTGATAGAGATCGGTTAAGACTTCCTCTTCGCTTCTGCCCTTGGGACCGAACTTGAGATGACCGAAAATCTTTTCAAAAAGGGTGGTCCAGCTGCGCCGTCCCACGGGCTGGGTTTCCAGCAGCAGCCCCTCTTCCGTCTCCGAGAGCTGATGGGGCAGGTAGCGACGCATGGAGCGCAGGTAGTGACTGTAGGTGGTGAGCAGCGGGTTGGCGAGAGTGGCCTCGGCCTGGTCGACAGCGATCCCGTTCCATTCCAGTTCGAAGAAGACCGTCTCCTTGTTGCAGCTGCTGATTACCTCCCGGATCCGCTGGTTTATGGTGCCAGCTTCGGCATTGGCCACCTGGGTGGTGAAGTTGAGAAAACCATAGGTGGCGAGTTTGCCCAGTCGGCAGTCGAGTTCTTCGAGCCTGCCCACCAGATGGAGAATCTCCTCGGCGGTAAGGCTGGCGATTCGACCGTAATACATGGCGTGAATGGCCTTGGCCTCTTCGACGACCCGGGTCATGTCCTGTTCAAGCTGCTCGGGCAGGTTGGCCGGATAGAGGTCGTCGAGGTTCCAGAGAACCTCGGTGGTCGCCAGGGTGTCATTGATGGATGTCTTTTCGCTCATCTTCTCTTTTCTCGGAAAACCGCTGCTTGGCTACGGTTGAGCCGGGTTGTGGAGTTGGCGGATAAAGGGTCCGACCGCTTCGGCCCCCTTGGCATCCACCAGTCGAATGGTCTGGGAACCAATCACCGCCATATCGGCGTGGCCCCTGATGCTGTCGATGTCCTGCCGGTCCTGGATGCCGAAACCGACGGCGATGGGCAGCCGGGTACTCTGTCGGCAGCGGTTGAGATAGGTGGTGAACTCGTCGTCAAACGATGACTTTGTACCAGTCACCCCGCGCCGGGCCATACAGTAGATAAAGCCCTGGGCGAAACTGTCGAGGGTGGCCATGCGCTCCGGGGTCGAGGTGGGGGCGTAGATCGGGATCGGGGCAATATCGCTCTCTTTGGCCAGCTGGAAAAATTGCGGGCTCATCTCCGGTGGCAGGTCGGGGATGATCAGCCCTCTGATGCCAGCCTGGCGGGCATCCGCAAAGAACCGCTCCTCTCCATGTTTATACAGGATATTGTAGTAGGTCATAAAGAGGAAGGGGATGTCATGGGTTGCAGTCATCTCCGCCGCGAACGCCAGGCACTGACTGACGGTGGTGCCGTTTGCCAGGCTGTCCTGATTGGCCTTGACGATCACCGGTCCATCGGCCATCGGCTCCGAGAACGGGATCTGCATCTCGATGCAGTCCACCCCGCTTGCAATCATCTGGCGGATGACCTCCCGGTTGGTGGCAAGGGAGGGATAACCGAGAACGATATGGGTCATCAGCAGAAGGTCTTTTTCTTTTTTGCGTTGTCTGAGTATCTGTTCGAGTTGCATGGCTGTGCCTTTGGTGAGTGGAGGTCGGGTGCCGGTGGCTGGGGTCAGGTTCTCGCCGCATACTCTCTGGCCCGGCCGATGATGAATTCCCGCCAGGACGGGTCGTCATAGGCATGGGCAATGGTGAAGATATCCTTGTCGCCCCGACCGGACATCGTGATGATGATCGCCTCCCCGGCTGGCAGCTTCGCCGCCTCTTTGAAGGCTTGCACAAAGGCGTGCGCCGATTCCAGCGCTGGAATGATGCCTTCGAGCTTCATCGTCAGATCGAGGGCCTCCAGCACCTCCTGGTCAGTTGCGGCCTCTACCCGGATGCGTTTTTTCTCCCAGAGGTCGGCGAGAATGGGGCTGACCCCTACATAATCCAGACCGGCGGCCACCGAGTGGGTCGTGAGCATCTGGCCATCGTCGTTCTGCAGAAACATGGTCTTGTAGCCCTGGGCAACGCCGGGGCTGGCATCGTTTCCGGCAAGACGGGCGGCATGGCGACCGGTGTCGAGCCCGTGACCTCCCGCTTCGACTCCCACCAGTTCGACCTCGCTTTCCAGATAGTGGTAAAACGAGCCCATGGCGTTGGAGCCACCGCCTACACAGGCATAGATGCGTGCCGGGAGTTTGCCGTGCATCTCGATGATCTGTGCTTTGCTCTCCTGGCTGATAATCGACTGGAACCAGGTCACCATTTCCGGAAACGGTGCCGGACCGCAGGCCGTGCCGAAGACGTAGTGGGTGGTGTCGATATTGGTGACCCAGTCGCGGAAGGCCTCGTTGATCGCGTCCTTTAAGGTGCGGGAGCCGTCTCGCACCGGCACCACCGTGGCCCCCATTTTCTCCATCCAGAAGACATTGGGCCGCTGCCGGTCAACGTCCACCTCGCCCATATAGATGGTGCAGTCGAAGCCGAACTTTGCCGCCATGGTGGCGGTGGCCATGCCGTGGTGACCGGCGCCGGTCTCGGCAATGACCCTTTTTTTGCCCATCCGTTTGACCAGCAATCCCTGACCCATGACGTTGTTGGCCTTGTGGGCACCGGTGTGGTTGAGGTCTTCACGTTTGATGAAAATATGGGCACCGCCAAAATGATGGGTCAGGTTCTCGGCGTAGGTCAACGGCGTGGGACGGCAGGAATAGGTGCGCATCAGATGGCAGTATTCCTGCCAGAAGGCCGGATCGTTTCTGGCCTTGTGGTATTCTTCGCGCAACTCTTCGAAGGTCTGATGAAGGATTTCGGGAATATAGGCGCCTCCCCAGTTGCCGAAAAAGCCGTTTGTGTTCATGGTTGACTCCGTTTATCTGAAATCCTCAGCGCGGAAAACTCTCTCATCGTGCCGGGGAATTTCGTGGTTCGTTGCAACTAAAGCAATCTGGTCCAGCCCTGCTGGTGTATATAAAACCTGCCAGCGCGAAAGAATCTGTTACCGTGCCGGGGAATTTCATGGTTCATTGCAGCTAAAGCAATCTGGTCCAGCCCTGCTGGTGTATATAAAACCTGCCAGCGCGAAAGAATCTGTTACCGTGCCGGGGAGTTTCATGGTTCATTGCAGTTAAAGCAATCTGGTCCAGCCCTGCTGGTGGGGTGTTCGGTGTGTTCCGGCGGTCCTGAGCCAAAGGAGGTTCTCTCGTTACCCCGGTTGTGCAAACTACACCAACTCACCGGTTTTTCTCAAGCAGGAAAAGAAAATCATCCCCGTCTCAGTTGCCTGCCACCGCAATTTCAGTGCGTAACGCTGCAGCGAAATCTTCCGGGTAATGACCGTTGATAAACCGCAGCTGCGCTTCACTGAATGCCCCTGGTGATTCCGGCAACCGTGGGAGGAGGACGTAAACGAGCGGTTGACCGGGCACTCCCTTTGGCCCGAGACGCTTGGCGTATTCGATCGAGGTGACCATCCTGGCCCCCAGCCCTGCAAACGCCTTCTGGGCTGTGAGAAGGGCGTTATCGAGGGAGGCGCGCACACCGGTGTCGCTGTCGATGATATTTCCCGGCAGGCGACCGTCAGATTCCGGCAGGGTCATCAGCTGCAGCTCCCACTGTGAGGTCTGGGCCTTGGGGACAAAGAGCATGACCCGCTCATCCCGCCAGACGACGAGGCTGTCCGGCAGATCGGTGCGACCGTCCATCCTGGTGTTGCCGACTATGGCCGTACGGTAGTCGCTGAAGAAATCCCGATCATATACCAGACGGTAGTGGCTGATCGCATCGGCGATCTGGTCCCCGCAGGCAAAGGCCGGTATGGCGAACGGAGTCTGTTCGCTGGTACCGTTGGCGCCAGTGACGGTTTCCGGAACAAGTGCGTACTGCTGATGCACCTGCTGATGTGAGGCGTGCAGCCGGTACCCTGACGGGGCGTAGTCGAAGCCGAAATTCCAGCCCCAGAGGGTGGCGGTGTGAACTGGCTGACGGTGGGGGAGCGTCGCGACGATTGCCAGGCGCAGATCTTCGAGTTCCTGTTCCGTCAGTTGCCGTTGTGTGGCCGGCAGGGGCAGGTCCAGTTCGGCGGCCAGCCGGACGAAGGTGCGCTGGTAGTAGAGATGACGCAGGCCGCGTATATCGGCAGCACACAGGTCGGCCATGGTGTAACGGATGGCGTCTTCGGCCATGTTGGCGGCGTAATGACCGTCAGCGATATAGGAGTTGCGCCGCAGATACTCGTAGACATGGGCCGCCTCACCATCCTGGAACTCGCCGACGATCTCGCTGCCGCCCTGGGCGCCTGGCCGGATGACCATCGCGATCTTGTAGGAGTCGGGCAGAAAGACATTGTTGGCGACCGCCTCAAAGAGCTGGTGATTGTGGATCACAGGGTGGCATGTACCATCGTCTCCTTGCCGGTAGGCGAGGCCGGTAGCCTCGTTGCGGTGGTTTTTTTCGATCTCACAGCTCAGTTCGGCCAGCTGTCGCAGATCGTCGGGGTCAGTCGAGCAGGTGGCGAGCGCCAGCAGCACCGGTTCCGGCAGCCTGGCAAAAAGTGAGGAGGGATTCGCGGCCGCGGCCAATGCCTTGCTCATCGATGCCGGCCGGGGGCGTGGGATCTGGATCCGACGGGGATCGGCGGCATTGACGTCCGCCCAGGCCTTACTGATGTAGGTCGCTCCCTTGAACGGCAACGGGTTGGCGACTTCGAAAATCCAGCCGGCATCGTCCACCTGGACGTCGCCGGTGGGGTAGTTCGGCTGGTTATCGACCAGGTTGCCGTCCGGCAGGTGACCCAGTTGGTCGATGGCGCCATGCGGTCGCATAGTGGTGACGGTGTAGCGCGGTTTATGGATGCCGTAGACGAAGTGCCCTGGTGGGGTAACGCAGCTGTTGAATCGATGCATGTCTGGATTTTTCTCCTCGGGTACGCTCATGATGATCTCTTTTCCTGCCAGATAGCGAGAGCCTGCTGGTAGACCTGTGATCGCGACAGCCCAAGGTCCTGAGCCAGTTTACGGCTGACATCCTTGACCGACAACTCGGAGTGGTCCCGGTACCAGACCAGGAGTTCCTCGAGGTTTTCGCCACTGCTCTGTTCCTGCTGGCCAGGGCCGATCACAACAACGAACTCGCCGCGGCTGTTGTCGTCTGCGCACCGCTCAAGCAGTTCGCCCAGCTTGGCACTTCGCAGTTCTTCGTAGGTCTTGGTCAGCTCTCTGGCCCAGAGCGCTTCCCTGTCGCCCAGAATCGTCAAGGCGTCGCGGAGAAAGGCCGCAATCCGACGGGGCGCTTCGTAGAAGACAAGAGGATATTCCTGGTAGCGCAGCGCGGTGAGCAGCTTGCGGCGTTGGCCGGCTTTTATCGGGGCAAAGCCGAGAAAGAGAAAGCCCCCCTCGTTGAAGCCGGTGCAGGAGATGGCCGCCGCAAGTGCCGAAGGCCCCGGCACCGGCGAGACGGTGATGCCGCATTCATGGGCCAGGCGCACCAGGATCGCCCCGGGATCGGAGATCCCCGGGGTGCCGGCATCGCTCACCAGGGCGACGTTTTCACCGTTTTTCAAGCGATCGATGATCACCGCGCCCCGTTCCTGCTCCTTTTCCCGGTAGTAGCTGATCAGGGGGGTGTGGATGTCGAGATGGTTGAGCAGTTTTCTGGTGTGCCGGGTGTCTTCCGCGGCTATGAGGTCCACCTCGCGCAGGATCCTGATGGCGCGAAGGGTGATATCCTCGAGGTTGCCGATGGGGGTTGCGACGATATGGAGCACACCCGGAGATGTGCCGGTCATTGTGGCCATGGGTAGTAGGGGTGTTGGTAAATGGTTGTGAGCGTAGAGAGAGTATGCTCAATATGCCGTAAAAATGCATCTGCTTTCTTGACAATCTACAGAACACGTTTCAATATATGAGCAGATACTCATATAATTGCGGTCTGGAGCGAGAGATGAATAAAGAACTGTGTGGTGTACGGGTCATTCATCAGGATCTGGTGGCCAGAGCGAGGAGTGAGGCGCTGGCCGACAATGAGGTCGAGGGGTTGACGGGGTTGTTCAAGGCCTTTGCCGACCCGAGTCGGTTACGCATTCTCCAGGCGCTGAGAGCCCGCGAGATGTGCGTCTGCGATCTCGCCGCCCTGCTGAAGGTTTCGGAATCGGCGGTGAGTCATCAGTTGCGGATGTTGCGTCATCTGCAACTGGTGGCCAACAGGCGGGAGGGGACCATCCTCTATTACCGGTTGCGAGACGAGCATGTAGGGGTGCTGCTGGCTGTGGCCTTGGAGCACCTGCAGGAAGACCGCTGAGGTTTTCCAACTCAGCCACAACGATGACAGCGTTACGTTGTCGTGAACCTCTCGGGCCGGTAAGAGCGCCTGCCGTGCTGACGGGTACAGATAAACCGGCATGGCTGGACGAGGTACCGCAGCCACAACAAACCATGAAAATCCCGAGGAAGTGCCAACGACTCCTTGTCGGCGATTTTCGGATAAAAGGTAAACGTTCAGCAGGTCTTGAGTAAAGTTTGGTAAACCTTGAACGGTCACGAGAAAAGAGGACTGGTATGTTCCTGCAACTGTTAAATGAAATTGCTCAGGCAGGTCTGCGGATTCTGCTCGAATCGGCCACCTATATCTTATTTGGTATCCTCATTGCCGGTCTGCTCAAGATGGTGTTGAGGCCGGACATGGTCTTTCGCCACCTGGGCCAGGGCCGGTATCGCTCCGTCTTGAAAGCGGCGCTTTTCGGGGTGCCGCTGCCGCTCTGATCGTGCGGTGCACTGCCGGCGGCAGTATCTCTGAGGAAGCAGGGCGCGAACAAGGGGGCGACCGCCGCCTTTCTGATTTCTACTCCGGAGTCAGGGGTCGACTCGATAGCGATCAGCTATGCGCTGCTTGACCCACTCATGACAGTCGCCAGGCCGGTTGCAGCGTTGATCACCGCGATTGCTGCCGGTGTTCTGGAAAATTTTCTCCACCCACCAAAGCAGGCAGACGCCCGGGAGAGTGGTGGGGAGGAGGCAGAGAACCGTTATTCTGGAGGAAGCCCCATCATGGCTGACCGCCGGAGTCTGAGACGACAACTCTCCGCAGGGCTACGCCATGGCCTGGTCGAGGTGTGGGGAGACATTGCCAGCTGGTTTTATCTGGGCCTGGGCATCGCCGCCCTGATTACCGTGTTTGTTCCTGATGCCTTGATGGTACGATTTCTAGGCGGCGGTCTTGGCTCAATGACCATCATGCTGCTTGTCGGTATCCCACTGTATATCTGCGCCTCGGCCTCGACGCCCATTGCGGCGGCCTTGATCCTCAAGGGGGTCAGCCCGGGGGCGGCTCTGGTCTTTTTGCTGGTGGGACCCGCCACCAACATCACCTCGCTCACCGTCATTTTCCGTTCGTTTGGCACAATGAGTACCTGGCGTTACCTGGTGGTACTGGCGTTGGGCGCGGTGGGTTTTGGCCTGACTATCGATCATCTGTATGGGCTGCTGCAGATCTCGCCACGGGCTATCATCGGCGAAGCGGCCGATATCGTGCCCCGATGGTTGCAGGTGGTGTCAGCGGCTGTTTTGCTTCTTTTTTCGGTCAAGCCGGTGTATCGACAGCTGCGGCGACTCCTGTGGCCAAAGAAGATCGGGCGGCAGTTTGTCTCAGGTTTTCCTGAAGGTCCGTAAAAAAGATACTCGTGTAAAAAGACTCAACCTGTAACCGGGATGGCGAAGTACAGACGTTCGCTATACAAGGTGCAGTAGTGTCAGCCAAGCTGAGGTGTGCATGTGGTACGTCGAGCCGTGACTGATCTCGCTGCAAGGCAGGAGAGCGGACGTTTTACGAGTTCATCAAAAAAATAAATTTGCACAAAATCGAGGAATATTGAGGTAGTCAGAGCAAGAGGCTAATGAGTTTTTGCTGAGGATGGCGTTACGGGTTGCTGACCGGGAATTTTCATGCCTATAATGAAACCGTCAATGACCGTTTATCCGAAAATCGCCGACAAGGAGTCGCTGGCACTTCCTCGGGATTTTCATGGTTTGTTGTGGCTGCGGTACCTGGTCCAGCCATGCTGGTTTACATGCAACTCATCAGCAGAAAAAGCTCTGTTGCCGCGCCGAGGAGTTTCATAACAGCGGAGCGGTGTCATTGTTGTGGCTGAGGCTACCTGGTCCAGCCATGCTGGTTTGTATGCAACTCATCAGCACGAAAAGCTCTGTTGCCGCGCCGAGGAGTTTCATGCTTTGTTGTGGCTGAGGCTACCTGGTCCAGCCATGCTGGTTTGTCAGAAAATGTGCGTCCGCCAGAGGAAGTGTCTGCCGATGGCGAACTGTGAACAATAGGGACACTATCAAGCAAGAGATCCGCAATGAAAAAGCATATTGGCATATTGACGGCAGGTGGCGACAGTCCGGGATTGAATGCGGCGATCCGGGCCATCGGCAAGACGGCGCTGCGTGACCGTATCCAGATCCTTGGCTTTCGCGATGGTTTTCGCGGGTTGATGGAAAACAGAACGATGCGGCTCGACTGGACGGTTCTCGCCTCAATCTTGACCCAGGGCGGGACTATTCTCGGGACCAGCCGCGACAAACCGCACAAGATGCCGGTTGGCAATGAAGTGATGGATATGACCCAGGTCATCTGCGACAATTATCGTCGGCATAAGCTGGATACGCTGATCTGTATCGGTGGTGGAGGAACCCAGAAGAATGCCTACCGTCTCGCCCAGCAGGGACTCAATATTCTGACCCTGCCGAAGACGATCGACAACGATGTGGGGGAGACGGATGTCACCTTTGGTTTCCATACCGCGATGGAAATTGCCACGGAAGCCATAGATCGGCTGCATTCGACGGCCCACAGCCATCATCGGATCATTGTGGTGGAGATCATGGGCCACAATGCCGGCTGGCTCGCTCTGGGTGCCGGTGTGGCCGGTGGTGCCGATGTTATCTTGATTCCTGAAATTCCCTATGACCCGACCAAGGTGGCCCAGGCGATCCGTGAACGGCAGCAGCGGGGGACCAATTTCAGTATCGTAGCGGTCGCTGAGGGTGCGTTTTCGGTGGACGAGCATAGGATGTTGCGCTCTCTAAGGGAAAAAAAGGCCAAGGCCAAAAGCGATGGGGAGCCCAAGAAAGCAAAACAGATCTCTGAAGAATTGAAGGCCTTCGAAAGATCGCTCACCAACAACACTGTGAGGCTGACCAGCCAGCTGGAAGAGTTGACGGGCCTGGAATCACGGCTGACGATACTTGGTCACCTGCAGCGTGGAGGAACGCCCAGTGCCGCGGACAGGATGCTTGCCACCCAACTTGGTAGTGCCTGTGTCGAATACTTCAAGCAGGGTGTCCAGGGGTGCATGATCGCGGTTCGAGGCCATGGCACCGAACCGGTGCCCCTCGAGCAGGTTGTCGGTAAACGCAATACGGTACCAAAGGATCATTGCTGGATTACGGCAGCCAGAAATGTCAATACCTGTCTGGGGGACTAACCAGCATGGCTGAAGGCTCTCGGTCCAGCCATGCTGGTTAGTGCTTATCCAGAAACAGCTGCGTTATTCTCACTCTTTGTTGTGTTTGAAATTTTATCCTTGGAATATCATGTGTATATGCGATAAAATTTCCTTACACCTCGATTGAGTCGACATATCTCGTTTCTGGATGGACACTCTTTAACCTCGGAACCTTATGAACTCTCAAAAAAAACACTTTATCCTCGACACCAACGTCATTCTCCATGACAGTTCCTGCATCCATAACTTCAAGGAACACAACATCATCATCCCCATCACGGTGCTGGAAGAGCTCGACAACTTCAAAAAGGGCAGTCAGATAATCAACTACCATGCCCGTCAGTTTATCCGATCACTGGACGAACTCACCTCCGACAAGCTGTTCAATGGCGGGGTGTCGCTCGGTGAGGGTCGGGGCCGGATCGCCATCCGCCTCGAACGACCGATGCATGCCGACCTGCGAACCAGTTTTCCAAACGGAGAGAAGAGCGATCACAAGATCCTCAATGTGGCCTATCATCTGTTGCGTGATCAGCCGGAGAGCGTGGTCATTCTGGTGAGCAAGGATATGAACCTGCGCATGAAGGCGCGTTCCGTCGGTCTTCTGGCGGAAGACTACACCACGGACCATGTCCGCGATCCACAAAAGCTTTATACCGGTTGCCGGTACGAAAAGGATACGCCATCAGAGGTTATCGAGGCCCTCTATTCGCAGGTCGATGGGGTCGATATCGAAGCCTTTAGGGCCGATCCTCCCTTGCGACCCAATGAATTCGCTATCTTGCGTAACGGTAAAAAGTCGGCTCTGGCTGTGTTCAGGCAGGGCACCGGCGGTCTGCAACTGGTACAGAAGCATCCGGTATACGGCATTACGCCGAGAAACGCCGAGCAGTCCTTTGCCGTCCATGCCCTGCTGGACCCGACCCTGCCTCTGGTGACCATCACCGGCAAGGCCGGAACCGGCAAGACCCTGCTGGCTCTGGCGGCGGCATTGGAGTCGAGACGGCAGTACCGGCAGATACTGCTCACCCGGCCAGTCGTTCCACTTTCAAATAAGGATATCGGTTATCTGCCTGGAGATATCCAGTCAAAGATCAGGCCGTATATGCAGCCGCTCTACGACAATCTCGGGGTCATTCGTAACCAGTTCATGGAAAACAGCGAGATGTATCAGCGCCTGCAGCGGATGATCGATGAGGAGAAACTCATCATCGAGCCACTGGCCTATATCCGGGGGCGCAGTCTGGTGCGGATGTATATGATCGTCGATGAGGCCCAGAATCTCACCCCCCATGAGGTCAAGACCATCATTACCCGGGCGGGGGAGGGGACCAAGATCGTCTTTACCGGCGATATCTATCAGATCGATCATCCCTACCTCGATATTCATTCCAACGGTCTCAGTTCACTGATCTATAAAATGCAGGGCCAGTCTCTCTATGCCCATATCGATCTGCGTAAGGGAGAACGTTCAGAACTTGCCGATCTTGCCTCCAATCTGCTGTAGATTGCCCTGGCGGGCTGCGCCTGCAGGCGGCAGTGACAAACGCCGACACAAACGCCGACAGCCCCGACCAGCTTTCGCTGGCCGGGGCTGTTATTGGTGAAAAAAGAATCGGCGGCGACCTACTCTCCCACACAGTCTCCCATGCAGTACCATCGGCGCAGAAGAGCTTAACTTCCGTGTTCGGAATGGGAACGGGTGGGTCCTCTTCGCTATGACCGCCGAAAACTCGGCGAACGTTCCGGTCATCTGTCCGGCCAGCCTGACTTGTGCCGAGCCGATTGAGGGAGATGGATCCGGGGTTCATAAAGAAACGATAATTGAAGAGTAGGGTAGTAGTAGTTGGGTCAATC
>JBKEBZ010000057.1:0-18620 GCA_047973425.1 Desulfopila sp.
CCAGATGGTGTTGCCGATCTTCGGCAGAGATCCAAGGTAGTGATGTTGCTGCATCAATTCCTGAAAAGCTGATTCTTCTGATGAAAAGACCGGCCGGACGACTACCTGTGATAAGTTCAACATGTCCCTCTCGTAATAGATACAATCTGGCGCCATTATATCGTGCTTGAGAGAGGTTGTCCAGTATCAATGATAACCAACTGAATTTCTATCTGATTGGGGAGTAGGTAAATTCACCCTGGCAGAAAGACAGACTCTATCGCTGTCTGGATCGGATTGTCGAGCACAAAAAGGACTTCTTTACCTCTCTCACCAACCGCTGGCAGGGCTTGTTTGACATCAAATTCGATGTGCTGCTGTATGATCTGACCAGCACCTACTTCGAGTGTAATCCGCCCAGTTCCGGTAAACGAAAGTTCGGTTACAGCCGGGATAAAAGGTCCGATTGTGTTCAGGTGGTGATTGTCCTGATCGTCACACCGGACGGATTTCCGCTGGCCTATGAAGTGGTGCCGGGGAATACCAGCGACAAGACGACCTTGGCTGATTTTCTGCAGGCGATTGAACAGCAATATGGGGCAGCAAACCAGACCTGGGTAATGGGTCGCGGCATTTCCATCGAAGAAGTGCTTGCTCAGATGAGGCAGACAACTCAGCCGGTTTCGTACCTGGTCGGTACCCCAAAGGGCAGATTGAGCAAATTTGAAAAATCCTTTCTGCTCAAGCCATGGGAACAGGTTCGCTCTGAAGTCAAAGTGAAGCTGCTGGCCGAAGACGGCGAATTATACATTCTGGCCAGAAGCGATGGGCGGGTTAACAAGGAACGCGTCATGCGGCGACGGCGGCTGAAGCTAGAGGATCGAAGCGGGTCAGGGCCCGTTTGGTTCTGACCAGAAATTGGTGTATCATGGAGTATCCGGCTGCGTTCGCTGGGTTTCATGCTCCTGTTCCGCTGTGTCGATCCCGATTACGTCAAGAGAAGGAGTCACGCCATGTCCGAGGCCAGAGATGAGCGCAACACCAACGTCATGCAGAGGGTCCTCAATCTCATCGAGACCGTAGGCAATGCCCTGCCCCATCCCACCATGATGTTTATCTGGCTGGTGGCCATCCTGTTGCTGATGACCGCCTTGCTCTCCGCGCTCGGCGTCGTCGTCGAGACTCCCACCGGCAGGTTCCCGATCAACAATCTGATCGGTCAGCAGCCGGTGGAAATCCAGAATCCCCGCAACGGTCAGGTGATCGCCAGCTTTGCCAATGGCTGGCAATACCTGCTGGCGACCATGACCTCGAATTTCATCAATTTCGCCCCGTTTGGCCTGGTCATCGTGATCATGATCGCGATAGGGGTGGCAGAAAACAGCGGTTTGATCGTCGCCGCCGTGCGCAAGCTGGTACTGAGCGCGCCGCCCCGGCTTATCACCCCGGTGGTGGTCTTTGCCGGAGTGATGTCCAATATCGCCGCTGACGCCGGTTATCTGGTGCTGGTGCCGCTGGGGGCGGTGGTCTACTACGGCATGGGAAGACATCCGCTGGCCGGCCTGGCGGCTGCGTTTGCCGGGGTGTCCGGAGGGTTCAGCGCCAACCTGGTGATCACCTCGCTCGATCCGCTCTTGGGTGGCTTCACCCAGACCGCGGCGCAAACCGGTGACGCCATGGTGGGCACGGCCTTCAGTGCGACCATGAATATTGCGACGATGAACTACTATTTCATTGTCGCTTCGACCTTTCTGGTGGTTTTGGTCGGCACCTTCGTGGTCGAAAAAATTGTCGAACCGAATCTGGGTGACTACCGACCCGGTGAAGAGGCCGGTTTGGCCGCCGATCCCGACAAACTCAGCGATGAGGAGGGGCGTGGCCTGCGGATGGCGGGCCTGGTTCTGCTGATCTATCTGGCTGTCCTGGTGATGATGGTGATTCCGGTAAAGAGCGGCATCCCGCTTTTGGGCTCGCTGTCCACTGCGACCCTGCCGGCGGCGGAGCAGGCCGCCATCGCTGCCCGCTACGGCAGTGTGAGTTTTACCAATGCGCCGTTTTTCGGTACGGGAATCATCGTCTCGGCCCTGTTCTTCGCCTTTCTTCTGCCGGGTCTGGCCTATGGGATCGTCACCAGGAAGATCACCTGCGGCAGGGAGTTTGTCGGCACCATGGAAGATGAGATGCGGGAGATGGCGAGCTTTATTGTTCTGGTGTTCGTGATGGCCCAGTTCGTCGCCTATTTCAACGCCTCGAACGTTGGGGTATTGATCGCGATGAAGGGTGCGAAGCTGCTCGAACTCGTTCCAGCCGACAGCATGGTCGGCACCTCTCTTCTCATTGTCGGCTTCGTGCTGCTCTCAAGCCTCATCAATCTGTTCATGGGCTCGGCCTCGGCCAAATGGGCGATACTCGCCCCGATCTTCGTGCCCATCCTGATGACGGTCGGCATGACTCCGGCTGCGACCCAGATGCTCTATCGCATAGGCGATTCGAGTACCAATATCGTCACGCCGCTGATGACCTATTTCGCCTTTATCATCGTTATCGGCCAGAAATACCAGAAAGATTTCGGGATCGGCACCCTGGTATCGCTGATGCTGCCGTTTTCGGTGCTGTTTCTGGTCGGCTGGACTGTGCTCTTTCTGGTCTGGGGGCTGTTGGGTCTCCCCTTGGGGCCCCAATCGGCCATCTTCTTCACCCTGCCAGCCGGCGGCTGACCAC
Organism: Desulfopila sp.; assembly: GCA_047973425.1. Taxonomy (GTDB): domain Bacteria; phylum Desulfobacterota; class Desulfobulbia; order Desulfobulbales; family Desulfocapsaceae; genus Desulfopila. The sequence continues at coordinate 2,701 of JBKEBZ010000057.1, forward strand.
CCGCTGGTTTTCTTGATTTTTCCCCCGGATGACACTACGATTATACTACATTGTATCTCACGTATGGCGAACAGCGTAAAGGAGGCCTGGCGAACGGTTGTAGCCACCCGCAGTGTCTTGATACTGATGGAGTTTACTGATGGAGCCAATACACTCCAGACTATCGGAACATGTCCTCTGGTTTCAGACATATGATATCGGCCGCCGTCACCTCGATGCATTCCGTCAAGAACTCGAAAAGATCGCTCTGCAGATATCCCCGCTCAAATCCAGCGAGGCATCGGGACCGGGTTTGCTTCTCTTTGCGCACGTCACCGATGAGCTCTGCGAATTTCTCCATGCTTACGCCAGGCATGACACCCGGATACTCGCGATCGCCTGTACTGAAGAGCCGTTGGATGCACAGCACTGTTGGCAACTGCTCGGCGCCGGCGCCTCGGACGTGATGGTCTGGGAACGTAAGGCTGGTCTGCAGGCCATCCGGACCAAACTCGCCCGCTGGCACGAGATTGACCAGATCGTCCATTCGCCAGGGGTGAAGCACCTTGCGATAGGCGAAAGTCGGGTCTGGCTGACCGTACTGCGGGAAGTGGTGGAACTCGCCGCTTTCACCAACTCATCGGTTCTGGTTATTGGTGAAACAGGGACTGGCAAGGAGCTGATATCGCATCTGATCCACAGTCTCGACCGACGGCGGACCAAGGGGGAGCTGGTGGTTGTCGACTGCACCACCGTTGCCCGGGAGTTGTCGGGCAGCGAATTTTTTGGCCATGAACGGGGGGCCTTCACCAGTGCGGTTGCCTCGCGGGAAGGGGCCTTTGCCCTCGCCAACGGCGGGACACTGTTTCTCGACGAGGTCGGCGAACTGCCGCTTAATCTGCAGAAGGAACTGCTCCGGGTTATCCAGGAGCATACCTTCAAAAAGGTGGGCAGCAATACCTGGCAGAAGAGCCGGTTTCGCCTGGTCTGCGCGACGAACCGGGACCTGGCCGAGTCGATGGCCCGCAAACGTTTCCGACGCGATCTCTACCACCGGTTGGCCACCTGGGTCATTCACCTGCCGCCACTGCGCGAGCGGCGGGAGGACATCCTGTTGCTTGTCGACCATTTCCTCAAAACCCTGTTTAAGGGGACGGCGGTGCCGGATATCGATCCGGTGGTGCGTGACTTCCTGGTGGCCCGGGAATATCCCGGCAATGTCCGGGACCTGCGCAATCTGGTGTTGCGGATCGGTCACCGGCATGCCGGTTCCGGATCTCTAACCGTCGGCGATATCCCCGCAATCGACCGGCCCGACCTGGAGCTGTTGGCCGGTGACTGGCGCAACGAGAACTTTACCGAATCGATCCGTTTTGCCCTGGCCAGTGGGGCTAAGCTCGAGGCCATCAAGAGTGCCGCGGCCGAGACCGCCTACCAGATCGCCCTGGCCGAGACCGCGGGTGACAGTAAGCGCGCGGCCGCCAGACTCGGCGTCTCTTTACGGGCGGTCCAGGCCAGACGTGCCCTGCAAAAGAGGGGGCCTGCAGTGCGGCTCACTCCGTGACGATCGCCGTCAGAACGGACGAGGTCAGCCTATAGCCCGGGTTTTTCATCGGTAGTCCGCCTCGACATGGCTCTGGCCCTGATGAGCGCCTGCCTGGTTTCCGGGCCGGCAATGCCATCGCCTGGCAACCCCCGTCGTCTCTGGAAGTCTTTGATGGCGGCTCGAACTGCAGGGCTCATTATTCCGTCGATGGGCAAGCGTCTGGCCAGCAGGAGATTGAGCGAACTCTGCAGCCAGCGAACATACTCCGTGGCCGGCGCCGGGCAGGGGCAAGAGGTTGGTCGGCGGGTGGGAAAATCTCTTCTTGGCCGATTGTGGTGCGTGGTGGCGATTCGACGTCTTGGGGGAGCAACCGGTGAATGCCGGCGGAGCCGTCTCGATCGTGAAGGCAAGAGACGTCGGCCTCTTGGCGCCGGGTTGTGTCTCTTGGGTCTTCCTGGTCCCATCCCTTCACCTTCCAGGTCATCTGGGTACCCGATTGCAAACCCCATTGTCCCCTGGCGGGGCGGGGCGGATTCCAACTCGTAGGTCCTGTTGCGTAAAAGGACGATCCGGCTGTCCAGAGCGGGGGGCCGGCTGCCTTTGTTGGTAATGAAGGCGTCCCTTGCGCCGGTGAGAAAGCTGCGAATCGAACTGCGATTGGTGAGGCGGTGCCCTTTTCTGAGATACGATCGGATCAGGGCCGACTCCAGATCCTTGCGCAGCCCGCTGCTGTTCGCTCCGCCCGCAGGCAGCACGATAGACCCCAGGTAGACGGCGCGGCGACTCAGATCGCAGGCTGTCTGCTGCAGGGTGAGCAGTCTGGTCGCAAAACGGCTGGCATACCGCATGGTTTCACCGACATATATCGGGGTCCGCTCGTCTTTGACGATGACATAGAGCCCACCCCCCGTTTTTTTTGTCACCGCGCTGAAATGGAAGGGGCCGTCCCAGTGGATGGTGGCGCTTGGAATCGCCAGTCTTCTGACCTCTTCTTCCTCGGTTATCGACAGGGGGTAATCGATCTGCATGGGAGCCTCCTTTTTATCCGAAAATCGCCAGTGCGAAAAGCTCTGTTGCCGCACCGGGGAGTTTCATGTTTCGTTGTGGCTGAGACTACCTGGTCCAGCCATGCTGGTTTATATGAAACTCGTCAGTGCGGAAAGCTCTGTTACCGCGCCGAGGAGTTTCATGTTTCGTTGTGGCTGAGGCTACCTGGCCCAGCCTTGCTGGTTAGAAAAATCTCCGGTGACGGGTCGCGGCGTGCACCGTATGGGCAATGATCGCGGTCGCCTGATCGATTTGCCTGACGGTGTGGTCGGCTGTACAGAGAAAGGCGAGTTGAGGGCGCCGCTTGCGGTGGGAGCGTTTGAGTACCGCCTGCACCCCGGCCTCTTGCAACCGTTCATAGAGTCGATACAGGTCAAGGCCGGGAATCGTCGCCAGGCTCTGTACCGGAAAGAGGTTGCCGGCCAGCCGTATACCCGCCGCTCCCAGCCGGCGGCGAAATCTCGACACCACCGCGGCGAGTCGGTGCCGGAGCTGCTCCCCGCGCCTCGCGTTTACCGCCATTGCCCGCTCTGCCGCGAGAACGGAGGTGATCGAGGGGGGGCTGCAGTGGACGCGGGTTCTGCTTTCCCGGGTAAAGCGGTCGACGACCGCCTGATTCCCGGCACAGAGGGCGATGGGTGCGCCAAACCCCTTGGCCAGGGAGTTGACCACCACGACATCTTCAGCCTCCACCCCGCTGTAGCGCAGCGAGCCCCCACCACCCTGGCCATACGGAGAAGAATGCGGCCAAGAGCAGGAACCTGTCGGCCGCAAACCGAGAATGCCAAGGGCCTGGGTGTCGTCGACCACAAGCAGGCCGCCGAACCGGCGGATCGATTCCAGATACTCGCCAATCGGGCTCACCCGGCAGCATTCGGGACAGTAGCCGTCGCTGAATACCACGGGTCGCTGCCTGGCCCGAACATGCTTTGCCACCAGCCGGTGGAGGTCCCAGGGGTCGCCGTGGGCGAAAAACCTCAGCGGAGTTCCCCGGCCGGTGGCCCGTTCCACAACCCATCTGGCCACCGGGTAGATGCCGTCATCGACAAAGAGGGCGACGTTCTCCCGGGACAGTATCGTCAGCAGGTCAAAGAAGAGGTGCAGGGTCGATACCCCGAGCACCCCATGTTCACAGCCCACCAGCCGGGCAAGAGCGCGGGCCGTGGTCCCGCTCTTTGTCGGCTGACGCAGCGCCGCAGGGACCCCGGTGGTCAGCTGCCGGTACGGTGGCAGGGTGCCGCTGTGGTGTTTGAGCCCCAGATAGAGCGAGACGGAGAAATCAAGCACCGGTCATGCCATCGTCCTGTCCTGCCGGCGTTGCCGTTTCTGGAGGTGCAGGGCCGGCATTTCCGCGTCTATCCGGTCACGGGCGGAGCCGCTATTGGTCAGATCGACCCCGGTCGCGGCCCGGTAGGCATGGATATATCCCTGCACCTCCTGTTTCCAGTAATCCGCCCAGTTCTTGGCGTTGTCCTCGTTGCGGCTGTCGTCGATCCAGTCGTCATAGCGTACCGACAGCAGGATCTGCTCGCCGTAGACCCCGAGATCACGAAAATAGGTAACCGGCACGTCGGTCCAGCCCTGGAGCTTTTTCATGGTGTCGACCGAGCCCATCCAGGCTTCCTTGTAAGGAACCATGGCCGCCGCCCGGAGAAAATCCTGCATTTCCGGCCTGGCCATCAGCCACTGCTGTACCAGCATTTCGACCCGTGCGGTCCAGGGCAGATCGCCGAACTGGTTATAGGCCCCTTCGGCCAGCAGCATGTGGACTTCCCTGAGACTGTTCAACAGCGGGAAGCCGTCCGGAACGATGTGGGTGTTGGCGACCTCCTGGTAGTAGGTCCAGGCCCTGTACAGCAGGGTATGGAAGGCCTCGAGAAATTTTGAGCGGTTATCGACCGGCTTGAACCGACGCACGGCCTCGCCGACCAGGGTGATACCGTAATGGCTCTGGTATTCAGAGGCCCGACGGGAGATGGTCAGGCGACTTCTCTCGTCCTGGATATACCCCCACAGGAGATTGTTGAGCGGCCTCAAGGGGGCTATCTCCAGCTGATTGAGCGGGTTCTTGATGGCTCTTCCTCTCCTGTTCTGGAAACGCAGGGAGATGGCGTTGAGGGTCTGTACCAGTCCACCCTCCTCATGCCAGTAGGACCAGATCAGTTCGAGCAGACAGGGGCAGTCAGCGGCCGCGGTCAGTATCCCATGACAGAAGGGCGAGTTGATGAACTGCTGGTCCTGAAAGACGGTGTTCAGAATCCGCTCGATATAGGGCAATCTGCCACTGCCCAGGTAGCTGACCAGTTTCGCCTGGGTGGTGGCGATGCCCACATCTGCCCAGTTCTTTAAGCGGAGCGCCTCCTCCTCGCTGTCGTGTAACCGTTCATCGACCCGCACCCCGCATTGCAGCAGCAGAAAGATCTCCGCCGCCGCCTTCAACTGTTCGTAGGCATCGACACCGTGAAAGGCGCGGGGCGACCGGCGCAGGGCCGCCTGCATGCCGTGACTCGTCTCTTTTGGCAGGCAGGGTGTTTCCCCGGGGCTTTCTCCCTGGCAGAGAACCCGATCGACGAAATCGCTGAAGTTGGCGAAACCGATCGCCCTGGTCCTGTTTCTGATAGAAACCCACAGAACCTGATTGGCGGTTTCATCGCCCACCGATGGTTCATGGCGCACGTTGAAGGTTTTGCCAAGCGTCACCAGGCCACTCTCCATGTTTTTGAGCGCGACTTCCGGGATGGCGCCAGGCGTCACCTCGATGTCGAACTCCGTGCTGGCGACGACCTGGCCTCGCTTGCCGTGCCTGACGTTCAACCAGGCCTTGTAGAAGCTCGGTACGGTGGGTACGCTCCAGCGGACCTCCCGTCGATTGGAGCTGTCCTTGGTGCAGTCCAACTCCCCTGATTCGACCTTCCATTCGTACAGGTACTCTTTGTCGTCGTCGGGTGGTATGGCCGTCAGAACCACTTGCCCGCCAGGGGCAATGGTCCGCGGTCCGTGGGAATATTTGAATGTGGTCTCATGGCTCATGTTGGCCTCCTTTTTGGGCTGAGGCAGCCGCTGTCATGGTTGTATGCAAAAACTTGCCGCCCGGAAAAATCCTCTGCCGGGCCCGGAGTTTCATCTTTCGTGGTGGCTGAGGCTACCTGATCCAGCCCTGCTGGTCATGTGGGGAACGGCGCACCTCTGTTCTCATCTCTCGATGAATGCGGGCCAACGGCTCTGGCTACGGCCCACCCGTTCAACAGTCTGGCGACGATTCTTCCCTCCTCGGCCGGGAACAGCTTTCCAGCCTGCCTGGCCTGGCCCAGGGCCGCGAAAACCAAGGTGGGTGGAGCGAGTTGCATCTCCCGGGGCGAGAGAAGCCATCTGTCATAGAGCGCGGATAACCTTTCGGGACTGTGTCCTGCCAGCCGGAACGCCTGATAAAGAGTTTTACCGCGCAGGGAAACCGGCTGGTGGTTGAACAGCAGCGAGATAAACTGCGGCATGGTCTCCTCCATCGTCTGGATGATTCTGCGCTTATGGCCGGGCAGGCCGGTCTTCGGGTAGAAGGCCTCCCACAGTGCGGCCAGCCTGGCCCATTGGTAATGGGGATACATCTGCTGGCCCATGGCGCAACTGAGCTTGACCCGCAGCCAGGGCACCGGGTGGGGATCGTCGAGGCTGAAGCGGAAGACGAATGGCCGAGGCAGACTGACCACGCCGATCAGGCCTTGGGTGGCGGCGACCCCCACTCTGGCGAGCGACCAGAAGTCGGCGAGGATCTCCGAGAGCCATCGCCACCAGAGGTCCCAGGCCAGACGGTGCGCGGCGGAACTGTTATGCCGTCGCTCAGAGAGCTCTTCTGCCAGTGAAGTGTTCAGACCGAGCAGGGCCGCGCCCTGGTGTCCCACCTCGTGCACCAGTGACGAGGCGATTCCGCTGCTGATCATTCTTTCCCGAGGGATCCGGATGATCGCTACCGGGTTTTTTCCGCCGCCGGGTAACCGTGTCCGGGCCCGACGTATGGCCGCGCCGTGGCCCCGATCCAGATAGACCACGAGCGGTGGCGCGGTAAAGTAGTCTCCCGGCAGGTCGAGCGCGTCTTTGGCCAGCAGATCCAGCCCCGCCAGCCAGACCCCGTTGACATGTTCGCAGCGCTGCACCAGGGCATCGGCGAAGATATCGAGCTGGGTGAGCACCGCGTTGAATTTCAGCCGGAGAATGGCGAGACGGCGCTGGGCCTCCTGGGTTTCGACCCGATTGCCCATAGAGGACCGCAACCAGTCAAGATAGTGGCTTACCAATTGACGTAACTGTCGGCGCCCTCCGAGCAGATATTCCTCGATGGCGATAGCCGCCCGCGCAGAGATGTGTGCTGCCGCCACCGCCGGCACCGTCAGGGCGAGAGGCCGTACCCGGGCAAGGCGGGTGAGCAGTCCCTTGGCCTCCAGCTCCAGCATTCTTCTGGCATACGGTGAGAGAAACATGACCGGTCACACGCCGAAAAGAATGATTCTGTTGCCCCGACGAATCCACTTGCCGGCAGATTGTCTCCCGCCAGGCCGTCCCCCCCGTTGCAGTTGGGCGGCAAGACCTGGGGCATACTTTTTCGCCGCTGCCTTGACCGCGACCGCGGCGGCTTTGCCGGCCGGTACCGATTTCGGGGTCTGGGCCGCCTTCTTCGTCGCATCTCCGGCCAGCCGCACGAAGCGCCGGGCTACCTCGAACTCCTGGTCTTCCGGGCTGAGGCCTTCGAGTTCGAGGCCAAAGGCCTTGCCGGCCGCAGAGGCAAGTTTGCTGCCAATGGCCCCGCCTGCCGGGCCGCCGATGAAGGTCCCGGCCGCGCCACCCAGCACCGGCAGGGCCTTGCGGGCCACATTCTTCAATATCCCGCCAAGGGCTCGACCGGTGGATGACTTGGCGAACTTGCCGATTTTTCGGCCGGCCTTTTTTATGAGGCTGCCGAGAAACTGCTCCATCTCGTATTCGTCGGAGACCGAGAGCAGTTCGGCGGCCAGTTCCATCTCTTCGGTCTCATCGAAGACCCCTTCGAACTCGAACTCGTCTTCGAACTCGTCTTCGAACTCGTCATCGAATTCCCCCATCTCATACCCTTCCAGCTCATATTCCGATATGCTCAACGTTTGATCTAAATCGTGCATGTCAGCCTCCATTTGTAAGAGTTCAACGTACTGTCTGCCTCGGCGGATCTGCAGCGATTGCAAACAAGCATGCCTGCGTTGGAGATGTCCGCAGCCTGTCGGCAGGCGGTGCCGATGCCCCCTGGCGGTTTGACCAGATTCCGGTTCGTTGCCCTGATGGTTCTCGCCTCCACCTTCGCTTCTACTCCTGGTAAGAGCAATCGGTGTGCCAGGAACGACGGCGCTGGGCTACGGCCCGGACTCGGGCAGATTTCCCTGTTGGCCGGCGCCCGTGAGCTGTCAGGGCAATATGGCGATTATATGGTGAATAGTGCCCAGCTGGAAACGGCTGCGACCAGTCTGCAGGTCAGGGAGTTGTCAGGCACGGAAGGTTTGCGATCGGCAAACGGCGGGAGAGGGAACGAAGTTCTCTTCGTTTCTTCTGCTCTTTGGACGTGTCAGGGTGAAGAACGCTTCATGGCAGCCCGGATTGAGCGAGCAATCCGGGCCGCTTTCCACCACTTTGGGTTTTTATCGGTCTGCTCAGCTGTTGAGAATAGCCTCGGCGGACTCTTTCTCGGCTTCTGTCAGAAAGGGTATCCCGGTCTCCTTTTCGGTCTCCCGGTTGGCACTGAACAGGTCATTACGGCTGATCTCCGCCAGCTTGAACTTGCGGACGCCTGCCATCAGCTGCTGCAGACCGCAGGTCAGCTTGTCGACATAGCCGGCGATGGCCACCGCGCCAAACGGGATATGCTTCATCTCCTTGGCGCCTACCTTCTGTTTCACCTGTTCCCAGGCCGAGAAGATCTCTTCGGGGTATTTGCCAAAGCTCTTCACCGATTGCGGCAACTCGTCCCAGTTGCCGTTGATCTCGGTCTTGCGTTCCGGGTAGAAGGTTCCTTCGATGTTGCTGCCGAGATAGCCGGGTATCATCGGCGCCCGGCCCATGCAGACCATCTTGGTATACGGCGCCCCGAGCGCCAACGCCTTGAAGATATGGTCTTCACGGGCGAAACCGCCGGCAAAGGAGATGTCGGGAACCTGCATTCCCCGCTCATCGAGGATCTTGCAGTACTCGTATGTCTTGGCGTGCAGCAGCAGAGAGGGGACTCCCCAGTGCTCCATCATGTTCCAGGGGCTCATTCCCGTACCACCGCCTGCGCCATCGATGGTCAGCAGATCGAGTTTGGCGTCTGTGGAAAAACGAATGGCCATGGCCAAGGCTTCCATGCCGTAGGCGCCGGTCTTCAGCGATATTCTCTTGAACCCTATTTTTCGTAAATGGTCGACTGAATCCATAAAGGAGGTACGAACATGGTCGACGGTGTCCAGGTCGGTAGCTCCGAGTCGACTGTGCCGGGCAAAGCCGGTGATCGCCCGCCGTTCGAAGGCGGCCTGCACCGATGGATCGGTGGGATCGGGATCGACCACATAGCCGCGTTCCTTGAGGAAAATGGCATAATCGAGCGATGTCACCTGAATTTCACCGCCGATGACCTTTGCGCCCTGGCCCCATTTCAGCTCAATGATGACCTTGTCGCCGTATTTGTCGATGACATATTCCGCCACCCCGTTGCGGGTGTCTTCGACGTTGAGCTGGACGAAGATGGCGCCATGGCCGTCGTTATAGCGGTTGAAGATCTGGATACGTCGGTCCAACTCGGGTGCCGAAGAGATCCGGCCATTGCCAAATACCGATTCGCGGTCGACGCCGACGACGTTTTCACCGATGACAATGGGAAATCCGCAGATTGCCGCGCCGGTCGCAAAGGCGTTCCAGTAATTGGCCGCGATAAAGGTCGAACCGAGGGCGCCGGTCATGATCGGCAGACGATTCTTCACCTTGATCTCGCGTCCGAAAATCGCTTCGGTATTGACGTTGGGAAATATGCAGTCATCCGGATCCTTGGTCATTCCCTCGCCCAGTCCGGTCGATCCATAGGCATATCCTTGAATGCGCAGGGCATGATAGCCAAGTCCCAGAGAGGTGACATTGCCCGACCCGGAGGTGATTTTGCCAAACTTTCTCGGGTAGAGCATCTTGCGGCCACGCAGGGAGGACATCCAGGTTTCGCATTTTCCTTTGCAATCGGAACTGCAGAGGGTGCACAGTCCGGACTCACAGGGGTTGCCTCTGTTGACCGTACCGAGAGCATCGTTGTTCTTGGGCCATTGAATCATGGGGATTGCCTCCATTGATGATGTTGTATCGGTCGGATGCGGCCTGGGGCAGGAACGCCCGCGGGCATAAAAAAAACGGCATCCGTTCCAATGGTGATGGAAACAGACGCCGTTGTCTGAAATCACAGGAGAACCCGCACGCCGTTGTGCAGGTTCAATAATATTCCGGCAATTAATACAGTAGAGCTGAACTTTTTGTCAAGGAAAACATGCCAGACCGGCCAGCAAGAACCAGATATCTGTATGCAACTCGTCAGCGTGAGAGACCATCTTACCGAGCCTTGGCGTTTTATTGCCTGTTGTGACTTGACTGATGAGGCTCTATGGCCCAGCACGCCTCGATTGAGGCCAAAATATCTCGTTTCTGGCTGGGCACTGGTTAGAGTTCTTCGGAGAGGATAAGTGCTTCGGCGATATCCAGCATGGATTTGCGGGTATCCATGCTGCGCTTCTGAATCCAGCGATAGGCCTGCTCGCCATTCATCTGTCGCCGGATCATCAGGATTTCCTTGGCCCGCTCAATTTGTTTTCTGGCCTGAAGTTCCTGCTCGATAACCCGTGTCTTGATGATCAGTTCGGTAGTGTGAATGGCAACCGCTGCCTGGTTGGCAACGGCGCTCAGCATATTGATGTCTGTCTCGGAAAAGGTGTACGGCTGACAGGTGAAACAGTTGAGGACACCGATGACATTCCCCTCTTTTCCCTGCAGGGGGATGCTGGCCATCGAGACCAGCCCCAGACTGGAAGCCATCTCTTTTTCCTTGAATTTGTCATTGTTTTTCACATCATCGATCACATAGGGGCGCTGGGTGGACAGCACGTGGCCCACGACCCCTTCATGCAGCTGTAAGGCCCTGTCTTTGACATATTCCGGCTCAAAGGACTGGGTGGCCTTCAGTTTGATCAGTGGAGGGCTTTCAGTTTCGTCGACCAGCCACAACGAGCATATCTCAACGCCCGTTACCTTGGCGGTGACCATGACGATCAGTTTGAACAGGTCCTCGAGAAAGAGATCGGAGGTGATGGCCTGGCTGATGTCCATCAGGGCCTTGACATAGTGGTCATAGGTAAGCTGTTCTGATCTGTTCATTGCAAATAGCGGAGGGTTGCGCTGACCTCCGAGGATAAAATTTGATGGCGTCGTAAAAAGCCCGATCTCCTGCGTTGCAGCGGGATCGGCCACTGCTCGACGTACCACATGTACGCCTGTGCTTGGCCGACACCACTGCGCCTTGTATATCAGGCTTTTGTACTTAGCCATCTTACGTGCAGGTTTTAGGTTTTACGAGTCCATCAAATTTGATGGACTCGTAAAAACTCCGATCTCCTTCGTTGTAGGTCACAAACGACACTTCGCTGTACCATATGTACTACCAGATTGTCGTTTGAGATGCTACGCCTCGTATAACAAAGTTTTTTCTGAGTCTATCTCGGCGGAACATTTGACTTTTACGAGAGTATCAAAATTTTGAACACAACGAAAAGTTTATCCAAAACTCGCCCGTGTTGAGATCTCTTGCCGTGCCGAGATATTTCGTAACAGCACGGCGTAGCGGTGTCATCGTTATGGCTGAGCTACCTGGTCCAGCCATGCTGGTGAGGAGGAAAGAGCCGTTTCTGGATGGGTATGAGGTAATCTACGGCCTTTCACCATATAATCAATCGATCATCGTTGCAAAGAAAAAATAGTTTCAGTGTACTCTCTCTATAATATACAGCTGTACTGACACCTGGTCCCGGGATACACTCCATTGTCTGAAAGGTTGGCGGCAGTCCTGGGTGGTGGCAGTCGGGGACAAAGACATCGGCATAGTGGGTGCCACATTGCCATGTTTTGTGGCATTTGCTAGATTTGCCGCTATCTGGTCGTGCGGCAAGATGGCTGCCAGGTGGTCATCCTCGCAGTTGTCAGCACTTTTGTCCATACAATCCACAGTTATTGAGAGATATGTCCGTATCCAGTGTGAAAAAGCGACGTGTATCGTCAGGCATTGCCGATTTGGATCGGCTGATGGGGGAGCTGTATATCGGTGACAATGTACTCTGGTATGAAGATGCCGGCAGCTTTTCTGCCCCGTTCTGTCTTGGCTTCATCAAGGAAACATTGGCCCGCAAAGGCTCGCTGGTGTATGTGAGCTTTGATCGCTCTCCCAAAAACCTCGTTTCTTTCCTGGGTACTTTGGCGGAAAGTCAGAACCTGACGATTCTGGACTGCTTTACCAATGGCCAGGGAAACCGTTCTGAAGTGTTCAACACGTTTTATGAAAAGAATGGTGCCTTGTGGCCCTACAAGGTGATCAAGGTAAACGACCCGACCAATCCGGAACTGGTGGCTGAGGCGATATACGCTCTGCACGCCACCCTGGCTGGCACGGTGCACTTCATTCTCGACAGCCTTACCGGGATGCAGGCGCTGTGGGAGAAAGAAGAGCAGGTCATAGATTTTTACAGCAGAACCTGCCCGCGACTCTACGAACTGGATACCATTGCCTACTGGTTGATCGAAAAGGAGGCGCATTCCGACCGGTTGAAGGCGCATATCAACAAGATCACTCAGGTCGCCATCGATCTTTCCGTGCGCCGGGAAAAAACGGTGCTCAAGATCTTCAAGGCAGAGGAGAGGAACAGTAAATTCCTCAATGAACATCAGGTCTACCTTTGCGAGGGAGCCAATATTGTCTTTGCCAGCCAGAGACAGCACAAGCTGCAATTTCATCTTGGTGCAAAAATCAAGTCTGTACGGCTTATGCGGGGAATTTCACAAAAGAAACTTGCCCGAATGACCGGTGTCACCCCAAGTACGATTTCCCAGGTGGAAAAGAGCCTGATCTATCCGTCGCTGCCCGCACTTTTTCGCATAGCGGAAAGTCTTGAGGTGGAAGTCGCCACCCTGTTGAAAGAGGCCGGCAGGCCACGGGATCTCTATGTCCATCCAGCCGCCAGCCGCTCGACCATCACGCTGGCCAAAAACATCAAAGACGGTGCTACGGCGGCCCTGTTGCTGCCGCCGGAGATCGAGAGTGCGGTAGAGGTTACCCTGGTGCGAATTCTGCCCGGGAGAAGGCTGCCGAGCCACTTTTTCGCTCATAAGGGCGAGGAGATGGGCTACCTTCTTACTGGCCGGCTGGAGATGACCATAGAAAATCAATCGTACGAGGTGCAGGCCGGGGATATGATGCATCTGCAAAAGGACACCCCGGGGGGCTGGAGCAATATATCAGATCAGACTGCTGAGCTGTTGTGGATCAAGGTGCGCAGATAGCATGCATCCCAAAACGAGAAGGCCGGGTGCCGGTTTTTTGCTGGTTGGCGCGGTTGCCCAGTGTATTGCCGTAAGCGGTGGGGAGGCCGGGACCAGGTGGGGAAGGTAATACCAGGGAATGGACCGGTAGGTATCGGTCTTGAAAAAGAAAACCCACTGATCTGCGCACGTCATACCAGTGGGTCACTTTTTTTGCGTAAGCAGCATTTTGGCTGGGGGACAGGGATTCGAACCCCGATAAACTGAGTCAGAGTCAGCCGTCTTGCCATTAGACCATCCCCCAAGGAACCGCTGAGTGGGCTGATTAATAGATGAAAAGCGCTGTGGTGTCAAGCAAAAAACGAAGATATTCACCACAGTTCAATGGATGATCATGCCGGCATAGCCGACCACCTGTTCGAGGTCACCGCTTGCTTCTCCGGAATCGGTATAGCGGATCAGCTTTGCCGTTGTGGCGCCCAGGGCCTTGGCGGCCAGCAATGTCACGGTGACGGGTATGATCCCGCACATGGAGATGTTCCGGCTGTGGACGAGGTCGTAGACTCCCCGGGGATCGAGTCGTTCGATCTGTTGCAAAACCTCTGTATCCCTGGGTGTGGCCGACTGCCGCGGTTCATAATGGCTCATATCGGTTGAGGCGACCAGCAGGATCTCTTCTGGGGCGGCGTCGATGGTCGTGGCGAGGGTGGTCGCGAGTTCTTCGCAACTTCGATAGGACAGGTGGGAGACGACGATGGGGACGATGGTAAGAGACGATGGGTGTATGGCCTGCAGAAATGGCAACTGCACCTCGATGGAGTGTTCGGTTCGATGGGCCTGTTCGTCAACGGTGATCAGGCTATCCTTGCCAACAAGCCGTTGGCCAAGCTCTCGATTGACCCTGACCGTGCCCATGGGCATCTGCCAGTCGGCAACAGAGAGGGCGATCGGCGCTCCCAGACCGCGATGATTGAGACCAAGGAGGATAACCGTCGGCGGGATGGCGAGGGCGGCAAAGGTCTCGGCGGCGACAGCGCCGGAATAGGCATAGCCGGCATGGGGCACCATGGCGGCTATGCCTTGTTGAGGCGTTACAGGCGCTGACGCCGGCGACAGATCACGGATGACCTGGGCAAGTACCTGGGGGTTGTCCGGGTAAAAGCGACCTGCAACTGCCGGCTGTCTGATCATGGCGTCCCCTGTTCTTCATGGTTGCGGACCAGGCCGTCTGACACTCCATTGAGTGCCATCGGGGCCGTCCTTCAATTCAATGTCATGGGCGAGAAGCATGTCGCGGATCTCGTCGCTGCGTCCCCAGTTCTTGGCCATCCTGGCCTCTCGTCGTTCGGCGATGAGGTTGTCGATGGTTGCCTCATCGAGGTCGATTGCCGCAAGGAGTTTCTGTTTCTGGTCCTGCAGGTAGCTTGCGCCATCCTGTTGCAAAAGTCCCATGATCGCTGCCAGCTCCTTGACGAGATGAACACAGTCATGGAGTAGGGTCAGGTCAGTTGTGGCCGGTTGCGGTGGGAGTTTTTGCAGGATACGGTTGATGATCTTGATCGCATCGAAGAGGACGCTCTGGGCCTGGGCCGAATTGAAGTCATTGTCCATGGCCTGGCAGAACCGCTCTTTGATGGCAGCCAGCTGTCTGCGGTCCTTCTCTCCGGTGCAGCTGGCCGTCTCGGCCTGACCCGTGACGGGCAGTGTTGCGACAGCGGCCACAGTGGAGTAGAGCCGTTCGAGCCCCGCGGCGGCGTCCTGCATCGCCGATTCGGAGAAGTCGAGCGGATTGCGATAGTGGGTGGAGAATACGAAAAACCGCAGAACTTCCGGATGGTAATGTTCGAGCAGATCGCGGATGGTAAGAAAGTTGTTGAGCGATTTCGACATCTTTTCATCGCGAATGGTCACAAAGCCGTGATGGATCCACATCTTGACGAAAGGGACGCCGTTGGCTCCTTCGCTCTGGGCGATTTCGTTTTCATGGTGGGGGAAAATCAAGTCCTTGCCGCCGCCATGGATGTCGAAGGTGTCGCCAAGATATTTACGGCTCATGGCCGAACACTCGATGTGCCAGCCGGGGCGTCCGTCACCCCAGGGGCTGGGCCATTTGGGCTCTCCGGCCTTGGAGCCCTTCCACAGCACGAAGTCCATGGGGTTGCGCTTCAGTTCATTGACGGAAATGCGGGCTCCCGCCTGCATCTCCTCGATGTTGCGGCGGGAGAGTTTGCCATAGTCTGCAAAGGTCTCGACGGCATAGTAGACGTCGTTGCCGGCCTGGTAGGCCATGCCGCGATCGATGAGTTCGCCGATCAGTTCCACCATCTCGGCAATGTGTTCGGTAGCCTTGGGCTCCTTGTCCGGACGGGCTATGCCCAACCTGTCCATATCGAGATAGAACTCGTCGATAAACCTGGCGGCAAGCGCTGAGGCGCTGCTGCCCTGTTCGGCAGCCCGTTTGATGATCTTGTCATCAATATCGGTGAAGTTACGAATATAGGTGACTTTGTACTCTCGATAGCGCAGGTACTTGACAATCATGTCAAAGGCCAGGGCCGAACGGGCATGGCCGATATGGCAGTAGTCGTAGGAGGTGATACCGCAGACATACAGTTTGACATGGTTTGCTTCGAGGGGCTTGAGCTGTTCTTTTTTGCCGGTGAGCGTGTTGTAGATGTGTAGAGTCATTGTCTTTATCCGAAACTCGTCAGTACGAAAAACGCTGTTACCGCGCCAAGGAGTTTCATGTTTCGTTGTGGCTGAGGCTATCTGGTCCAGCCATGCTGGTTTATAGGCA
>JBKEBZ010000080.1:0-73173 GCA_047973425.1 Desulfopila sp.
CCGACTGATTGCCGGCAATCGGGGAGAGGTGTCCATTCTTTGAAACATGAGCAGGATTCTCGTTGTTTTCTCTGTCTCCATTTTCGAATGATAATAATCGATCAATGGATGATCAGGGGCAGCTGCAGCTCTTCACGTAGCCGTCCGAGAATCGCCTCGGCCAAGTGCTCTGATTCCCAAGGGCTGTTGGCTTGAACAACAAAGTATCCGAAAGAGTGTTCGTTTGAAGCGGCTTTGGGCACTTTGTCTCCCTGCTTCAAACCGAAACGGTAATAGACTAGGGACGAATGGTATTCCTCATGCCAAGGAGAAAGCTCCTCTCGGTAGTATATAGATTCCTCCTCAAGCGCCATGACTCGCGATGTGGCGTAACATCGGGGTGCCGAATCGGGCGGGAGCACGGGATTTCCGAGGTGGGCGTCAATCAGCAGACCATAGATATTGCGGCCGAGTGTCAAAGAGAGAAGTCTTGGGCCCATTCCCCCAATCAGTCGAGGGTTAGCTTCGATAAGAAGTGGACCCCTAGTGGTGAGGATGATCTCCAAATGAAAAATTCCCATGTCGAGTCCCATGGCTTCCAGGACACTTTGGCCGTATTGACATACCGCCTCCCATTGGTCGGGAGGGAGCGTGGCAGGCATGGTGGAGCCCAATTCCAGAATCTCGTTCTTACTGTATCGTTTACGCTCGCAAATAGACAGGGGGGTCGTGACACCCCTGCTGGCGCAAATTTCAAGAGAGATCATAGTGCCTTCGAGATATTCTTCGATTACAACAGTATCGTTCATGATTGTATTGTAGATCTCATTCATCTCCCCGAGCTCGCGACGATACTCGTCAAAGGCAACTTCCAAGTCTCCTCTGGAATCCACACGCTTGATAAACCAGCTGGATAACCCCGATGTAGGTTTGAAAATGAGGGGATACCCGATCTTATCTGCTTGTTCGATCAGATGGTTGGGATCAGCGCCTGTTACGAACCGGACCGATGGGACCCCCATTTCATCGAGACGCCGCCGCATTGCGCCCTTGTCTCGGGCCAACTCAACTGCCTCGGCGCTAGTGAAGGGAATACCGACCCGTCTTGCTGCCCGGGCAAGAGGAAGAATGATATGCTCCAATACGGTGATCAAGGCATCGACGGGTCGGGATGCATGGACGGAGGAGAGTGTAGCGCCCAATGCCAATTCATCTGTGATATCGTTAAGCTCAATGTAGGCATCGACCGAGGCCATTGCCTTAGCGAACATATTATCATGGATGTAATAGTGCTCGAAATGGGTGGACCGGATAAAAGTCACGTAGTATCCCAGCTCCTTAGCGGTAGTGAGTGCTGAAAGTCCATTAGCATTACTTTCTACGAAAACTATGTGTTTCATATTTTTTCTCCAATAGCGATTGAAAAGCGGAAACAAAATCTGCGAATACCAGCGAAACTAAAAATAGCCAAAAGAAGGGCCGCCCCCGCAAGGCCTATGGTCACTGGGACAAACCCCCAGTCGTCCATAGCTTGCCCTCCACCAAAGACGACGAGCACCATTGCAATCATGGTGGCCGAATTTATGAAAGGAAGGAGTATCGGTAATTCCTCGGAAGGGCACCTATCGATGATCAAGGTCATGCATTTGGTATAGTTGACCTCAAAGAGGAAAATGAACAGAAGGTATGAAATGAGGCCGGTCAAAAGATTAGGTGCAAAAACAGTGGAGATCATGGAAAGACTCGTGATGCAGAACAGAGCAAGGGGATTATACTGACCTCTCGCTTCACCACACATGAACCGGTAGACAAAAAAGCCAGCCGATACCAGACCCACGCACGTTACTATCTGGTAGTCCGTCACTCCTTTAGGACCCACACTCAGAATACTGATCGGAATCACCGTACGAGCGATGACATGGAAACCCTGGTAGACCCCGGTAAGAATAACCAGGCTCACTACATATTCCGTGAGTCGTTGCTCTCTGGAAAGGACATCGCCAGACCATCAGGGGATCGCGTGAATTCCAGTTCGAACAATTGCGGCGCCATATGGAGTTGCTCGCAAAATCGATTATACCGTTCTCGCACCGCTTCCTCTTGCCGCCAGTGTGGGGCCTTATCTCGCACCTTGGCCCGCATGTCCAATAACTCCTGGCGTATGGCCTCAAGTTTCTCGGCAAAGGTGTAGGCCTGCTTGCGGGCAGACGCCGGAGTATAGGTAACAATCACGGTTCGCTCTTTGCCCCAGTACGCACCTCTGGTTCGGTAGGCAAGCAAACACTCGTCCTCGTGGCCTTCCTCGATAATCCGGCGATTTCCTGCTGTATCGGCCGGTTCGAAGCGATCCAGCGGAGTTGCCGCCAGGTCCTGGGCGAAATATGTCGAATAGGTGGTGATGAAATGAATCCGGGAGTGATTGTCAATCCAGGCATAATTGTCATCGGCGTTCATACCTTTGTCGATGACCACGGTAAGCCGTTCTTTGGTTTTGTGCAGGCCGCAGACCACGCCGAACATTTCATCCATCACCGCTGCGAAATGCTTGCTGTCATGGAGATTGCCGGGATAGACGCTGTAATGTAATGGCAGCCGTGAATCTCGGGCAACCAGCAGCCCCAAACCGATTTGGCGCAGATGATGCTTGCCCGCCTTGTTCTTACCCCGCTGGGCAAGCTTCGAGTCGGTTTGACTGGCTATGTAGGTATAATAATTTGTGGTATCAAAGAGCAGGCAATCGGCGGACGACGTTTCGACCTGCCAGATCCGCTTAAAAAACTTCCGGGCGATCTCGTGCAGAGCGGTTTCGCTCACCCGATCCCATTTTTCCCAGTACCGCTTACTGGTGAGTTCGTTCAGTTCGACGGGCCGAATGTGCTGAATGGCTGTCCTCCTGAACCAATCGGCGAGTTTGTTTTTACTGACGGCCTGCACCATCCGGTTCAGCACGCAGTAGAGAAAATACTCGCCAACCGAAGGCCCCGTTTCCCTCTCCGCTCTGGGAACGACGCTGTCGATGATGCCACAGAGATCAATATCCCTGTCGATCTGATGCGCCAGCCAAAGCGAGCCGAATTCTTCGACCTTCAAACGCAGCATATCCGCCACTTTGCCGCCAAGCAGGCGGGCAACCTTTTCCGGCGAGCCGATGTAGATCTGGGAAATGACCTTGGGCTTGCCATCGACCCGGGCGATCTCCCGCACGTAGAGGTAGGGTCTTCCCTTTTTGGTTTTGATGTGAAAATGTGCCATGCAGGTACAATATCAGTAGGGTCTTACATGTTCAAGCAAAAAAAGTCAGCAAGCCCAATAAATATCGGTATTCCGGGATGGCTGATATGTCAAACTCGAGGGGTCTTACAGGGAAGGGGTGTGTAACTGGTCGATATTAAATGGAATTGCTGGACAAGGAGGGACTATCCCCGAAACTCCTGATCAGGGTTCAGCAGAAGGTGTCTGGTTGTTTCCGTTCCATGGAAGGGGCCAAAATATTCTGTCGCATCCGAAGCTACCTGACTACCTGCAGAAAACAGGGGGTATCGGCTACGGAAGCACTGCGTTTGCTGTTCCAAGGCAAATGGCCGGCATTCATGGATTCGGCTGTGGGTAAAATGGGTGCTGAATAGTTACTTCAAACTTTAGTATGTTGCACTTATTGTACTACTCCAGCTTTGAGTGTTCAAACAAGAATATTAAAGACGATTGAAGTCCTCGAATCAGATACAAAATATGGAGATCTTCTTGCTGGCTTGATTGATGCTTTTCACGATTCTCTTAGCACGAAAAGAGAAAAAGAGACCATACACTGACAAAAGAACGGGCTTGAGTTTCAAGTCCAAGAAGTTGACCGAAGTGCGGACAATAAGAAAGAATGAGGCTCATCCGGTCAAATGAGTACCCAGTCGCTAAATCCAGGGTATGTTCAAGTCATGCTTTCTTTATCTTGCTTGCCCTGGAATGGGGAAAGATTCAAAGAATAAAGGGTGCTTTTTAGTTGACCGGTTTTTGTAAAGATCCCTTTCCCTACCAGGTCTTGTAAATCTCTTGTCGCTGTTGCTGAGGGTGATTTTGTTATAGCTCGGTAATTTTTGGCACTGAATCCACCTTGAAAGCCTTTCGGCCCTTCCAGTAGTATCCGGTTGATCACTTTTAATTGGCGAGGGTTGAGATTATCTTTGTGAGTATCGAAAAACTTTGCTTTGGTTATTATGAAATCAACTTGCCTGATGGTTTGTTGTTGCGCGCTGATAATGGTTTTCCCAAAATAAATTAGCCAGTTTGTCACGTCATTTCCTGTACTCTGGGCTGCCAGCTCCTCGTAATATTCTCTTTTCCTTTCGTCAATGGTTAAAGAAAGCGCAATGAGTGTCGGTTGACCCATATTCTGTGATAATGATTTTTCAACTATGCCCCGCCCGATCCGTCCGTTTCCATCTTCGAAAGGATGGATTGAAACAAAATAGATATGAGCAATCCCTGCCCGAACCAATGGGGTCAAAGGTTCTTTCCCGCCAGGGGCTGATTTGTTGAACCAAGCTATGAATTTCTCCATTTCCTTTGGAACATCGGCAGATGGGGGAGCTTCAAAATGGACTGTTGGTTTATCGTATCGCCCGGACACAACCTGCATTGCTTCCTTGTGGGTTCGATATTTTCCTATCTCTATGTTTCTTCGGCCGGACATCAACATTTCATGCCAATTGTAGAGACTCTTTTCTGTCAATGGTGAATCATAATTGGTGAATATATCATTCATCATTTCAGCGATCCCGGCTTCCGCCGGTTTTACCCTGTGATGATTGGCTATTCCCAAACCGAATTCTCTCCTGATAGAGGACTGCAGGCTTTCCCGGTCTAAAAATTCTCCCTCAATTTCAGAGGTTTTGATGGCTTCATTACATACAAGTTCAACGATTAAGTCGTTTTGGTCCTCACTTGAAAGATGCCTGGCTATGCCAAGCGAAAAACCGGATTGCCTTGAATATTCTCGTTCTAATTTCTCGATTTCACTGTTATCATAGGTGAAATTCCCCCAATCATCTTTTTGCCAGTTCCATTTTCTTCGTGTCATGATCTATAAAACCTCCTTTTATAGATCATTATACTTGTTATTTTGATTTGTAAAAGCATATTTATTAGCTCATGGGCACTATGAAGCGAAGTTGTGGGCAATGAGAAAAAATGAAAAGAGGCCTACTTGAAGTTGTCCGGGATGCATTGGGAGAGGATCGAAAATAAACCGATCATTTTTTGAAGTGGAGCAAGAATGGAACAAATGGTGAAATTAATAAAAAAATATTTAAACATTACAGAATGATAACACCTGAATAATAACGGACTGAAAATCCGTGTGTCCCTGGTTCGATCCCTGGTCCCGGCACCATCGCGATGCAAGCCCCTATGGCAGAAATGCTATAGGGGCTTTTTTGTTGCTCTGGTCGCCCTCTGGTCTTGTCGAGGACATCCCGAAATCATCCTGTAGGATCCGTAATACAGCACATTTTTGTGCTAACCAGCATGGCTGGACCAGATAGCCTCAACTACAACGAACCATGAAGCTCCTCGGCGCGGCAACAGAGTTTTTCATACTGACGAGTTTCGGATAAAACATTTTTGTTACCAAGATCTCCAATGGTATCAGATTGCGCATGTGCTGCACATGTGCTATCTTGAGGTTACAACCAAACAGATTGCTGCAAGGAGAGAACGATGAGCGCACTGGTGCAAAGCGAAACGATGCTGAGAAAACCGATCCTCATGCCACCGAGCATGATCCAGAAGGTTGACCGGATTGCAAAGCGAAAAAATGTATCGTTTGCCGAGGTCGTCCGGGAGGCGGTGGATGCCTTCGGGGGCAAACCAGCAGCAGAAGATGAGCTGATACTGGAAGCTCTGGCGGATACGATGATCGAAACGACAAAGAACCTGGTAACACGGATTGAAGAGATCGAGAAACGCCTCGACAGCACCCATGTCTTTTTGGAGGCTGAATGATGGGGGTCAGTGAAAAGGTCATGGATGCCTTGAAGGCGGGCATTCTTCTCAACGAGAGAGTGGCGTCTCTACTCAATAAAGTTGATCGGATAGATCAGGATCTCCGTAGAATTAACGAGAGACTCGTTCGCCTGGAAACGATGGTCGAGATCGCTCAGGTGCAAACAAAGAGAGTTGAATCAAGATGACCGGTGGTTGAACCGCCCCCCCCTCTGCGTGAAAAAACTCTTACCGGTGGCCTGCATTGCATGGGTCGTTGTGGCTGGGGGTCACTCGGGGTCTTCGCTTACCCCGAGTCTTCGCTTACCTGGTTCAGTCATGTCGGTCAGTTGAAAATATCTGGTACCAGATAGCCACTAGCCAACGATGTACCATAAATTAAAAAAATAGCGTGGTTATGACACATCAATATTCGATTACCCCTCGAATTTCTGAAACGAACCTGGGCGGGCATATCGGGGCGGTGGTTATCCCCGTCTGGTTCGAGGAGGCCCGTTTCGCGTTTATCCGCCAGGCACTTCAAGGAGCCGGGTTCCGCCATTTTCTCATTCACTATGAGATCGATTTCAAGAAAGAGATTTTTTATGGCACCATAGCGAACATACACACCTCTGTGGAAAAAATCGGTAACCGTTCGCTGACCTTTGCCCAGGAAGTGGTGCAAAACGCCGAGATATGTGCCACGGGCAAATCGGTGGTGGTTCATATCGATGCAGAAACCCGTAAAGCGATATCTATACCTGACGAGACCAAAGAGGTGTTTCTGGCGGCATAATGGGCATACCGCAAGGAGGCTGGGGCGTTTTTGTCGGCCAGCAGCGTGGTGACGGCAAATAAAATATCGAGATGATTGTCCTTGGAAACAGGTGGCGGCTGGTTCTATACTGAATTATTGTTTTATGGTATTTTCTGCTTATTTTTTGCGGGCAATCACTGAATCGATACCCTGCCGATGAAAATCATCCTCTACGCTTTGGTAAACCGCCTGCTTTCCCGGTGTGGATAGTGCCGGGGGCTGTCTTGTTCCTTCCAACCTGGCAGAAATTACGGGAGGAATGGCACGCGGCGGTGTCTCTGATCTGCTTGAAAGATACACAAAAAATGTGCCCGTTTTTTTTATCGCATACTCGAAAGGAATTTTTGCGGCCGTTGTCAACAGGCGCTGATTCTCCACGAATGCCAAAGAAAACCGGAGAAGAAGAGGCAAGACCGAAAGACCAGAAAAGAACATGGTCATGCTCTCCCTGCGTCCACCCTCTGCCAACGAGCCCGTTTGCGCATATGTCGGGTTCTCTCACGACCATTATTTCCAGGAGCCTGTGCAATGTTTAATTTCTCCACCTTTACCCGGCCAGCCGATTTTTCCCGCACTTTTGACCACTTCCACAAGACCTATCTCGGAGAGGAGAACGAGTTCTCTCAGTACTGCCACGATCTCGGGACCATCCTCCAGACCCACAGCCAGCGGGCGCTCGAGACCGTCGGTGTTAACAATACCACCAATTTCAAGGCGTTTTCCGAGGTCTGGCAGGCGATGTTCACCCCGTCAGCTGGCTATAAACTGTGGGAGTATCTGGTGGATGGCAGCCAGCGCTCGGTTCTCTACACCGATGCCTTGCGCCAGCGCGGCAACTTCTTTGTCGAGCATGAAGCGGACAGCAACAAGACCGTGCTGATCTGGGACCATGAGATGATAGTCGACGGCGCCACGTTGCCACGGCCAGTGAACTATTCGTTAGTGCGAATCATTCCGCCCGAGGGGGTGACCTTCAAGGAAGAGCTGCGTCCCTACATCATTATCGACCCCCGGGCCGGCCACGGTTCCGGCATCGGCGGGTTCAAGCATGAAAGCGAGATCGGCGCGGCCATTCACAATGGGCATCCCACCTATTTCGTCACCTTCACCCGCCTGCCCATCAAGGGGCAGAAGCTCGACGACGTCACCGAGGCCGAGGCCGTTTTCGTCCGCGAGGTGGCCCGTCTCCATCCCACCTCGCCCAGACCTGTGCTCATCGGTAACTGCCAGGGTGGCTGGGCGGCGATGTTTCTGGCGGCGGCCAATCCTGATCTCACCGGCCCGGTGGTGGCCAACGGCGCGCCCCTTTCCTACTGGGCCGGGCAGAAGGGCAAGAATCCCATGCGTTATCTGGGCGGCCTGGTCGGCGGCGCCTCCAGCACCCGGCTGATCTGCGATCTGGGTAACGGCCTGTTCGACGGTTCTCTCCTGGTGTCCAACTTCGAACGGTTAAGCCCGAGCAACACCTGGTGGGACAAGTATTACCACCTCTGGGACAGAATCGACACCGAGGTCGAGCGTTTCGTCGGTTTTGAACGCTGGTGGGGCAGCTTCTACTACATGACCCCGGACGAGATCAACTGGATCGTCGACAACCTCTTTGTCGGCAACCGGCCCGGCCGGGGGACAGGCAATCTCAATCCCCGCACCCACCTCGATCTGCGCAACATCAAGTCGCCAATCATCATCTTTGCCTCCCATGGTGACAATATCACCCCGCCGCAACAGGCCCTCGGCTGGCTCGCTGACTTCTACACCGGGGTGGAGGAGATTCGTGCCCGGGGGCAGCGGATTATCTACACCCTGCACGACAGTGTCGGACACCTTGGGATCTTCGTCAGTTCATCGGTGGCCAGAAAGGAACACCAGCAGATCGTTTCCACGCTGCCGGCGATAGAAGCGCTTGCCCCGGGCCTGTATGAAATGGTAATAACCGAGGAGAGCGGTCAGGGCATCAACAAGACCTTTACCGTTGCCTTTGCCGAAAGAACCATCGACCAGGTGATCGAGCAGTGCGGCGGAGACGACAGCGATCGTCCTTTTGCCACCGTGGCCCGCTTTTCCGAATTGGGGAGCGAACTCTACGAGCTGATCTTCCAGCCCTTCGTGCGAACCATGGTCACCCAGGGCAGTGCCGAGCTGATGGCCCATGCCAGCCCGATGCGGGTGCAGCGCAGGGTGTTCAGCGACCAGAATCCGGCGATGGCCCCGGTCAAGATGCTTGCCGAACGGACCCGTGCCTATCGCAAGGCTGCAGCCGACGACAATCCCTACCGGCGGATGGAGCGGTTTGGCGCCAGCCTGGTGACCCAGTGGTGGGACAGCGTCCGGGACTGGCAGAATGCGATGATCGAGTGGAATTTTCACCTCTTCTGGGATACGCCGGCGATCAAATCCTTCGGCGAGCGTCTGGACCATACGGTCAGCAGCGCCCCCCGCGAGGATATGCGGACCCTGACCTCGGTTCAGGACGCTCTGGACCGGATCGAGCAGGGAGGCTTTGCCGAGGGCCTTATCCGCATGCTGATCTTTCTCGCCCATTCCCGCAAGGAGGTGCGCCGGTCGCGGCTGGAACGCTCCAACGAGATGCTGCTGCGCACCGAGCCGTTCGCCAGCATGGACCCCAGTCGGCGGACGAACATGATCCACCTGCAGACCCTGGTGGTTGGCTATGAACCCGAGCAGGCGATGCAGAGCCTGCCCACCCTGATCGCCGAGCCGATCGAACGGAGAATCGCCCTCGATCTCTGCTTTGAAATCGCCGGCCCGGTGGAGGAGATGAGTATGGACACCATTGAGATGATGAACCGGTTGGCGTTGGTTCTCCAGCAGCCCTCGCCGATCGAAGGTGGTTTCCGAGTTGGAGCATCGGAGCAGAGCCATGACAGAACCTGACGATCGCACCGCTGGCCTGTCGTCGCCGTTTCGTGATCTGCTGGCCAAACTCATGGCGATCCAGCAGAAGACTATCGAACAGGGGTTCAGGATCACGGTGGTCAATGTTCGCGAGGCCTTGTCCGCCTTGACGGTTTCCTATGTCGAGCCGGGACCGGCCATCAAACTGGTGCGCGACAATGTCCTTCACGGCCCGGATTACGATGCCCCGATCAGGATCTATCATCCGGAGCCGGCAAGTGAGTTGCCGGTGATCCTCTACCTGCACGGCGGCGGTCACGTCGCCGGCAGCGTGGCCCTGTACGATCCGATCTGTCGCAAGATTGCCGTCACCACCAACCATCTCGTGGTGGCGGTCGAATACCGGCTGGCGCCGGAGTGCCCCTATCCTGCCGGTCTCAAGGACGCCATGGTCAGCGCCAAGCGGATCTTCAAGACCCTGGGGGCGCTGGCGATTCCCCACCTGCCGCGCCTGATCCTGATGGGCGACAGCGGTGGGGCGGCCCTCTGTGCCACCATCTCGCACCAGTCCCAGTATGAACCCGGCTATGTGGTCGAGCGGCAGGTGCTGATCTATCCCAGCCTCGATTACACCCTGTCGCAACCCTCCACCTGGGAGAACGGCAGCGGGTTTTTCCTTGAGCGCGAGCGCATTATCTGGATGTTCGAGGCCTATTTTCAGAACCAGGAGAACCGGCGGGCCGTCTCTCCCCTGTTCATGGAGGTGACGCCGGAGTACCCGCCCACCCTGGTGGTCACCGCCGAGTTCGACCCGTTGCGCGACGAGGGGCAGATGTACGTGCGAATCCTCAGGGAGGCGGGCGTCAGGGTGGAGCATCTCCATCATCCGGATATGATCCATGCCTTTCTCAATATGGAGCAGCTCGCACCGGAGGCCTGCCGGCGGACCTACGCCGCCATCAACAGCTTCCTTAACGAATGAGTGGAGCGGGGCAGGTCGATGACCAGGAGGCGGAACATCGCCTGCCCGGGGAATGGTCCGCCGCTCGCGCGTTGCCTTGGTTCCTGGCCGATGCTGGGGCTATTCCGGCAGTCGCCCAGAGCCGGTAGCCCTGAACCGCTTTTTTTTTATGCCATGTAACGGCGATACGCTGGTGTCGCACAACTGCGGAGACCTCCCTGTGCCCGATAAGAAAACCCACCCCTTTCTCTCGACCCAGCCTTCACGCACGGGTCGTAAGTGCAAAGTTGTCAGCGCCGAAGAGGCGATGAGCGTGATCCGTGACGGCGATACCGTGGCCACCGGCGGCTTTGTCGGCATCGGTTTTCCCGAACAGCTGGCCGTTGCCCTGCAAAAGCAGTATGTAAAGAGCGGCCACCCGAAAGGCCTGACCCTGGTCTATGCCGCCGGCCAGGGCGATGGCGGCGAGCGGGGCCTGAACCACTTCGGCGAGTCGGGCCTGGTGAAGCGGGTGGTGGGCGGCCACTGGGGGCTGGTGCCCAAACTGCAACAACTGGCCTTTGCCGACGAAATCGAGGCCTACAACTTCCCGCAGGGGGTCATCTCTCATCTCTACCGGGATATCGCCGCCCATAAACCCCGCACCATCACCACGGTCGGTCTGCAGACCTTCGTCGACCCGCGCCTGGGCGGCGGTAAACTCAACGCGCACACCACCGAGGACCTGGTCGAGCTGATCGAGTTCGACGGCCGCCAGTACCTGGCTTACCGGACCTTTCCCATCCAGATCGCCCTGCTGCGCGGCACCACCGCCGATATGAGCGGCAACATCACCATGGAGAAGGAGGCCCTGATCCTGGAGTCCCTGGCCATTGCCACCGCGGTCCGCAATTCCGGAGGGGTCGTTATCGTCCAGGTCGAGCGGGTCGCCGAGGCCGGGACCCTGAGCTCAAGGCAGGTCAAGATTCCCGGTATCCTGGTCGACTGCGTGGTCCAGTCCACCCCCGAGATGCACTGGCAGACCTTCGCCCAGCGCTACAACCCGTCGTACAGCGGCGAAATCCGCATGCCAATGCAGGCGATTGCGGCCATGGAGATGAGCGGCCGCAAGGTCATCGCCCGCCGGGCCGCCTTCGAGCTCAAGCCCAACAGCGTGGTCAATCTGGGCATCGGCATGCCCGAGGGGATCGCCAATGTGGCCAATGAGGAGCATATCCTCGATCTGATCACCCTCACCGCCGAACCTGGCGTGATCGGCGGGGTGCCTGCCGGCGGCCTCGATTTCGGGGCCGCGGCCAATACCGAGGCGATCATCGATCAGCCCAGCCAGTTTGACTTCTACGATGGCGGCGGTCTGGACCTGGCCTTTCTCGGCCTGGCCCAGGCCGACCAGCAGGGCAACCTCAATGTCAGCAAGTTCGGGCCCAAGCTCGCTGGAGCCGGCGGATTCATCAACATCAGTCAGAATGCCAAGGTGGTGGTCTTTGTCGGCACCTTCACCACCGGTGGGCTGCAGGTGGAGATCTCAGACGGCCAGCTGCGCATCGTCAAAGAGGGCAGGGTGAAGAAATTCGTCAAGGCGGTCGAACACATCACCTTCAGCGGCCCCTACGCCCGGCAAACGGGCCAGACGGTCTTCTACGTCACCGAGCGCTGCGTCTTCTCCCTGCAGGCCGACGGCCTGACCCTGATCGAGATCGCCCCGGGCGTCGATCTTCAGCGCGACATTCTCGGTCAGATGGAGTTCGCGCCAAAGGTTGCCGAGCCCCTGCGGCCGATGGACGAGCGCATTTTCAAGATCGAGCCGATGGAACTCAAGCATGATCTGCTCCATGTGCGTCTGGCCGACCGCTTCGCCTACAATGCCAGGGAAAAGATCCTCTTTGTCAACTTCGAGGGGCTGAGCGTAAGCGACGTCCAGACGATCGAGCAGATTCAGGCCACGGTCGAGGAGCGGCTGACACCGCTTGGCCATCGGGTCCGGGCCATCATCAATTACGATCATTTCACCATCGCACCCGACCTTCTCGACAGGTACTCGACCATGGTCCGCTACCTGATGGACCACCATTACAGTGAGGTGACTCGCTATACCACCAGCACCTTTCTGCGGATGAAACTGGGAGAGGCTCTGGAAAAACGGCAGGTGGCGCCCCATATCTTCGAGAGTGACGCCGAGGCCAGAAAGGCCCTTTTCCCTCAAGCCGATCCGGCCTGAAGGTGCCAAGAGACGTTGTAACCACAAGGTAATGGTGATGGCGTAATACAGAAAAGCTATCGTCTCACCACCAGTGTGAGCCAGGACATAGAGTGTTGTTTGCCAAGGAGAGATGATGATCACCAACAAAACCTTCGCGGAACTGCATGTCGGTGACACCGCGACCATGAGCCGCACCCTGACCAAGCGGGATGTGGATATGTTCGCGGTGATGAGCGGCGACATGAATCCGACGCATCTCAGCGACGAGTATGCCAAGGAACTGCTCAAACAGAAAAAGGTCAGCGCCCACAGTATGTGGGGCGCGACCCTGATCTCGAGCCTGCTCGGCAACGATCTGCCCGGCCCGGGCACGGTCTATCTGTCACAGCAGCTCGACTTTCGTGGCACCATTCAGCTCAACGATACCCTCGAGGTAACCATTACCCTCAAGGAAAAGGGGGCCGACGGTCAAACCCTGGTGTTCGACTGTAAGATCGTCAACCAGGAGGATCGGCTCATTCTCACCGGCGTGGCTCAGGTCAAGGCGCCGACCTCGAAGATGGCGGCCAACGCCTTTGGCCCGCTCGAGCTCTCCTATCATTCCCGCCATGTCTTCGAGGACCTGGTCGCCCGGGTCACCGAACTGGAACCCATTCGCATCGCGGTGACCCACCCCTGCAGCGAGACCTCGCTCCAGGGCGCCGTCGATGCGGCCCGGGCCAACATCATCGAGCCGGTTCTGGTCGGCCCGGCCGAGCGGATTCGTGCTCTTGCCGCGGAGTTGAGCCTTGACATCAGCCCCTACGAGCTGGTCGACACCCCGCACAGCCATGCTTCCGCGGCCGAAGCGGTGGCCCTGTGTCGCAACGGTCATACCGAGGCCCTGATGAAGGGCAGTCTCCATACCGATGAGTTCATGTCGGCGATACTCAACAAGACCGAAGGGCTGCGCACAGCCGCCAGGGTCAGCCATGTCTTCATCTTCGATGTGCCGACCTACCCGCGACCGCTGTTCATCACCGATGCCGCGATCAATATCTACCCGACCCTGGACGACAAGTACCATATCGTCACCAACGCGGTGGAACTGGCCCATGCCCTGGGTATCGTCTGCCCCAAGGTCGCCATCCTCTCGGCGGTGGAAACGATCAATCCCAAGATCCCGTCCACCCTGGAGGCGGCCTCGCTGTGCAAGATGGCCGAACGGGGCCAGATCACCGGCGCCATTCTCGACGGACCTCTGGCCTTTGACAACGCCATCAGCAAGGAAGCGGCGACGATCAAGGGTATCCAGTCGCCGGTGGCCGGCGAGGCTGATATCTTCGTGGTGCCCGATCTCGAGGCTGGTAACATGCTGGCCAAACAGCTTACCTATTTAATTGACGCGGATGCCGCCGGCATCGTTCTCGGTGCCCGGGTTCCGGTCATCCTCACCAGCCGCGCCGATTCACCCAAGGCCCGCCTGGCCTCCTGCGCCGTCGCCGCCGCCGCCGCCGTGGCCCGGCGGGGCGGGTTGAAGGCCATCACCACCTGAACCAGGAAATCATCATGAGACCCTGTATTGCGGTGATCAACGCCGGCTCATCCAGCATCAAGTTCTCGCTGTTCGATCAGGTCGAGCATGAACAGATGCGGCTGGTTTGCAGCGGGCAGATTGAAGGTATCGGCGTCAGCCCTCATTTCAAGGTGAGGGATGGTTGTGGCCAATGTGTTGCGGAGAAGTTCTGGGACCGGCGTCAGGCTCTCGATCATCAGCGGGCCATGCGTTTTCTCCTCGACTGGATCACGATCCATCTCCATGATCTGGGCTTGGAGCTGCTGGGCGTCGGCCACCGGGTGGTCCATGGCGGCAGCGCCTACACGGCCCCGGTGCTGGTGGATGACGAGGTCTTGGCCACCTTGACGGACTATATCCCGCTCGCGCCTCTGCATCAGCCGCACAATCTCAGCGCGATCCGCTCGGTGCGGCAACAGAGCGCCGAGATCTCCCAGGTCGTCTGCTTCGATACCGCCTTTCATCACACCATCCCCTCCAAAGTGCAGCGCTATGGTTTGCCGTGGGCGCTGACCGACCAGGGGATTCGCCGTTACGGTTTCCATGGTCTGTCCTATGAATATATCGCCAGTCGCCTGCCGGTCGTGGCCCCGGAAATCGCCGGCGGCCGGGTGGTCGTCGCTCACCTTGGCAGCGGCGCCAGTCTCTGTGCCCTGGTCAACGGGGTGTCGATGGCCAGTACGCTTGGGTTTTCCACCCTCGATGGCC
Source organism: Desulfopila sp. (assembly GCA_047973425.1). Taxonomy (GTDB): domain Bacteria; phylum Desulfobacterota; class Desulfobulbia; order Desulfobulbales; family Desulfocapsaceae; genus Desulfopila. The sequence continues at coordinate 15,050 of JBKEBZ010000080.1, forward strand.
TGATGATGGGCACCCGTCCCGGCAATCTCGACCCGGGCATCATCCTCTACCTGCTCCAGGAAAAGGGCATGGATGCCGAGGAAATCAGTGAACTGCTCTACAAACAATCCGGGCTTTTGGGAGTTTCCGGCATCAGTAACGATATGCGGGTCCTGCTGGAGAGCCCCGAACCCCGTGCCCGGGAGGCGGTTGAACTGTTTGTCTACCGCGTTGGCCGGGAGCTGGGTTCCCTGGTGGCCGCCCTCGGTGGTCTGGACGGGCTGGTATTCACTGCCGGTATCGGTGAGAACGCCCCGGCCATCCGCGCCATGGTCTGTCAGGCGGCCGCCTGGCTCGGGGTGGCCGTGGATGTCCGGGCCAACAATGCGGGGGATGCCAGAATCAGTACAGCCGCCAGCAGGGTTGCGGTCTGGGTCATCCCCACCAACGAAGAACTGATGATCGCCGTCCATACCAGAGCGTTGCTGTTGCCGTAATCAACGTGATCAAATGGTCGTGCGACATAACCCAATCGACGCTAGAGAGGAGCAAACCCGTGCGCAGAAAATACGCCCTTGTCATCGGCATTGCCAATCCGGAAAGTATCAGTGCTGGCATTGCCCGGGAACTGCATGAAGGCGGCTACACCATTCTGGCCACCTATCTCAATGAAAAGGCCCTGCCCCATGTGCGGCAGGTGACCGATGCCCTGCGGGTCGAGATGCTGTTTCCCTATCAGGTCGGCAACGGGGAGCAGTTGCAGGCCATCATCGACTACTGCCGAAGCCACACCATCCGTCTGGATGCCGTTGTCCATGGCATTGCCTTTGCCTCGGAGATCAAAAAGGAGTTGCACCAGGTCAGCTGGGCGAGCTTTGCCGAGTCGACCCATGTTTCTGCCTTCTCGATGGTGGAGATCACCGGTGAGCTGATCAGGGCGGATGTCCTCAGTTTTGGGGCCAGCGTTCTGACCCTCTCCTATGTCGGCGCCCACCTGGCGGTCCAGGGCTATAACATGATGGGGCCGGTCAAGTCCATTCTCGAGGCCCTGGTTCGTGGCCTGGCCAGTGAGTTGGGCGACAAGGGGATTCGGGTCAACGCCATTTCACCCGGACCGGTGATGACCCGGGCGGCCAGCGGCATCCAGGGTTTTGCCGATCTGCTCTCGGTTACCCGGACGGCCAGCCCGCTTGGGCGAAACGCCGAGCTTGACGATATCGGCAGAATCGCCTTTGAGGTGCTCACCAATCCGTCCATCAACGGTGTCGTCTATCCGGTTGACTGCGGTTCGAGCAGTATGGTCCATGTGGAATCCCACTGAGTCGGGACAGGAGAGGTGTCATGAACGAAAAGAACGCACTGGTGATCGGCATTCGCGACGAGGACAGCCTCTGTACAGCCATCGCCTATGAACTGAAAAACAGCGGCTACACTCTGTATGCGACCTACCAGGACGACAGCACGGTGGAGAGTGTGCAGAGGGTCGCCGATTCCCTGGGCATACGGCAGCTGTTTCCCTACGATGCCCGCAAGGATGCCGATCTTCTCGCCCTGGGCGAGACCATCCGGACGGCGGGGCTGCAGTTCGACGTGCTGGTCCACGGTATTTCCTCTTCCACGGCGGCCGGGGCCAAGCTGAATCTGCCCTTAGTCGAGGTCAGCCGGGAGGAGTTCTCCGACGCTATCCGGGTGGGGGCCTTTTCCCTGGTCGAACTCTCGGGCACCCTGCTCGATGCCCTCAAGGAGGATGGCGCCATCCTCGCTCTCAGCCTGCGCTGGAGCAAGGTGGCGGTGCCGGGATTCAACGTGGTCTCTGCCGCCAAGGCCGGGCTGGAATCGATCATTCGTGGTTTGGCCGACTCCCTGGGACGGGCCAAACGAATCAGGGTCAACGGCATCGCCCCGGGCTTCGTCCCCACCTTTTCGCTGTCCAAGGTCGGCAACAGCCTGGAGATCCTGGCGGCGGCCAAGGAGCGATCCCCCTTGAAGACCGGGGTCCGCCGGGAGGATGTCGCCAGCCTTGCGGTGGCGGTGCTGGAAAACCGTTCGCTGACCGCCATGGTCTACCCCATCGACACCGGCGTTGACATTATGGGATGATATGGGATGAACGGCGTCCGCTCACCGCCAGCGGTCTCTTGCCTTCAGATCCTGATGGGTTCTTCTCCGCCGCCTTGCAGGGCCGCGTAATTCTTTATCCAGATTTTGCCCCGTTGGGTTTCTATGGCGCCAAGGGCCCGGAGAATGGCAATGGCCCTGATGGTCGAGGCCGTGGTCGTTCCCGCGATTTCAGCGAGTTCGACATTGGTGAAGAACAGCGGTGAGCCGAACTTCGCTGCCAGGGTGCGGAGTACCCGCATGATCCGGACTTCGACCTTTTTCTCCATCTGGTCAAAGATCCTCGAGAGGGCGCTGTCAAGCGATGGGGCGAGCCAGGAGATGATGGAGAACAGCATATCCGGGTGGGTGTCGATGAACCTGAGATAGTGTCTGCCGCTCATCTGCAGGCATCGGGTATTCTTGACGGCCTCGGCCATCAGGTACCGGGGGCCTTGAGCAAACGGGCTGAGGAGATTGTAGGGCTCACCCTTCTGGGCCAGGATGACGGTGAGGCGTTTGCCGCTCTCCGAGATGGCGCTGATCCGCAGCAGTCCGCAGGAGACGATGAAGATATTGTCGGCCCAGCGGCTGTCCTGATTGATGATCGTCCCCTTGGGGTAGCCGATCTCTCTGGTGGCACCGGCCAGATCGACGAGCGTCGCCTGTTTCGCTCCTCGTAAAAAGGGGGAGTTCCTGAACAGTTCGATTTTCTCTGCTGCAGTCAGTTCAGCCATAGCACACCCCAGGCTGAGTCGTTGTATCATCTTCTTTTCCCGCGCCAGTCGCTGGTCGTCCGGGCGCTGAGGCCTGACATACTCTACCCGACTTCGTAGGAGAAGAAAACAGCGGAGAGGGCGGAGAGCGATGGCTCGGGGCCAGAAAATCGATCCCGGCACGCTCGCTTACCCGGAGTCTCGCTGGGTTCGCTTACCCGATTCAGCCAGCCGGGTTAAAAGATGCCGATCAGCTTCCAGTAGCCAACGCCGACGGTCATGATGCAGGCGATACTCAGCAGCATCTTGCCGCCGAAACCCAGCACGAAATCCTTCATGTTGAGATAGCCGTAAGAAAAGACGATCAGCACCAGCACATATTCATAGGGCATCAGCACCTGCTCGAGACCCTGCACGAACGAGAAGACTCCGAGGTTGGGATCGAGTCCCACATTCATGGCAATTTTGGCCGCCGGCATGGAGAGGGTGGCCTGACCCGCCAGGGGGGTCAAGACGAAATTCACCAGGACGCCGAACAGCCACAGCATGGCGAGGGTATACGGCTTGGCCCCGGAGATGAGCGGAGTCACCGCGTTGGCAATATAGGCTCCACCACCGCTGGCCCCGCCGGCCATGCCGATGCCCATGCAGCCGGCCACGAAGAGGAACAGAGGGTAGTTGATCTTGGTTAAGTGCTCTTTTTTGCCGATACCGACTACCGGCAGATAGAAAACGGCGGCGGCCATACAGAATATCCAGCCGATGGCCTCGGTGTTTCTCGCGCACATATATAAGGTGATGACGATGAGGATCGCCGAGAAGACTTCCTGCCAGGTGAGTTTGCCCAGGCTCTTGAGCTTGTCATGAAAATAGTCCCTGGTCTCCAGCTTTTTCTCAGGCCTGAACAGGGCGAGCACGATCAGGGTGGTGAGGAAGAAGAAGATCGTCTGTGGTATCATGAAAAGTTTCATGTAATCGATGAAGGTGATCTGCAGACCGGAGGCGCCCCAGGGGAAATAGGCCTGGTTGAGGTAATAGTTATGGGCTGTGTTGAGTGCGGCATAGGAGGCGATGATCATCAGGCCGGCCCCGGCGCGGGAGCCGGGTTCGAGTTCGAGTGATTTGCACATCCCGTAGACAAACGTCGCCAGCAGGATCGTCCGGGTGGCGATATCCGGGATCAGGAAGCAGAGCACGAAACCGATCAGCATGATGCCGAAGATCAGGCCGCCGAAGCTTTTGCCGGTGATACTGAGAATCCCGTAGGCGATCCGGTTGAGCAGTTTGGTCTCTTCAAGGGCCAGTGAGAGCATCATCCCGCCGATGATGATATAGGGGACATGCATGGTCAGCGGCTTGAAGGCCACCTCCGGGGCGATGCCGACAACGAAGACATACAGCAGGGGAAAGAGCAGGGAGTAGATGACCATCGGCAGCAGATCGAAGGCCGCTATCAGAATCGGCAGCAGGGTGCAGACGAAGAACAGCTTGATCTTCAGGGTAAAGGTGTCGGTTGTCGGGATCAGATAGACAAGTGCGGGCAGAAGAAGTGTTATCGCCCATTTGACGCGGTTTGACATGGCTCAATCCTCGTGGTGGAACGGTCTGGTCGGACGGAAATGGGATACTGGCGAAAGATACCCGATTATCTACCGACAAGTTGCTCTGCTTTCTATGATGGTCGTCATAGACGATGCTCTTTCGGGGCTGCAAGGGTGGGTAGGACACGGAAGAAGGCAGGCGTCATATTGGTGTCGCCCTGGGCCGGAAGGTTGGTCGAGCCGGGGCGAGATCTGGCTGGCGCAATGTCTTGCAGGCGTCCTCTTATCGTTCTGCTGGTACGGGAGAGGGGATGAGGAGCCGCAGTTTTTTACGAATCGTTGTGGCTGATGCCTGGTAAATCCCGGCAAAAGGATGTATGAAGTGAACGTGGCGAGGGTTGATCGCCGGGTCGTGTCGATTCGGTGCAGCCCGCGCCGGTTCAGGACGACCAGGACGCGCGTGGCCCGGATGTGCCATCAGTTCAGGCGGCGCCATGGTCGAACCGCTCATCTTTTCTTTTCCAAACCGAATTCATGCCAACCGATAACGCTATAGCAGACTACCTCGCCCTTCTGCAGATACCACGGGCTCCCGTCGTTTCCCTCAATTTTCTGGCGGAGTTGCAAGGCGCCCATGCCGCAACCTTGCCCTTTGGCAATCTCGGCGTGCTGCTGCACGAAGACCTCTCCCTTGAATCCGAGGCACTGTTCGACCGGCTTGTGCGACGCCGGCGGGGGGGCTACTGCTTCGAGCAGAACAAGGTTTTTTTCGAGACCTTGCAATATTTCGGCTTCCCGTGTGATATCGTCATGGCGCGGGTGCTGCACAATCGCGATGTCGATGTACCACGGACCCATCGATGCACCAGGGTGCATCTCGATAGCGGTACCTACCTCGTCGATGTGGGGTTTGGCCCGTTATGTCCCCGCGAACCTCTCCGGTTGGGTGACGACCGGCCACAGCGGCAGGGCGACCTCACCTATCGCCTGGTGCAGACGGATTCGCGCCAGTACCGGCTGCAGAAAGAGGAGGCCGACGGCTGGTTCACCCTCTACAGCTTTGACGACGGAATATACACCGAGGCCGATTGTCTCTGTGGTCATCACTACACGGCGACCTACCCGACGGCGGTGTTCGTCAACAACATCGTGGTCTCCCTGAAGTTTGCCGATGAGGTTCGCCTGCTGCAAAACGGCGGTTTTCATCGCATTCGGCACGGGGAAACCGCACTGACCGCGATAGCGTCGCCGCAGCATCTGGGGGAAACGCTTTGTCAGGAATTCGGTATTGCCGTACAGGACGACCAGCTTGCTCTCCTCTATACGGGGTATTGCACGACACCGGGGCGTCGGTAAGTATCCGCCGGTGCGCCAGTGACCGGGAGTGGGAGATGGTCGAGTCCGTCATCCGGCACCTTCGGCCAGCAGAGATGAGCCTGCGCGGTATCGATCCGTTCGGTGGCGGGAGTAGCGGAATGTCGGCAGCGTCCGGGCCATGCTGCAGCGACCAGCTCTGTGTGGCGGAGACGGGTATTATGCGTCGCGTTTGAATTTTTCCGGAATCGGCATCACTCGTGGCACCCCCCCGATGGGGTTCTGGTCAATGAAGAGATCACACTCGTAACTTGTGGTGATCAGCTCTGGCAGAAAAACCTCGGCAGGGGTGCCTATCACGACGACTCGACCGTTTTTCATCAACAGCAATCTGTCGGCATAGGAGGCCGCCAGGTTCAAATCATGGGAGACCATGATGACCGTCGTCCCCTTTTCCTGACGAAATTTCTCCATAAGGTCCATGATTCTCAACTGGTGGGCTGGATCGAGGGCGGTCGTCGGTTCATCGAGCAGAATGATCTGCGGCTCCTGGCATATGGCCCTGGCAATCATCACCCGCTGTCTTTCCCCGCCCGAGAGCTGATCGAGCCGGCGGTCGGCAAACTGGTCGACACCGGTAAAGCGCATGGCTTCCCGGGCCAGGGCATAGTCCTTTTCGCCTTCAACGCCGAGAAGCCCCAGGTGGGGAGAGCGTCCCATCAGCACAGTTTCCGCAACCGAAAAAGGAAAATCCGTTGGCGATTGCTGGGCGACCAGGGCGATCACCTTGGCAAGCTCTCTGGCGGAATAGCTTCTCCTGGGCCTGGAGAAAATAGATATCTCTCCAGCCTGGGGTGTGACAATTCCGGCAATGAGTTTTAACAGCGATGATTTACCGGCCCCGTTCGGGCCAAGGATCATGAAAAATTCTCCGGCCTTGACGTGAAACGAGACCTCGTCGACCACCCTGTTGCCCCGGTAACGGAACGAACTGCCGTGCATCTCGAGGGCAATCATCGTCGAGACCGCCAGAGGAGAAAGATGAAGAGGGGGGCGCCGACCAGGGCTGTCACCACCCCGACCGGCATTTCACCATGTTCCGGCACCGTTCTGGCGAGCAGATCGCACAGCACCAGAAAGCTCGCCCCGCCCAGAATGCAGCTCGGGCCGAGAAGACGATGATCGGCTCCCAGAACCTTGCGGAAAACATGGGGCACCAGCAGGCCGACAAAGCCGATCAGCCCGGACTGGCAGACAACCAGACTCACCATCGTCGAGGTAATGAGAAGAAGGGTCATCGACACGAGGCGGACATTGACCCCCATGGCAATCGCCGCATCGTGGCCGGTCAGTATCACGTTGAGCGGTCTGGCCAGTAGCAACACCACCATGAAACAGGGGATGTTCAAGAGGAAAAAGAGGAGATTGCCGCCGCTGGCCAGGGAGAGATCGCCCATTAACCAATAGATGATCTCCTGCACTTTTGCCCCCTGACTTATTGAGATGAGAAACATGATAAGGGCCCCGCAGAAGGCGTTCATCATCACTCCACCGAGGAGCAGACCATCGTGGGTGGTGGTGGAACGGCCGGCAGCGAGAAGAAGCACCGCGCCCAGGGTGAGCATCGATCCCAGCAGGGAAAAAAAGGTTATCCCGGGAAAAAAAGAGAACCCGAGCACTATCCCGCTGATCGCTCCGACTGCCGACCCCCCGGAGATGCCGAGGATATAGGGCTCGGCCAGCGGGTTACGCAGAAGCGCCTGGAAGACCATGCCGCCAAGGGACAGGGTCGCCCCGACCACCGTTGCCACGATGATCCGGGGCAGACGGATCTTCCAGAGGATGGTGCCAGCGGTCGGATCGGGGGGGCTGCCGCGAAGAAGGGCGAAGATATCGCCCATGCTGACAGCAGACGGGCCATTGGCCAGGGCGACGATCACAGAGAGGCAAAAGACAACGGCCAGCACGGCGCAGAGGATCGGTAACTTTCTGGTGATGGGCGTGTTGGTAAACATTGATGGACTCGTAAAAACCTCAACCGTGCAGTAAGGATGGGTAAGTACAAAAGCTTGATATACAAGGCGCAGTGGTGTCGGTCAAGCGGAGGCGTACGTGTGGTACGCTGAGCATTGGCCGACCCCGCTGCAACGCAGGAGATCGGGCTTTTTACGACGCCATCAACATTGCCGGGTCAATGGGCACTGGGTTTTCCCGCATATTCCGGGTGCAATATATCGCTTAGGATCTCCAGGCCGTCAATGAGTCTTTCGGTCGGGCGATTGAACAGGTCGGCGTCGACGACATAGAGCCGATGATGTTTGCTGGCCGGGATCTCCGGCCACTTCAGCCATGCATCTTTCAGGGCAGTCGCCGACTTGCCGCCGGTCATCGAGCTGATTATCACGATATCCGGTTGCATCTGCAGAATGTTCTCCCAGGAAAAACGTGGATACGCTGGCATGCTGCCGGCAAGGTTGCTGCCGCCGGCCATGGTGATGAGCTTGTCTATGTAGCTGTCTTTTCCTGCCGATATGATCGGCATGTCTGAGATCTGGAAGAATACCCGGGGCCTGATTCGGCTGGCGGCGACTTTCTGTTGTACCAGGGCGATCCGCTGTTTCATCTCGCCCACCAGTTCCTCAGCCTTTTCCGAGGCCCCGAGGAGGTCGCCGACGAAGAGGAAGGCCTCGGTAATCTGGTCGATAGTGTGGGGATCGATGGCGAACACCGGTATGCCGAGCGCCTTGATGGCCTCGATCGAGCGCAGCGGGTTGCCATCTTTTATCGCAATACAGAGATCGGGTTGCAAGGCGACGATCTTTTCGAGATCGAGCTTGACGTACGAGCCGATCCTGGGCAGCTTTCTGGCCGCCTCGGGATAATTGCTGTAGCTGGTCGCCCCCACCAGTCTGTCGCCGGCCTGTAGCGAGAAAATCATCTCGGTGAGGCTTGGGGCGAGGGCCAGCACCCGCCGGGGCGACGAGGGCACATCGACCTCTGCTCCCGTCTGATCGACGACCAGTCCGGCCGTTGCCGGGGCAACCTGCAGCACGTGCAGCACGAGGAAAAAGAGGTATGTCAAGAGTGTCAAGCTGGTGCGTCGCGTCATGATGATTCCTGTGGCACTTACCCGTTGTCCCCGGCGGTCAACCGAAACGCTATGGGGATGTCGATCCAGAGACTGACTGGTCGGCCATCTTCGCTTGCCGGGATAAAAGACCAGTTTTTTACCGTCGTCACCGCCGCCTGATCCAGACTCGGGTGCTGACTCGAGCGTTTGATTTTTATCTCGGCGACCGAACCGCTGGTGTTGACCAGAACGCGCAGCAGGACTTCCCCCTCATAGCCCCGCCGCCTGGCCATGACCGGGTAGGGTGGCTGGCTGTTTTGCCGATATCTGGGGATGGCGGTCTGCCGGCCTGGCGAAGGCGAGGCGTTCCCCTGTTGCAGATCTTTTGGTGCTGCCTGGGTGCTCACTTCGTTTTTTGCCGCCGTCGCTCCCTGTTGACCGGTTTGCTTGGCCCGTTCTTTTTTCTCCTGGCGGTGTGCAGGGGCGCGAGCGGCAACTGGAGGCTCGGTGACCGTGGCCTGCTTCGGCACTATCGATCTGACGACCTTCTGGTGCCGTTGCTGCAGGGTGACGGGGCGGCTGGCCGGTTGTTTCAGCGAGGCATCCTCCGTTTGGGTTGCCGGCCGCGCTAAGGCTGGTGCCGGCTGCGGTCTGGTTGCCGGTTGTGGCCTGGCCGCCACCTGCGGCGCCACCACCGGTTCTGTGACGACAGCGGCCTGCTCCTCTTCCCTGTTGGTTGACGGAGGTTGAACGTGTCGAGAAAAGGTCGTGATTTCGATGCTGACAGGACTCTCCATGGGCAAAGGTCGCACCGGATCATGTTGCGGTAGGGTGAAACCGATCAGCAACCCATGGAAAACGACAGCGAGAAGAGCCGGCACGAACAGCCGTCTATGATCCCCCATCTTTTTCTTCAGCCTGTAGTGAGATCTTTGAGATTCCAGCCTCTTTGATGCTGTCGAGGACCATGAACAAACGCTGGTACTCAACCTGCCGGTCAGCGAAAACCTGTACGCCCCTCTCTTTTTGAGCGGTGGGTTCGTTTTGCAGTGTTGCGGTCAGCAAAGAGAGCTGAATCGGTACCTTGTCGAGATAGACCTCTCCTTGGTGGGTTATCGAGATGGCGGTCTGGGGCCGGGTATCCACCTTTGCCGTGGCGGATTTTGGCAGGGCAATGGGCAGGGAACGGTGGACGGCCATCGATAACATGGCATAAATAAAGAAGACCAGAAGTAAAAAAACGATATCAATCAAAGGCAGCATCTCGATGCGGGGCCCCCTGCGCCTGCCGATGTTTATCTTCATGGATTTTCCCCCCGGAAGGCGTTGGGTAACAGCTTTTCATAAACTATCTCAAGCCGCATCGCATACTGCTCCATTGACTGGACAGCCTGGTCGACCTTGACATTGAAATAATTAAAGGGCAGAACGGCCGCAATCGAGATACAGAGTCCGGCCGCTGTGGTTATCAGCGCCTGGGCTATGCCCCCGGTGACCGCCTGTGGGTTGTTTATGCCATCTGTTGCCAGCATGTCAAACGAGACAATGATGCCGATAACCGTGCCAAGAATGCCGAGCAAGGGGGCCACGGTAATCATCGTGTCGAGAACCCCCATGCCGCGGCGCATCTTTTCGACTTCTTCTATCGCCGCAACTTCCATGGCCTTGGTCATCGAGAATTTCCTGTGGACAATGCCGCTTACCAGCACCCGGATGGTGTAATCCTTTGAACCGAGAGTTTTCTTTCTGACCATCTCCCAGTCTCCTCGTTGGCAGCTCTCCAGGACATCGTCGAGGAGCTGCCTGTCGTGGCGGCGATTGAGGATGAACCAGAATATGGCGCGTTCGATGATGATTGTCAGCACACACAAAGAACAGGCCAGCAGTGGATACATCACCATGCCGCCCTCAAAGAATATTTCAAGCATCTCTTCCTCTCCGACAGATGGTTGGCGTGTATGGTCCAGCCATGCTGGTTTTATATGAAACTCATCAATACGGAGATTTTTGTTACCGTGCCGAGGAGTTTCATGTTTCGTTGTGGCTGAGGCTACCTGGTCCAGCCATGCTGGTTAGATGTCAAATGTTATACCGACAAGAAAATGTATTCTGGGGGCGGGGTAAACTCCTGGCTCGCCGAGATAGTTGACCCCACCATACGGAGAATATTTCTTGTCGAAAAGGTTCCGGACAGAGATATACCCCGACCATTTGTCAGCGAGATAGGTCAACTTCAGATTGGCGATGAAGTAGTCATCCTGCTTGGAAACGTCATTGGCGAAATCAGATATATAGGGTCTTTCGCCAATATAGAGACCATCCATATCCAGTTGCAGGTTTTCAAGGATTTTTGCCTGGGCGGCAACGGTGAAATGATGACGTGGCACATTGGGGATTTCGTTGTCGTCAAAGGGCCCGCCATCAATTGTGGCGTCTGTGAAGGTATAACTTCCATTCAACAGAATTCGCGAAAATTGTTTACTCGCGGTGAGTTCCACCCCCTGTCTTCTCGTCTTGTCATCCATATTCTGATTGGTGAAGGCGGTCGGATTGTAAAAAATTTCATTGTCGGTATCCAGTCGGAAAATATTGATTCCCAAATTGACGCTTTGGCCAAGCTGCATCCGGGCGCCAATCTCATAGTCATCGCTGGTCTGCGGGCCGAGATCGGCATTGAAGGTGTTGGTATAAAACGAGAACATTTCGTCAAGTACCGGATATCTGAAACTCTTGGCGTAGCTGACATAGGCGGAAAACGTATCCGAAAACATGTAGGTGAGGCCACTGTTGAAGACATTTTCATCCATGGTCACGCTATCGGAAACGCCAGATGCCGATGACTCGAATGTGGCATGATCGTAGCGGTACCCGCCTGAAATGATCAGTTTTTTTGTGGCCCAGAATTCGGCATTGCCATAGATGCCATACTCCTTCTTGGCCAGATCGTAGGACGCCGTGGAGGTCGAGCCGAAAAAGACTGATTCATTGTCGAGATTCTCGTCATTTTTTATATAATCGAATCCGGCAAGTATCTTTGTCGTGTGGCCGGCGACCCGTTCGTTGATGACAACCTGGGGAGAGGCGATATACGTCTTGATATCGGTATTGGCATCGTAGGTTCCGCTGGTAAACGAGGAAAAGGCCGTGTTCTTTCTCTTCCGGGCGGAGGCTTCGAGTTTCAAGTAACTGTTTTCGCTAAAGTGAAATTCGGGGACCATCTGCAGATACGAATCCTTGGTGTCGGAGTAATCATCGGGTGAGGTGGACGATCTTCTTGACTTCCCATTGTCTAAATCACTCAAGTACAGAATTCCCGGAAGATCGGTATCATCCTTATGGTAGCCGCCGGTAAGCGCCAGATTGAAGCGGTCAGAGGCGAAATATTCGAGATTGATGCCAAGATCTCTGGCATCGGTACCGCTATTGTCGCGGTAGCCATCCGAGGTCCGGTAGTCTCCGCTTATGGCATAGCTGAGGGTCTCGGTGGAGCCGCTGACAGCGAATCTGGGATTGAACGTCTGATAACTTCCCCCGACCAGACCACCGGAAAAATGAAGCCCTTCTCCCTTTTTGGTGATGATGTTTATAACGCCACCGGCAGCGTTGTCACCATAGAGAACGCTGCCTCTCCCCCCATATATTATCTCTATTCTCTCGACCCTGTCTTTGGGGATGAGGGTCCAGTCGACACCGCTCAGGTCGGCCTGATTGACCCTGCGGCCATCTATCAGCAACAGGGTGTTCAGGGTGGCCGTTTCGCCGAACCCGCGGAGATCGACTGTGATATTGCGGCCGTTACCCGTTATGTCATTGACGAGTATTCCCGCCGTGCTCTGCAGTAACTCAGGAACGGTCTCGGCCGGTGAATCGTCAATATCCTGCTGGGAAATAACGGTGACGTTGGCCGGAACTGTGGCAATCTTCTCTTTTTGTCGTGATGCGGTAACGATCACCTTGTCCATGACCGGAACTTCATCGGTGGCCGCCGAGGTCTCACCAGCGATGCACACACCGAGAAGCAGGAGGGGGATAGTGAGAACTCCTGGAGAGTGCTTGCGAGATGCAGCGATTGTGTTTGGTAAATAGAGCGTGTTACGTGATAAACAGGTGAATGGTCCTTGCCGAGTTTCCTTTGTGCTCACCCCTCTCTCCTTGTTCGTACCCCGTTGCTTGCGGCCCGGAAAAAAAAATCCCAGACCAATTCAAAAAATGAATGATCCGGGATAACCCGTTTTCCACGTGATCTGATTGCGGACTATGATCCACGAAGTCGCGCATTCTATGGTTCCAGGCAGGTCTTCTGACTTATCTTCTCTTTCTTGACAGCCTTCCCGTGTTGCGTCACCACAGTGGCATAATGTCAAGAAAGATCCTCGCTTGAGGCAGAATCACAGCGGCGGGTCCGTTCCCGGTTTGCACGGGATTCCCAATTAAGCCCTACGGCGCCTGAATCAAGTAGCCAATCTAGTAGTGAAAAAATGATTCGTCAATAGAATTCTTTGCGAGTCTGGCCACTCCGCTATCAGATGTATGTAAGGGAAATGTTATATTTTATCCAATTTTTAAGGGTAATTATGAGATGTTTGTTGATGTGCTGTCGAAATTTATATGAAACTCTACAGCACGACGAGTTACCGCACCGAGGAGTTTCATGTAAAATGTAAAATTATCTGTCAGGGGAGTGGTTTGTATAGCGCGGGTTTTGTGCTAGTATCAACTATTAAACATTTATAAAGCAAATAGCGTAGATGCGGAAAGCTGATCGGTTGGGTGGAGAAGTAAAGGAGAGTAGGGCCAGCTGTGCTGGGGAACGGTTACACTTCGGAGTTTACTCACCTCTGATACGCCCTGAGAACGACTTGAGCTATCAAATAAATTTCCACCCGGACGACTGCTTTTTGTCAGTCATCCGGTCTGCAAGGAAGGGGTGGAGGTGAATTTTCGCATTGTCGCAACACTGTTTTTTCTGATCGTTCTGGCGATGGCGCTTATTGACGGGGTCATCGTCGTGCTCTGGAACCACAGTCTGGTGACCAGGGAGGTCCGGGAGGCGGAAAAGAAGATGGAGTTGCTGGCGCTGGGCCTTGGTCCGGGCCCTGCCGGAAAGGCCCAGGCGAGCAGAGAGACGGTTCTGCCTCTGGTTCAAAAGGCTTTTTCGGGTCAGCGGCTGGCGGCGCTGTTCTGGCTCGGTACCCGGCAGCCAGAGGAGTTGGCCGCAGGCGCTAAGCGTTGGGGCCTGGTCGAACCCGCCCGCAAGGCGATGGCAGCGGGGCGCCAGGTGGTGGTCAAGGTACAGCGGCCGGAGCGTTTTCTTTGGTTTGGGCCTATAGAGACCGCCGTTATCCAGCCCATTGCCGTTGCCGGGCAGGAGGACACTGCCGCTGTGGCGGTGGTGCTCAGTTCGCAAAAAATTGTCGACGAACTGCTCCATCACCAGGTTCTTGTCGCCATCTATATCCTGCTGCAGGCCATGATTCTGACAACCATTGGTTTTTTCCGTCTGCATCGCTGGCTGGTCAGACCGGTGGAGGAGCTTGCCAGAATCGCCGAAAATTACCAGGTAAGCGAGGGCGCGGGCCTGTTCCAACCGGGGGATGACAGCCAGTACGGCCAGCTGGCTCGGGCCATGAACTCGATGTTGCGGCGCATTGCGACGGATAGGCGGAATCTCGAGGCCTCGGTCACATCCCTGGCTCGGGCCAACAGGGAACTCCACGCAACCAGAGATGAAATGATCCGCACGGAGAAGCTGGCGGCAACAGGCCGTCTCTCCGCCGGGTTGGCCCATGAAATCGGCAATCCCGTCACGGTGGTGCAGGGGTATCTCGAGCTGCTCCGTCATGACGATCTTGCTCCACGGCAGAAACGCCAGATCATCGCCAACGGCCTGGAAGAGTTGAAGAGGATCGACCGGTTGCTGCGTCAGATGCTCGATGTTGCCCGCACCGAAGAAAATCTGCCCGAGATGATGGACATCTCGGAGCTGGTCGCCGAGGCCCTGGCAACCGTGAGACCAGCCCTGGAGAAAAAGAATATCGCGGTGAGGCTCTCTGCCTCGGGAACGTTTACGGTTCGGGGCCGTCGGGATGGCTTGAAACAGGTCATGATCAACCTGCTGCTCAACGCGGCCGATGCCATCGCGGAGCGGGAAGAGCAAGACCTTCGCCCCGCCCCGAAAATCAGGGTGGAGATTGACCATGACCCACAGGGCTCGGTTGGAGTGTGTGTCGTCGATAACGGCCAGGGGATTCACGCGGCGGATCTCGGCAAGGTGTTCGAGCCGTTTTTCACCACCAAGGAGCCCGGCAGAGGAACAGGGCTGGGGCTGTGGGTATCGTACACTATCGTCAGGGAGATGGGCGGGAACCTGGAAATAACCAGTGCCAGAGGGGAGGGAACAGCGGTGCGCATGCTGTTGCCGCCCCTGGAAAAGAGTGAAAAAAACGGGGTGTAGGGTGACAAAGAGAATACTGGTGGTCGATGACGAAAAGAACATGCGTCACATGCTGAGGATGATCCTGGAGCGAGAGCGTTACCAGGTCACCGAGGCGGAAAACGGCAGCGATGCCCTGGCCCTGATTGCCGGTACCACCTTCGATTTCATCCTCTGTGATGTCCGGATGCCGGAGATGACTGGAATGGAGTTCCTCGACCGGGCCGGTGCGCAGCTCAACGAGACCAGTGTGATCATGATGTCCGCCTATGGCACCGTCGATCTGGCCATCGAATCGCTTAAGCTCGGCGCCTACGACTTTATCTCCAAGCCCTTCAAGACCGACGAGGTGATCCTCACCCTGCGTAAGGCCGAGGAGCGGGAGCAGCTCAGAGAGGAGAACCGGACGTTAAAAGAGGAAATCCGCCGGGTGCAAGGCCAGGATAATCGGAGCGAAATGGTCGGGGAGTCGCCGCGAATGCGCGAACTGTTCGCGCTCGCCGACAAGATCTCCCGCTATAGCACCACCGTTCTTATTACCGGTGAGTCGGGGACCGGCAAAGAGCTGCTCGCCCGGAGAATCCATCGTCGCTCCCCTCGGGCTCGACAACCTTTGTGTGCCATCAACTGCGGTTCGATCCCCGAGTCGCTGATGGAGAGTGAACTCTTTGGCTACCAGAGAGGCGCCTTTACCGGGGCCGAAGAGGAAAAACGGGGTCTCTATGCCGAGGCCGATGGCGGCACCCTGTTTCTCGACGAGGTGGGGGAGATGCCGCTGAGCATGCAGGTCAAGCTGCTCCGAGTCCTGCAGGAGGGGGAGATCCGCCCGGTGGGCGCGGTGCAGTCGCGGGTGGTGGATGTCAGGGTCCTGGCCGCCACCTCGCGAGACCTCGTGGCAGCCGTCGCCAAAGGGCGGTTTCGGGAAGATCTCTACTACCGGCTCCGGGTTATGCATCTGCATATCCCGCCGTTGCGGCATAGGGGCAATGACGTGGTGCCGCTGTGCCGGGCGATGCTGGCCCGACTCAACGAAAAACTGCGCATGTCGGTGCGGGAGGTGTCGCCTGCCGCCTTGGCCCGGTTGGTGACCTATCCCTGGCCCGGCAACATCCGTGAGCTGGAAAACTGTCTCGAGAGAGCGATGATCCTCACCGATGGCGAGGTCATCCAGGAAAAAGACCTGCCATCAGCGATCAGGGGTTTTCGCTCACCGGCCGATCTGCCGGTCGATCAAGAGATGAGCTTCTCGATTAAGACCGCCAAAATTCGAGTGGAGAGCGGTCTTATCCAGCAGGCCCTCGATACGGCGGGGGGGAACAAGAGCAGGGCTGCCGAGCTTCTGGAGCTGAGCTATCCGTCGCTGTTGAGCAAGATCAAACTGTACGGCTTGGAGTAGGGGAGTGGTGTTCAGCGTTGAGCCCGGATTTCTCATGAACGGAGTGTGCATTTGTTTATCCATCTTGCCGGAACCTCTGACTTTTTACGAGACCATATTATATAAAACCCATCAAGCGGTAACCTTGCCGTCTTGCGATCACGTTATTTGGTGTTCAGCCAAGAGCGACCCATCTCGAACTTTCTTCATACAGTCGCCGGATTGTCTCTGGCTTGTCGGCCCCCGCCCAGTCATCCGCGTTCTCTATCCCGCCGCCAAAAGCGTCGGCATTGAAGTTCGCCAGTCTATAGGCCATATTCCAGTTGATTGGGCGATATCTCTGCAGCTCTTTGCGGGGGGCGACCCATGTGCTATCGGTAAAGATGGGATCCATTCTATCCTTTTCATAAATTCCTTCAAAATAGACCAGTCCCCAACGCCCCTCTCGTCTTTCTGCCCGAAAGTGCAATCGACTCCAGCAAACCAGATCGAGGGGCTCGCCAGGATCCAGTTCGACCCTGAACTCGAGAGTGCAGATACATTCGGCAATGGCGCGTGTTCCTTGCAGCCAGACCATGGTATTGAAGATTTTATGATGGCTCGGCGTTTTATCAAACCGTGACGATTTTTCTATAAAATCGTCAATTTTTCCTTTGAACCATGTCGCATACACCCTGCCGTCATCGAACCAGCAGTCACGCTCATTCTCGAAATGGTGATAATCCCTGCAGTAGCGATCCATCTCCACGAGTTCTCGTACACGCATTTTATCGAGCATTTCCGCATCTGTCAGGTTGCCCATCGGCAACTCCCAGAACATTTTCATACAAAGTCTCCATATGTTGAGATACCAACCTCGATCGAGGAGTATACGTCCAGCGCTTTACAAGAGCTTGCCGGCACACACTCTCTTGATATCGAAGGCTATCCTTCACGACAGAGCCGTCCCCTTGTATCGTCGCTGCCTTTGGTAGAAGAGCGCGAGCTTGGCCTTGGCCCTGCGGTCGGTTGCCTTTCTCATCGGCCATTACATGAGACCTGGCAGAAAGAGTGATATCTGGGGAAAGGCTATGAGGATGAGTACGTTGATCACGTCGGCGATCAGAAAGGGAATGATCCCACGAAATATGGTGAGAAGTTCCACATCGGGCGCGGCCCCTTTCACCACATAGACATTGAGCCCCACCGGTGGGGTGATGAGCGCGATTTCCGACACTTTGACAATGATGACCCCAAACCAGATGGGATCAAAACCAAGCTCGACCATAGCCGGGAAAATGACCGGGATAACGAGCAGAATGATTGCCAATGTGTCCATGAGCAGGCCCAGCATCGTAATAAAGATCAAGACCCCCGCCAAAATCAGGTAGCGGTTGATCGGCAGCGGCGCGATCCACTCGGCAACCTGCATCGGTAACTGGCTCACCGCCAAAAGGTACCCGAAAATTGTCGCGCCAATGAGAATGAAAAACACCATGGCGGTTGTCCTGGCCGTGTTGCTCAAGGCGGTGGTGAAATTCTCCCTGTCGAGCTTGCCACGTACCAGCATCAGTATCAGGGCACCAAAGGCCCCCACGCCACCCGCCTCGGTGGGAGTGAAAATGCCACCATATATGCCGCCGATAACCACGCCGAACAATAGAACTATGGGCCATGTCTGCACCAGAGCCGTGAGTTTTTCTCTGACGGGCAGGTTGCTGCTCTGTGTTGCCGGGGCGATATCGGCCTTGAGACGACAGAGAATTTGTATCGTGACGATAAACGAGAGGATCTCGAGGATGCCGGGCAGGATGCCGGCCATGAACAGCTTACCGATCGATTGTTCCGTGATGATCCCATAAATCACGAAACAGATGCTTGGCGGAATCAGGATACCGATGACGCCGCCGGCAGCGAGGCTGCCGGTGATCAGTCGCTCACTGTAGCCATACTTGCGCATTTCAGGGAGGGCGATGGCGGTCATCGTCGCTCCGGTCGCAACGCTCGAGCCGCAACACGCCGCAAATCCACCACAGCCAATAATGGTGGCTATGGCCATGCCGCCTCGCACCCGTGAAAGCCAGACGCTCGCGGCACGGTAGACATCATGACTCAAGCCGGCCTGGAAGGCGAAGTAGCCCATCAACACAAAGAGGGGCACGACACTCATTGAATAGGAGGCAAGGCAGGAGTAGACACTGGTCGAAAGGGCTCCCAGGGCCGAAGGGAGATTGGTGAGAATCACCAGGCCGACAAAGCCGACCAGCGCCAGCGATGCGCCAACGGGCACCTGCAGGAGAATAAGGGCCAACAGGATAATGCACAGGACAACACCAGTGATAATCATTCTGCTTTTTCCTTGAGAAAACAGAGCTTGAGTGCATCTGCAAGAAAGGACAGGGATGCAACGCAACAGCCAAGCGCCAGCAGGACATAGAAGGGCCATAACGGCAGACCGTAGGACCCTATGGTGACCCCGTTATGCCATTTCTCCTGTGCTCCGCTGATCGCTTGCCAGGAGAACAAGGCGAAGAGGGCCAGACAGATGCCGTGCCCCAGGGCCTCGCATCCCTTCTGTTGTGACGTCGACAATCTGTCTGTTAAGAGGTCCACGGCAATATGCCCTTTGAGGGTCTGGGTGAACCCCATGGCCGAGGCAACGGTGACCACCAGGAGAAATTCCGTCATTTCCAGGCCATCGCGTACAGGGCTCTTGAAGAAGTAGCGGCCGACGACATCGGCGGTGGTCAACAGCATCATCAGGGTCAGCGCCACATAACTCAACAGCCACAGTTTATGGGCTATACTGTCCAGGCAGCGGGTGATACGGAGGACTGCTCTTGTGGTCTTCGGTGCATTCACGCTCGGTCCTCGCTCTATTTTCTGTATTTTTCCATCAAGGTCTTGGCGTCATCGAGGATCTCCTGGGCTGGCGCGCCTTTGGCGCTTGCGGCCTTCAGCCACCTTGGCTCGACCGCATCGGCCATGAGTTTCTGGGCTCTTGTCTTGTCTTCTCTACTCCATTCAATGATGGTATTGTCGGGCATGGCCGCGACTTCGTTCTTGTAGTCGGTATCCCACGTATCCCACATCCCTTTTGCCGACACTTCCAGGGATGTGGCGCGGCCGCTGTACCTGGTGAAAACCTGCTGGACATCGGCTGGCAACCTGTTCCAGACGTTGGTGTTCATCGCGAAGATAAACAGCCCACCGCCGTAGAGATCGGCCTGGGTATGATATTTGGCAACCTCGTACCAGCGATAGGTCACCACCGCCTCCCATGGGTGCCAATCGGCATCGATGACCCCCCTCTCGAGCGCCTCGTATACCTCGGGCCCTGATATGGAGACAGGCACGGCGCCCAGGGCCATGGCATTATGTGCTTCCGACCCCGGAACTCTCACCTTGAGCCCCTGGAGATCCTCTGGTTTGTTGATCGGCACCCGGGAGTGAATCTGGCGCATATTGCCGGGGCTGAGCCAGAGGAGATGGACATCCTTGAACTCATTTTGGATCGCCGGATATTTATCGTACAGATCATACATGACCTCTGTGGCGTGATAGGCATTGGCAAAGCCGAGAGGCAGCGTAATGACCTCGGAAACCGTAAAACGACCTTGGCTGTAGCCGGTGAAGGTCCAGCCGAGATCGGCCAGCCCGTTGGCGACGGAATCATAGGTATCGCTTGCCTTGGCAAGCGTTGCTCCTGGGAATATCACAAACTCCACCTTGCCGTTGGTCTCTTTTTCGATCTTCTCTGTCCATTTGACGAACTGTTCATGCACCTTGCTGGTGCTGGGTTGAAAGCTCGCCAGCCTCAGCTTGATCGGGTCCGCCGCCATCGCTGACGCGCAAGGGAGCGCGAGTGCCAGCAGCGCGATCAGGGAATATGTCGATAACCGTTTGTGATAGTTCATGCTTTTCATGTATGCTCCTCCCTGCTGGTTTGGGTGCGGTGGCAGCCATCTGCCCTGCATGCCACCTCTTTTCGACGGCCAAGGTCGCAATGCCTGGTTGCATGTTCTAAAAGCAAAGACAATGCCATCTCTTGATGCAGGCGGGGCGCCGCGGTACCAATCCGCGGCTGAATTCCTGAAAAAAAGAAGCTGTCCAGCAGGTTGCAGCCGCTAACCCGTCGTCGGAAAATGGCTGGCAGGACCACCACATTTGTCTGGTGTCTTCCCTGGTTTTCGGCTAATGTCTCGTTAATGAAACAGTATCGTTTCGCTATCTGAACATCAGGATCTGCGGCACCCGTCGTTTGGGGCCTGCATATGAGATCAACCCCAGCGAAAGGGGCGTTCATGGGTTCTGAAATCTGCATTATCTCTCCCTATCCCAAACTGACGTCGTTGCTTGCCTCGCATTTTTCCGGCGTCGACGATCCGCCACGCATTTTTGCCGACAATGTCATGGATGGGTCGGAGGCGATCTTGCGGCAGGCTGAACAGGCACACGCCGAAGTCATCGTGACGACGGCCTTTCATGCCAGAAAGCTGCGCCGGACGATAACGGTGCCGGTGGTCGAAATTCCTCTCAGCACCTTCGATATCGCCATGGCCATCAGCAATGCCAAGCAACGCTTTGGCGCCCCTATTGCGATGCTCGAGCCCCATGAGACCAGTCCTCACCTCGAGGCGATAGGCAACATGCTGGCGTGCAGAATAAAATCATTTATTTTCTCCGGCCCCAAGGAGGCTCGGGAGAGGATCAGGCAGGCGCAAAGAGAAGGCTTTGTCTGCGGTGTTGGCGGTGGGCTCAGTGAAGGTATCGCTCACGATCTCGGCTTTGCTTTTCTCACCCTTCTCCCCGGCCCTGAAGTCCTTGACCTTGCCCTCCAGCAGGCCCAGCAGATTGCCGAGGTGCAACGCCATGAGCGGTATGAAGTAAAAAAAATTAAAAATATCGTTAATTTCGCCTCATCGGGAATCATAGTTGCGGATGGTGATGCGGTCATCTCCGTTTTCAATCCATCTGCGGAAAAGGTGCTGCTCCTCTCCTCCAGCGAGGTGCTGAACAGGTCTGTCGGCGAGGTCTTTCCCCACAACCTCTTCGATCCGGTCACCCCGGCAATGCAACCCCTTCTCGCCCAGATCAAGTCGTTTGGCAAAAAACAGCTTGTGGTCAACACCATCCCCATTACCGACAGGGGACGGTCCGAAGGGACCATCTTCACCTTCCAGGAAATTTCCCATATCCAATCATTGGAAGAGAAAATCAGGCGCGCTTCGCACCGAAGGCCGCTGCATGCACGCTTGACGTTCGCTGACATCGTGGCCAAGAGTCCCAGTTCCCAGACATTGGTCCATCGGGCCAAACGCTTCGCTGCCTCGGACGAGACCATTCTCATCACGGGAGAAACGGGCACGGGAAAAGAAATTTTTGCCCAAAGTCTCCACAATGCGAGCACGCGTCGTGACCGTCCCTTCGTCGCGGTCAGCTGTGCGGCTATCCCGGCCAATCTTTTAGAAAGTGAATTGTTCGGCTATGTCGAAGGCGCCTTTACCGGGGCGCTGCGTGGCGGAAAACCCGGTTTTTTTGAGTTGGCGCACGGCGGAACCATCTTCCTTGACGAAATCGGCGAAGTCTCTTTAGAAACCCAGGTAACGCTGCTGCGGGTATTACAGGAGAGGGAGGTGATGCGCATAGGAGACCGTAAGGTCGTTCCTGTCGATGTGCGCGTGATGGCCGCCACCAATACATCGCTTCATGCCGCGGTTCACGAGGGGCAGTTTCGTCTCGACCTCTATCATCGTCTCAATATCCTGCGGATAGAGATTCCTCCCTTGCGGCAACGACAGGACGATATCGTCCCCCTGATAGGGGCCCTGTTGCGGCAGCTCTGCCCCACAAAAAACCTGGCCAAGAAAATTTACAGCCGGCTGCTGCAGCAGGAACAGGAGCTCAGGCAATACGACTGGCCGGGCAATGTGCGGGAGCTGGAAAATCTTCTGCGACGGATGATAGCCTCCCTTGGGATTGCCGGCGCTCGGGAGTTTGAGGCGGAGGCGAGGCTGTTGCTCGATGAAACGCTGCACAGGCCTGTCAATCCGCAACATGCCGCTTCACCGACACTGGCCATGCCGCCAGGTGATTACAAAGATCTCGTGGCTGTTTTCGAACAGGCCGTGCTCAACAGCAAACTCAATGAGCTGGCGGGCAATAAGACGCAGCTGGCCAAAGAGCTGGGTATTGGCAGAACGACCCTCTGGAGAAAGCTGAAAAAACAGTGAAGCTGTCTGCCGAATCCACCGGCGTTCTGCCAGGGATCGGCAACCATTTCGTCTTATCAACCGGGGCTCAATTGCCCAACCAGCATGGCTGGACCAGGTAGTGCCCAGCCAGAAACGGCCTTTTTCGCCTAACTCTTCGTTGCTCTTAAAATTTTATCCTTGGAATATCAAATATATGCCTGTGGTAAAATTTATCGAGCGCCTCGATTTAGACAAAAAAATCGTGTTTCTGGACAGACACCAGGTAGTGCAGCCACAACAAACCATGAAAATCCCGAGGAAGTGCCAACGACTCCTTGTCGGCGATTTGCGGATAAAAGCGCCGATGCCGGATTGGCTGTCTGGCTCCCTCTGTACCTGTTCTTTGCCGGCATTCTCTTTGCAGCTGTGGAGGAGATGGCAGACAATGTCACACGTGTACTGCCCAAACGAAAAACTCTTGAGGAATTCCCATGACGACCTTAAAAGATCTCCAGGCGACGATGCATGCCCTTATCCGTCGCCGCACCATTTTCGAACAGGCCAAGTCGCATGCCGTCGACTATATGGATGGTGTCAGCAAACGCCCGGTATTTCCCGAACCCGAAGCCATAGAGGCACTCACGGCCTTGCCGGGCGAGTTGCCTGAAACGCCCGGCAATGGTGAAGCGTTGCTCAACCTTTTGCACCGTTATGGATCCCCGGCGACTGTTGCGCAGACGGGTGGGCGGTATTTTGGCTTTGTCAACGGCAGCATTCTGCCGCCGGCACTTGCCGCCAAATGGCTTGCCGATACCTGGGACCAGAACGCAGGCCTGTACCTCATGTCGCCCGTGGCCTCTCACCTGGAAACGCTGTGTGAAAAATGGCTGGTTCAACTCTTCGGCTTACCGGATGGAACCGCCGCTGGCTTTGTCAGTGGAACCTCTATCGCAACGCTCTGTGGTCTTGCTGCCGGCAGGGACGAACTGCTGAAAGGCCTGGGCTGGGACATCCAGCGACAGGGGCTTTTCGGCGCCCCGAAATTGCAGGTGGTCGTCGGTGAACAGGTACATGCCACCGTTTTTACGGCCCTGTCGATACTTGGTCTGGGCCGTGAGCGGATAGTGCGGGTCGCTGTCGATGAACAGGGTTGCATGGACCCGGAGGGCTTGCCCCAACTCGATAACAGAACATTACTCATCGCACAGGCCGGGAATGTCCAATCCGGTGGCTTTGATCCGTTACGGCACATCTGTCCTGTAGCCAGAAAGGCTGGGGCCTGGATACATGTAGATGGCGCCTTCGGGCTCTGGGCGGCCTGTTCCTCGGCACAACGACATCTTACGGAGGGCATGGAACTTGCCGACTCCTGGTCGGCGGATGCGCATAAGACACTGAACGCTCCATATGACAACGGCATCATCCTCTGTCGGAACAGAGCGGCACTGCTGGGCGCCATGGAGGCCAGCGGTGCCTATATCGGGTACAGCGCGTTGCGCGATGGCATGCGCTATACTCCTGAAATGTCGAGACGCGCAAGAGGTGTTGAGCTCTGGGCGACCCTGATGACGCTGGGCAGGGCAGGGGTCGAGTGCCTGGTTGCCGGCCTGTGTGATCATGCCCGAAGATGTGCCGATTTACTCCGTGGCCATCATTTTAAAATTTGCAATCGGGTCGATTTCAATCAGGTCCTGGTTGCCTGTGAGCGGCCAGAACTGACGACAGCGACCCTGCGGCACCTGCAACGCTCGGGTATCTGCTGGTGCGGCGGTTCAACCTGGAACGGAGAACCGGTGATACGGATCAGTGTTTCATCCTGGCAAACGACTGCAGGGGATATCAGACGCACTGCAGACGCTCTTGTCGCTGCTCGAAATACGGCCCTGCAGGAGGTCTCCGCCAGGTCGTCGTGAGCCGATTTCTTATCATCGAGCTGTTGAAAAACACCCCCACTCGCGTGGGGAAGACCGGGTATGCCGCCGATGCCGTCCAGCAGCTTATCAGTAACGTCCATCGCGGGGCCATCCAGGGCATCGACATGCCAACTTTGGTGCGCGAACTCGGTCTGCCGAACCTCGTGGATGAGCACGGCCAGTTGAACAGCACCCAGATACCGACCGTGCCGAGATTCCTGAACAGGATACTGAGGATGAAGATCGACATGCAGAACCGGGTGTTCGATCTGTTCTCGAACTATCTCGATGCCAACGTCACCCGGGCGGAGGAAAACGGCACACTCGATGTCGGCCTGGAAACGCTGCGGGCCAAGTCCATTCATGTGGTGGACAAACAGCCGGTCTATACCGACCAGAAGTCCGGCGCCGTGACCGAGTACGTGCAGCTCGACGTCGAGCACCAGGTGGAGAAAAGAGCGTATGATCCGCGGTACAAGGTGGCGGTGAACAACAAGAGCGGTATGCCCTGGCAGGTCATCGGGGAAAAGAGCGTCACCAACGAGGCCGGCGAGGTTGTCGAGGTGATGATTCTGCGAAACGGCAGAAGCGCCGTGCGCAATGCCCCGAAGGCCGATTTCAAGGCGACGTTCCAGGTAATCGCCAGCAACAAGGAGGCGCGGGAGATTTGGAAGAAAGGTCTTGACGCTATTCCCGACACGGTTATCCAAAGAGAGCACCTGATCACCGGGGCGCTGCTGCCGATCTGGGACAAGCTCATCGGTCATCCGAAAATTGTTCGGGTGCAGACCGGTAAGGAGACCATGCTGGGGCGGATGATTCCCGGCGAGCATGTCTCTGAAGTTATGGCGCTTCTGGATGTCGAGGGCAAAACCGTCAGCCTGACGCCTGAGCAGGCCCAGGATATTGTTTTGCGCAATGGCCAGACGCTGACCTTCGACAATAAGTGGAAGATCACCAGGCGGCGCGTAGCCGGTGAAAACCGCATGGAAGTGGAAGGCACCGATTACGGAGATTACAGCACCCTCAACAACTACGGAGCCTTTACCGAGCGCATCAACTATGTGACGCGCAACTTCATCCCGGTCGGCGAGGTAGGGAACGAGGTTCTGGAGCGAATCCTGAAAAACCACAAGGTGCTTACCGTTTCAGGAAAAGCGAAAGACAATCCTGACGATATCCGCTATTCTTCCAAGAACACCGGCGTGAGCGCGGTCAACCTGGAAGTGATAGGAGAAGCCACCGATGAGCGATCAATACGAGACGGACGAATATTACAGAGAGCTGTTGAGGCAGATTCAGCAAGAAGGGGTGCCGGCAAGGGACAAGTCAAGGGCACAGGAAGACTTACACCTGTCAAGGTGCAGCCTGAACTTGAACAAGCAGCGCAGGCTCTTGCAGGAGTCTTCGGAAAGCGAATAGGAAACACCCCTACTCGCGTGGGGAAGACATGATCCTGCAAAACGATCAGATAGCGAGGGAAGAAACACCCCCTGCTGGCCGGCTATTACGAGATTCCCGTCATGCTGATGACAGGCGACGAGCAGGCCTGCAACGAGGCTCGCGCGCTCATCCCGGGCATCACCACCACAGAGGTCAAAATGACCATGGAACTGGAATGCACCACCGCCTCCACCGCCGACAAGGCCACCCGACTGCCTCGATCCGAACGGGTCAGCGGCACGGTTGTCCGCTACCAGGCCCGGGATGCCAGGGAGGCCTACCAGGCCTTCTGCGCCATGGCGGATCTGATTGAGTTGACACATTTTATCAGTGTCCTGTCATGCCTCTTCTGTCGTATCTCGCTTGCCATTTTGATGCTCTGGCTTCGTTTCTCTTTCGGTTACATAGCGCTGCTACGTGCCCGTGGTCGTTCCTCGCTAAAAGTCAAAATTGCGGCGCGATATTTCAACATCTGAGACGTGACATGACACGAGTGTCCAGCCCGGCGTGCAGGCGCGCCTTCAGCCTATGCCATACATCATCGGCAGAATGAACGACAGGGCGAGCCACATGATCAGCAGCAGCGGCACCCCGACCCGCAGGAAGTCGGTGAAGGTGTAGTGTCCGGCGTTCATCACCAGCAGATTGGTCTTGTAGGCCATGGGAGTGGCGTAACTCATGTTGGCCCCGAACAGCACCGCCAGTACATAGGGTTCCGGCGGCTGCCCCATCTGGGCGGCGATAGAGACGGCGACCGGGGTGCCGATTACCGCCGCCGCATTGTTGGAGACGATGTTGGTGAGGATGGCCAGCAGCAGCATCAGGCCGCTGATGACCATTGCCGGTGAGGCGTCCCTGGCCGCGGCGACAAACAGCGAGGCCAGATAGTCGGCCGCTCCGGTCTCCAGCAGGGCGCTGCCGAGGGCCAGGCTGGCGGCGACGATAAGGATAACCTGCGCGCTGAGGGCGCTGGTGGCGTCCCGCCAGCTCAGGCAGCCGGTGAGGATCATCAACAGGGCGCCGCAGGGGGCGCTGATCGCGATTGGCAGGATGCCCAGGGCCGAACAGGTGACGATGGCGATCATCAACCCCATCGCCAGTGGCGCCTTGCTGGTAAAGGGCAGATCGGTGGTGGCGTCGAGTACCAGGAACTCCTCATGTTTCTTCATCTTACCGATCTCGGTGCGCGGCCCCTGCACCAAGAGCACGTCGCCGGCCCGCAGGAAGATATCGCCGATCACCGCGTGATGCCGGTCGAGGTCCTGGCCGGCCCGGTGCAGGGCCAGGGTGATCAGGCCATAGCGATCGGCGAAGCGCAGCCCGGCGAGGGTCCTGCCGATAAAGCTCGATCCTTCCACCACCACGATCTCGGCGACCTGCTGATCCTCGGCCTTCAAGGGGTGGGCCTCGTCCACTGGAATATTCTCGACGTCGGCGGTATAGAGGGTGCCCTTCAAGGCCTTTTCATACTCTTTGAGCCTGTCGGGGGTATCCCGGACCACCAGGTGATCCCCCTCCTTGATGGTCAGCTCGGGGAAGGGGATGAGAAATCGTCCCTGGCCCCGTTCGATCCCGTTGATTCTCATCATGTTGTCGGTCATTTCCCTGGCCCTGGCCAGGGTCTGACCCACCGCTGGACTGGTCGGCAGAATGGCGAGATGGGCGGCGAAAACCCGGGGCGAGGTGTCGACGAGCGGCTGCTCCCTGGCCGGGATGATCCATGGCACCACCAGCCACAGATAGGCGATGCCGATGCTGCCGGCCAAAAGCGCCGGGACCACGAAGTCGAACATGCCCATCCTCGTCAAGCCCATCTCGGCCGCCACCGCCACCACCAGCAGATTGGTCGAGGTGCCGATGGTGGTGGAGGTCCCGCCGAGCAAGGTGGCGAAACCCATCGGCATAAGCAGCGAAGATGCTGGCATCCCGGTCCGCACCGAGACGGTGATGAGGATGGGCAGAAAGAGGACCACCACCGGCACGTTGTTGATAAAGGCGCTGATGAAGGCGGCCAGCAGCAGGGTGATCAGAAAGGTGACGCCCGGACTGATCTTCCACAGGCGGGCCATGGCCCTGCCCACCGGTTCCAGGGCGCCGGTCCGGATAATGCCCTGACCGGCGATCATCAGAGCGCAGACCGCGACCAGCGCCTCGTGGCCGAAACCCGAAAAAAAATCGACGGCGTGCAGCGGCCCTCTCTCGCCGACAAAGGGAAAGAGCTCGAAGCCGACCGCCAGAAGCGCCAGCACCGACAGGCTCGAGGTCTCGAGCGGGATTCTCTCCCGGGTGAAGAGCACGAGGGCGATCACCGTCAGCAGCAACACGGCGACGGCATGGACGTTGGGAGGAGCTGGCAGAATCATGGTGCGTTCCTTTTACGATCGATGGGGTGATGCTGGTTGCGCATCAGTCATCTCCTGCATCATTCCCCTTTCCACTTCAGCTCGTAGAGATCCTTGCGCCTGCTCAGCGCATTTCTGACGCTGCCGAGCTGACGCAGTTCCTTCAACAGGTCGATATCGAGGTCGGTTATCAGGGTGGTCTCGATACCTGGGGTGGCCTCCGAGGCGATGGCGTCGTGGGGGAAGGGGAAGTCGGAGGGGGTGAAGACCGCCGACTGGGAGTATTGGATACCCATGGTTTCCACCTTGGGAATGTTGCCGACCGAGCCGGAGATCGCCACAAAGCACTCGTTCTCGATCGCTCTGGCCTGGGCGCAGCGACGCACCCGCAGATAACCGGTCTTGGTGTCGGTCCAGAAGGGCACAAAGAGCATCTTCATCCCCTTTTCGGTCTGGAAGCGGGCCAGTTCGGGAAACTCGACATCGAAACAGATGAGAATACCGATCTTGCCGACATCGGTATTGAAGACTTTCAGGTCATGACCGCCTTTGAAGCCCCAGTGACGATCCTCGTCCGGGGTGATGTGGAGCTTGGACTGGTAGTCCCAGGTGCCGTCGCGGCGACAGAGAAAGCTGACGTTATAGAGGTTGCCGTCTTCACGGACCTGGGGGACGCTGCCGGTGATGATATTGATGTTGTAGCTGAGCGCCATATCCGTCAGTTCCTGGCGGAGCTGGTCGGTGTAGCCGGCCAGCATCCGCATGGCCTCCATGGGATTGTGCCCTTCATAGGTACTGATCAGCGGGGCGTTGAACAGCTCCGGAAAGAGGATGATATCGGACTGGTAATCGCTGACGGTATCGACGAAGAATTCGACCTGCTGGATGAAGTCGTCAAAAGACTCGAACCGTCTCATCTGCCACTGGACCACGCCGATTCTGGCGATGGACTGGGTCCGGCCGATCAGCTTGGTTTTCTTCTGGAAGGAGATGTTGATCCACTCCAGCAGGACGGCGTAGCCGCGGGAGTGATGATCCGCTGCCCAGTAATCTTTCAGGATATTACGGACATGGAAGTCGTTGGACATCTGGAAGGAGAGTACGCTGTCGTAGACCTCGCGATTCTTCACCGCCATCACGTATTGCTGTGGCGACATCTCATCTGAATGCTTGTGATAGCCGGGGATCCGGCCGCCGAGCAGGATGCCCTGGAGGTTGAGATTTTCGGCCAGCTCCTTGCGGGCGTCATACAGCCTCCGGCCAAGACGCATGCCCTGGTAGTCCGGGTCGACGATGACCTCGATACCGTAGAGATAATCGCCTTCCGGGTCATGGGTCGAGTAGGTCTCGTTGCCGGTGACCTGGGCGTAGGTGTGGTTGTCGCCGAACACGCTGAAATCGATGATCAACGAAAAGGCCACTGCCACCACCTGACCATTGTCCTCGATACAGACCTGACCTTCGGGGAAGGTGTCGATCAGGTGCCGCATCAGCTTTTCCGGCCAGGGGGCCGCCACACCTTTGTAGACCCTGCCACTGATATCTTTTAAGGCCGCATAGTCGTCGTATCGCAGGTGGCGGACCAGAAGCTTGTGGGTGGTGTCATCTGTCATCTCTTACTCTCCTGTTGATGATGATACTCTCGTAAAAAAGTCGAATGCTTCACCAAGATGGGCTCAGGAAAAACGTTGATGTATGAGGCGTAGTTTCTCAAACGACAAGTTGGTGGTACAGAGGGTACGGCAAGGTGTCGTTTGTGACCGGGGGCGACGCAGATCGGAGTTTTTACGAGTCCATCAATTATTTCAACGTGGTAAAGCACACGTGCCGCGCCTCGTTCCACCAGGAATCGCTTGGCTGCGGCGGGGTGAATGGCTGCCGAGGGGACCCTCGGCAGCTCTACAAGCTATAGAGCTTCCCGGCGTAAAAGCAACCTCTTTTTGGGTGTACTCTCTGTAAAATTCGTCACTGTTCACCGGTTATACCTGGAATATTCCATGACCGGGATTGCTGATGAACACTGTGTACATGTTGACGTTGCAGGTGGCAGAAATTGTCGAAATATGTTGTTATCAGGGGCCAGTCATGGCCATGACGAGCGCCCATGCGGAAACGGCTGTTTTTATCCGAAAATTGCCAGTGCGAAAAGCTCTGTCACCGCACCGGGGAGTTTGTTTCGTTATGGTCGAGGCTCTCTGGTCCAGCCATGCTGGTTTATATGAAACTCATCGGTACGGAAAGCTCTGTCACCGCGCCGAGGAGTTTCATGTTTCGGTATGGTCGAGGCTCTCTGGTCCAGCCATGCTGGTTTATATGAAACTCATCGGTACGAAAAGCTCTGTCACCGCGCCGAGGAGTTTCATGTTTCGTTGTTGTCGAGGCTATCTGGTCCAGCCATGCTGGTTAGCCCAACCTTCGTTGTGTTTGAGATTTTATCCTTGTAATATCGAATGCATGACTGTGGTGAAATTTCTCTTGCGCCTCGATGTAGACAAAAAAATCGTGTTGCTGGATGGACACTGACAATCAGTGCAAATCGAATAACCACAAACTGCAGGTGAAAGCATGGCCGAGTGGCGAAGGCTGTTGAATATGTTTCCGCAAAAAATCTATGTCGAGCAGACGGCGGAGGTTGACAGGCAAATTAGCACGGCGGCCGCCTGGCTGGATGAGGCGGATGCGGTTCTGATCGGTGCCGGAGCCGGACTGTCGAGCGCGGCTGGCCTTGTCTATCATGGTCGGCGTTTCACCGAGAATTTCGCCGAGTTCATCGCCAGGTACGACTCCAGATATATGACGGACATGTATAGCGCGGGATTTTATCCTTTTCCGACAGAAGAGGAGAAATGGGGCTATTGGTCCAAACACGCCTGCCTGAACTCGATCGAGATGGCGGGATTGCCGTTGTACAAAGAACTACGAGCGGTCGTGAGAGAAAAAAAGTGTTTTATCTTCACCACCAACGTCGACAATCAATTTTTCAAGACGGGTTTTGCCGCCGCTGAAATTTTTGCAACCCAGGGCAGCTACAGTCTGATCCAGTGCCAGAAGAGGTGTCACAAGAGAACCTACGATGCCACCGAACTTTTTCTCACAATGGACCAGCAGCGCCGGGCGTGTCAGATCCCCTCCGAACTGGTTCCCCGTTGCACCCTCTGCGGCGGGCCGATGGTGATGAATCTGCGCTGTGACGACTTCTTTGTCGAAGATGAAAACTGGCACCGGGCGGCAAACAGCTATGGCCTGTTCCTGGAGGGCATGAAGGAGAAAAAATTACTGCTGCTCGAGCTGGGCGTCGGTCACAACACCCCGGTAATCATTCGCTTCCCGTTTGAGAAAATGGCCATTGAAAATGAAAACTGGTCGCTTGTCCGGATCAACTCCAGCGAGGCGGCGATTCCGCAGGTCCTGGGCGACAGGGCCCTTGGGGTGAAGGCCGATCTTGTCGAGGCCATTGAAAAGTTCAACGAAAAAATGCGCTCCTTGCACGCGTCGGGTGTCAAGGCATGAATCAGGAAGAACGGCTGACCTCTCTGATCGACTCTCTTCGCGCTGAGCCTGGCAGGTTCTCTCTCGACGAAAGACGGTATGGAGAGAGGCGGCAGCTCCTGCGGGCGCTGATGAACGTTCGGCCGCCCGGGAAGGTGGATCCGGAATATATCGGAATCCAGGATGCCTACCTGCAGGAAGAGATCCGGCAGAGAGGGATTGTCGAAATAAACGACATCCCGACCATCGCCCAGGCATATCACAGCGATCGCCGCTTTGCCGAAAAAATTTCCCTGTGGCAGGGCGATATTACCAGAATACGGGCAGATGCGATAGTCAATGCGGCCAACTCCAGGATGCTGGGCTGTTTCGTGCCCTGCCATGGCTGCATAGATAACGTGATACACTCTCTGGCCGGAATCCAGCTCAGAGAGGAATGTGACGAGTTGATGAGGCGACAGAACCATCACGAGCCAACCGGCAGCGCCAAGATTACCGGGGGCTATAATCTGCCATGCACCGCCGTTTTGCACACGGTCGGTCCCGTGGTGCGCGGCAAGGTCACCGACAGCGATCGACAGCTTTTAGCTGGTTCGTACGCGTCGTGTCTGCGCTTGGCCGAGGAACGAGGGGTGAAAAGTATCGTTTTCTGCTGCATCTCCACTGGCGAATTTGGTTTTGACAATGAACAGGCGGCAGAGGTCGCGGTGGCCACGGTGGAGAAGTACCTGGCCCGGGGGCATATGGAGCGCATTGTTTTCAATGTCTTCAAAGACAAGGACCTGGCGATCTATCAAAAACTTCTTGGCCGCTGAGATCGCAGCGAACGGGCGGCGCGCCCCGGGCAGCGGCGTTGTGTTCCAGCATGGGGTGGGGTGACCGCGGCGGGTTCCCCCTGGGAGCCGGAACATGCCGGTTTCTTCTGGCCTTACTGACTACGGGTTCAGGGCCTGGCGTAGCGCGGGGCTCTGGGCGCAGACGCTCTGCAGTTCCTTGTCCTGCTGCCACCAGAGCTTGAGGGTGGTTGTCGACACCTGGGCCGAGTTGATGATGGCGAGGACCTGCTGGTCTTTGCCGATAGCGCAATAGGCCTTTATCAGGTTGAGCGGCAGCAGGGACCGGTTCCTGCCGATATCCGCCCGGTAGGCCTGGCGCAGAACCACCACGGCCTCGCCGTACTTGCCCAGCCGGTACAGGGCATAGCCTTTGAATTCGAGTATCCGGGAATCGTTTGGCAGCATCTCCAGCGCCTTGTCGTAGAATTCGATGGCCTTGGTGAATTTCTGTTCGAAACGGGCGGTAATTCCGGCCTGGGTGAGTCGTTCCGCTTCGACCTCCTTGCGCTTGTCGGCTATCAGGTTCCGGTACTGGTTGGCGGTCCTGGTGTCACGCACTGCGGGATTGTTGAAAAAGAAGAGTGATTTGTCGAAATTATCCTCGACAAAATAGAGTATCCCCAGGTTGTTGGCGGCCAGCCGCTTCACCTCGGGATTCTGCTCCTTTTCGGCATTGATGAAGGCGCTGTTGAGGTAGTCTTCGGCCTCTCGGGTCATGCCCAGGGAAAAATAGCTCCAGCCCACCAGGTTGTCGAGTTCCGCCACCCCCTGGTTCTGGCGGGCTCTCTCCCTGTCGGCCAAGAGCAGCCTGATCGCCTGCTGGTACTGCTGGGCTCCGATATGTTTTTTGGCCTCATCCAGCGCGGTCTGCGACGAGGCGCGGCCGCAGAGGAGCATCGCCGTGAGCAGCACCAGTAACGCCGCTGTCGTCCTGTTCATTGTCCTTCACCATCCGTTGCGAAGCCGAATCCCGCGTCCCGGGACCTGGTCGCCGACTGTTGGGCCAGTTGGCGCTGGCCGAATTCGGCTGCCTTTCTCTTGGTCATCTCTTCCCGCAGCTGCTTGACCAGGTTGTCGATCTGGATCGTCAGTCCCTGATCGCTCTTGATCGTCACCAGACCCCGGCCATTGACCAGCTGTATCTCTTTCTGCTGGGCATACACCTGAGGTGGGCTCTGCATCTCGGCGGGGGTCACGGTGAGGACGATGGTCGCCTCCGGTCGGCTGGTAATGAGCAGCACCGCCAGCCCCGCTATCAGAAAAATCGTGGAAAAGAGCATGAAAAAACGGGTATTGGCCAACTGCCTGTTGGCAATTTCCATCCATGTCGTCAACTTGTCCTTGTCGAGTTCGGCAAGATTCATGTCGAGAATCTTGCCCTGAATCCTGGAGGTGAGCTGGTAGCCGATCAGCAGCATCAAAAAGGAAAAACCGCTCACTCCCGTGCCGAGAACCGCCACGATATCCATTTTACCTGTCCTCCCCTACCGATTGCCGGTGACAATATGGCACATCACCGCTCCCGTCCCCGACGGGATACCGAAGCGTCTGTCGTCAGTCGGCCTGTTTTCATCCGACCCGCGGCCGGGTATCTGATAGTGCTGGGGAAGGCACCCGTTGCCCCCTCTTGTTTCATCATAGTATGTGTTAGAGACAATATGCAATCGTCTGTAGCGAAAATATCGGGATGGTGGGTAAAAGCGTATGGTATCCATTGACATTTGCCGGCGAGAGAGTTAATGCGGCCCCCCTCGATATATTGTACAGTTACTTGATATAGGCGCTGGAGATGGGAGAATGGTCCGCGACAGGGTGGTGGTCGAAGGGCCCATCCTTTTTTCGAGCCGGGGCGGCGAGTGCGCCGATCCAGGTCAAGACATTTGCCAACAGGAGGGAAATTTTATGAGAAAGCTGACATCCGTGCTGAGTGCTCTGGCGCTGGCGATAGGCCTGTGTGCCGGGCCGGCCGTGGCCAAGACCAACTGGACCGCCAACTCGGTCTGGCCACCCAATAACCATCAGACCCTCGCCCTCGAGGAATTTGCCGCCAAGGTCAGGGAGGGCACCGATGGCGAGCTGGAGATCATGGTGAGCAGTGGTGGTGCGCTGGGCTACAAGGGGCCGGAGCTGTTGAAGGTGGTCCGGGACGGTATGGTCCAGCTCTCTGATATGCTGGTCAGTGGCGTTGCCGGAGAAGAGAAGATCTTCCAGGTCGGTACCCTGCCGTTTCTGGCGCTGGATTTCCAGGAGGCCAGGCTGTTGAGCGATACCGCCCGGCCCTATTTTGACAAGGCCGCCGAAAAGTGGGGGCAGAAGATTCTCTATATCTCGCCCTGGCCCGGTGCCGGTCTGTGGACCAAGCGAGCGGTCTCCGGGGTGGCCGAGATGAAGGGATTGAAAACCCGAACCTACGATAAAAATGGGGCTCTGGTGGTCGAGGCCACCGGCGGAACCCCCTATGCCCTGGCGTTTAGCGAGGTGTACTCCTCCCTGGCCACCGGCGCCATCGATTCGGTGATCACCTCGACCCCCACGGCGGTGGACGCCAAGTTCTGGGAGGTGCTGAGGTATTATCAGCCTATGAACATCACCATTGCCACTGACATGGTCAACGTCAACCTTGCGGCCTTCAACAAACTCGACACAAAGACCCAGGAGGCCCTTGTCCAGGTCGGCCGGGAGATGGAAGAGGCCATGTGGCAGAAGGTCGTGGCTCTGGATAAGGAGAAGGAGCAGGTCTGCGTGGAGAACGGCATGGAGGTGGTCGTGCCCTCGGCCGAGTTCATGAAGAGTCTTGCCGCCATCACCGAAAAGATCCGTACCGACTGGCTTGAGGACGCCTCGCCGGAAGCGAAGGCTCTCTACCGGGAATATCTCGACAAGGTGCAGCGGTAAGCGTCAAGGTGGCGCTGTCCGCTGACGGATGCCAAAGCCTACGTCCTTTTCCCGTGGAGAACCTGGCTCATGAAATGGCTGATACACTCTATCGACCGCATCTCGACTGCAAGCGGCGCTGCCGCCGCCCTGCTGCTCTGCCTCGGCCTGGCCATGACCGTGGCAGAGATCGTCCTGCGCACCTTTTTTGACCGCACCCTCTATATCACCGATGAATATCTGGGCTACCTGATGTGCGGTATCACCTTCCTCGCCCTGAGTTATACCCTAAAAGAGAAGGGGCATATCCGGATGACCCTGCTGTTTGGCCTGGTCAAGGGGCGGGCCCGGATCCTGCTCGACGGGTTGTGCTGTCTGGTCGGCCTGGTCTTTGCCGCCGCAGTGACCTGGTTCTGCACGCTCTTCTGCTGGGATTCCTTTGTCACCGGCTCCCAGTCGATGCAGATCTCGGCCACCTATCTGGCGGTGCCCCAGTTCTTCATGGTGCTGGGCGCCCTGGCTTTGACCATGCAGTTTGTCGGCGAGCTGCTGAAGGCGGTGCTGGCTTTCAGCGGTGACACCGAGGGGCTCGCGGTGCTCGATGAATCCAGGGAACTGGGACGATAGCGACGAGGGAGGGTTGCTGTGGAATTTGCCAATATCGCCATAACGCTCGCTGGCCTGCTGGTGGTCTTCATGGGGGGAACCGTCTGGATCGGCATCGCTCTTTTTCTGGTCGGTCTCGGCGGTTTTTTCTTGTTTACCGATCTGCCCTATGGCTCGATCCTGGCTACTACCGCCTGGAACAACACCAGCGGTTCGACGATGATGGCCCTGCCGATGTTCGTCTGGATGGGAGAGATTCTCTTTCGCAGCAGGATCTCCCGGGACCTCTTCGCCGGGTTGACGCCATGGATGGACTGGATTCCCGGCAAGCTGCTCCATGTCAACATCCTGGCCTGTACCTTTTTTGCCGCGGTCAGCGGCTCATCGGCTGCCACCACCGCCACGGTGGGCAAGATCACCGTGCCGGAGCTGCGACAGCGAGGCTATGACAAACGTCTGGCCATCGGCTCGCTGGCCGGAGCCGGTACCCTGGGCTTTCTCATTCCGCCCTCGATGATGATGCTGGTCTACGGTATTATTGGCGATGTGTCCATCGGCAAGCTGTTTATCGCCGGCATCCTTCCCGGGCTGGTGCTGGCCGGGCTGTTCAGCCTCTATATCGCCCTGCGCTGCTGGCGTAATCCTCGCCTGGTCCCGGTCGAGGCCGAACGGCACAGCTGGCGGCAGAGACTGCGGGCCATCCCGGAAATCGCGCCGGTGGTCGTGCTCATTCTCGTGGTGCTCGGCAGCCTCTATGCGGGCTGGGCCACGCCCACCGAGGCGGGCGCGGTCGGGGTGCTCGGCGCCCTGGGGTTTGCGGCCCTGACCAGAAGCCTGCAGTGGCAGGTCTTTTGCGACAGCCTCATGGGGGCGATCAAGACCTCGGCGATGATCATGCTCATCGTCCTCGGCGCCTCGTACTTGTCGGTGGTGGTGGGCTATCTCGGGTTGACCCGCAAGCTCACCCTGCTGGTGGCCGAGATGGGGGTTTCACCCTACATGCTGATTCTCATCCTGACCCTGTTATATGTGGTGCTCGGCGCCCTGGTCGACGGTTTTTCGATGATCGTGATGACCACCCCCATCGTTTTACCGTTGGTTACTGCCGCCGGGTTCGATCCGGTATGGTTCGGCATCTACCTGGTGCTGATGATCGAACTGGCCCAGATAACCCCGCCGGTCGGCTTCAATCTCTTTGTGATCAGCTCGCTTGAGGACGACGATCTGCTGGTCATCGCCAAGGCGGCCTTGCCGTTCTTTCTGCTGATGGCGGCGATGACCGCGCTGATTACCGTCGTGCCGGCTATCGTGATGGTTCTGCCCAATCTGATGTGAGGTGGGCCTGGGCCTGGTGTGCGGTATGGTATTTTTTCCCTTTTACCGGTGACAACGAAGATGAACATCGATATCAACTGCGACATGGGCGAGAGTTTCGGGGCCTATACCCTGGGGATGGACAGCGATATCATCACCTCGATCTCCTCGGCCAACATCGCCTGCGGTTTCCATGCCGGCGACCCCCTGGTGATGGCCCGCACGGTACGCCTGGCCCGGGACCATGGGGTCGCGATCGGCGCCCATCCCGGTTTTCCCGACCTCCTCGGTTTCGGTCGCCGGAATATGCACTGCGACCCAGCGGAGATCGAGGCCTATCTCACCTACCAGATCGGTGCCCTGATGGGGTTCTGTGCGGCCAACGGGGTTCGGCTGGCGCATGTCAAACCCCATGGTGCCCTCTACAATATGGCGGTGGGCGATGACGAGTTGATCCGGACGATTGCCCGGGCGGTGGCTCGGATCGACCGCGACCTGCTGCTGGTGGTTCTGGCCGGCGGTCAGGCCGAGCGGATGCGGGCCATCGCCGGGGAGGAGGGCGTTAAGGTGGTGTTCGAGGCCTTTCCCGATCGTGGCTACACCGCCGATGGGACCCTGGCGCCCCGTGCCCTGGCCGGTGCGGTGATCGATGACCCGGAGATCGCCGCGGAACGTGCGCTCGCCATGGTCCAAAGGGGACAGGTGGTGAGTCTTGCCGGCACGCCGGTGCCGATGGCGGTGGATACCCTCTGTGTGCACGGTGACAACCCCCGGGCGGTGGCCCTGGCCGCGGCCATCAGGGCCCGACTGACGGCCGGCGGGGTGGCGGTCAGCGCCATGACGGCGGTGGGCCGTGGTGCCGGATGAGCGACGGCTGACCAGTGCCCGTCCAGAAACGCGGATTTCCCATGCATACCAAAACAGCCAAGAGTAGACACTTTCGCCCCAGCGGTGACACCACTTTGCTGGCGACCTACGGTGACGCCATCGATCCTCTGGTCAATGCCCGGGTCAGACGGCTGGCGATGTCACTCGATGGGCTCGCTCATCCGGCCATTGTCGAGGTGGTAACCTCCTATTGTACCCTGGCGGTGCGCTACCGGCCGCAACAGATCCGCTGGCCAGAGCTCTGCGACCTGGTGCTGGCACTGGAGGAGCGGCTGGGCGAGATCGCGCTGGAGTCGGCGGAGACTGTCGAGATCCCGGTCTGTTACGGCGGTGAATTCGGCCCCGATCTGGCCGTGGTGGCTGACCACAACGGCCTGGATCCCCAGGAGGTGATCCGACTGCACGGCGCTGTCGCCTACCCTATCTACGCCATCGGTTTCGCCCCCGGATTCTGTTATCTCGGCGGACTTGATCCCCGGCTGCACACCCCCCGGCTCGTCACCCCCCGGCTGCGGGTTCCCGCTGGTTCGGTGGGCATTGCCGGCGGTCAGACCGGGGTCTATCCCCTGGCCAGCCCGGGCGGCTGGCAGTTGATCGGCCGTACGCCGCGACGTCTTTTCGCCCCGGAGCGCGACCAGCCTATTCCCTATCGGGTCGGTGACGCGATCCGTTTTGTCGCGGTTTCACTTAAGCAATATCAGCGGATCAGCCGGGAGGAATGGCCATGATACCGGTTCTCACCACCCTCTCTGCCGGTCCCTTGACCACGGTGCAGGACCTGGGGCGGGGTGGCGCAGCCCAACTCGGCGTACCATTTTCCGGGGCGCTCGATCCCTACGCCCATCGCCTGGCCAACTGGCTGGTGGGCAACAGCGAGGGCGCCGCCACCCTGGAGATGACCATGGCCGGGTCGACAGTGGAGTTTTTGTGCGAGGCCGATATCGCCATCACCGGGGCTGCGATGAACCCATATCTCAACGGTGCGGCCGTGCGCCAGTGGTGCTCGCTGCGGGTGAAAGCCGGTGATCGGCTCGAACTGGGGTTTGCCGAAAACGGCTGCCGTGCCTATCTGGCGATCGGCGGCGGCATCGCGGTCCCTGAAGTCCTGGGGAGCCGGTCCACCTATCTTGGTGGTGAACTTGGCGGTTTGCAGGGCCGAGCCCTGGCGGACGGTGATCTCCTGGCCAGGGGGGCGGCATCGCCGCTGGCTGCGCCGCGCCAGCTGCCCTGGGTGCCCATCTATCCGCAATCCCTGTCGTTGCGAGTGGTGGTCGGCCCCCATGACCAGTTTTTTGCGACCGCGCTGGCGCATTTTTTCGCCGCAACCTTCACCGTTACCCCGAAAAGTGATCGGATGGGCTGCCGGCTGAGTGGGCCGGTCGTGGAACGCGACCCGGGAGCACCGGCAAGCATCCTCTCGGAACCGGTCACGCCGGGAAATATCCAGATACCGGCGGACGGCCAGCCCATCGTGCTGCTGAGCGAGCAGACCATCGGCGGCTACACCTGCATCGCCACGGTGGTGAGCGGCGATCTCTGGCGGATCGGCCAGGCCTGTCCGGGCGATGCGGTGGGCTTTGTCGAGGTTTCCCTCGATACGGCCCACCATATCCTGAAGGAATGGCAGTGTTTTGTCAGCGATGCCCGCATTCTGCTGGAGGCTGGCTGGTCGTAGTCTGGGAGAAATTCGGGGGAGGCGGATCGTGGCCCGCGTGAGGATGGGCTGCACCGGCGGCTGGCGAATCTCCTGCACGAGACGGTAACTGGGATCGGGCCAGCGAGATGACGCGGTCTGGGAAGATCTCGCCGCAGCTGTGGCGAGGGGAGGTGATATGTCTGATATTGAGCTGAAGTTGCTAGAAAAAACATGTGTTTCCGGTGGTCCGGAGCAAGGGGTCGCCATACAGCGCGTCAAGACCGGGGCCGAACTTCTGGCGGTGCGACGACTGTTTCGAGAGTATGAAGAATTTCTCGATGTCGATCTCTGTTTTCAGCATTTTGCCGAAGAACTCGCCTCATTGCCGGGCAGGTATCGACAGCCCGATGGGGATCTGCTCATCGCCTGCTCCGGGGACCGGTTCGTCGGCTGTGTCGCTCTCAGAAAGTTCGCCGTCGGGGTGTGCGAGATGAAGCGTCTCTATGTCAGACCGGAGGCGCGGGGAACCGGTCTGGGCAGACGGCTTGCCGAGCAGATCATCGCCCGCGCCAGAGAGCTGGGGTACCACTCGATGCGGCTCGATACCCTCGACAGGCTCGGCGGAGCCATGCATCTGTATGCGACCCTTGGCTTCGAGCGAATCGGTCCCTATTATCAGAATCCTCTGCCTGGCGTCGTCTACTGGCAGCTGCGGTTATGAATGACCACGCCAGGCCATTGTCCCGACCTTATTCTCTGGCGCTGGGCGTTGTCTTGAAGCGAAACCGGCGATAGTCCTCGCGCAGGCGGTTGGTCGCCATCAGGACCTTTTCCATATAGGCCTTCTCTTTTTCCGAGACCAGCCGCAGATTCAAGGCGTCACGCTTGGAGCTGAGGATGGTGCCGGCGGGCACGTAACTATAGGCGTCGAGTGTCACCCGCATGATCGAGGCGTTCATGCCCACCCAGACATGGGGGTCGAGATTGGCGTGGTACAGGGCGCAGCGCATTGCCAGAAAGCACCCTTCCTTGATCAGGCATGGGCCGTGGAGCGTCGACCCGTGGCCCACTGTCGTCTGGGGACCGATGACAACCAGGTCGCCGCCATGGCTGTGGATGATCACCCCATCCTGGATGTTGGCCTCCTCGTCGATCACGATCGGTGCGACCTTGCCGTCCGGGCCGGGCTCGTCGGAGCGGATCACCGCCAGCGGAGCGACGAAAACATTTCTACCGATCTTGACGTTGCCTATGATCTGGGCAGAGGGGTCGATCAGGGCGGTGGGGTGAATATCGGGAAAATCTTCAACGAGGTTCGGTCTGATGTTGGGCATGGTCTGGTTCATGGTTCTTGTGCTCCGGGAGATTGATCTCACACTCTTGATGATTGCGCCCCGCCGGCTGTGGCCGGTGGAACTGGATGGAAAAGGGTAACAGACTCTGCCCGGGTCGGGCAACAGTGATCTGTCTGAAGGAACGTGGCCCAGCCGGGTTTGCCAGGCAGGCCTTGGCTCACCTGACAGAAGGTCATATCTGGTGCTCTCGTAAAAACCTCAAGCGTGCATACAGGATGGCTAAGTACAAAAGCTCGATATACAAGGCGCAGTGGTGTCGGTCAAGCACAGGCGTACATGTGGTACGCCGAGCAGTGGCCGATCCCGCTGCAACGCAGGAGATCGGGCTTTTTACGACGCCATCATATCTGGATCTGGAAATCGAACATCAGGGCCCAGTTCTCGGCAAAAGAGCCGGAGAAGTCTCCGGTGAA
This sequence comes from Desulfopila sp., assembly GCA_047973425.1. GTDB lineage: Bacteria > Desulfobacterota > Desulfobulbia > Desulfobulbales > Desulfocapsaceae > Desulfopila. The sequence goes on from JBKEBZ010000080.1 coordinate 56,857, forward strand.
CGGGTCGCCCTTGGCCTTGACGTCGCCATCGCCCAGATCGAAATAGTTGAGATTGAACCGACAGGGATGGTCGTAGACAGGCATCTCGAGGCCTATGCCTCCGCCGACGAGCCGGTCGAGGGGGCGGGCGATGTTACGTTTGCTGTCCTTTACCGGCGAGGTGCCGTAGATGCCGCCCACCGAGACGGCATGCTCGGGGGCGTAACTGTAGCGCAGGCCCACGTTCATGATCCACATATCCCGGTATCTGCTCTTCGCGGCGATGCTGTCGGGCTGAACCTTCAGCTGGGTCACCCCGAATTCGGACATGTCGAGCCAGAGGAGATCACCGGTTATCGACCAGTTGTCGGCGAACTCCGTGTAAAAGCCGGCCTGGGCGATGGCCGGCACGGTGAAATCGACCTTGACCGTGGTGCCGAGCAAATCGGCTGCGGCCAGAATTTTCCGATACAGGGGATCGATATTGTGAAATGAGGGGGTGCCGTCGAGGTCGGGTTGCAGTTCGGAGTGGTAGGTTGCCCCGATACGGGTGGAGTCGGAGAATTCATAGAGCATCGAGATCACATAGCCGATATCCGCGCCCGATTCACTCAGCTTGACCCGGCCGTCACCGGCGCGGGGCAGGAGGTTGTTGACCCTCGACTCCGTTTCCGAGTCGAGGTACATCATGTAGGGACCGGCGGCGACAGAGAGCTTGTCGGTCAGTCTGTAGGCGGCCACCGCCGAGCCGGCAAAAAAGGTCAGCTGGGTCCTGGTCGTATGGTAGCGGCCGGCCCAGCCGTTGCCGTAGTCGTAGCCGATCCCGGAGGGCACGTTGATCGAGAGCCCGACACTGAGACGGTCGGTGAGCGGATTGACATAGAAGAGGCCGGGGATAGCCAGCAGCGAGGTGTCGTCCTCACCGTCGCCACCGGTGGTGGTCGCCTCATCGACCGTGAACTTTGACCTGGTATAGGCCAGCGAGGTCTGCAGCACAAGTTGCGGCGTGTCAAGACGGGTGATTCCCGCCGGACCGGAAAAGGCGGTGGTGGCATCGTTTGCCATCGCGCTGAGACCGGTGAGGGCCGGGCCGAGGTCGGCCTCTGCCGGGGCAGGGTGCTGGATGAGCAGCGGTACGGCCAGGAGCCAGAATATCTTGTTGTTCATCGTCATATCTTTTTTGGGGCAGACCGGATCCGGCCTCAGTGTTGACGGTGACTATCTGCCCCAGTGCTCCGGATCCTGGCGCCACTGTCGGGCCATGAGCAGCTCCGGCTCGTCGATCAGCTGCAGGTCCCTGGCCACCTCCAGCAGGGTCGAAAAGTCGGTCAGCACCGTGCACTGGCAATCCGCCTTGCTGAAGTTCTGCTGGGCGCTCTCAAACTGATAGGAGAAGATGGCGGCGATTTCCACCGCCCCGGCCCCCTCGTCCCGACAGGCTGTAAGGGCCGCGAGACAGCTGCCGCCGGTGGAGACGAGGTCTTCGATCACGATGACCTTTTTGCCGGCGACCTCCGCTCCCTCGATCTGCCGACCGGTGCCATGGGCCTTCTTCGTGCTTCTGATGTAGGCCATCGGCACACCCAGCCGGTCGGCGATAAAGGCGGCCCAGGGGATGCCCGCGGTGGCCGTGCCGGCGATGACGTCGAACGTTCTGCCTTTGAGCGCCAGGAGAAAGGCGTCGACGATCTTGCCACGCTCGGCGGCAAAGGCCAGCATCTTTCTATTGTCACAGTAGATCGGGCTCTTGATCCCGGATACGAAGGTGAACGGTTTGGCGACGCTGAGTTTGACCGCTTCTTTTTCCAGTAGGTACCGGGCGATATCTTTGTTCATGGGGGAGGGATTCCTGGTGAAGTATGTTGTATGCAAAACGCCCCGAGTGCAACGCACTGTTATCGTGCCTGAGAGTTTCATAATGGCCCGGCGCTGTCATCGCTGGGGCAGAGGCAGCCTGGTTCGCAGGCTCCGCAGGCCGGCCCATTGTATCAGGCCGGGCCCGATTTATCAATGCGGCGCCTGCGGTTCAATGGCTCTTCAGTGTGAAGGTCGACTGTCTTGGCTGGCCTGAAATCTGCTTGACAGCCCCCGGGCAGAGACCTTACCTGTGTGATAGGTCGGGCGCAAGCCATGGTTTCGGGTACCGGCCGCTCTGTCCGCGAGCCAACCAGCGAACTTCTGCTGAGAAACAGGTGAACGATGATCCTTTATGACCCAAGCGTCCCGGTAAGTATAGATGAATTCGGTATCCAGATCCCCGTCAGGGACAGTCGGGCCGTCAAGACCTTTGCCGCGCTTCTGGCGGATCCCGGGCTGAAACCGTTCCAAACGAAATGGCACTGCAAGCACATCGACGAATCTCTGTGTCGGGAGGATCTCTTGCGGGTCCATTCCGCCGACTATGTCGAACGCCTCTATGCCGATGGGCTTGAGCGCGAGCTGATCACCACCTATGAGCTGATCGATGAACAGGGCAGGTACCACCGTTACGCTCCAGAGAGTGCCAGTCGACCGTTGACCGATCTGTTTGCCCGCCTGCTGCTGAAGGCGGCCGGTACGGTCCAGGGGGCGCGTATCGCCCTGACCAAAGGGTTCTGCTTCTCGTTTACCGGCGGGGCCCACCATGCCCGGCGTGACACCGGCTATGGGTTCTGCCTGCTCAACGATGTGGTTATCGCTGCCCGCAAGCTGCAGCATGAAAAGAAGGTGAAGCAGGTGTGGGTCATCGATGTCGACGCCCACAAGGGCGATGGCACCGCGGCGCTTACCAGCGGCGACGACTCTATCAGGACCCTTTCGGTGCATATGGCCCGAGGCTGGCCGCTGGATGGCCCCAGGATCCTGGCTGACGGCAGCGTCAATCCTTCTTTTCTGCCCAGCGACATCGATATCCCGGTCGACAGCGGCGAGGAGCATCTGTATCTGGAACGATTGCGGGACGGTCTCGGTCGGTTGGAGCGATGGCCCGGACCCGATCTGGCCATCGTGGTCTGCGGCGCCGATCCGTACGAAAAGGATGAGCTGCCATCGGCATCGCTGCTCAAGCTCTCGCTGCAGCAGATGTTTGCCCGTGACCGGCTGATCTATACCTGGCTGCAGGAGCGGAAGATCCCTTCGGTCTTCGTCATGGCCGGCGGCTATGGCGATGAGGTCTGGCGGGTCTATGCCCAGTTTCTTCGCTGGGTGCTCAACCGGCGTTGTCTGCAGGGGGGGCGCATGCTGTGAACGCAATTGATGGTCATTGGCGTGGTGACAGCGTTTTCCGGGCCAAGAGGTGGAACCAATGACAATGAAAAAATACGGGAAGAAAAAATGAGCTACGCGATACGGATTCATAAAACAGGTGGGCCGGAGGTTCTATCGTACGAGGAGTATGCGCCAGGAACGCCGGGACCAGGAGAGGTGCGGGTCATCCACGAGGCGATAGGACTCAATTTTATCGATGTCTACCATCGCACCGGTCTGTACCCCCTGGCGGAAATGCCGGCGATCCTCGGTTCGGAAGGGGCGGGAAGAGTGGATGCGGTAGGTGAAGCGGTGAGCGAGTTCGTTGTCGGCGACAGGGTCGCCTATGCCGGCGGACCGCTTGGCGCCTATGCCCAGGTGCGTTGTATTCCGGCAGATCGACTGGTCAAGCTGCCGGAGGCGATATCGACCCGCGAGGCGGCGGCGATGATGCTCCAGGGGATGACCGCGCGCTACCTGCTGCGGGGCTGCTTTCCGGTGGAAAAAGGGGATACCCTTCTGGTCCATGCGGCTTCCGGCGGGGTAGGCTCCATCCTCTGTCAGTGGGCCAGCTCGCTCGGGGCGACTGTCATCGGTACCGTCGGCAGCAGGGAAAAGGCGGAACTGGCCCGGACCAACGGTTGCCAGCATCCGATTCTCTACCGGGAAGAGGATTTCGTTGAACGGGTGCGAAAGATAACCGGCGGCAAGCTGGTCGACGTGGTCTACGATTCGGTCGGCAAGACCACATTCCTGCGGTCGCTCGACTGCCTGCGGCCCATGGGCACCATGGTGTCTTTCGGCCAGTCTTCCGGCTCGGTCGAGCCGTTCAATGTCGGCGTATTGGCGGCCAAGGGGTCGCTTTTTCTGACCAGGCCTACCCTGATGGATTATGTCCGTCTGCGCTCAGATCTCATCGCCCATGCCGAGGACCTGTTTGCCGCAGTGGCGTCCGGGGCGGTCAAGATCCGCATAGCCCAGGAGTTTGCGCTGCGGGATGTGGCCGCGGCCCACCAGACGCTTGAGTCGAGAAAGACCACCGGCAGTACGATTTTGTTGCCGTAGCCCGGAGCGATACCGGTGAGGCCTCTTGCGGGCCGGCGGGGTTTACCCACCTTGGGCCAAGATGTGGTGAGCGGTTACACTGCGGATCATGATCATCAACTCGAGAGGTACGCTATGATGTACGGGTATCAAAAAATTGTCGTTGTCGTCTGCCTTGTTCTCGGCCTCTGTCTGACGCCCGTTCTCTCTCCTGCGGAAACGGCTCAGGGCTGGGGTGGAGAGCCTGTGGCCGCGGTCGCATTCGAGAGGGGATCGGCTGTCGCGGCCAACGAAGAACCTGCGGCTGGCCCGGAGGTGCTGGCGGCCGACGCACTGCTGGTGCGGCCGCTGGGGGTGGTGGCGACGCTGTGCGGCACGGTGGTGTTCCTGGTGGCATCGCCTTTTGCCGCTATGGGGGGCAATAGCCAGGAGGTGTGGGACGTGCTGGTCGCGGACCCCGCGCGTTTCACCTTCCAACGACCGCTCGGCTCCTTTGCGGACGGCGACGATAGCTGATCGTGTTGTCGCGACCTATGCAAGGCCCGATGCCGGCCTCACTTCTGATCCTGGTCTGTTGATGGTATATGCAACGCGTCAGTGCGGAAAGCTCTGTTGCCGCCCCGAGGAGTTGCATGTTCCGTTGTGACTGAGGCTATCTGGTCCAGCCGTGCTGGTTTATATGCAACGCATCAGCACGGAAAGCTCTGTTGCCGCCCCGAGGAGTTGCATGTTCCGTTGTGGCTGAGGTTACCTGGCCCGGCGCTGCTGGTTTATATGCAACGCATCAGCACGGAGAGCTCTGTTACCGCGCCGAGGAGTTGCATGTTCCGTTGTGGCTGAGGCTATCTGGTCCAGCCATGCTGGTTTATATGCAACGCATCAGCACGGAGAGCTCTGTTACCGCCCCGAGGAGTTGCATGTTCCGTTGTGGCTGAGGCTATCTGGTCCAGCCGTGCTGGTTTATATGCAACGCATCAGCACGGAGAGCTCTGTTGCCGCACCGAGGAGTTGCATGTTCCGTTGTGGCTGAGGCTATCTGGTCCAGCTGTGCTGGTTAGAAATGATAGACCCCCATCGCACCGAGATAGAACTGGCCTTCGCTGCCGGCGCGCTCGACGATCGGGCTGTCCGCGGCATCGCCCAGCAGATATTTGTAACCGATATTGCCCATGATCGACCAGTTCCTGTTGATACGGTAATCGTTGACCATGGCCAGACCGATATCCTTCAACTGGCCCCGGTCGGCCTTGTAGTTGTGCAGCGAGCTGCCGTGCCGGTTGCCGTTGTCTATCTGGAAATAGGTTTCCATATAGTTGCCGCTGGCATAGGTGGATGAGATCTTGAAGGTTGTGGTCAACTCATCGGTGGTCTGGGTCTGGTACCGGCCGATCAGGGTGATGAGATAGCCGTTGTAGGTGTCGGAGATGTCTGCCGCAAATTCCGCCGTGGCGCTCCAGGGGCCGGATCGGCCGGTGATGAACATGCCGGCTTCGGCGGCGGCATCGATATTCTGCAGGTCGTCGACCCGATTGTCATCGACGTTACCGCGTTTGGGACGATATTGCAGCAGAGGACCGAACTCGATCTGGTTGTTTCCCATGTTCCAGCGCAGTTGGTTGCCCTCGAGCGCGACGTACTGGCCATTTCCCCAGCCGATCTGGCCGTAGAGCAGCGGTACCAGAGTGTAATTGTCAGATCCCTCATAGTCCGGACCCATGCCGATACCGGCTCCTAACGATGAGACAACATCGGCTGCGGTTGCCGACTGTCCCAGCAGCATTCCTCCGACCAGGGCCGAACAGATGATTGCAGCTTTTCTCCTCATTGCTTTCTCCTTTGCTACCTTGTTGTCGAACCGCTACGCTGTTTGAAACTCTTCAGCCCGGTAAAAGAGCTTTCCGCGCTGGCGAGTTTCGGATAAAAAAAACGGAAAATATATGCCTGTTGACAGAAATACAAAACTCTCTGTGCGGCATCTCCCTATGATATGCTTGTCTTGGCAATGGCGCAATAATTTCAGTTCGTAAGGGTACAAAAAAAGTGGCGTGTCCATGGCTGGGAGGCGATCTGCTGCAGGGCAGGGTCGTCGAGTCGACCTCTCGTCGATACCCCGGGCAGCGGGGGAAAGGGTGCCGACCGTCGATGTCGCGAGGTCGGCGCTGCTTCCCAGAGGGGACTACTTGATCTTGACCGGCGTACAGAGATGGCCGGCTTCGGCGGAGATCCGGCCGCAGCTCTCGCAGGAATACTGCATTGCCGCAAGCTTGTCCCTGCAGATATGGTTGGCGGAGACATTGGTTTCGCCACAGAATTTACAGGTCAGGCTTTCGGTGCTGGGGTTGCAGAGATGACCGGGTTCATCGGCGGTGGCTCCACAGTTCTGACAGGTATATGACATGGTCGCTCCTCCTTGAAGGTGAGTGCGTCTGGTGGTACATCGCGCTCTGTGATGGTGTTGACCGGTTGCCGGCGCTGCCCATCCCTTCATTCGTTTCAGGTCGGGGCTGAACCGGCAGCCAACCGTACTAGAGAAGCTAAGTGGCGCGCATGCCACTGTCAAGTGAGGTCATTGCCTGCCGGCTCGCTCTCCTCCTGGCAGAGGTGGGCGGTGACTCCGCGGGTGAGACGGAGCAGGTCGGCCGGGACGAGCTCGATTTCCAGGCCACGTCGACCGCCGCTGACAAAGATGGTCGACTGGCTGGCCGCGGTGACATCGAGATAGGTTTTCAATGACTTCTTCTGGGCCAGCGGGCTGACTCCACCTAACACGTAGCCGGTGGTTTTTCCCACGGCGTTGCCGTCGGCCATCACCGCTTTTTTCGCCTTGGCCGCCTTGGCGAGTCGTTTCATCGACAGGGTCTGGTCGACGGGAATGATGGCCACCACCATGGTGCCGTCGTCGAGGGCGACAACCAGGGTCTTGAAGACCCGTTTGGGAGGAATTCCCAGTTTTTCCGAGGCTTCCAGACCAAAAGATGGATATGAGGGCTCATGCTGGTAGGCATGTACCGTATGGGGAATTTTCCGTTTTTCCAAAAGAATGATTGCCGGGGTCATCGTTGGTGTCGTCCTGTTGGTGAAAGAGGGGCTTTCTGGTCGAGCCGAAGTGTTTCATATAAACCAGCATGGCTGGACCAGGTAGCCTCAACCACAACGATGACACCGCTACGCTGTTATGAAACTCCTCGGCGCGGTAACAGCGTTTTTCGTGCTGATGAGTTTCGGATAAACCAGCATGGCTGGACCAGATACCGCAGCCACAACGAACCATGAAAATCCCGAGGAAGTGCCAACGACTCCTTGTCGGCGATTTTCGGATAAAGGCTTTTCGCCCAGCCATGGTGGTTTATACCGGGGATCGACCAGGACTGCAGCAGGATTCTGCCGGCAGCCTGGCGCGTACAGCAGAGAGAAACCTCGCCGCTTAACGTAAACAGTGTGCCGGGCAGCGTTCGACCCCGGCGACCCGGAGCAGGTCAAGCGGGGATGTGGACGATAACATATTCTTACAGCTCACCAGTATGGTATGGATTTTCTCGGCTTTCGTCATGTCGTCAGCTCGATCCGCGGACCACTTGCAGGACCGGATCTACGGAGGTGATCCAAGAAAGAGATTGACTTAAACGTAAAGGTACGCTATCAAGATGGTAACAGCCTGCGACTGGCCAGGGGAGTGGTTTTGTCATGATATCAGCGTGGAGCGGATGCATTATGAACTTTCTACCGTATCGATCGGCCCCAGCAATTCTCAAAATCAACGCCGGAACCTATGCCAGACGCACTGCCATCAGTTATAACAAACGGGGGGTGTTTCTCTCGCTCACCTACCAGGAATTCTACGAAAGGGTCCTGCTGCTGGCCCGTGGCCTGGAGAAGGCTGGGGTCAATCCCGGGGACCGGGTCGCCATCTTTTCAGAAAACAGGCTGGGTTGGGCCATTTCCGATTTCGGTATCCAGGTCGCAGGCGGGATACCCGTGCCGATCTATGCTACCAATACCGGGCAGCAGGCGGCCTACGTCATCAATCATTGCGAGGCCAGAATTGTCTTTGTCTCGACCCGGCTGCAGTACGAAAAACTCTTTGCCATCCGGGACCAGATTCCCAACGTCGAACTGCTCATTTCCTATGAGCGGTTCATGGGGGAACGCTCTTTTCCCGTCTTCACCCAGTACCAGCTTTCCGAGGTCGAACGGCCGTTGAGCGAAAAGGAGAGGCTGGCGATCGAACACCGGATAGAGCGCATCGTCCCCGAAGATACGCTGACCATCATCTACACCTCGGGCACCACAGGGGTCCCGAAAGGGGTGGTGCTCAGCCAGGCCAATATTCTCAGCAACGCCGGTCGTGGGCTGGAGCGGGTCGGTACCAGCGAGGACCAGTTGACATTTCTCAGCTTTCTGCCGCTCAGCCACGTGCTGGAACGTACCGGTGGTTACTACACCCCGCTCTTTTGCGGCCATCACATCGCCTTTGCCGAAAACGTCCAGAAGGTGATGGAGAACATGACCGAGATCAGGCCGACGAACATGGTCAGCGTGCCTCGTCTCTTTGAAAAGATCTATTCACGCGTGCACGAGGCCATCCATCAGTCTTCGCCGTTTTCCCGGTATCTCTTTCGTTTCGCAGTCGAGGTGGGGCGTCGTTACGTGCAGAAGAAATATGTTGCCAGAGAACCGGTCGGCGCACTTGAGCTGCAATACCAACTGGTCGACAAACTGGTGTTTGCCAGGGTGCGAAAACGGTTCGGTGGCCGGATCCGCTATTTTATCTGCGGCGGAGCGCCACTCGATAAAACCGTCAATGAGTTCATGTGGATCATCGGCATGCCGGTCTTCAATGGATATGGTTTGACTGAAACCAGCCCGGCCGTCAGCCTGGCGTGTTTTGCAGATATCCGGTTCGATTCGGTGGGCAAGCCGCTTGAGGGGACCGAGCTGAGGCTGGCAGAGGATGGCGAACTCTCTGTCAAGGGACCGCAGTTGATGCGTCACTATTACAAGAATGAGGCGGCAACCCGCGAGGCCATCGAAGATGGCTGGCTCAAGACCGGCGACATTGCCCGGATCGACGAGGAAGGGTATCTCTATATTATCGACCGCAAAAAGGAGATCATCGTTACCGCCGGGGGCAAGAACGTTGCCCCCCAACCCCTCGAAAATGAGTTGAAACTCGATAAGTACATTTCTCAGGCCTATGTCTTCGGTGACAGAAAACCGTATCTGGTCTGTCTCTTGACCCCCAATATCGAGCGTCTCATCGACCTGGGCCGGGAACTGAATATCACCTATATCGACATTGGTGAGCTGGTGATCAACGAGCGGATCCTGGCGGTCTATGCCAGTCGCCTGGAAACCGTGAACGGGAGTCAGCCGCCCTACCAGACCCTGAAACGGTTCGCCCTGCTCGACCATGACTTCACTATCGAGGGTGGAGAACTGACCGCCACCCTCAAACTCAAGCGCAAGGAAATCTATCAGAAGTACAAGAGCATCATCGAGGAACTCTATATGCAACCAGGTAACGGTCTCGTCGGCCGGCCGAAAACCAGTAATGGAGAAGAACAATGAGGCAGATTCATCGTGTAGGTGTACTCGGTGCGGGCGTTATGGGTGCCACCATAGCGGCCCATCTGGCCAATGCGGGACTTGAGGTTCTGTTACTTGACATCGCCCCGAAAAAGCTGACCGATGAGGAGCGGACCAGAGGGCTGACCCTGACGAGCCCGGAGGTGCGTAATCGTCTTGCCCGGACAGGCCGTGATACGTTACTGAAGATGCGGCCGACGCCGCTGTTTCTTGGCAGCTCCGTGGCCCAGATCGAGATCGGCAATCTTGACGACGATCTGACCGGCCTTACCGAGTGCGACTGGGTGATCGAGGTGGTCCTCGAGTATATGCCGGTCAAGCTCGACCTGCTGGCAAAGGTCGCGCCCCACCTGGCGCCGGGGACCATCCTGTCGACCAATACCAGCGGTCTGTCGGTGGGTGAGATGGCCAGGGTACTGCCGGAAGAGATTCGCAGAAACTTTCTGGTCACCCATTTCTTCAACCCGCCCAGGTACATGCGGCTGGTGGAACTGGTGCCCACCGCGGACACCGAGCCGACGGTGATCGCCGCCATGGCCAAATTCATTGCCGGTCGGCTGGGTAAGGGAATCGTCCATGCCAAGGATACCCCGAACTTTATCGGCAACCGCATCGGGGTCTATGCCATCTACAAAGCCATGCAGCTCATGGTCGAGATGGGCATGACCGTGGAAGAGGTCGACCTCGTCGCTGGTCCGGCCACGGCCAGGCCCAAAAGCGGGGCCTTCCGCACCGCGGATCTGGTCGGGCTCGATACCCTGGCCCATGTGGGCGACAACTCCTCTGAGTTGCTGCAAGACGACGAAGAGCGGGAGATCTTCAAGAAACCCGAATTCGTGACCAGGCTCATCGACCAGGGCTGGCTCGGCGACAAGACCGGCCAGGGCTTTTATAAAAAAGGTCTGGTCGACGGCAAGAAGGTCATTTTCTATTACGACTACCAGACAGGCGACTATCGACCACTGGCCAGGCCGAAGTTTGCCTCCATCGCCATGGCCAAACAGACGGACGACCCTCGCCGCCGGATAAAGATGATGGTCGATGGGGAGGACAGGGCCGCGGAATTCGCCTGGAAATCGTTACGCGACACCCTGATCTACACCTTTAACCGTATTCCCGAGATCGCCGATGACGTGGTCAATATCGATAACGCGATGAAGTGGGGATTCAACTGGGAACTCGGGCCGTTCGAGATGCTCGATGCCATCGGTGTCGCCGCCTTTGTCGAGCGGGCGGAGCGCGATGGGGTCACGGTGCCGGAGGGGATGAAGAATATCGAGTCGTTGTATCGTTACGCTCCGTCCGGCCGCCAGGAATACTTCGATCTGCAGAGCCGGGCCTATCTACCGGTTCCGGTCAAGAAAGGCCAGGTCAGGCTCGAGATCCTGAAGAAGGCTGGCAAGGAGGTGGAGAAGAACGGCAACTGTTCGATCATCGATCTCGGCGACGGCGTCTTCGGTTTTGAATTTCACTCCAAGATGAACGCCATCAGCAGCGATATTCTGGCCATGACCCACAAGGCGGTCAAACGGGCCGAGGAGGAGGGTGTCGGTCTGGTGATCGGCAACGGCGGAGCCAACTTCTCGGCGGGGGCGAACCTGATGATGCTGGCCGTGGCTATGGCCGAGGGGGCCTACGACGACATCAACCTGGTGCTGCGCGGTTTCCAGAAGGCGACCATGGCCCTGAAGTACGCCAGGGTGCCGGTGGTGGCTGCCCCGTTCCGCTTGACGCTCGGCGGCGGTTGTGAATACTGCCTGCACTCCACCGCCATCAACGCCCATGCCGAGACCTATATGGGGTTGGTGGAGATCGGGGTGGGGCTCTTGCCTGCGGGTGGCGGCACCAAGGAGATGTGCATTCGGGCGGTGGATCTGGCCCGTCAGTACAAGATCGACGTTCAGCCATTTATTTTCAAATATTTCGAACAGATCGCTACGGCAAAGGTCTCGACCTCCGCCGCGGATCTTTTCGATATGAACTATATGCGGTGCGGCGATACCGTCACCATGGATATCGACAGCCTGATCGGCGATGCCAAACAGAAGGCGCTGGCGCTGGCGGTCAACTATCGGCCACCGCTGCCGCGCCACGACATCGCCGCGCCCGGCCGGGGCGTCGCCGCTGCCATCAAGAGCCAGCTGTGGAATATGAAGGCGGGTCGTTTCATCACCGACTACGAGTTCGAGATGGCCACTGTCATTGCCCGGGTTATCTGTGGCGGTGACGTCAACCTGGGGACGATTGTCAGCGAAGAGTATCTGCTTGAACTCGAGCGTGAGGCCTTTTTGCAGTTCTGCGGCAACAAGAAGACCGCGGAGCGCGTCCAGCACACCTTGAAGACCGGCAAGCCATTGCGCAATTGAGCCATGAAATCTGAACCAGCGGGAAAATATAACATTTTATATGAAACTCGCCAGTGCGGAACGCTCTGTTGCCGCGCCGAGGAAGTTTCATGCTTCGTTGTGGCTGAGGCTCTATGGTCCAGCCATGCTGGTTAGATACCATTCGATGATCTATATAAGAGGATGCCATGAGAAAAGCCTATATACTGGCAAGCTACAGAACCCCCGGCTGCCGGGCCAAAAAAGGAAAATTCAAGGACATGCGGCCAGATGATCTGGCGGCAGCGGCCATCAAAGGCCTTGTCGATCGGACCGGGATTGAGCCGCAGACTATCGACGATGTCTATCTCGGCTGCGCCTTTCCGGAGGCGGAACAGGGGATGAACGTCGGCAGGATCGCCAGTCTCAAGGCCGGCTTGCCGATCGAGGTTCCCGGCCAGACCATCAACCGTTTCTGCTCGTCCGGGCTGCAGAGTATCGCCCTTGCCGCCGAGCGGATCATCTGTGGCTTTGCCGATTGCATCATTGCCGGCGGGGTCGAGTCCATGTCCTGCGTGCCGCTGGGGGGCTTGAAATACAGTGCCAACCCGGACCTGATGCTCAACTGGCCGGAGGCCTACGCCTCGATGGGGGTGACAGCCGAACTGGTGGCGGACAGATACAGTGTAACCCGCGAGATGATGGATGTCTTCGCGGCGGCGAGTAACGCCAAGGCGGCGGCGGCCATCGCCAAGGGCCGTTTTACCGACGAGATCATCCCGGTAGAGATCGAAAAAACCAGTCTGCTGGCCGGGAAAATCAAAACGGAGACCGAACTGGTCAGTATCGATGACGGTGTCCGGGCCGAGACCACGGTCGATTCCCTGGCCCGACTCCGGCCGGTGTTCAAGGCGGATGGTCGGGTCACGGCCGGCAACGCCTCGCAGATGACCGATGGTGCGGCGGCGACCCTGGTGGTGTCGGAAGCGTATCTGCAGAAGATCGGTCGGGATCCCATGGCCAGGTTCGTGGCCTTCTCGGTCAATGGCGTGGCCCCGGAAGTCATGGGGATCGGCCCGGTCGCCGCGATCCCGGCGGTATTGAAAATGGCTGGCATGGACCTGGCGGATATCGAGCTGATCGAGCTCAACGAGGCCTTTGCCGCCCAGGCCCTGGCGGTGATCGGTGAAGTGGGGCTTAATCCGGATATCGTCAACGTCAACGGCGGGGCGATCGCCCTCGGGCATCCTTTAGGCTGCACTGGGGCCAAACTCACCGCAACCCTGCTCCATGAGATGGGCCGCCGCCGGCTGCGTTACGGCATGGTCACCATGTGTATCGGCGGAGGCATGGGCGCTGCCGGTATCTTTGAGAGGTTGTGAGGCCGACAAAACAGATCTCCTCACTGACTGTGCGGAGATTCCCGATGAACCCTACAGGTGACGATATGGCTGATAAATTGATGAAGGGCGGTGAATACCTGATTCGCCCCACCTCCTGCGAGACCCTTTTCACTCCGGAGGATTTTACCGACGAACAGCGGCAGATGGCCGAGACGTGCGAGCAGTTCATCCGCAATGAGATTGCCCCGCATATCGAAGAGATCGATAGCCAGAATTTCGATCTCGTCGTCCAGGGCATGAAAAAATGCGGCGAGCTGGGCCTGTTGATGATGGATGCGCCAGAGGAGTACGGCGGGCTGGAGCTGGACAAGGCCTCGTCGATGCTGGTGGGCGAGAAAATCGCCTACGGTGGTTCGTTTTCGGTGGCCTTTGCCGCTCACACCGGCATCGGCACTCTGCCGCTCATCTATTATGGGAGTGAGCGGCAGAAACAGAAGTATCTCGAAAAAATCATTTCCGGGGAGTGGCTGGCGGCCTATTGCCTCACCGAACCGGGTTCGGGCAGCGATGCCCTGGGCGCCCAGGCCTCTGCCGTGCTGTCGGAGGATGGCAAAACGTATCTCCTCAACGGCACCAAACAGTTTATTACCAATGGCGGTTTTGCCAATCTCTTCACGGTCTTTGCCAAAATCGACAAGCAGCACTTCACCGCCTTTCTGGTCGAGCGGGATTTCCCCGGGCTGGTGATCGGGGCCGAGGAGAAGAAGCTCGGGATCAAGGGCTCCTCCACCACCCAGGTCATTTTCGAAGACTGCCGGGTGCCGGTTGAAAACCTGCTCGGTGAGATCGGCAAGGGCCATAAGATCGCCTTCAACGTCCTCAATATCGGCCGTTTCAAACTCGGGGCGATGGTCTGCGGCGCCTCGAAGATGGCCCTGGTAGAGGGAATAAAATATGCCAACGAGCGGAGTCAGTTTGGCAAGAAGATCAGTAGCTTCGGGGCTATAGCCGAAAAGATCGCCACCCTCACCGCCGCGGTCTACGCTTCCGAGTCGCTGGTCTATCGGCTGGCCGGTCTGCTCGATGGTAACCTCGAGACCATTGACCGCCAGGCCGAAAACTATTATGAGCTGTATTTAGGGGCCATCGAGGAGTATGCGCCGGAGTGTGGCATCGCCAAGGTCTACTGCAGCGAGGTTCTGGCCCGTACCGTCGACGAGGTGGTGCAGATCCACGGGGGGTATGGCTATGTCAGCGACTATCCCGCCGAGCGGTATTACCGGGATGAACGGATCAACCGGATCTTCGAGGGCACCAACGAGATCAATCGTCTGCTCATTCCAGGAATGATCCTCCGCAAGGCCATGAAGGGGGAACTGCCGCTGCAGGCCGAGGCGATGAAGGCGTTCGAGTCGTTGATGACTCCGAGTTTTACCGAGATTGACGATACCATCCCCTTTGCCGGCGAGAAGGCCCTGCTCGATAATCTGAAGACACTGTTTCTGATACTCGCCGGTACCGGGGTGAAGAAATACCTCGACAAGATCGCCGATGAGCAGGAAATCCTCCTGGCCGCGGCCGATATCGCCATCCAGATCTTTGCCCTGGAGAGTGTGGTGCTGCGCGCCGAGAAACATTTTGCCACCGTCAGCCCGCGCCGTCAGGAGCTGTTGCAGGCCGTGGTGAAAAGCTGCGCCTTTACGGCCAGCGAAGAGGTGGGCGGGGCGGCCCGGCGGGGTGCCTTCTATGTCGAAGAGGGCGATACCCTGACCATGATCCTTTCCGGCATTCGCCGTTTTTGCAAATATGACGCGACAGGTCTGCTCCAGGCCAGGCGGTTGCTCGCCAGAACGGCCTGTGAGGAAGAAAAATACCTTTTTTGACGGGTTGTTGGCTCATTCCGACCCCTGCCATCTCACCGTCAGCGGGCCGGAGCGTCTCTGCCGGGCTGGAGCCTGGCGGTGATGACATGGCCGGGTTGAGGAAAGAGCATATGGTTGTCCAGCACACCATCGACACGCCGTATCCGGTTGGTCCGGTCCACTGCTACACCCTCGAGTCCGAGGATGGGCTGGTTCTCTTCGATACCGGCCCGCCCACGGAAACCGCACGGGACTATCTGCGCCGTCATATCGATCTTTCCCGGCTCCGTCATATTCTGATAACGCACTGTCATATCGATCATTATGGCCTGGCCTACTGGCTTCTCAAAGAGACTGACGCCACCTTGTATCTGCCGCGTTACGACGCCTGCAAGCTCGAACACCATGAACGGCGTCTGGCGCTGCTGGAAGAGCTGATGGCCGGCCTGGGTTTTGACGGCCGCTACCTTCGGGAACTGCGAGGCATTCTTGCCAGTGGAGCGGTCTTTCCGCCGATTCCTGGAAAATTCAAGATTGATGGACTCGTAAAAACCTAAACAGCGAATTCCGGTCGTTTCGTCACTCTCGACTGGAAGATTTCCAAGATTGCGGCAAATGTCCTCATTTGCCGTTCATATTGGTCTTTGATAGCGCAATAAACAGCCCGCAACCTGAGCAAGATGCCACATTGTGGTCCTTTCGGCGCGGTTTCCCTCCTCCTGAACCTGCTGGCCCGCAATATATTGAGACCTATGGCCTTCATTATGACCGCAAAGGCTACAGCCCTCATCCCCCGAACCCGGAGGTGCTTCACCCCAGTTCGCCGGTCGAATTCCGACATCGTCGCCTCGACTCCGGCCCGGAAGCGGTATCTCGCCTTAAACGCAGATGACTGTTCATACCGTCTCCGGCCGGCGATGCGGATATCCTTCTCCTTATAGCGGTAGTAATAGG
>JBKEBZ010000039.1:0-23506 GCA_047973425.1 Desulfopila sp.
CCATCGACCGGCTGGAAGGCTTCCGGCCCGGTGGGCATAGCATGTACCAGCGGGTGATGGTGGCGGTGCTGGTGAACAGAAAGCCCTGCGCCGCCTGGATTTACGACGGTTCACCGATGCGTCCAGGTCTATCCGGCAATCGAACCGAAAGGATCTGGACAGGGACTTCATTCGAATAAACTCGGTTAAAAAGGCAAACATTGCCTTGACATTTTCTCGCCCGCCACGTAGTTTTATTCTGTTTTAGTCCGACCAAACCGGATGAGAACGGGTATAGACCACCCAAACCTTAAACATTTGGCTTTGTCACCGTTTGAGATGGCGGCGAGCACCCGGAGTTAAGACGATGGAAGACAGATGGCTATCCGTAGATGAGATTGGGGCCTATCTCGGCATAAAGCGAGATACGGTCTACAAGTGGATCAGCGAAAAAGCCATGCCTGCCCACAAGATCGGTCGTCTCTGGAAATTCAAGAAAGACGAAATCGACGAGTGGGTTCGCAAAGGCGGAGCAAGTGAGACCAGCGGTGAGCATGACGGAAAAGAATAAACAATTATCCCGGTTCGGGTTCAGCTTCGAACGCGGAGGCGCTCATACTTCTCGCACCATGATGCTTGAGGAGCTGGGGGCCTTATTGACCTATGTCGACCGGCCCGAGGCTGAGAAGAGCGATTACCTCCAGGCGATAGATGATGAGAACTGCCTGGGCAAGCGCTCTGGCAAGACCCGCACGCTCACATATCGACATCTCGTTGATCTTTACTCTCTCGACCGCACCAACGTCCTTTTCCGGGCACTTCTCTACTTTTGGAATCGCGACATTGATGGACAGCCATTGCTGGCACTGCTCTGCACATACGCTCGGGACTCCATTTTCCGGTCTACAGCACCGTTCATTCTGAAATTTCCGGAAGGCGCAACGATTACCCGTGAGTCTCTTGAGGAATTCATTGACAGCCAAGAGCCAGGCCGCTTCAGCAAGGCGACGCTGAAGTCAACGGCGCAAAACATCAATTCAACGTGGACCAAGTCCGGCCACCTCTATGGACGCGCCCGGAAAGTGCGCTCCCGCGCTAATCCTACCGCCGGGAGCGTCTCTTACGCTTTGCTCCTTGGCTATCTCGCAGGCAGTAGAGGACAGGCGCTTTTCCAAACGGAATACACCAAGTTGCTCGATTGCACGTTCGACAAAGCAATTGAACTCGCCGAAGAGGCCTCTCGCAAAGGCTGGATCGTGTTTAAGCGTGTGGGTGACGTCATCGAGGTTCTGTTTCCGAACCTGATCAATCAAGAAGAAATGGAGTAGCTTCGTGAGCAGAGTTAAGCGGCTGATACAGTCCTACAGCAAATACATCTCCGTTCCATGGCGCGATGATGCCGCTGCTGCACAGCGCGTGATTTTCTGCGTCTACAACGAAACGGAGGAGCGCTGGCTGCGGGCCAAGGTCGATGAGTTTGAAATCGTCACGCGACAGTCAGGCCACGAGTGGGCCATGTTCGACCTGACGGATACCTTTGCCATTTGGCTCGCCTCGCAACGATACGCCAAGAGCTACTTTCAGAAACCGCATCTGCTCTCCACGCTACTGCCGAAATACCTCGCATTCATCACCGATGAATTCGAAACCTTCCTCCAAAAGAACGAGATCGGACCCGGTTCCGTCGTGGCAATTAAAGGCGTCGGTTCGCTTTTTGGATTTCTGAAAGTGAAAGAGGTCGTCGACAAGTTGGCCCCGATGGTCAAGGGACGGCTGCTGGTCTTTTTCCCGGGCAGCTATGAAAACAACAACTACAGGCTGCTGGATGGCTATGACGGGTGGAACTATCTCGCCGTACCGATCACTGCGGACAAGGAATACTGAACGAGGGGTTGATGATGAATAATCGCGATATTTACAAAAAAGATCCGGCCACCCGAAAACTGGTCAACGAGGGTGTGGCAAGCGTCAACGACGAGAAGACCAGTCAGGCCCTGGCGGTACTCCGTTACGAGCTTGAGACCTTCGTCTGTGACGGCCAATACGAGAAAGGGATGTCACACATCCTTGAGACATACCTCAAAAACATCGACCAGGCACAGCAACCCGCCGTCTGGGTCAGTGGTTTTTACGGATCAGGTAAATCGCACCTCGTCAAAATGCTCCGTGCGCTTTGGGTCGACACCGTCTTTGAGGATGGAGCCACGGCTCGCGGCATTGCCAACCTGCCTCAAGGCATCACTGATAATTTCAAGGAATTGAGCACCCAGGCCAAACGCCATGGAGGGCTGCACGCCGCCTCCGGCACACTGGGAGCCGGTGCGAGCGGCAGTGTCCGGCTGGCACTCCTGCGCATCCTCTTCAAATCCGCTGGATTGCCTGAGCAATATCCGGTTGCCCGATTCGTCATGTGGCTCAAGCACGAAGGAATCTATGACCAGGTTCGCGCTCATGTTGAACAGAATGGCTTCGACTGGGACGAAGAGCTGGACAACTTCTATGTGGCCGAGGGGCTTCACGAGGCCCTGGTTCAGGCCAAGCCCAAGCTCTTTTCATCACCCGCATCCTGCGTCGAGACCCTGAACAATCTCTACCCCTACGTTCAGGACGTCTCCAGCGATGACATGCTCAAGGCCATTCGGCAGGCGCTGACGAAGGATGGCAAATTCCCGCTGACGTTGGTGGTGCTTGACGAGGTGCAGCAGTACATCGGCGAAGACAGCCAGCGCTCCATCGACGTCCAGGAGGCGGTGGAAGCCTGCAGCAAGAACATTGGCGGCAAACTCCTATTCATCGGCACCGGTCAGACTGCCGTGACCGGCACCAGCAACCTGAAGAAACTCGAAGGTCGTTTCACCATCCGCGTGGAACTCTCCGATGCCGACGTCGACGCGGTCATCCGTCAGGTCATTCTGGCCAAGAAGCCGGAAGCCAAGACGCCCATTGAGCAGATCATGCAAACCAACCTGGGCGAGATCTCCCGACATCTGGCGGGCACGACCATTGGTCACAGGCAGGACGACATTCCGCATTTCCCCCAGGACTATCCCATTCTGCCGGTGCGCCGTCGTTTCTGGGAAAACACCCTGCGGGTCATGGATCAGACCGGAACCGACAGCCAGCTCCGCAACCAGCTCAGCATGGTTCACAAGGTCATTCAGACCAACCTGAGTGAGCCCCTGGGCCATGTTGTACCGGCCGACTATCTCTACTTCGACTCTGCCGACAAATTGCTCCAGTCACGCATTCTGCCGCGCAAGGTCCATGAAAAGACCATGAGCTGGAACAAGGGATCGGAAGAAGAACAGCTCATGGCCCGAGCCTGCGGCCTGGTCTTCCTCATCAACAAGCTCGGTAGCCAGAACAACGAAATCGGCATCCGGGC
This sequence comes from Desulfopila sp., assembly GCA_047973425.1. GTDB lineage: Bacteria > Desulfobacterota > Desulfobulbia > Desulfobulbales > Desulfocapsaceae > Desulfopila. Next base: position 3,365 of record JBKEBZ010000039.1, read on the forward strand.
CACCATTGATACCCTCGCCGATCTACTGGTCGAAAACCTTTCTCGCGGCAGCAGCAGTTTACGCAGCAAGTTGCCCAGCCTGCTGGATAAATGCGAATTGCTGATGAAGGTCGGTGATGAATATCGCATTCAAACCGAGGAAAGCGCGGCCTGGAGTGATGAGTTTCTGAGCCAGCGCTCCGCCTTGTCCAACGAGGCGCACCGCATCGAGGCCGAACGCGACGACCGCATCCGCAAGCGCTTTGGCGAGATGGTGCGCAAGCTCTCCCTGACCCAGGGTAGCTCGAAGGTCACCCGCGACATCTATCCGGTGTTCGACGCCCAGCTTCCCACCGATGCCGATCAGCGCATTTGCGTCTGGGTTCGCGACGGCTGGAGCATTGACGAAAACTCGGTGCGGGCCGATTCAAGGCAAGCGGGCAATCAATCCCCGACTGTTTTTGTGTTCATTCCCAAGCGTTCGGCCGATGACCTCCGCCACCACCTCATCGATTACAAGGCAGCCAGCGCCACGTTGGATAAACGCGGTGTTCCCAACACGCCGGAAGGCACCGAAGCCCGAGCGGCCATGGAGACCACCAAGCAGACCGCCGAAGGCAAAATCCGCGAACTGCTCGAAGAAGCCTTCTCCGGAGCCCGCGTCTTTCAGGGCGGCGGTAATGAAATCCTCGGCAACGATCTGCAGGAGATGGTGCTCGAAGCCTCCGGCAACGCGCTGCAACGGCTCTACCCGCAGTTCCATACCGCCGATCACGTGGGCTGGTCCAAGGTTTATGAAAAAGCCCAGAAAGGCGCTCCCGATGCCCTCAAGGCCGTCGGTGACGAAGGCGAACCTGCGAAAAATCCGGTGTGCAAAACCATTCTCGGCTTCATCGCCGGTGGCAAAAAAGGCGCGGACATCCGCACTCAGTTCGAGTCTTCACCCTACGGATGGTCGCGTGACGCCGTGGACGGCGGCCTGCAAGTGCTGTTGGTGGCCGGGCTGATCCGGGCGCAGGACGAGCGAGGCCAAACCCTCGACCCCAAGGAGCTGGAGCGCAAAACCATCGGCAAGGTGATGTTCAAGGTGGAATCCGCCACTGTCACCACCGCCCAACGCATCCAGATCCGCAAGCTGTTGCAGAAGGTCGGCCTCTCCGCCAAACAGGGCGAGGAGCTGGCCTATATACCGCAGTTCCTGCAGAAAATGGTGGAGCTTGCCGACCAGGCTGGGGGTGAGGCACCGAAACCGGCCCGGCCGGACACCACGCCCCTCGACGAAATCCGCCTTACTGCGGGCAATGAGCAACTGCTTGCCCTCTACAACCGGCGGGAAGAGTTGGGCGGCAACATCGATAGCTGGACCGACCTTGCCGAGCGCATCACCAAACGCTGGCCCAACTGGAGCGTATTGAAGCGCTTGATGACCCACGCCTCCGGGCTTCAGGACGCCGAGGTGATACTGGCCCAGGTGAAGACTATCGAGCAGCAGCGCCAGCTTCTGGAAGAGCCCGACCTGGTCGGACCGTTGATTGCCAACCTGACCCAACTGCTGCGCGATGAGCTCAACAAGCTCGATGGCGAATATGCCTCCCGTCATTCGGAAGGGCTCAAACGCCTGGCGGATGACAGTAACTGGCAGCAACTGGAACCGGAGCAGCGTTATCAGCTCATGTCCGCCCAGTTCCTGCACGAGTCCGCTCGACCCAAGGTGGAGGTGCAGTCGACCAGCGACGTGCTGACCACCCTGGACAACTGCGCCCTCTCGATGTTTGCCGACCGCGTGGCGGCCATGCCTGCCCGCTTCGACAACGTCGCCAGCGGGGCCGCCGAACTGTGTGAACCCCAGGCTCAGTTCATTCAGGTGCCGCGCCGCACCCTGAAAACCGACGAGGAGATCGATGCCTGGGTCGACGACGTGAAACAACAACTCAAGGCCGCCCTTCAAAACGGGCCGGTAGTAATTCGATAAGCAGCCTTCAGGGGAAAGAACGCATGCAGCCGCTGGACAAAACATTAAGAAACCGACTCGAACGCACCATCAAGGATGCGCGTGACATTGCCGAGGACGCCGCCCGCGCTGCGCTGGAACAACTCGGTGTGGGTGAAGCTGCGCCCTTTGCTCACCTGAGCGAACAGGACCGTGAGCTGCGCCGCAAGCTGCGCGTTCATGGCCGCCAACTGGGCGATTCCCTGAACGGTGGCAAGATCCAGACCATGGACCGGCTGATCGAAGAGGTCGCCTACGAGCATTGGCACCGCATGCTGTTTGCTCGCTTCTTGGCCGAGAACAATCTGCTGATGTATCCCGATCCGGACGATCCGGTGGCGGTCACCCTCGAAGAGTGTGAAGACCTCGCCGCCGATGAAGGCGCGGCTAACGGTTGGGAGCTGGCCGCCCGGTTTGCCGCCCGCATGCTGCCTCAGATCTTCCGGCTCGATTCGCCGGTCTTCCAACTGGTGTTGCCGCCCGAGCATCAGCAGAAACTGGAGCGCCTTGTGGCCGACCTGGAGCTTCCGGTCTTCACCGCCTCCGACAGCCTCGGTTGGGTCTATCAATTCTGGCAGGCCAAGAAGAAGGACGAGGTCAATGCCTCCGAGGTCAAGATCGGCGCACGGGAGCTGCCTGCCGTCACCCAGCTCTTCACTGAGCCCTACATGGTCAGCTTCCTGCTCGACAACTCTCTGGGAGCCTGGTGGGCGGCAAGACGGCTCAGCGAAGCCGACCTTAAAAACGCCAGCAGCGAAGAGGAACTGCGCCGGAAGGCGGCGATCCCCGATGTGCCGCTGGACTATCTGCGCTTTGTGCAGCAGGAAGACGGCACCTGGACACCGGCAGCCGGAACCTTTGACGGCTGGCCGGAGCAACTCGCCGACCTGAAGACCCTCGACCCCTGCTGCGGTTCGGGCCATTTCCTGGTGGCAGCCTTCCTGATGCTGGTGCCGATGTGCATGGAGCGCGACGGTCTTTCGGCCAGGGAGGCGGTGGATGCGGTGCTGCGGGAAAACATTCATGGTCTGGAACTGGATCAGCGCTGCGTGGAGCTGGCCGCCTTTGCTCTGGCGTTGACTGCCTGGAAATACCCGAGCGCAGGTGGCTACCGCGTGTTGCCGGAATTGAATGTCGCCTGTTCCGGTTTGTCGATCAGCGCCAAGAAAGAGGAATGGTTGGCGCTGGCTGGAGACAACACGAATCTTCGAATCGGCCTCGAAGAGCTCTACAAGCAATTTAAGGACGCACCGGTCCTAGGTAGCCTGATCAATCCGGAGTCAAGCCTGGGCAAGGGTTCTCTATTCGAATTGAAATGGGAAGAAGTCGGGCCGTTGCTGACTAAAGCGTTGGCGAGTGAGAGGGATGATGAACGTTCGGAAATCGGGGTCGTAGCAAAAGGTGTAGCGAAAGCCGCATCAATTTTGGCAGACGTTTATCAGTTTGTAATCACCAATGTCCCATATCTTGGACGGGGCGGACAAACAGAGCTGTTAATGAACTATTCCGATAAGCACTATTCGGAAGGCAGCTCAGATTTAGCAACAACCTTTTTATTACGCTGCTTGGATTTTTGCTCGTCTGATGGAACAACCTCGCTTGTGTGTTCTCAGTACTGGCTTTTCTTGAAGTCCTACGCCGGATTGAGAAAGAAGTTATTGTCTACGTCTACGATTGACGGCATCGCAAGACTAGGGCCACGAGCCTTCGAGACGATTTCTGGTGAAGTCGTTAATGTTGCTTTGGTTACTCTGTCAAAACAGGCGATTAACGCCAACTCCATCAAATGTTTTTATGGCCTCGATGTATCTTCGCAAAAAACTGCTGCCGAAAAAGCCTCTGCTCTATTGGCAAATGAGGTAATTCTTACCTCTCAGAATGACCAACTTAAAACACCTGATTATCGAATAATCCTTGGCGAATTCGACCACAACACAACTACCTTCGGCAAATACGTTCAGGTTCTTCAAGGAAGCTCAACAGGCGATGACCCAAAATTTGTAAGAAATTATTGGGAGGTAAATCGATACGAAAGATGGAAGTACTTTCAGACTGCACCTGATCAAGGGATTTTTTCTGGACGAAATCATGTTTGGGATTGGATTGACGACAAGTGCGAACTTGCCAGCTTTAGTGGAGCAAGAGTTCAGGGTTTAGATGCACTGGGCGACGCTGGTTTCATTATTTCTGGTTCTCAGCGGATCACACACACCCTATATGACGGATTGTTCTATTCAAAAGTTTTGGCAACATGTAGGCCGTTAAAACAGGAATACTTTCCAGCCATTTTTGCCTTCTTTGAATCTGGAGAATTTGAACGACAAGTTCGAATAATAGATCAAAAAAACCTTGTAACACCTGGTAATTTCTTAAAGGTCCCCTTTGATATTGATCATTGGACTAGGGTAGCAGAAGAGAAATATCCCAATGGCCTACCCAGACACAAATCGTTGGACCCTGCGCAATGGATTTTTCATGGTCATCCCGCTAATAGCGACAATGCTCTCCAAGTCGCCGTTGCCCGCCTTCTCGGCTACCGTTGGCCCGCCGAACTGGATACCAGCATGGAGCTGGCCGACGAGCAACGCGAATGGGTCAAGCGCTGTGAAGCCTTAGCTGGCTACGCCGATGATGACGGCATTGTCTGCATCCCGCCGGTGCGGGGCGAGGTGTCGGCATCCGATCGCCTGCTGAACCTGCTGGCCGCCGCATTTAATCAGAATGGGGGCGATGCCTGGTCCAACGACACCCTGGCCGCGCTGCTCAAAAGCGCCGATCACGCGGGCAAGACACTGGAGACCTGGCTGCGTGAGAAGTTCTTCACCCAACACTGCAAGCTGTTCCAGCATCGCCCCTTCATCTGGCACATCTGGGATGGCCTGCGCGACGGCTTCGCCGCTCTGGTCAACTACCACAAGCTCGACGCCAAGCTGCTGGAGACCCTGATCTACACCTACCTGGGAGACTGGATCTCGCGCCAGAAGCAGGACATCGCCAGTGGCGTCGATGGCGCTCAGGAACGCCTGGCCGCTGCCGAGGCCCTCAAGAAAAAGCTGGAGCTGATCCTCGAAGGCGAAGCGCCCTACGACATCTTCGTGCGCTGGAAACCGCTGGAAAAGCAGCCCATCGGCTGGGACCCGGATCTCAACGACGGCGTGCGCCTCAACATCCGCCCCTTCCTCACCGTGCCCGATGTCGGCAAAAAAGGCGCGGGCGTCCTGCGCGACAAACCCAACATCAACTGGAACAAGGACCGGGGCAAAGACGTGGAATCCGCCCCCTGGTATCACGTCTTTGACGGCGACCGCATCAACGACCACCACCTGACCCTGGCCAAGAAACGCGCCGCACGGGAGGCCGCCGAATGAGTGCAGCCGTCAAGATCGCAAAATGGGTTCAGAAGAAACCCCTGATCTTGATACGCTTCGATGAGGCGTTTTCAGAATCTCTGCACAATTCGCGGCAGGGATTCGAACACCTCACCATAGTAAAGCCCCACTCCGTCTTCCAGGCTATCAAACTGCCGACGCTTTGTTTGCTGGAGATTCAAGAAGGCGATGCAACCAAGTGCTATCTGGCCACTGCCACCCGTAAAACGGCAGTGAGCACTTTCGATTCTCGTCTAACCATCAAGAAACTGCGTGCCCTGCACCCTGATTCTCTGCAGGCCATAGAGGCGTTGATTTCTGACTCTCGGATGAAACGCTTGCTGGGTGAGCGCCTGCCTGGTGAAGGGGGCATTACAAACCTCTCGCCTAAACTCAGCGCTCACCTGGTCGAAATTCTGGCCGCAAATTCTGAAAATCAATCAGCCCTGGATACGGTTCTCTCTCTTTTGCCACGGTTGAGGCGCGTAACGAATACCCCATGGGCACAAGAAGATGCCATTCAGTCGGCAATGGCTGCCTTTGGAATTCGGGGCAATGCCATACCGGATCAGGTTGTCCTGAAGAGGGGTTCATCATCCGGCCTCGGTCTTATCGGTGCTCACCTCTACGAGGATAACGTGGTGCATTCAGATGCATCACGGCTGCCCGGATTCGATGCGATCTCCGCTGACGTGACAGGGAGAGCCGTTTTTCAAAAGCGCGATGAACGGCTGGTGATTTACACGGCCAACAAACTGTCCTTGGAACAGATGCTGGGTGTTGACCTCATCTACATCAACGAAACCCGGGGCAACATCGTTATGCTCCAGTACAAGATGCTTGAAGAAGACAAGCAAGATAGTGACAACCATGATTGGCTGTTTCGTCCTGACCAGCAGTTGCGCGATGAAATAGCCCGCATGCGACTTCCCGACTTTGATGGTTCCTTGAGTGACTACAGGCTGAGCCGCAATCCATTCTTCTTCAAATTTGTGAAGCGCAAGATCGTAGACGACACACATCAATCGTTTCTTGTCTCTCTCGACCATCTCAACCAGGTTCTTGCTGCCCCCGAAGCCAAAGGCCCGAAGGGGGGAGTTCGTCTCAGTTACGAAGCCCTGGATGGAACCTATCTCCGAGAGGCCGACATGCTCGGGTTGATCCGTTCTGGCTATATCGGAACGCACAAGGCCGAGACAGCGGCATTAGCAACGATCATTCAAGAGGCGGCCAAGGGGAACAAAGCCGTGGTGCTGGCGTGGCAGCAGAAGATTCAGGAGGCGGCGCAATGAGCAAACGGATTCGGCGTGTCGGTTCCATCAAGAGCGAACTGATCAAGAAGTCACGAGAAGCGGCCCTGGCAGCCGTACAGATCTTCAACAACCCCAACATCAGCTTCAAGTCGGAATCCTATGTGGTGCTGATGATTATCGCTTGGACCTATCTACTCCACGCCTATTTCCGCGATCAAAAAATTGAGTATCGATATTGCCAGCAGAACGGCAAACGGCGTGAATTCGATAAAACCAAGCATGGTGCATATAAGTACTGGGAGCTTGAACGCTGTCTGAATGACGCCAAGTCGCCTATCGATAAGGACACAGCCAATAACCTGCGCTTTCTGATCGGGTTGCGCCACGAAATCGAGCACCAGATGACAACCCGGATAGATGACATTTTGAGCGCTCGTTTCCAGGCGTGCGGGCTGAACTATAACGAGTACATCAAAATATTGTTCGGTGCCGATAACGGAATAGAAAAGCATCTGTCCTTCAGCCTGCAGTTTTCGACGATCTCCACCGAGCAAAAGGAACTGCTTGAGGAACATCCTGGGTTGCCTGCAAACATCCAGGGTTACATTAAGGATTTTGATGCTGAATTATCTGACGACGAATTCTCAAATCCCCACTACGCCTATCGCATATTGTTCGTTCCGAAAACAGCCAATCGTAAAGGCCAGGCGGACCGTGTTATTGAGTTTGTAAAAAGCGATTCGGCCCTGGCCGAGGCGGTGAACAAGGAATACGCAGTAATCAAAGAAACCGAAAAGAAGAAGTATCTGCCCAAACAGGTTGTGGATTTGATGAAAGCTGAAGGCTACCCAGGGTTTTCAGTCCATTACCACACACAACTTTGGCAATCCCTTGACGCAAAGAATGCCGCCAATGGCTATGGCACTCTGGTGGCGGGAAAGGCCTGGCACTGGTATGAGCGCTGGGTCGATGTGGTACGAAAGCATTGCCGCGAAAATAAGGAACAGTATTCATGACGAGATTAAAACGAGGGCATTGCGCATGAGAGTGCTTGATCATCTCCTGAAAGCGGTTCGTGATGCCGCCGTATTCAACCCGGAGGTTCAGGTCGCACCGGCCTGTATTCTGTGGCCGGATCGTGACCGTCAGTGGGAAGCCGTTATACCCGTTCTTCAGGCCGCACTGCCTGAACTCATGATTCTGGGCGACTATGCGCCAGACAAGCGTATTGGTCCTGCCATCTGGTTGCGTTGCGTGATTGCCGGTCGTGCCGAGGATGTTTCGCTGCCCAAGGATCGGGCAACGATTTTTTATCTGCCGGGCGTCAGCCGCCAGGACCTGCGGGCTGTCGAAAGTTGCCCGGATCACCTGAAGCCGCTTGCTGAACTGCAATACCGGGGCGTGATCTGGTCACAAATCAATGCGAAAGACTGGACGATCCTTGCCTATCTGAAATCTGATCAGGGGGGGCTTGGGCTGGATGTCGCCCAAGACAACGATGCCAAGAACGCCATGCAGCTCGCGTTGTATCGGCTCCTCGACGAGGATGTCTCCTTGCTGAAAGGCAAGCGTCTGGACAAGGACTACTTCAATACCCTGTTGACGGGTGGCGACCCGATTCGCGACCTGCTGCAATGGCTCGACCAAGGGGATGCCTTCCAGGCAAGTCGGGGCGAGAACGAATGGAAAGCCTTTGTCGAGGTCTGCAAGTCTCAACTGGCCTTCAACCCGCAGAACGAAGGCGTTTTGGCCGGGAGCACCAAGCTCGCAAACCATGAAGGTCCGTGGCATGCCGTTTGGGAGCGCTACTGCGAGGCACCTAAGCGCTACCCCAACATTCCTGCACAAATCAGGAAATGTCGTCCGCCGAGTGACACCATTTTCAGGCACATGGGAGACGGTTCTTTCGACGGCTGGCCTCAGTGGAATGACGACCAGGAGAAAAACCTTCAGCGTGATTTGATGGCCCTTGCCAAAGCGCCCGCGCACGAAGCGAGGGCGAAGATTAAGGAGCTGGAAAAACAGCACGGACGCAGGCGCTCTCTGGTCTGGGCCGAACTGGGTGATGCGCCCCTGGCCTGCGCAGTTGAACACTTGGCGACCATTGCCGAGATCACTAAAAGCGGCCTTGCCGCAGGTTCGGTGGACGATCTTGCAGCGGGATATCGCAGTCACGGATGGCGGGTCGATGACGGAGTGATTCGGGCTTTGGCCCAGGTCGATAGTTCTGCTGACTTTGATGCCGTGACGACCGCTATTCGATCTGTTTACCTGCCGTGGGTGGAAGAATCAGCCCGCTATCTCCAGAAATTGGTAGATGGTGCATCGTACCCGGGCGGCACCTGTCTGACGGCAAAGGCAGCACCTTTCAGTCCCGGGGACTGCGTTCTCTTCGTCGACGGACTCCGTTTCGATGCTGGGAAGCGTTTGGTTGGCTCTTTAGAGTCGTGTGGATTTGATATTTCCGAGGAACCTGCCTGGACAGCCCTGCCGAGTGTAACGGCAACCGGCAAGGCGGCGGTAACCCCGGTACGGGACAGGATTCGCGGTGAGGATGGCAGCCCTGATTTTGAGCCGTCTGTAGCAGACACCGGTCAATCGCTAAAGGGCGGCTATCACCTGAAGAAGTTACTGACCGACGCGGGATGGTCGATCCTTGAGCGCTCTGCTGATGGCGATGGCCAGGGTATGGCCTGGTGCGAGTTTGGAGATATCGACCACGAAGGCCACGACCGTGGGTGGAAACTTGCCAAACACATCGATGCCCTGATTCTGGAGATCACAGACCGTATCACGGAGCTTTTGGCAGCAGGATGGAAACATGTTCGGGTGGTGACAGACCATGGCTGGTTGTTGCTGCCCGGGGGATTGCCAAAAATCGATCTTCCCAGCGCCCTGGCCGATAACAAGTGGGGCCGATGCGCCTCATTAAAACCCGGGGCCACTTCCGAGGAGCGGCTTTACCCATGGTACTGGAATCCAAACCAGTATTTTGCCCTTGCTGATGGCGTGAGCTGCTTCAAGAAAGGCGAAGAGTACACCCATGGCGGCCTGAGTCTGCAAGAGTGCCTGACGCTGCAATTGACGGTAACGCGGGGCGAATTTGCTCAGGCGGCCGCATCTGTCGAATTTACTGACGTGGTGTGGAAGGGTCTGCGCTGTACCGTTGCCGTGGATGGCAACTTCTCGGGTTTATCACTTGATGTTCGTAGCCAAGCTGGCAATTCATTGTCCAGTGTGGTCGTAGGCAGCAAACCGCTTAAAGACAACGGAACAGCCTCCGTCGTCGTCGAGGACGAGGATATGGAGGGGCGTGAAGCAACAGTGGTCCTGATCGATGCCAATGGATCGCTGGTTGCGCAAATCGCCACAGTAATTGGTGGAGGTAATACATGATTGCAATGGACCAGATCGACAAAAAAGCGGCCTCCTCGCTAGAGGGGTACCTGGTCCGGAAGGATCTGGTCCGGACATTTAGCCGCCAGTTTCCGGTGCCGACGTATGTGGTCGAGTTTCTACTCGGCCGGTATTGCGCAAGCACTGAGCAGGACGAGATCGACGAGGGTCTCAAGATCGTCCAGCGGCAGCTCAAATCGCGAACAGTCAAGGCCGGGGAAGAAGAGCTTTTCAAGGCTCGGGCCAGGGAAAATGGCGAGGTTAAAATCATCGACCTCATCACCGCTCGCCTGGATGCGAAGACCGACTCCTACATCGCAACACTGCCCAGCCTGCGTCTGAGCGATGTCCGCATTAGCCCGGAACTGGTGAATGAACATGAGCGAATGCTGACAGGTGGCTTTTATGCCGAAATCAGTCTGAACTACGATGCGGCTACCGCCCAGGAGAGCAAAGGCAGACCTTTCGGTGTTGAGTCGCTCCGGGAAATCCAACTCTCCAAACGAGATGTGCTCGACATCCTGGCCGAGGCCCGCAAGTCCTTCACGACGGACGAGTGGAAGGAGTTCCTGCTTCGATCCATCGGCATAGAACCGAACGGATTGTCCCGGCGGCAACGCGATGCCCTGATGCTGCGAATGGTTCCCTTTGTCGAGCGCAACTACAATCTGGTGGAACTCGGTCCCAGAGGAACGGGCAAGAGCCATCTTTTCCAACAGGTTTCTCCGTATGCACATCTGATTTCTGGAGGTAAGGCCACGGTTGCACGGATGTTCGTCAACAACGCAACCGGCCAGCGCGGATTGGTCTGCCAATACGATGTGGTCTGCTTCGATGAGGTGTCCGGCGTCTCTTTCGACCAGAAGGATGGCGTGAACATCATGAAGGGATACATGGAGTCCGGCGAATTCAGCCGTGGCAAGGAAAGCATCCGAGCCGATGGCAGTATCGTCCTGGTTGGCAACTTCGATGTTGATGTTGAACATCAGCAGCGCATCGGACACCTGTTTGGCCCCATGCCACCCGAGATGAAAGACGACACCGCTTTCATGGACCGAATCCACGCCTTTCTGCCCGGCTGGGATGTTCCAAAAATCAGCAAGGAGCTGTTGACGAATCACTTCGGTCTGGTGAGCGATTTCTTGTCCGAGTGCTGGAGCCAGCTTCGAAATCAAAGCAGAGTGAGCGTACTGCAAAACCGGGTGTTCTTCGGTGGCGCTCTGTCAGGGCGTGATACCAACGCGGTCAATAAAACGGTGAGCGGATTGCTCAAGCTCCTCTATCCCGGTGAAGGCGAGGCAGCCGATGAGGACATCGAGTGGGCCGTCCATATCGCCATGGAGGCAAGGCGTCGCGTCAAGGAACAGCAGAAACGCATCGGCGCGGCGGAATTCCGTAATACCCACTTCAGCTACGTGATGGGGGCTGATGGCGTAGAAAAGTTTGTCTCGACTCCAGAACTGCAAAGCGAAAACAGCATTGGTGGCGACCCCCTTGAGCCAGGCCAGGTCTGGACCATCTCGCCAGGTGGCGGTGAAGAGCATCCTGGGCTTTACCGTATTGAGATCAATGAAGGCCCAGGTTCCGGCGTCAAGATCCTCAACAAACCCGTGCCGCCAGCATTCAAGGAAAGCATGGGCTACGCCGAGCAAAACCTCTACGCCCGGGCGATACAACTGGTCGGGGACAAAGACCCTCGTCACCACGAATTCACCGCCCAACTCAGAGCCTTTGACGCATCCAAGTCCGGCGCGAAACTCGGCATGGCATCACTCATTGCGCTCTGCACGGCTCTCTTGAAGAAGAGTGTTCGCGGCGGCCTGATCATCGTGGGAGAGATTAACCTGGGTGGCTCTATCGAGCCTATTCACAATCCCGTCACCATCGCCGAGATCGCAGTTGAAAAAGGTGCCTCGGCTCTCTTGATGCCCGTTTCCTGCCGTCGGCAGCTTTTCGATCTATCTGACGATATGGCGACCAAGATCGACATCCAGTTCTATTCCGATACCAGGGACGCCCTTTTGAAGACCATGGTGGAGTGACGAGTATGAGTGTCCAGAGTGCAGCTATCCAGGTGTTGAAAGAGGCAGGCAAGCCGCTCCATGCCAATGAAATCGCCAAGCTGATCATCGAAGCTGGGCTCTGGAAGTCTGATGGTAAGACACCGGAGGCCACCGTTAGCGCCCGGCTCTACTCCGACATCAAGAGCAATGGGGATAAGTCGTGCTTTGTAAAAGTAGGCCCTCAGACCTTCGCTCTTCGGGATTCCACAGAAATAGAAGGTGACACGGCGTCGGTTCTTGCACCTGTCGAAAAGCCCTCAAAACCTCATCCCATCAACGCGGGCTTTTCCTTCATCGACTGTGCTCAGAAGGTGCTTGAGGAGTTCGGCAGTAAAAAGCCGATGCACTACAAGGAAATCACCGAGAAGGCGTTGGAAAAAGGATGGTTGGTGACGAGCGGAAAGACGCCGGAAGCATCCATGTACGCCCAGGTGATCACCGAGATCAAGCGCCAGTAGAAACGCGGTGAGCGGCCCCGCTTCGTTCAGCACGGCCGTGGCTATATCGGCCTGAGCCAATGGATGGGGCGCGGCTTGGCATTTCAAATCGAGCAGCACAACCACCAGGTTCGCAAGGTCTTGCGAGAGCGCCTGCTGGCCATGAAGCCCGGAGAGTTCGAAGAACTCATCTCGCAGTTGCTGGCGGAGATGGGTTTCGAGATGGTCGAGGTGACCAAACTCAGCGGCGACGGCGGTATCGATGTCCGGGGCACCCTGGTGGTCGGTGACGTGGTCCGAATCAAGATGGCCGTCCAGGTCAAGAAATGGAAGCTCAAGAACAACATCCTGGCCCCGGTGGTTCAGCAAGTGCGTGGCAGCCTCGGAGCACACGAACAAGGTCTGATCATCACCACCAGCGACTTCAGCACCGGGGCCATCAAGGAAGCGGCTCAGCCAGACAAGACTCCCATCGCCCTGATGAACGGTGAACAACTCGTGATGCTGTTGATGGAACACGGCACCGGCGTCCATCGCTCCACACCAGATCTGTTCGAGATCGATGAAGAGTTTGCCATCACCCAGAATGCAATGAAGGAATAGCCATGTGGAATGATGTAGAAACAACTCAGGACCTTTTGAACTTCAAGGTGGTCGCCGATACAGCAGCGCGGATGATCAAGGATGGTAATGGCGAGCCGGTTTCCATTGGTGTTTCGGGCAGTTGGGGAGCTGGTAAGTCATCCCTCGTCCAAATGATCGGTGAGTCACTCAAAAGTCTTGACGGTGGGAAAAACTACATCTTTATCAATTTCAACGCTTGGTTATATCAGGGTTATGATGACGCACGGATGGCGCTTCTCCAAAAAGTCGCCGACAAAATATTGGAAGAGTCGAAATCGCGGGAAACCTGCATTGATAAGGCCAAAGAATTTATCAAACGTATCAACTGGTTAAGAGCTGTAAAGTTCATGGCACCGTTTGCTACTGGGATCATTACCGGCGGCGCAGTTGCCGGGCCTGTTGGTTCTTTCATTGGGGCTGTCAGTGGATTATTTAGCCAAGGCGGAATGCCAAGTCAGGATGACCTTATAAAGGTAAAGGAATCCTATAATCTGGTCGCCCCAGACATACAAAAGCTTTTGAATGAAAAAGAAGAGAAATCAGTCCCGAAAGAGATCGAAGCATTACGGTCTCTTTTTGAAGAGTTGTTGAAAGAGCTGAATCTAACCCTGATAGTTCTTGTAGATGACCTTGATCGCTGCCTTCCGAATACAGCAATATCAACGCTCGAGGCGATGCGGTTGTTGCTGTTCATTCCACAAACAGCGTTCATCATTGCCGCTGATGAGCAAATGATTCGCAATGCTGTAAGGTCCCATTTTGGCGATATAGACCTCAGCGATGAACTCGTTACCAGTTACTTCGATAAACTAATCCAAATCCCCCTTAGGGTCCCCCGTCTTGGAACCAACGAGGTCAAGGGATACCTAATTTTGCTGCTAGCCGATCTAGCCCAACGTCGCGGTCTCATTACACAGGAAGAGCAGACAAAAGGACATGACGCGATTGTCAGCGCTATCAGAAAATCCTGGGCGGGAGGCCTGACCAAAAAGGTAATTGAAAGTGCTTATGGGACTGCAGCCACAAAGCTTGCCGCACAAATCGATTTAGCAGACCAGCTCGCCAATATAATGGCAACCTCTGAGCACATTGCAGGCAATCCAAGGCTTATAAAAAGGTTTCTGAACAACCTGATTATTCGTGAATCGGTAGCCAAGGCTCAGGAAATGAGCGTCTCATTTGAGGAGTTGGTAAAGCTTCAGTTGTTTGAAAGATGTGCTCCGGCTTCGGCATTTGAATATTTTGCCAAACAAGTTGGAGAAAGTGAGGATGGAAAGCCCAAATTTCTGCAGGACCTGGAAGAGAAAGTTGCCAAGGCAGAGGACCTCATATTCCCGCATGAGTCATGGAAGACACCATTTATCGCAGACTGGCTGAAATTGAATCCCCCCCTTGCTGATGTTGATCTGCGACCGTTGCTTTATTTAAGCCGAGACAAAGCGATATCTCTTGCTAGTTTTGACGAGCTTTCTCCGGAAGGCAGAGAGTTGCTGACCGGTTTGTGTGCAGCCTCTGGAATAATTCCGATTTTGATCAACAACATTAAATCCATAGGGTTGGCAGAAGCTGAAAAGATTTTAACCAGGATGAAGCGCAGGGCTCGAAATATGCAGTGGGAATTGACGTCCATCGCCCAAACACTTCATTTGCCCAAAGCGTTTCCAGAATTGGCTACTTCTTTCATTGCCATGCTCGACGAAATCCCAGCCAGCAAAAGACCGCCAGCACTGATTCCTCAATTAAGAAATGAATCCTGGGCAAAAGAGTTAATGTCTCGATGGGAGCAGGATGAAAACTCACCTGCGACCGTAAAAAAAGCGATCAATACGACTGGGAGGAAAAAATAATGGGAACATCCTCGTCCAGTTCCGGCCCCGGAGCCGGAGTATCATTTGATCCTCCCTGGTTAAGCTCTGTGGCTTCAGAGATCGGATCACCATTGGAACAAATTTCTGGTGATGGGGCGCAGCAAGAGCAACCCCCGCAGCAGGCCGAGCCTGTCGTGCAGCCTTCTGGAATTGCTCCTCCACGTCGTTTTGGAAATGCAAGACGGTATATGGGGGAATATGCAAGCGGTGGTGACAGAGCTGCGCTAAAAAAGTCGCTGGGAAGCTACTCCCGTAAGGGCATGGGAGGAGCATCCAACGTTGCAAGTCGCATGAAGACTTCGACGTCTGCTGGTGCAGGTCTGTTTAACTTTCTTCAGGGAGTTCGCGACAGCTCAGACGCAGGAGTTCGAGATTGGGTAAACCAGCTTACTTCGAAAAATCTTTCAGCGGATGAAGTTGCCGATCAGATTATTGATCAGGTGATTTCAACAGGCGGAAGCCTCGAAGAGGAGTCATGCAGAGATTCCATGGCTCAAGCCATGTCTGACCTTTTGACGATCAATCCGGACATCAATCTTGTCAATATGGACAATGACAGCATCTGGACGGTGTTGGAATTGTTCATGGCCAATGAAGCCTTCAATCGGATCAATCTTGATATCGGACAGCTTTTTGAAAGCTCCAAATATAGTCCAAGAGAAGCCGTTTCCAGAATGAATGAAATGCGGGATTATCTTAAATCCGAAATTTCAGCACAAATGCAGGAACTGAGAAAAGATACATCCAACCCAACTAAAGCTGAAATGAACTCGCTTCTTCAAGCTGCCATCAAGATCACTTTCGAGGTGTTCGAGGAGGAAATATGAGGAAGATCATTTGCTCACCGGAACGCCTTATCCCACAACAGCTCGAGGAAGGCACAAAGTATTTCACGACATACTCAAACCCTCGAAGAGGAAATGTCGGCTACTTCGGATCTACCCTAGTGAAAGACATTCAGCGAGTGGGTCTCCGCCCTTCTGAAACGGTTTGGGATTTTAACACAATCGCTTTATCAGTCGCTGCGGCTGACAATACGCTGACAAAAAAGAATAGCGAAGATGGGTGGACTCGGCAAATAGATCTGACTGTTCACCTTTGCAATCCTGCGGCCTGGGAACCTGTAAAAAAAGAACTCGAAAAGATATTGCGATTTCTAACAGGAGACTTCTGGTATCTCACATTTAATGATGGAGGTGTGATGCCTCCGTACGCAAAGAAAAAAAAGCAATTAGACTGTGATTGTGTCTCCTTGTTGTCTGGTGGCATAGACAGCTTGGTCGGCGCAATTGACCTGACAGCCGATAACCATAAACCGATATTTGTGTCCCAGGTTGTGAGGGGAGATGCAAAAGCACAAAGAAATTTTGCCAAAAGAATCAGACCGCAAAGCGATCATTTTCAATGGAGCCATAAGATCCACCCACCCGAAGGGGAGTCCGAAGGTTCGACAAGAGGACGGTCTATAATCTTTTTTGCCTTCGCCGCATTGGCTGCGTCCGCTATTGAAACACTGCCCGGATCTCCTGTGAAAATTATCGTTCCTGAAAATGGCTTTATAAGCCTGAATGTGCCGCTTAATTCTGGACGTATGGGCAGCTTTAGCACCAAGACTACGCACCCGGTATATTTGGCGGGGATTCAGGACATATGGGACAAACTCAATCTCAATCTCCGGTTGATTACTCCCTATCAGTTCAAAACTAAAGGTGAATTACTTGCTCAGTGCAAGAATCAGAATCTGTTGCAGGAACTGGTCGCGGACTCAACCAGTTGCGGGAAATACTCCCGGCATGGGCAACAGCATTGTGGTCGTTGTGTCCCCTGCATGGTGAGACGAGCAGCTTTTTTGAAATCGGGCATTCCTGACAACACCAAAAAAGGATACAAATTTGACAACCTTCGATTCGCAGGTATGGATCATGGGCCTAACGATGTTGGCGCAATGGCCAATGCCTGCCTCAGAATGAGTCAATCAGGTACTCAGTCTCTAATCTCTGGAAATTTATCTTTTGCAGACCAGCAAACGCGAAAGAACTTTGAAGGCGTCTTTTCGCGGGGACTTAAAGAGGTAGAACAGCTATTGAAGGCGCAAGGGGTGATATGATTGATCTGCATACGCACCTTGATTTATTCCCAAACGCTCTCGATATCCTTGCACGAGTAAACCAGTCAAATCGATTTACATTGGCTGTTACCACGAGTCCCCGAGCATGGTTAGCAACATCACAGGTCTTCAAAGAATATGGGAACATCAAGGTTGCCCTTGGCTTACACCCTGAAATTGCTGTTCAAAAGTACAATGAACTTGATCTGTTATTGAGTTCAATTCCGAAATCTTATTTCGTTGGGGAGGTTGGAATCGATGGTTCCACAAGGTTTTTAAAGACTCTGGACAAGCAGGAGTTGATATTTGATAGCACTATCCGAGAGTGCGAAAAGGCTGGTGGACGAATTATCAGCATTCATTCTCGAAATGCGGCCTCAAAAGTCCTTTCAATTTTGAAGAAATACCCTGGCTGCGGAAAGCCTGTTCTTCATTGGTTTTCCGGATCTATCGCGGAGCTGAAAGATGCTGTAACAATGGAATGCTTTTTCAGTGTCAATCCCGTGATGACTTCAACGAAAAAGGGAAAGGAGTTGATTTCAAGAATACCGTCAAGATTAATATTGCCAGAGTCTGATGGTCCTTTTGCCTCTCGCAAGGGGAACCCTGTTATGCCTTGGGAAGCTATGGATGTTGCATCTGATCTAAGTGAAATTTGGTCAGTATCAACCCAGGTAGTTGAAGAGACTCTTTTGAGAAATTTAGATTCGCTCATGGATGGGAAGAGCTAATGCTCGGCCTGGACGCCATACCCGCCCAATGGGTCGACCAGGGCCTGAACTGCCGCCCCAAGGCCAGACATCCCGGCGTCAACCGCCCGCGACCAGAGTGCTTCTGGCCGGTGGATGCTTTGGAACTGGCAACGCTACTCATTTCAACGAAAACCAAGTAATCAGGAGGCGACCATGCCAAAGAAACCAGGATCACATCATGTCGTACCGAACGCCGACGGCGGCTGGGACGTCAAGAAAGACGGCGCGACCCGCAGCAGCGGCCACTTCGACAAGAAGCAGGATGCCGTCGATGCCGGGCGCAAGATCAGCCAGAACCAAGGCACCGAGTTCTACATCCACGGCAAGGACGGGAAGATCCAGAACAAGGACAGCCACGGGAACGATCCGTATCCGCCGAAGGGGTGATGCGCACCTCAATTCGATTCCCATTCTGGGAACCGAACCGGCGTCCGAAAACCGGATTCGAAGTTGTTGCGGTTCGTCGCCAGGTATCCGGTTTTACTGCAAACCCGTCACCCTCGTCCGGTGCCGGGAAATCAGGGGAGAAATTCATTTCTCTGGTCGGGTTGTCGGGAAGTGGTTGTGCGAGATGACTTCGGCGTTTATTATCAAGGAGTTACGAGGAGCGCGGGCCTTGAGACTGTTTTGTGGTAGGTCGGCGTTCCCTCCGATTTTGCCGCTCTGAGAGCTAACGCAAATCGGACTCACCTCGAAAACGCAAAAATTATTCACCCCGATTTCCCGCGCTTCCTACCTTCCGTCGAAACCGCCTCGCTTTGAAACCCTGATTTTACAATGAGTTGAGCGTCAAGGACGATTCAAGACGAGTTCGAACATTTTTTCGGTGGAACGGAGAAAACGCACGTCCGAAAGTGACCCCGAAAAGGAAACGGGGTTGAAACGGTACTTCCCTCCCTCAGAGAATGTCCATTCCGGCTAACGGCCCGAAACCTTTGATGGCAGGGGCTTCCCAGCAACCGAAAAATCGGAGCCGTGGTTGTAATTTTTTTCCGCTTAGCAGATGCATTGCAGCGTCGAACGCTCGTCTGAGGAAATCGAAGTGGCCGTTCAGGAAATCCGCTTGATTTTTCCTTCCCGGTTCTTTATTTTAGGATATGCGGTGAAAATAAAATAAAGACGAACCTTATTTTAGGTTCGAGGCAGACAGAATGAAGCGAGAACTCCAAGGCAGATACGTGACCATATCGACGGTGGGTGAGAAGGCCCAGGCCTTCGTGCCCGCGCCGCTGCCGCCACGTCCACCCATCGACTGGACCCCGGAGCTGCGCAGCAAGTTCGACCAGGCGCTGCTGGCCCTCGGTCGGCTGGACAGCGTCTCGACCCTGCTGCCGGACACCTCGCTGTTCCTCTACATGTACGTTCGTAAGGAAGCGGTACTCTCCTCCATGATCGAGGGGACGCAATCGTCGCTGTCCGACCTGCTGCTGTTCGAGCTGGATCAGGAACCCGGCGTGCCGCTGGATGACGTGCGGGAGGTCAGCAACTATGTCGCGGCCCTCGACCACGGATTGCGCCTGCTGGAGGAAGGGCTGCCGCTGTCGCTGCGGCTGTTCCGAGAGATCCACGGCGTGCTGCTGACCAAGGGCCGGGGCGGCAATCAGACCCCGGGCGAGTTTCGGCGCAGCCAGAACTGGATCGGCGGCACCCGACCGGGCAACGCGGCCTTCGTTCCGCCGCCCGCCGAGGAGGTGCTGGAGTGCATGAGCAAGCTGGAGCTCTTCCTCCACGATCAGCCCGAGCCGACCCCGGTGCTGCTCAAGGCGGCGCTGGCCCATGTGCAGTTTGAGACGATTCACCCATTTCTGGACGGTAACGGCCGTCTCGGTCGTCTGCTGATCGCGTTGCTCTTGTGCTCGCGATCAGTGCTGCGGGAGCCGATGCTCTACCTCAGCCTCTACTTCAAGACGCACCGTCAGTATTACTACGAGCTGCTGAACAATGTGCGGATGACCGGCGACTGGGAAGCCTGGCTCGATTTTTTCGCCGAGGCGGTCATTGTCACCGCCACCCAGGCGGTGGAAACGGCGCAGCAGCTCCTCGACCTGTCGAACCAGGACCGTGACAAGATCAGCGGTCTGGGACGGGCGGCGGCATCCACCCTGCAGGTCCACCGAGCGTTGCTGAAGCATCCCATCGCCACCTCGGGCTCGCTGGTGGAGAAGACCGGCATCACCCCGGCCACGGTCAACAAGGCGCTCGGTCATCTGGAACGGCTCGGTATCGTCAAGGAGCTGACCGCCCAGAAACGCAACCGCCTGTTCAGCTATGCGGGCTATATCGAGATCATGAGTCGCGGCACGGA
>JBKEBZ010000010.1:0-110456 GCA_047973425.1 Desulfopila sp.
AAAATCGAGAGGTGCCTGTCTGCTTTTTTTATTACGAGACCTGTTGTTGAAGATAATTCTCGGCGGAAGGGTGACAAGTTGCTCCTGATCAAGCTTGAGCAGGAGCCCGCGGCAGACGCCATCTTTGAGGTAGCCGTTAGCCTGTCGCCAATCCCAGGCTTCACAGAGTCTGCGGGAAATGGCCGTGCGACCTTCATCCCAGTGTTCTTTGATGACCTTGGTGATGAAGACGATGTCGTCTTGGGTGATCGCTTTTTTGCGGTATGTGAGTATCACGTTCATGATAGGAGATGTACCAGAATCTTTTCATGAACGCACTGACTTTTTCAGGTTTGGCTATAATTCCGGTGAACGGTTACCACTGATGCACTCAGCAGTGCCGATAAAATAACACAACAGGAGTCCAGCGATGACATTCACGACAGTACATGTAGAGACAACACCACAACATGTGGGCATCATCACCCTCAACCGCCCGGATCAGCTCAACACCTTTACCAGTACGATGGCGGGAGAACTGCACCGGGCCCTTGTCGACATGGAAAGCGATGAACAGGTGCGGGTGATCCTTCTGAAAAGCTCGGGTCGGGCCTTCTGTGCCGGAATAGATGTCAACGAGCTTGAAGGCAAGGAGGCCAACGACTACCGGCAATGGATCGAGTGGATGGAGAGGCCGCTGGTGGAAATCTCCCGCATGAAGAAGCCGGTGATCGCCCAGGTCCAGGGGGTTGCGACCGCCAATGGCATGGGCCTGGTCGCGGCCGCCGATCTCGCCATCGCTTCAGACCGGGTCAAAATGGGGTTGACGGCCATCAACGTGGGCCTCAACTGTGTCGGTCCGGTACTGCCGGTTGCTCGCTGCGTCGGTCGAAAAAAGGCCCTAGAACTTCTGCTGTACGGCACCCTGCTCAAGGCCGAAGAGGCCCGGGACCTTGGTCTGATCAACCGGGTGGTCGCGCATGAAGAACTCGATACCGAGGCCCTCCTCTGGGCTGAGGACCTCGCCACCCGCAGCCCGATTGCGGTACAGATAGCCAAAAGCGCCTTCTATCAGGCAGAGGATATGGAGTATCAGAAACAGTTCCAGTATATGAACGAGGCCTTTGCCAGGCTCTGTACCACCAGCGACGCCAAAGAGGGCGTGCATGCCTTCCTGGAAAAGAGAAACCCCAGATGGTCTCTGCGATAAGCGGCTTACCTGTTTTGGCTGGTGTCGTCTCGTTTTTTGGCACGGTCTCGCCTCACAGGTCATGAACCCATCGAGACGACGCCATGAACTCTCCGAACGGCCAAAGAGCTCCCGCAGACCGGGATCTCTTTGACCGGAGATTTCCCTTGACGATGGCAATCACACCCCCTAGCGAGATCATGGCGACGACATCTGAGTCAATCTGGATACTCGGTTACGGAAAATTCGGGCAGAGGGCGGTAACTCTACTGACAGAAGCCGGAACAGCACCGGGTCGAGTGACCGTTATCGATCACCGGCTGCCGGATCGTCTTCCCCAGGCAGTACATTTTATCCAGGCAGAGGGTGTCCGCTGGTTTATCGACAATTTTCAGCGGACAAGCGATGTCGATCGCGTCATTCCCGCGCTGCCCGTTCATCTCGCAGCCGAGTGGGTCAAGGCAAGGCTGATGGCGCAGAACCAGACTGTTCAACCCTTGCCGGTTCCAGAAAGGGTCATTCAACTCCTTCCGAATCCTTACAGGATCAGTGCCGATACCTATGCGCTGTCCCACGCCACCTTCCGCTGCCCCGACAATTGCGACGAGCCTGAGCAATTCTGCACTGTGACCGGGAAATCGCGCGCGACTCCTGTCTATACACTCGTTGAAGAGCTAACGCTCGACGGCCTCGTCACCCTGGCCCTGCAGAGCCGTCAATTTGCTCCTGGTCTTGGCGGATTCTACGTCGATGACCTGTGGAAGCTGTTGGAAGAGTTGCAACGGCATATACCGGCAGACATTCTGCTCTGTACCGCCTGCAAATGTCATGGTATTGTCAACGGATTGACTTTCGGCGAATGAGCATGTTGCACCATCCAAAGGAAACCAAGATGAGAGAATACTACCTGGAAGATTTCGAAATAGGCCAAGTTTTTCTTTCAAAGAGCCTGGTACTCGATGCCGAGAGCAGCAAACGTTTTGCCGCCGAATTCGACCCCCAGCCCTTTCATCTCGACGAAGAAGCCGCCAGGGACTCCCTCTTTTCCGGTCTCGCCGCCAGCGGCTGGCACACGGCCGCGCTGACGATGAAGCTGCTTGTCGACGGCGGTCTACCCATCGCGGGCGGCATCATTGGCCTTGGCTTCGATGAGTTTCGCTGGCCACAGCCGGTCCGGCCCGGCGATGAGCTGCGGACCGAGAGTGAAATACTTGCGGTCAGAGAGATGAAATCCCAGCCTGATCGAGGAATAATCAAGGTAAGAACGGTCACCCTGAACCAGCACGACCAGGCCGTGCAGGTCAACGTGGGCAATATACTGGCCCTGCGTCGTCCTGAGAGGTCGTCATGATCGCCCACCTTGGCTGATGCCGTGCCCATGCCCGGAGGACGTTCCTGCCAGCCAGGGCAAAAAAATACCCACAACCCAGAGCAGACGATGGACATCATACATCCCAACGAACGTATCGCGGCGCTCATCGGCCAGGTGCCAATCCATGAATACGCCTTCTTTTCGCCCCGACAGGTGCCTTTTCTCGACGAGGTCCGATCGTTGTGCGAAAAGAATGTCTGCGGCCAATATGGCACCTGCTGGGCCTGCCCACCGGCAGTGGGAACCATTGCCGAATGCCGCGAGAGATGTCTGGCCTATACACAGGCCGGCCTGTTCACCACGGTGAGCGCTTTACGGTCTCACTACGATATAGAGGGCTGGAAGACCGCGCGAAAACAGCACGAGAAGGTAACCGATGCCGTTGTCAACGAGTTCAGGAAATACGATAAGGACCTGCTGGCCCTGTCGACGGAAGGATGTATGGTCTGTAAAAAATGTACCTACCCGGACGCGCCGTGCACCCATCCGCAGCGGATGTATCCGGCAACGGAGGGTTTCGGGATAATGGTCGTGCAGTTGGCGAAAATATGTCAGGTAAAATACAATAACGGCCCGAACACGGTGACCTATTTCAGCATGCTCTTTTTCAATTGAGAGGAGAACTCGCCTGACGGCCTTGCACCTCACCAACCTTTTCCTGTTCTTTTCACCGGGCTAAAACAGAAAGACCTCCGTCAGGTCGCCGGCGACCAGCCGGGTTCCAGGCTCCACCACGATATAGCCATCCGCCTCGACGATCGAGGTCAGCATATGCGAGCCCTGCCGGAGTATGGGGCGGATGGTCGGCACGGTATTGGGCTCGTCGGTTACCACGACCCGGATAAAATCGGTGCGCCTGGCACCACTTTCAATTGTCACTTCGGCAGCGGCACTGATGGACTTCTTCAGGTACGGCACCCCCAGCATGGCAGCCAGACAGGGAGTGACATAATTCATGAAACACATGAAGGCCGAAACGGGATTGCCGGGCAGACCGAACAGCAGGACCTCGCCCTTTCTGGCGACAAACAGCGGTTTACCGGGCTTCTGTTTGATTCTCCAGAACAGCTGCGCAAAACCCACCTCGAGTGCCGCCTCCTTCACGTGATCGTGACGGCCTACCGATACCCCGCCGGAGCAGAGTATGATATCGCTGCGGTTGGCAAGGGCCGCGTTCATCGCCGCCACCGTCGATGCGAGATCGTCCTTGACATGGAGACTGTCGACGAGGGCGCCGCCGGATTCGATAACGGCGCTCTGCAGCATCACCGTATTGGAATCCCGCACCTGAAACGGCTTGATCTCGCCATCACCATAGTGGGCAAGCTCGGTGCCGGTGATGAGCAGAGAGACCCGCGGCGCAGCGTACACCGGGACCCGATCGACCCCGACCGCCGCCAAGAGTGCGAGTTGCCGGGGATGGAGGATCTGCCCCTGTTTCAGCAGCAGACTGCCCACCGCAAACTCTTCGCCGGCACGCCGGACATCCTGGCCCTGGCTCCGGCACTGGAGAATCTCCACCTCACCGTCGCGCTCCCTGGTATCTTCGACCCGCACCACGGTGTCGGCGCCTTCCGGCAGCATCGCCCCGGTACTGATCCTGATCGCCTGCCCGGCCCGGACCGTCTCCTCGTAGGGCACCCCGGCCTGGCTCTCGCCAGCCACCGTCAGCCGCACCGGGGTCTGCTCACCGGCCGTCGCCACATCCTGCCAGCGCACCCCATAGCCGTCCATGGCCGAGCTGGTATAGCGCGGAGAAGGCTCCGGAGCGACGATATCCTCGGCCAGCCTGCACAACAATGCCGCCGTCAGCGGTTGGTCGATCACCCGGGGAACCGGCAGATTCCGCTGCAAGATCGACAGTGCCTCCTGTACGGTAATCATCTCGTTGTTCACCCTCCGATCGAGGCCATGGAGTCCTGACTCCTGCCGGCTTTTCGTTTCGCCGCCTCGTAGCCGTTGGCCAGCTTGCGGCCGACACAGCAGCGAATCTGCCGGGCGATTTCCCCATCATCACTCTCGCGGCGCAGCAGGCTGCGCATATCGAGCACCCCCTGGTCGTAGAGACAGTTCTTCAGCATCCCGCTGGCGGTGACTCGCAGCTTGTTGCAGGTGGCGCAGAATTTACGGGACTCACCCTCGATGATACCAAGGGTGCCGACAAAGCCCGGCACCGTAAAACGCCGGGCCGTCTCCACCAGGCTGCCGGTAATTTCCTCTATCCCGGGAAAGAGCCGGGCCAGCCGCTGGCCAAGAGGCTCGGTGACCAGCGGTCGCTCCTCCCGCTCTTTGCCGGAAAAGGGCATCAACTCGATAAAACGCAGGCCGACAGGTCTTTCCCGCACCAGCGAGGCCAGCCGCAAAAGCTCGTCATCGCCGGTGTCTGGCTGGACCACCGCGTTGATCTTCAACGGCAGGGCCAGCCGCTCTATTTCAGCGAGAACAGCCAATACCGCCGCCAGCCGGTCGCGGCGGGTTATCTCCTGAAAACGAACAGGATCGAGGGTATCGAGACTGAGGTTGATACCGTTTATCCCCAGCGCTTTCAGCCCGGCCAGATGGGGCCCCACCGCCACACCGTTGGTGGTCAGATGGATGCTCACTTCAGGGTTCTGGGCCCGCAGCCGCTGCATGAACTCCAGACAGCCCTTGCGGACAAAAGGCTCGCCGCCGGTGATGCGGATCTTGTCGATGCCCAGCCCGGTAAAGACGGTCGCGAGACGGAGAAGCTCTTCGTAGGAGAGGATCTCTTCATGGGCCAGCACCTTCTGCACTCCGGTCGCCGGCATACAGTAGCGACAGCGCAGATTACAGCGATCGGTGATGGAGAGACGAAGGTAGGTGATCCGGCGACCGAACGGGTCGATCAGCGAGGAGGTGCCGGTAGACACACCGGTCGAACACAGGGCATTCATGCAGACTCCTTTTCAGCATTCGGAAGGTGGCGCCGTTTCCAGCACCGCCCTATCGGCCGCAGACCGTATCCGTTGTCGGCGATGTAGGTCTTTAGGCTCGGAGTTCTATGGTTGGCTCGCACCCGTCTTCCGGGTGCCACTCAGGCGTATATTGAGCCGGATTCGACAAAAATGTCAATCAGATCTTGAGCCGGCCCCAACATTTTTGCCGTTCACTCCTGCCGCCCCCGGGCCCTGCCCGGAACCGGCCGGCGCCCGGGTTACAAAAATTACCCTTGACAAAGCAAAAGTGTACGGGCAAATGTTGATGGCGTCGTAAAAAGTTGATGGCGTCGTAAAAAGCCCGATCTCCTGCGTTGCAGCGGGATCGGCCACTGCTCGGCGTACCACATGTACGCCTGTGCTTGGCCGACACCACTGCGCCTTGTATATCGACCTTTTGTACTTAGCCATCCTGTATGCACGCTTGAGGTTTTTACGAGTTCATCAAATGTTGGATAAGCTGTTTCGCAGATATTTTTTACTTTTTTTGCCGATAAACGCAATTTGCAGAGAAGTATTTACGACATCTTGCAGAATATGCCTGTCAGGCGCAGGATGCCGCCAGCGATGAGGCCGGCCACGGCGGCGGACCACCTCCCGGCGGTCCCGGCCAGCACAAGAGATCGGCCAGGCCACTTGTGGCCGGCCAGCAGGAGCGAACATGGACATCTATTCTGTCAACGGCGAGTTCATCACAGCGGACAAGGCCGTCATTTCGGTCAACGATCTCATAGTCCTGCGCGGCTATGGGGTGTTCGACTTTCTCGTCACCTACAATAAACGACCGTTTCGGCTGACCGAACACGTCGAACGACTGGAAAATTCGGCGCGCAACATCGGTCTTGCCATCACCCTGACCGGCAAACAGATATGTGAGCTGACCGAAGAGACCCTGCGGCGCAACAGCCACCACCGGGAATCGGCCATCAAACTCATCTACAGCGGCGGCATCAGCTCTGACGGCGTGACCCCCGAGGGCAACGGTCAGCTGCTGGTGATGGTCATGCCGCGGCAGGAGCTGCCGTCTCGATGGTACCGTGAAGGTGCGAAGATCATCACCACCGAGATGGAACGGTTTCTCCCGGAGGCCAAGAGCACCAACTATCTGTCAGCGGTCTACGCGCTCGAACAGGCCAGGCGACAGGGGGCGATCGAATCGATCTATATCGATCGCGGCAACCGGGCCCTGGAAGGGACGACCACCAACATCTTCCTGATCAGGGATAACACCCTGATTACCCCTGCCACGGGCATCCTGCCGGGCATTACCCGCGCGGTGGTGCTGGAGCTGACCAGGGGCAGATACCCGATAGAGACCAGGGATGTGGACAGGGCCGAGCTCGGTTTGGCCGATGAGATGTTCATCACCGCCTCCAACAAGGAGATCGTTCCGGTTGTCACGGTCGACGACCAGGTCGTCGGCGATGGCCGACCCGGCCCGCAGACAATCAAGATCATGCAACGCTTTACCGAGTACACCACGGCATTCGGCCAGGGACGGCTGTAACCGGAGACCTATGCATACCACCGATATGGATACCGACACCCCCCTGCCCGCCCTGACCCAGGCGACAATAGATCTGGCCGCTCTGGCCCACAACTACCGGGAGCTGCGCAGGATCACCACCGCCTCCGCCAAGATGATGGCCGTGATCAAGGCCAACGCCTACGGTCATGGCGCCGCCCAGGTGGCGCGGGTAGCCCTGGCCAATGGCGCCGACTTTCTCGCCGTCGCCCGGGTCCAGGAGGCGGTGCAACTGCGCGAAAGCGGTGTCACCGCCACCACACTGCTGCTCGGCTACTGCGATCCCCGCTATGTCCCCTACCTCGCCGCTCATGACATCATCGCCTCCATCGGCGACATGGACTCGGCCCGGGCCCTCTCCAAGCGGGCCAGCCAGGCCGGGGTGAGACTCAAGGCCCACGTCAAGGTCGACACCGGCATGGGCCGGGTGGGCATCGTCGCCGATGCCTTGAGCGGCCGGAACGGCACGACCGAGGCCACCAGGACGGCAGCCAGAGAGATTATCGAACTGTCGGCACTGCCCGGCCTGGAGATCGAGGGCATCTACACCCATTTCGCCAGCGCCGACAGCCGAAACCAGGCCCATGCCCGGCAACAGCTGGCGATTTTCCAGGAGATCCTGGCCGAGCTGGCGACCATGGGTTTTACGGTACCGTACACCCATGCCGCCAACAGCGCGGCGCTTATCACCATGCCGGAGAGCCACCTCTCCCTGGTCAGGCCCGGCATCGCCCAGTATGGCCTGTGGCCCTCGGCCGAGATCGACAGAGCGGCGCTCGATCTGCGGCCGGTGATGTCACTACGCTCGAGGATTGTCCAGATCAAGGAGGTTCCCGCCGGTTTTGCCGTCAGCTATGGCAGCACCTACACCACCACCAGCCGGGCCCTCGTCGCCACCGTGCCGGTTGGGTATGCCGACGGCTACAGCCGGCTGCTCTCCGGTCGGGGCGCCATGCTGGTACGGGGCCAGCGAGCCCCGGTGATTGGCCGGGTCTGCATGGATTTCACCATGATCGATGTCAGTGGCATCGAGGGGGTCCGTAACGGTGATCCGGTGGTGGTCTTTGGCCGTCAGGGCGAGGCAACCCTGCCGGTCGATGAGTTGGCGGCCCTCTCTTCGACCATCAATTATGAGATCGTCTCTACCATCACCAGTCGGGTTATCAGGTGCTACCAGAACGCCAACGGCGCATCTGGCTGAAATCGATGGGTTCCATCGAACCGGGCAGAAAGCTCTGCCACCCGGGGCAACAATCACGGCCGAGGATATTACCTGCTGCAGAGAACAAGCTGCACAATCGTTTTCGACTCAGTCGAGAACCCGCTCACCGATGGGGGTGTCGAGCACGGCCTCCAGCCCGATCTCGCTCTCGGGCGTGCACCGCCTCACGGTAACCAGGCCTTCGGCCCCGATGGAGGCAAGCATCTCTGTCAGCCACTCCGGCTCGGGATGGCGGACTGTGAGCGAGCGGAACGAGAGCCCCAGCTCGGCCATACCAGTCGCCGGATGGACATCGGTCTGCCACTGGATAAGATAAGGCAGAGCCCCACCAGCTGGCAGCCGGCCATCGGCCGGCAGGGAAAAGAGCCAGTTCAGCGTCCCCCGGCTCACCGGGGTGGGGGTGCCGAGGCCATAGCCGGCACCGCCAAGCGTCTGGCAGATATCGTCACAGTTGACGACCCAGGCCATAAGCCGCGGCCGCCTCTTGAGCGCGGCCCGAATCTGCGGCAGATCGAGACCGAACCAGCGGGGGTGTGACGGGGTTTTGCCCAGGGGATTGGGGGCGATGATCTCAAGGAAACACCCCTCCCCCAACCTGGCCAGATGATTATGGGTTCCCATGCCCAGATGAACGCCACCAAAGGGCAGCGTCACCCCGAGTTCCTCGTCAAGAAAGGCAACACCCTGTTCCAGACTCTCCGCCGCCACCACCAGATGGTCCAGCCGACTGGGGTTTCCTCGCCTCACCACGCCATCACCTCCTTGTAAAACCGTTCAGATTCCGGACCGTACACTGCTCTGCTCTGGCAGCCGCTTCTTCTTTCCGGCTCCCTTCGCCGTCGACCGAAGAACCGGAAAAGCAGCATAACTGAGCAAAATACTGCAGTCATGCCGATCAGATAATCAGCAGCGGATTCTCCCTGCCGTTTTTCAGGTCAAAGAGGTTCCGCACTGTTTTTTCCGCCATGCTGCGGACAACCTCATCGGTATAAAAGGCGGTGTGCGACGAAAGAGTTACATTGGGAAACGCCCGCAGCCGGGTCAGCTGACGATTGGCGATATCGTCTCCCACCCGGTTGGAGGAGTAGAGTTCTTCTTCATGCTCCAGTACATCGAGGGCCGCACCACCCACCTTGCCCTCCGCCAGGGCGACGATAAGGTCGTCGGTATCGATGAGCGCCCCCCGGGCGGTGTTGATGATGATGACCCCTTGACGCATTTGTGCAAAGGCCAGGTTATTGAGCAGATGAAAGCTCGAATCGTTCAAGGGCAGGTGCAGGCTGATCACCTCGCTCTGCCGATAGAGGGTCTCCAGTTCCACATACTCACACAGGTTGGCGAGAGCTGGATTCTCCCGGGAACTGTAGGCCAGAATCCGGCAACCAAACGGCTGGAGATGACGGATGACGGTCTCCCCTATGCGACCCGTGCCGATCACCCCGACAGTGCAGGAGCTGATATCCCTGCCGAGTTTTCCTTTAAGGCCGAAATCCCCCAAGGCCGACCGCTCGAGGATGTGCAGGATCTTACGTAAACTCATCAGCATGAGCATGATGGCATAGTTGGCCACGGCCTGCGGCTCGTAACTGACACAGGCGACCCGCAGCCCCAACTCTCTGGCCGCCTGCAGATCGACATGGTCGACCCCGATGGACCTGTTGAGAATGTAGCGCACTCCCAGGGCCCGGAAACGCTCGAGCAGCGCTCTGTCCAACCGGGTAGGCGTCACGCTGATCGCCTCGAACCCCTCGGCCAGCGAGGCATTGGCCATATCGGGATAGGCCTCGGTTACCCGGTAGGTAAAGTCGTACTCTTTCTGCAAGGCCTCGAAATGCACCTTTTCATCGAAGTCACGAAAACAGTAGAGGAACAGTTTCATAGTCAACTCTCTGATTGCGCCCGGGCCCGGCTTCGTCCCCACCAGCGGCACAGGCCACCTGGTTGAAACCACCTGGATGGGCACCGAACGGTCTTCAAACCGATCCAGCCCAATACTCTCTATTGCTGTATAGTGCAAAGGGTTATCTGTCATAGCGGACCGGCCAGTCGCCGCACCTTACCCTACCTGATCGCTTATCGCAATGCACCCGGACCCGGCCCCACCACCATCTCCGAGCGGATTTCTGATAACCAGCATGGCTGGACCAGGTAACCGCAGCCACAACAAACGATGAAACTCCTTGGCACGGTAACAACATTTTCCGTGCTGACGATTTTCGGATAAAAATCCAGAAGAAGCCAGACCGGGCCTCCTCCCTGCCGACCAGAGAATCTCTGACAGACCACCGGCGGGGCATATCCGGCCCACCCTTGAAAATTCTTGACAAAGGCGTGTATCGCCATCAACATGGGGCCCTGCCTGGTCCAATCTGCAGCCACTGACCGCTGCCTGACAGCTGTGGCGGTGGCACCGGAAGCCCGGCAACACCGAACCATGAAACTCCCAGGCACGATAACAGCGCCTTTGGGGCCCGCGAGTTTTGGCTACAACCTCAATCATTGGAGAAGAGACAGATGAAAAAATATGGATTTCTCGGTATCGGCATCATGGGCAAGGCCATGGCCGCCAACCTCTTGAAGGCCGGCTTTACGGTCACGGTCTGGAACCGGACGCCCGAGCGCTGCCAGCCACTGGTGGAGATGGGAGCCGAACAGGGGACGAGCCCGGCCGAGGTGATCAGGAATTGCGACATCACCTTCGCCATGGTGTCGGACCCACCGGCGGCAGAGGCCCTGTGTTTCGGGGACAACGGCGTTCTGGCCGGAATGGGCCCGGGCAAGGGCTATGTCGACATCTCCACCATCGATCCCAAAACCACCGGCAAAATCGCCAGCGCCGTTGCGGCCAAAGGCGGCCGTTATCTGGAAGCCCCTGTCTCCGGCAGCAAGAAACCGGCGGAAGACGGCACCCTGGTCTTTCTCTGCGCCGGCGATGCCTCGCTCTACCGTGAGGCCGAGTCGGCCCTGGCGGTCATGGGTAAAAAATCGTTTTATTTCGCCGAAACAGGACAGGGAGCCCAGATGAAGCTGGTGGTCAATATGATCATGGGTTCGATGATGACGGCCTTTGCCGAGGGGCTGTCGCTGGCCGACAAGCTCGGCCTCGCCAAAAACGAGGTACTCGACGTACTGGCCGAAGGGGCGATGAACAACCCCATGTTCCAGCTGAAGGGCCCCCTGATGTCAGCTGAGAACTTCACCCCGGCCTTTCCCCTCCATCATATGCAAAAAGACATGCGTCTGGCCCTGCAACTGGGGGAAGACTGCAACCAGGCCCTGCCCACCGCCTGCGCTGCCAACCAGTCGTTTATCAAGGCCAAGAGCAAGGGCTACGGTCTCGAGGATTTTTCGGTGGTGTTGAAAACCATCAGCGAATAACGGTTCCGGGTGGGGTCTGCCGGCAAGCTGACCCATCCGGCACCTGGGTCTGTTATCGAGAGACCGCCGTGACAGCTGGCCGGTGGACCACTCCACCGGCCTGCTCCGCTCGCGTTCCCGCCCGTCTGCCCGTTTGCGAATCAGGGCTGCGCCATCCCCTGCTGACGCTGATGATCACGGTCGAGATGGAAGTTGATCCACGACGAGGTGTCTTTCAGTTCCCACAGCCGCGGCGGCACGAAGTGGGCAGTGAGCTCGTCGCTCTCGTGGTATCTCTTCATCCGGTAATAGGCCCGCACCCAGACGCAGAGCGTGTCGGTGTTGACTTCACAGTAGCCATCCCTGCTGCCGCCGCAGGCTCCGTTTCTGGTATGCTTGGGGCAGCCGGACTCCGGGCAGAGGAAGCCCACGTGCTGGATGCCGCAGTCGCCACAGCTCTGGCAGGACAACAGCAGCTTCTTGAAGGGATCCTCCAGAAATTTCTTCAACATCCAGGAGACGTTGTTCCTGTCGAGTGTCGAGGAGATCTTCCTGTAAACTGGCGCAAGCGAAGCCTCCTTGTCAAAGAACAGGTCATGGGCGGTCCGCAGAAAGAGATATTGGGCGGAATCGGTGTATTTGAGCCGGATTCCGTTATGTCCGCTCTTGCCTCTGCCGTTTGCGCCACTCGCTTCCTGCCGGTAGAGATAGAACCTGCCGGCAACCTCCTCTTGAAACTCTTCCCGGTAGTCCTGCCAGTTGTGCTCGATCTCCGCCATCCGGTCGAGGATGGCGGCCACCGGCGCGAAACTCTTGTGCACCCCGCCGATATGGATCCCCTTGTAACCGATGCCTTTTAATACCACGCCCAGCCGGGCAGCACGGTCGATGGCCTTTTTGGGGCCCTCCCCCTTGACCTGGTACTCCTCGACCACCCGCTCCTGCAGTTTTTTTGTGACGTATACCCCTGGGACCTTGCCCTGGGACATAATATTGGCTGCGCCCTTGCTCAACATATACAACGAGGCCAGGGCCGGAATCCGGATCTCGTTTTCGGCCATGTAGCGGATCAGCTCGGCGTATTTATCGACGTCGTATCCCAGCTGGGTGATGGTAAAGGAGGCGCCGGCCTCGATCTTGCGTTTGAGCTTCCTGTACTGGATAGAGGTTTCGCCTTCGGTGTATTTGAAGGGGGAGACCGCACAGCCGGTAACGAACAACTCGGAATGCCCGGTCTTTATCAGTCGTTTGTTGATATCGCCAAACATCGAGGTGAGAATGACCGAGTCGAAGTCGAACACCGGGGTGCCCCGACCGCCAAAGCCGCTACCGGAATAGTCGCCGGTGAGCGCCAGGATGTTTTTCATTCCCATCCTTGCCAGTTGCAGCGCCCTGCTCTCCATGCCCATGCGGTTCATGTCGCGACAGGTAAAGTGGACGATGACATCGAGGCCGAAATCGAGAATTTCCCGGCCGATTCCATCGGGACTAAGAGCCGGGTTGCCACCCGGGTTATCTGTGATGGAGACCGCCGTGACCCTCCCATCGTCATAGGCGTCTTTTGAGATCTGTTTGATCGTCTCGATACCACCGCCGCTGAAATCACGGCCAGGTACCAGCTCGAGGGTCACCACAAATTTGTCAGGCATTGACATATCATCATTGAAATTGCAAATCACGACCACCTCTCCTTATTGATCCCCACCGGTACACGGACGACCAGATTCTGGCCCCCGTTCACTTCAATCGTTCGCCCCGCCGGATACCAGCCCGGCAGATCACGAAGCGACGGCCGAATTACCACATTGTGGCACCAGCACTCTCCATAATACTGGTATTTTTTTTCTTGTCACCTGATAAAAGGACAGGTCGTGAAGTCAATTCACGGCTCATGTGAACACCACTCCAATGATTTATCTAACCAGCATGGCTGGACCAGATATCCTCAGCCACAACGAACCATGAAACTCCTCGGCGCGGTAACCGAGCTTTCCGCACTGACGAGTTTCATATAAAAACTCGCTGGAACGAAAAGACATCCTGCCGGGCCCGGAGTCTTATTGATACGTATGGCTAAGGCTCTACGGTCAAGCCGTGCTGGCTGGCGGGATAAACTCGTCTTAGCATCTGATGCCGAGTTTTTGCATTCTGCTTCTCAACGTACTGGGATTGACGCCAAGGAGCCGGGCAGCACCAGCGGGGCCGCTGATTCTCCCTTTGGTGTAGGCCAGAACCTTGCCGATATGCAGTGCGATCGCTTCGTCAAGCTGTACCGGGTCCGGCAGTTCAAGGCCCTTATGGTGAGAACGAGATGGCAACGTCTTTTCCGCTCCTGGAAGTAAGGTGAGAAATTCGAGTGGCTCTCCCCCAAAGCGGATGAGTTCTCGCTCAATGACATTCTGGAGTTCTCGGACATTTCCCGGCCAGGCGTAGGAGACCAGGCGTTCTAACGCCCCCGGCGCGATCGCCGGAGTTTTCGCCATCCCGAACTCCTTACTTTTCAGCCGTACGAACCAGCGCGTCAGAGCAGGGATGTCTTCCCGCCGTTGCCGCAACGGGGGAATGAAGAGAGGAAACATATTCATTCTAAACCACAGATCCTCACGAAACCGGTTTTCCTGTATCATCTGCTCAAGATTTCTATGCGTAGCCGCTATGACCCGAATATCCACGACAATGCTTTTCGAGCCGCCAACCCGTTCGATTTCCCTGTTCTGCAACACTCGAAGAAGCCGGACCTGAGCCGGGAGGGGAAGTTCGGCTATCTCGTCGAGAAAGATCGTTCCACCACTTGCCCGCTCAAACCGCCCCCGCTTTTCCGCATGAGCCCCGGTAAAGGCACCTCTTTCATGGCCAAACAACTCACTATCGACAAGCGCATCCGAGATGGCCCCGCAATTTACCTTGATAAACGGGCCATCTTTTCGAGGAGACGAAGAGTGGACGGCATTGGCGATAATTTCCTTACCGACTCCTGTTTCGCCGAGCAGAAGGACGGTGCTGTTCAACGGAGCGACCTGACGCACCATCTCCATGACATGGCGCAACCCACCATCTCCGCCGATAATGTCGTCGGTTACGCCCGGAGAAAGCTCTCGCTGCAGAAAGGTTTTGTCATCGAGGAGCCTATCCCGGTACTGGAGAAGTTCTTCATGGGCCAGCGCGTTGGCAAGGGCCATTGCAAAGGGTTCCTCGACCGTTCTGATCAGATTCACATGGGTGTCATCAAATCTATCGTTGCCATATGCCCTGAGGATAAGCACCCCGACGGGCCTCCCCTCGATCCGCAAAGGCACGACCAGATCTGAATGCCCCTGGGCTTTGACCAGGGGCGCCATTTTCCGTGTCATGGCCGTTTCCGTCGATCTCGTCACCACAAGCGGCGCGGTGAGTTGTTCCAGCCAAGCCCAGACAGTCTCGGGAAGCGGTACAATCTCGTCCGCTGTCACCCCTGAGGTCGCAACATGGGCAATCCTGCGTATTGCCGCGAGCTGGGAGTCATGAATATCGAGGAACAGCTCGTCAAGCGGGAAGTGCTGCCGCAGGTAGTCATGGCAGGTAATCAGTGCGGTTCGGATATCCAGACTGCTGCAGATACGCAGGGTTGTCTCTCGGAAGAATTTCTCTCGATCTATCACCACATTTTCTCCTTTCGCTTCATTGTGGTTCTGGGCAGTCCCAACAGCTACCGCCTGGCCAATAAAAAACACGATATATCACAAAACACTGCACATGTCGTGATATGCCGAGGCCAATGGGTGACATTCCGCAAAATTCACTCGACCCGGCGGCAAAGGGAACGTCACTTCAGCCAGGCAGTGTCTCCGAACAGCGAGAGAGTTCTTACTTCAACCGAGGCCTGAGAGAGATCTTACTGCGGACATTGAACTGATATCTCAAGGATAAATTTCTGGATACACTGAAGGGTCTGGGTAGAACAGGTGTTCCCGGCTGGGCACGAGATATAATTTGGCATGGTTATCGCACAGAATCATCGGGTGCGACCCATGCTCGTTGGTGAGAAACGTGCCGTGTTACAATGACCGCTTCGTGATGACTGGAGGAGGTAAATTATGAAATTCGAGAGTTCGGTTGTTCGCACATCCTGCCGAGGCTGCCATGGCGTTTGCCAGGTGCTGGTCCATCTGGATAGCAAGGGACAGCCGGTAAAGGTCTCTGGAGATCCGGAAAGTCCGACGAGCCATGGGTACATCTGCCCAAAAGGCATGGCGGGCCCGGAGATTGTCCGCCATCCGCACAGGGTTGTGACGCCGCTACGTCGGACCGGCCCCCGGGGTTCGGGGCAGTGGAAAGCGGTATCCTGGGACGAAGCGCTGCAGGAAATGGCGGAGGTCTTTGCCCGGGTTCGGAAAAAATCAGGGGCTGAATACGTCGCTCTCTGCCAGGGGACCGGACGCCCTTATACCGAATTCACCGGTCGATTCATCCATGCTTTCGGCTCCCCAAACTTCGTCAGCCCAGGGCATAATTGCTTTCTTCCCCGCAATATAGCCTCTGCTCTAACCGTGGGCTGGCTCCCTCAGCCCGATCTGTACGGACTCACCGAGACGATGCCGGCCGCACTGCTCATTCTTGGTAACAACGCGGTCGAATGCGGTGGCGCTGACGGTATCTGCGGAAGTTCGATCCGTAGAGGGACTCGAGCCGCCCAGGAAGTTATCGTGGTCGATCCCCGGCGAACGAAGACCGCACAACTGGCCAACCGCTTTCTGCAGATTCGGCCAGGGACGGACTGCGCCCTTCTGCTGGCTATGCTTCATGTGATCATCGCGGAAGATGCGTACGACCGGGAATTTGTCGCCAAGTACTGCACGGGTTTTTCCGAACTTGCAGAACATTGCAAAGCATTTTCCCCGCAATGGGCCGAGCCGATCACCCGAATCCCCGCAGCGGCAATCCGGGAGGCGGCATTGGTCTTTGCCCGGACAAAACCGGGATGCGTTGTCTGGGGCAACGGGATGGATATGAACCCCTCATCCTTTCAGGCAGGACGGGCAGCGCTTCTTTTGATGGCCATCACCGGCAATCTCGATATTCCTGGAGGGGTTGTCCGCTATGTACCACCGGCAGGAGTACGATCGAAATCCCCCCAGGTAGACAAGGCCATCCTGGGCTTGCAGTTCCTGCCGTCCGGGCAAAAAGAGAAAATGATCGGCGCGGGTCGCTTCCCCTTTGCACCCGGTTGTCATCAGCCCACCTTCTGGGAGGCCTGTGTCTCAGGAGAGCCCTACCGACCCAAAGCTGTCTGGCTTATAGGCACCAATCCGATAACGACGGCAACCCGTGGCGACCTGATAGAGACGGCGTTAAGAGATACGCTCGAATTTACGGTGGTCTCGGATTTCTTCATGACGCCGACGGCGGAACTGGCCGATCTCGTCCTGCCCGCCGCCCATTGGCTCGAGCAGGATGACGTGGTCTATTTTCACAAGGTGTGGTGTGTTCTGGCGCGCCGACAGATCGTAGAGACCAGAGATGTGCGGGATGACCGCGCAGTGATGATTGAACTGGCGCACCGTCTCGGGATGCGGGAGGCCTTCCCCTGGCGGGACTGGCCGGCCTATCTCGAATGGCTGCTGGAACCTTCGGGAATGACGTTTAAACAGTTTGCCGAAAAGGGCATTCTTCTGGGTGAAATGTGCTACAAGAAGCACGAATCGGCAGGTTTCCCGACCCCGAGCGGCAGGGTTGAGCTGGTCAGCTCGGTGATGGCTCAACTGGGGCACCCCGAACTGCCGGTGTATTCCGAGCCCGCTCTATCGCCTCTTTCAGACAGGGCCGCAGAGTACCCGTACATCTTGATGACAGGAAACAAAATTCTGCCGTTTTTTCATTCGGAGGGACGTCAAATCCAATCCCTTCGCAGGCTTCATCCGGAGCCGTTGGTCAGCGTTCATCCTGAGTTGGCAGGTGCAGGAAAATTTGCCGAAGGAGATGCCGTGCTGGTGATCACGCCATGGGGAAAAGCGAGATACAGGCTGCATATAGACGATGGTCTTCATCCCGACGTGGTCCAGGCAGAGCATGCCTGGTGGTTTCCGGAACAGCCGGGGCCAGATCATGGCTGGAAGGAGTGCGCGACAAGCCTGCTGTTCGGGCATGAGCATTTCGATCCGGACTCCGGAGCAGAGTCCCTGAAATCTTCGCTGTGTCGGCTCGAACCCGCATAACCTTGCCCGCCAATCTCCGACGATAGCAGAAGACAACGAAACGACGAGATAAACGACAACATTGTAGTGTATTTCACAAAAAAAGAGACAACATAAAGGAAGATGGGCTCGTAAAAACCCAGATCTACTTCGTTGTAGGTCGCAAACGACAATTCGCTGTACCATATGTACTACCAAATTGTCGTTTGCGACGCTACGCCTCGTATACCAGGGTTTTTCCTGAGCCCATCCTGGTGGAACATTCGACTTTTTACGAGAACATCAAGGAAGATGGACTCGTAAAAACCTAAAACCTGCACGTAAGATGGCTAAGTACAAAAGCCTGATATACAAGGCGCAGTGGTGTCGGCCAGGCACAGGCGTACATGTGGTACGCCGAGCAGTGGCCGATCCCGCTGCAACGCAGGAGATCGACCTTTTTACGACGCCATCAAAGGAAAAAACCATGAAAACACCACTTCTTACCGGACACAACGCGGCGATGCTGCTGATCGATCACCAGATTGGAACCATGGGATGGGTCCACTCCCTCCCCTTTGCGGAAATACAGCGCAACACCCTGATCTTGGCCAAGGCCGCCGCGGTGCTCAAGATGCCTGTGGTGTTGACGAGCAGCATGGAAGAACAGGCTCAGGGCCCGCTTCTCAGTGAATTGGCAGAAATTCTCCCCGAACAGTTTGCTGCACGCGTGAAACGCTCCGGCATTGTCGACGCGATGAACGACCCGAACTTCGCCGCTGCCGTGAAAGCCACAGAGCGCAAGAAGCTGATCATCGCCGGGGTGACCACGGATGTTTGTGTGGTCTTTCCGGCAATGCGGGCAGTGAGTGAAGGGTACGATGTCCAGGTGGTCGCCGATGCCTGTGGATCCCCAACGAAACTTGCCGACGAGATAGCCCTTCGGCGAATGGAGAAAGAAGGAATTACCTTGACCAGCACCGTTCAACTTGTGGCGGAACTGGCCCAGAACTGGACATCTCCAGAAGGTGGACAACTGGTGCAGATTCTCTTTGAGGACTTCTTTTCAAAGCTGGAGGCTGACCAGCCAACTTGAAATCAGATCGTTGCACCGAGCCAGCGTGCCAGAGACGATCCGCGCCAAGACACCTCCTACCCTGGTGAACGGTCGGATCGCTTTTCGCTGGGTGCAGGTCGCCGGGATCAGCCGACGACCCGCTGGTGCAGGGTATTGAGCAGGACCGCCTTCTCATGCAGCAGGGCATTGACCTCGGCGACGGCCTGATAGCTGTCCCTGGCCTCCCTTGCCGCCTCGTCCCTGGCCTGCTCCGCCTCCTGCCGGGCCTGCTCGGCCTCGGCGAGCTGCTCCCTGACGAACTGGGCGCTCTCGTCGATTCGCTCTTCATACTCCAGGCGACAGGTGTTCAACTCGGCGCTCTTTTCATCCCGCTCGGCACAGGCCGCCTCGAGCTTTTCGGTCAAAAGATTTATTTCTCGATCCTTGTCGGCGATGAGCTTGTTTTTTTGCAAGATAATGGCCTCTTTCTGACTGAGCTCCGACTCATGCTGGATGATCGCCCCGTCCCTTTCTTCGATGATCGCATCTTTCCTGCTGATTTCACGACTTTTTTGTCGCAAGCCGATCATTGCCACCAGGCCGATCAGCACCGCTATTCCCGGTCCAAGCCACATCGTCATATCGATATTTTCCATGTTCTCCCATCCTGCAGGTCTGTTCAAGCCCAACTCGTGTCCATCCAGAAACGAGATATTTTTGCCTAAATCGAGACGTGAGAGAAATTTTACCACAGGCATATAAGCGATATTCCGAGGATAAAATTCCGAACACAACGAAGAGTTAGGACAAAATAGCCGTTTCTGGATAGGCACCAACTCGCGATCAAGGCAGGCGCCCTCCAGCACCCGTCGTCGCACTTTCCACCAAAAAGCTCCTGCCAAGAAGCCTATCGTTTTGCCGGGAATATGTACACTTTTTTCCGGTTCTCCCCGGCAGAGACAACACATATCAGCACCGGCAGAAGTCATCGCCCCCCCGGCCACGGCCAGGCGATGAACCGATATCGAGGGACTTTCCTGCAGGCCTTCTTCACTTTCAGGGCAGTGCTGCAACGATGAGACGCCTCCGCCGCACCGGCTTGTCATGGCTTTTTATCTCATCGGCCGGTATAATGAACCGTTTTTTGACACGTACCCGGGCACTGATCGAATCTCCCAATATGACAAGGTAATTTTATGAACATCATCGTCTCAGGCTCCATGGCCTATGACCGTATCATGTCCTTTCCGGAATATTTCGCCGACCACATCCTGCCGGACAAGATCCATATGCTCAACGTCTGTTTCCAGGTCGATGGCATGACCGAACATTTTGGCGGCACCGCCGGCAATATCGCCTACGCCCTGCGGCTGATGGGCAAATCACCGCTGATCACCGCCACCATTGGTCAGGATTTTCACAAATATTTCAACAGACTCGAGCAGTTCGAGATCGCCACCGACAGTATCAGAATCATCGAGGAGGAATTTACCGCCGGCGCCTATATCACCACCGACAAGGCCGACAACCAGATAACCGGTTTCAACCCCGGGGCGATGAAATACTCGTCGGCGCTGGCCTTTGATACCATTGCCGCCAGCAACAGTCTGCTGATCGCCTCGCCCGGCAACCTCGACGACATGATCAATTACCCAAGAGAGTGCAAGGCCCGGGATATCCGCTATATTTTCGACCCCGGCCAGGCCCTGCCGGTGCTGCAGGCCGCCGACCTGCTCGAGGTGATCGACGGCTGTTTTCTGCTGATCGTCAATGATTACGAGTTCGATCTCATTGTCAACAAGACCGGGCTTGGCCGCGACGACCTGCTCCGCCTCGCCGCCAACACCATCATCACCCTGGGCGAACAGGGCTCGACCCTCTATACCAATGGCGACGCAACCCGCATCGCGCCCTACGCTCCCCGGCAGGTGGTCGACCCCACCGGCTGTGGCGACGCCTATCGCGGTGCGCTGCTGGCCGGGCTGGCCGCAGGCCAGGACCTGGTTGCCAGCGCCACCCTCGGCTCGGTCTGCGCCTCGTTTGCCGTCGAGCACCATGGCACCCAGGTCTACACCTTCACTCCCGAGGAATTCGCCGCCCGGCAACAGGACCACTGAGCGGCAGCCTCTACAGGAACGCGGAATCAAACCACCTTGCCGTCCTTGACATACTCGCGCAGAATCGCCGATTCCAGCCGCTTCAGAGTCAGGATGGGCGACTGCGACTGGTCGGCCAGGGCCTCCAGCAGGCAATAGTAGGTGACGTTCATGATGGCCGCGCCGGCAAGCTCGAAGCGAGTCGCGATCTGTTGCCAGTCGATCTCGGCCGCAACCACGATCTGCGGCGGAAAGGCGTTTTGCCAGATCTGGCAGCGCTCCTCTGGACGGGGCATGGGGAAATGGACGATATTCTGCAGCCGCCGGGAGAAGGCCTCGTCGATATTGCCGCGCTGGTTGGTGGCCAGCAGCACCAGACCACCGTAGCCCTCGATCCGCTGGAGCAGATAGGCCACCTCCTGGTTGGCATACTTGTCATGGGCATCGCGGATATCGGTGCGCTTGCCGAACAGGGCATCGGCCTCATCGAAAAAGAGGATCCAGTCCCTGTTCTCGGCCCGGTCGAAAAGCCGGGCCAGATTCTTTTCGGTTTCGCCGATATATTTCGACACCACCCTGGACAGATCGATGCGAAAGACATCCCTGCCGGTAGACTTGCCGAGCAGGGTCGCGGTCAGGGTCTTGCCGGTCCCTGGAGGACCATAAAACAGGGCCCTGTAGCCGGGCTTGATCTTCTTTTTCATCCCCCAGTCATCAAGCAGGGTGTCGCTGTGGTTGATCCAGTTCTCGATCTCGCGAATCTGCGCTCCGGTCTGCGGGTGCAAAACGAGGTCCTCCCAGCCCATTTCGGTGTCGATATATTCCGCCGGAAAATCGGTGCTGAAATGCGGTCGACTGACGGTGCCGGTGGTGAGTTGGGCCACGATCTCGGGTTGGAGAATCAGCCGGCCGCTCATCAGCGGCTCGCCGGCCGGTACCGGCTCAAGAGAGAGAACTTTACTGCGGCAGAACCAGTGTTCGGCGCCCAGCAGGTAGTGTACCCTCAGCCGTGCTCCGAGATCGTCACCGGCCAGAACGAACTGGGCCGTCTCCCCGGTAGGCAGGATGCCACGGTGGTTTGCGCTCTTCACTCCGCCAAATGCGGGAAAATCACCGCCTTCCGGCAACTGCCGGGCGATGAGCCGGGTGAAGAAATCCGGTTGCAGGTGAGGGATGAGAGCCAGCAGCAGCAGGGCCGACTCTTCAGCGCTCGGCGCATGGGGGTGCAGGAACCCAAAGAGCGGACCGCAGCCGTCAAACGGCGGCAAGAGCGTTCTATTGGGCGCATGCCGTTCTGCCGACGGCTGGCACGAGGCGCTCAAGGCCTCCTCCATCAGCCCTTCCAGCCAGGTGATCGCCAACTGCAGACGGGCGACATGGTCTGCTCCATACGCCGTTGCAGGCGGTCTGGTCAAGAGACAATCTCCTTAAGCGGTACCGCATAGTGTTCGACCGCATGCATTGCCCGGAGGATGAGGTTACGGAGCAGAGGTTCGTTGAGTTCATGGCCGGTAAAGTCGAGACTCGACTTGAAACGGAGATGACCGTCGTCGAGATCGAACTCGAAGTTGCCGATGGTCAGGCCCCAGTTGGCCCGGGTAATGAACTGCAGCATCTCGTCACGCTGGTCGGCTGTGACAAAAAAACCGAAATTGAGATAGAACACGATCTGCCGGGCATCTGGGACAATCGCCGCGAATCCGGTCGATATCGGCCAGTTGGCCGGACCGAAGTCAATGGCGAACGACCCGGCTTCCAGCGGTTCGGGTTCCCAGCCGATCTCCGTTAAAAAGCGTTCCAGCACCTCGCTTGGCTGCTGCTCTGTTGCTGACGCATTCATCTGTTGCCCCTCTTGTCACTCCATGGTGGGTTTGAATGTCGAATCGAGCGCCCAGGTCTTCTTGACATACGTCAGGTGCTCTTGCAATCCTTCCTCGGTCAGAATCGGCACCGGCAGGTCGGAGCCGATATCGACCCGGCGGCCCAGGGACCGGTTTTTGCCCCTCGGTCCTAAAAAGAGGTTCTTCAAATCATTGAAAAACCTGTAGTGACGGCCCTTGGCCGAGGCCTGGATCGCCTCGTTGGACAGCGGCGTTGCCACCGTCTCCTTTTTCTTTACCAGCAGGGCCTTGGCCTTGGACCATTTCCTGGTACCGACCAGGACCGTTTCGTAATGTTCGGCCATATCTTTAGAGGAGATCACATGGCGCCGGTCGAGCTTGGCCAGTTTCAGATCGCGGCCATCAGGGTTGAGAATCTTGGCGGTTTCAGCGGTGAATCCCGAAGGACGGCTGATCTTGAACGGTTGCATATCCCCATCGGGTTCGGTGGTAACAACCGACGAACCAGACTTGCCCTTGGGATTGATCTCCCCTTCGACATGGACCTTCTCCTTGCTGTCGCTGGTGCTTTCGACCACCAGTTCAAGCAGCTGCAGCTTGTATTTGGCCTTGATTGCCGGCAACCCCTTGCGGATGGCGGCCTCGGTGACATTGGGCTTTTTCTGCAGCGCCTCGGCCTCCTTGAGGGCCTTGGCGAGATCGGCCTTTTGCTGTTCCGGGGTGCGTTTGTCAGGGCGCAATGTGCTGGCCAGTTTTTTCAGCATCCTGCCGAGCCAGGCAACGATCTTATCGAGCCCCTTATCGATCGGTTTGCGGATCTTTTTGACGATGTTGACAAGCTTGGCGGGAATACCGCCCAACCCGGTAAACTTTGCCAGAAAGGCGATGACCACCACCAGAGTACTGGCCAGGGTCTGCTCCACCCGTTTGGCGGCGCCGGCCACCTGACCGGCGGCGATGGAGTTGATGAACGAGGCCACCACCGCGGCGATCTGCTGGGCCTTGTCGATAAAAAAGGTGATGGTGTTGTAGATGGCGATGATCGCCTGGATCACCGCGCCTGCCGGGTTGAGCATGCTGACCAGTTTGCCCACCGCGGCCTTGACCACTTCGCCGGCGACCATCTGGGTCACCTCGGAGATCAGCTGGTCTTTCAGTTCAGTGAGCTCGGCCTTGATCTGGGTCCAGGCGGCGACAGGTCCCTCACGCACCAGGGTGACCAGGATCGAGGCGGTTCTTTCGAGCACGACCAGCACCGGCTCGGGAATGATTTTCACCAATTTCTTCCGGATATTGGCCCAGGTCAAGCCGAGAACGGACAGAACCAGCTTGATGATCTCCAGCAGGCCAAACGATTTGGGGATATAGACCCCGGCCTCGGCCAGCGGCCCGACCAGCCATTTGATCAGGGCCGCTTTCAGATGCCCTATGATATTGGCCGCGAACATCTCGAAGCCGAGCCGGCCGGCCCGCACCAGATTGCCGGCAAAGGCGATGGGATTTTTCAGGATGGTGACAAAGGCCCCCCTGGCCTTCCTGATATAGGGGAGCACTCCCGGGGCCACCACCGAAAAGAGGATTTCCAGCAGGCTCACCACCTGATTGAAGGCCCAGCCCATGAACCTGCCGGCGATATCGGCAAAGGCCCCGACAATCTTGGCAAATGCTCCGGCGACGGTGATGATGTCTTTAAACGTCAACGACTTGAGAACACTGACAATCTTACCGGGAATCGCCCGGATAAAGCCCAACAGGCCCGCCAGAACACCCTGGAACCAGGCCCAGGCCCGGGGAACCGCCTTGCCCCGCTTGAGGTTCTGCCAGATCTCTTCCTGGCCGATCAGCTTCATGAAACCGCCAATCAGGGTATCGGCGTTGCGGGCCACCGGCTCACCGGTGATGGGATCTTGGCCGAGGACGGCGGTCAGCAGCTCATAGCCGCGGGTCCCCTGGGCCAGGGCCACCAGCGGTCTCTGGATCGCCTCCTTGACCAATCTCAGGATATCGGCCACCACCCCCTTGGCAAAAGCGA
This sequence comes from Desulfopila sp., assembly GCA_047973425.1. Taxonomy (GTDB): domain Bacteria; phylum Desulfobacterota; class Desulfobulbia; order Desulfobulbales; family Desulfocapsaceae; genus Desulfopila. Next base: position 24,777 of record JBKEBZ010000010.1, read on the forward strand.
AGAGCCGGCCTATCGGCGCGGTGAAGATGGTTTTCGCCTCGGACCAGACCCGTCCCCAGTTCCAGGGCAGCAGGTCGGAGAGACTGCGTGACTTCAGAAACTGTTTCAGGGCATTCTTGAACATCTGCCCCACCATGCCAAGGGCCTTGATCTTGCCCTCGATCCAGGTCGCGACCTTGTTGAAGACGCCGTGATTGTCGAGCGCGGTGGTAATGAACGCGCCACCCGGCATGAACTCGATCAAGGCCCTCAGGATATTGGCGGCGCTGCGGTCCACCGCACTCATGGTGACCGGGTTCATGCCGAGCACGATGGTGAACATGCGAAAACCGGGAATGTTGTTGGCCTTGTCAGCGATCCAGTCGAGAATTTCGTCGATGGCCGAACGCTGGACATGGGGCTGGGTGCTGGTCGCCACCACCTGCGGGCTGCGCTGCACCGCATGCCCCTGCTGGATGGTATGGGTCAGCTCGTGAGCGAGAAGCTCCTTGCCCACGCCGGTACCGGGCCGGTACTGGTTATGAGAGAAGAAGATATTGTTTTTATAGGTGAAGGCCCTGGCGCTCAGCTCGGTGGCCAGCCGTGCCGCCTGCTGATCGTCATGGATGCGGACCCCACTGAAGTCGGCGCCAAACCGCGATTCCATATCGGTTCGGACATCGGCTGCCAACGGCTGGCCGCCGCTGGCCCGATCCATGATCGCCGACTGCGCCGCACTGTCGACCGCAGCCGGACTGCTCGCTTTGCGCTGAAGCTCCTCCTCTTTTTTCTGCAGTTTCTCGCCGGCCTCTACCCGCTGCAACCGCTCAGCCGCCTGACGCTGCAGCCGCTCTTCACCGGCTGGAGCACTATTTTGAACCTCCTCCTCTTTTCGCTGCAGTTTCTCGCCAGCCTCTGCCCGCTGCAACCGCTCATCACCCTGACGCTGCAGCCGCTCTTCACCGGCCGGAGCGCTCTTTTGAACCTCCTCCTCTTTTTTCTGCAGTTTCTCGCCGACCTCTGCCCGCTGCAACCGCTCAGCCGCCTGGCGAGCGGGGTTCTCCTTGCTGGCCGGCGAAGCGATCCGCATCACCTTTTTCGCGGTCGCATCCGCCTCCTGCTCGAACCGGTCACCAGCTTTGTTCACCACCAGTTTCAACTGGAGTGCGGCCGGCCGGGCCGGGGCGAAAAAATCTCCCCCTCCGGCCCTGGGAAAAAAGGGGTGCGCCACCTGGGCCGACGCCTTTGCCGAACTGCTCCGCGATGATCTTTCCGCACTTGTTTTCATACACCGCCCCCCTCTTGGCACCACGACCACGTGCCAGGATTCTGCAAAACTCGAACGGAGAACGTTTGATGGACTCGTAAAAACCTAAAACCTGCATGTAAGATGGCTAAGTACAAAAGCCTGATATACAAGGCGCAGTGGTGTCGGCCAAGCACAGACGTACATGTGGTACGTCGAGCATTGGCCGATCCCGCTGCAACGCAGGAGATCTGGCTTTTTACGACGCCATCAACGTTTAACGCCACTCAACCCACAACATACTCCGCATCCACGGCAGCTGGATCATCGTCAGCCCCCAGGGCAGCTGCTCCAGCAGGATATCGACCGTCATCGATTCGACCTGCAGCAGCCAGTCGCCATTCTCCCGTCGGCTGAGCTTGCCTGGCCGGCGAAGAAAGGCTTGCCGCAGACCGTCGGCGGAGGTGCTGCGCAGCGCCTGCCAGTGGCCAATCACCGCCTGCAGCAACCCTTCGGCCTCTTCCTTTTCCAGCTCCGTCAGCCCCACCTCGCGCTGCACCGGGGTCAAGAGGGGAAGGCCACAGAGGATCTTGGCCAGAATCAACTCATGCTCTGGAGCCACTTCAGAACCGGTGGCAAGAAAGTGCAGCAGGCAGAGGGCGCGCTCAAAACGAACGATCCGCTCTTCTTTTACGATATGCACTGCGGTAAAGAATTGCGGCAGAAAAGGGTGGAGCAGGACCAGGCCGGCAGACGCGGTATAGAGGCCTTCGCCAGCTTCCGGATGGTGGCGGTGATCGGCCTGCAGCCCCTCTCTATCGCCCCTGTCCTCTATCGACCATTGGTTCTGAGGTTCCTGCCAGACCGGACCGCCCCCACCCAGGACCGCCCCTGCCTCACCACCTCGTGCGGCCGGCAGCTTGCCGCCCGTCGCCAGCCCCCTGTCCCGCCGGGCCGACGGCCCATCTTGCCCCCGGGCCGTCGCGGCAAAGATCTCTGCAGCCAGCCTCGAGGCCGCTGTCTCTGGCGGCAACTGTCCCCGACGCTGGCCCGGGCTCGCCCGACCAGCCGACAACGACCCGGGAAAGGCGGTAACGATGAGGGTTTTGCCATCGATCTCCCGAGCGGCCGTGGCCAGGATCAAGGCTGCCTGCCACAGCCGCTCGCTCAACCGTTTCTTTTCGGTGGCCGCAGGCCCGGACCACTCGGCGATGATGGCCAGCAACCGGCCGAGTTCCTCCGCTGCCGTTGGGGAGAACAGGGCAAGCAGCTGACCGAGAAAATTCTCGGAAAACTGCAGCACCAACCGCCTTGCAGCCGGTCCGGACTGCAGCACCTGGTGCAGGTCAGCCTTCATCGACGAGAACGTTCCCCCTCCGGCCGCCGCCTGTGCCAGGAATTCACCGACCCGGTGCTCGAGACCCTGGCCTTGCACTAACCGGAAAGACCAGGGCAGACTGCCATTTTCGACAAAAAAGAGAAAGGCCTGCCAGAGCATCTGCAAGCTGGTCCGGTAACGGATCTTATCCGGGCCACCAGCCGGAGCCGGCAAAGCGCCCTCCGTCCCCGCCTCATGCTCGGCCAGCCAGCTTCCCAGCTCCCGCGCCACCCTGCCGGGCAACTCCCGGTCGAGGTCGGCCAGGGCGATGGTGCCGGCATCGATTTCCAGCCGGTCGATGAGGAGATGACCCTCCGCCGGCGCATACCGTTGCAGCACCGCCTCGATGGCCGGACTCAGCCGCAGGTGACAGCAGGCGGCCATATCGCGCTGCAGCGCCAGCCCCTGCTGCTGAGAGCCGCGCAGTTCAAGATGCAGGTACTGCCGGCCTATCTGATGGGTGGTTTGATGCATAACAAAAAATAGTTGCAAAAATCGTAAAAAGCCTGCACACTGGAAGTACTGAATTGACGGCAGCCATGTCGTCCTTGGGGAAAGTCGCTTGATGGTAGGAAGCCCGAAAGCGGCGATCCTAAAAAAGCATCCGGCAACGAGTTCGACAGCGGAAACCTCGTGTATCCGATATGTTCGACAAAGAAGTCGGATGCTTCCTTTTTTTTGGGGGCCTGTCGATTCATCTGGGCCCTTGCCGGTTCAGGTCAGGTCAATACCAGCCCCTTCTGGGCGTCCGCTTTCCCCGTAAAGATCGCTATCGAATAGCCGGTGACGGTTTTCAGCATCGCCGGGCTGATCTCGTTTTCGCTGGCAACCAGCAGATTGATGCCGCTGCCGCCTCTCTTGCCGGTAACCTTCTCGCGCAGTTGCAGAAAGTTTTTCACCTCCTCCTCGGACCCCAGGCTCTCGACATTTTCCGCGGCGAACCGGGAGACCCAGCTGCCGTTGGCCCAACCGCCGACCAGCACCACCTGGGCGGCCGGTTCTATCTCCTGTATCTCCTTGACAATTTTGGCCAGCAACGGGGCGATGGGCAGGGTGTCCAGGGTGTATTTCCTGGCCCGGGCCAGGATCGTCCGCTCCCAGGTGATGACCTCCTTGGCGGTGGTCGTGAAAACCGGGGCGGGATAGCGGGGTGGATACTGTTCATGCAGCCACTGGTACTCTTTTTCCCGGTACTCCCCGGCCAAGGGCCGGCAATCACCGTCGCTCCCGGCATGCAGCGTCTGCCAGCGGCCGTGCTGATAGCGGGAGACCCGGTCATTTTCCCAGGCGTAGCGGATCTGATTGCCCTGAATCCCCCCCAGTTCGAGCCGGAAACGGTGGCCCTGAAGGTGGCGGAGCAGCAGGTTGCCGGTGCCGCTCCTGTGGTCGAAGACCAGGCCGAAAGGAAATCGCTCGTTCAAGGCCCTGGCCACCGCCGCAAGCTGGCCGGTGCGCAGCTGGTCGAGCGGCACCGCAACGTCCACCCCCTCCTTGCCGGTCAGCATCGAGATGCCCTGGATCTCATAGCGGTAGATTCTGATGACATAGTGATCGCGCAACCGCCAGCCTTCCTGCTCGTTGGCCGCCGGCGCCTTGGCCGTGGCGATGGGCCGATACTGCCGCAGGCTGAGGTTGTGGAGATGACGAATGGTGTCGATCCAGCCGATCTCACACTCACAGGCGGTCAGTGGCTTGGCGGCAATGGTCGGGTGCAGCGGATAGGGCAGAAAGAAATCGGCAATGACCTGGCCATCGGCGATGGCGTCCTCCACCGCCGCCTTGGCCCCCGGCAGCTCCTTGCCATTGTGATGGCAGACCAGCACCAGGGTGCCGCCAAGCGCCACCCCGGCGCCATGCCGTATGCCGGGGTGGTCGTGTAACAGCCTGGCCAACTGCCCGGACTCCTCCCCACCGGTCCGCACCACAACACACTCGATGGGTAACCGGTACCGCTTTTTCAGCAGCTCCAGGGTGTCGAGAACCTGCTGATACGGCTTGCCCAGATGGCCCTCGACCCGCAGGAAGTCGAAGGGTCGCAGATCGTATGCCAGGGGATTGGCCACGAAATCGGGGGGCGGCGGAGCATATTCGCTGCAGCGATAGCTGAGATTTTCCCGTGCCCGATTGTCCCTGCTCTTCTCGATGCTCCAGAGGGTATAGAGCGGCAAAGAGCCGTTTTGCAGATAGTAGAAGGGAATCGCCCTGGCCGAGAGCGACGCATCGCCGGCCACACTCGGGGTGAGACGAATCTGGGGATCGGCGCCCGGCAGCGAACTGTAGGGTGGGACGGTGGCAAGAGAGGGATTGGCGAGAAAGGCGGCAAAGGCCCTGACCATTGCCACCAGTCGACCAAAGAGCTGGCGCAGGTCCGCCACCTGCTCACCACAGCGGCCGAACGCCGGCGAAGGCAGAAACCGCTGGCGATAGCTGTCGTCGTTTTCGGCTGCCGGATCGGTCAGGCCCAGCATCAGATGGCGAGGAAACAGCCCCTGTGGCGGACAGCAGGCGCAGAGCAACTCCGCCCCCTGGTGGCGGAACTCCTCTGCGCCCTGGAGCAGGTCAGCGAAAAAATCACCGTAATATTGCAAAGAGGCGAGCCGCGGGCCACTCGCCTCGGTCTCGGTGACCGAGAATTTCTGGGAAAAGCCGACAAAGGGATCGGTGGGATAGCTCTCCGCAAGCAGCGGTCGAAAGCGCTGATAGGCCTCGCCCAGCATCGTGCCGATGGCCTCGGCCAGCCCGGTGCCGCCGTTTTGCTGCATCGCGAGAAAACGCTGCAGCAGCGCCGTGGTGGTGAGGAGGTCGGAGGCCGGCACATCGAAACGGGGCACCCGCAGCTCGACGGGCTCGGGTTCTGCCCTCACTGTCGCGGCCAGATCGTCGGGGAACAGCCCTGCCTCCGCGGTAGCGGCCGCGGCGACGATCGCCTCGAGATCTTCCGTTCTCACCAGAAGACGCCGAACCGTCGCCCCGATCCTCGCTCCTCGATCGTCACAGCTGGCAGGGCTGCAGTTCCGCACCCCCTCCCTTGCCAGTTCGAGAAAGAGGAGCAGCGCCTTGCCGACCAGAAAATCGGCCGGCTCGGCCAGCGGGGTAGTGTCCGGTTCACCGGCGGCAAAGAGTTCCCACAGGGGATACTGCTGTCCCGCGCCCTGGTAAAACGGGGCGTAGACCGGCTCGGCCGGCAATCTGTAGGCGCGGTAGGCGACCAGCTCGACCGCAGCTGGCTGGACCACCAGATACCCCTCCGAGGTGACGCCGCAGCCCTTCTGCAGATGGATGCCGACCTTGTCGCCGCTCTGCTCGCCGCGCACCCCCAGGCCGCAGAGGATGCCGATACCCACCAGATCGGCCCGGCTCAGCCGCTGCTGCTCGTCCAGGTAGGCGAAGACCTGGTTGAGATGGGAGGAGGAAAGGATCTGGTTGACCTCGAATATCGGATAACCACTGCTTTTGTCAGTTGGTTTCATCGCACCTCACCTCTTTTTGCGTCCCAGGGCGGTTTTGCCCAGACGCACGGGGTTCTGATCGCTGCCCTCGTCCCAGTCGTGCAGGGTCGCGGGCGGATACCTGCTGGTCAGGCCGGCGAGCAGGTTGACCACGATCCGCAGCCGGTAGGAGGGTTCTTTGTACGCGTTGTAGCGGTCCCGCAACAGCATCCGAATGCGTTCACCGGTGCCGGCCAGAAAGCCCTCGCCAGGCAGCGGCTCCGGCGGTTCGAACACGGTGTCGGCAACCGGTTGGTCATCACCGACCAGGTTGTCCATCCAGGCGGTAAAGGCCATACCGCAGCCAAGCAGCAGTTCCTGTGCCCGCTCGGCCAGCTGTTCCGCCGCCAGCCCGCCCTCCCCGGCAGAAGCGGTCTGAGCCGCGGCCAGAATCGAGACCAGCCGCTCCGGCAGCCGCTCCTGACCCCAGTCGATGGTCGCGTTGGCTGCAAGCCACCGCCGCCAGGCCCTGGCAAAGCGGTCGAACTGCCGGCCGCTGGTCGCCATCTGGGAAAAGGTTGCCAGCATCAGCGCTTCGACCTCGGGCCAGGCCGGCCCCAGAGCGAGCGAACAGGATAGCCCGGCCGGATCGATCCCGTCGGCAAAGGCCTGGGCGAGCTGGCTGGCCAGGGCGTCAGGGTGCAGATACTCCAGCCCCACCTGGTCGAACCAGGTGGAGAACACCGCGCCGAAGGCCTGGTAGATGGCCGCCGCGCAGTCGCAGGCCGCAGGCCAATCGGGCCGTTCTCCCGCCGCTGTGAGCGCATGTTCGCTCAGGATTTCGGCCAGATCGACCAGTACCGGATCACAGGGGTCGCCGGTGAAACTGTCGTTGCCCGGCCAGCAGACCCTGGCCAGGAGGTGGGCCGGAGTTTCCCGACGGATGGTGCGGTCGGCAAAATCGCGCATCTCCAGATTGTCGGCAAACGGCGCCTGCCAGCCTGGCATCACGAAGGTCAAGCGGAAGGAGTACGGGTCCTCGTCACCGCCGGTCGCACACCCGCCCTCGCAGCATACGGGATAGAGGGCATCGCCTGGAAATTTCGGGCGCAGCAGCACATGCTCGACCACGATGAAGTTCAGCTCGGGGCTGCCGAGTAAGAGTGCGATCCGCCTCGCCAGGCCGGCGACGTTTTCCGGCGCATTCGGCTCATTTTTATAATCGAAGGCCCTGGCGCGATCGCGACTGATCCGCGGATAGGTCGCCAGCAGCTTGATCTTGTCATGTATCAGCCGATTAAGCGCCGCCTGCCGGCCAACCAGGCTGGTGAGCACCAGACCGTATTCGGCGAACTGTTCCCCGAATCGAGCCAGCAGATGATCGAGAAAGCGATTGCGCCGCTGGTAAAACTCCTGGCGGCGCTCGGTCATCGCCTGCAGCGCCTCCGGGCTGAGCCCCTCGACGATGGCGCCGGCACCGCGGATATCCTCTTCGCCCAGCATCCTGGTGAAGTAGCTGTCAGCCACATCCGGGTCAAGCGAGAACAGATCGGCGAGATGACCGAGCTGGGCGAAGGCGTTGGCCAGGAGCTGTTCAAAGACCATCAGATAGGCCTTGAGCTGCCGGGCCTGACCACGCCGACTCGGCGAGGCGCCTAAGGGCAGTCCCTGGGGACCGATCCCGTAGAGCTCGGGCAAGGTGTACTGCAGCGGATAATAGCGACCGGGATCACGGTAGCTCCCGGCAGAAGGCAGCAAATCACCGCCCCCTCCCGCCAGTTTCGGCCGTTCGACCGCGCCGCGCAGCTGTTGCAAGGTATCGGCCGCCTCGTCTGCCCGGGGCAGAAACGGCAGACCGCCGGCAAAAAAGAGGAAGCGGGAGCCGCCAAGGTACAGCCTCGGCTGATGACCGGAAGTGAGCGGCAACTGCCAGGTCGAGCCGGCAACACCGCCCACCGGCCGGCCCTGGCCATCGTACTTGACCAGTTGCAGCCCACGCACGGTGATGACCCCGTCGATGTCCATCAGCAGGTTGATGATGTCAGAGAGGTTGAGCTCGGTTTTCAGGTCGGCGGCGGTCAGATCGCCGCGCCTGACAAAACCGCTGGCAAGCGCCGGGCCATTGAAAATCTCCTCCACCGGCTCGGCGCCATCGGCCATCTCCTTGAAGGAATACAACGGTACCGGCGGGTTGAAGTAGCGTTCGAGCACAAACCAGATTCTGGCCTGAACCCACTCGATATCACTCGCCGGACTGACCTCCACCTCGGCGCAGACCCCGATCTCCTCGATATCGACAACCCGGATCGAGCAGAACTCTTCGGCCAGATTCCTATGCCTGTCAAGCGCCCTGCGCGCCTCGGCCACGGCGTGCGCCACCGCCACCATCTTCTGGTGATAATGGGCCATGATCTCCGCTTTGGTTCTGAGAAAACCATCGACCTTGAGGTTTTCCAGAACCGCCACCAGTCTGCTGACGCTGAGCTCCTCTCGCACCTGGGAATCGCCGATCAGCCGGAGACTCACCCCAGCGATGACAACGTTCTCGCAGCCCCAGGCGAGTTGTTGTTCGACGGTCAATCCGGCCGTCAGACCAACGAAGAATATCCCCTGCCAGTGGTCCCGCAGATAGGTCTCGCGATCGAAGGTCTCGGGCTCTGCCAGGAGGTCAAACGTTTCGGTGGCGCCCAGAGTCGACACCTGAAACGACAGGGTCTCCCCTTCCGCCAGGAACAGCTGCCACTGGGCCCGCTGTCTCAGCCCCCAGTCGGGAAAGCGCAGTTCGAAGACGAGCGGTCGCAACTGGCCGTCGGCGCAGACCACATCGGAGCGAAAGACGATCTGCCGGTCGTTGAGATCACCCACCTGGGGATCGCTCTCGAGTTCGAGCAACACATCGTAGAGCCCCTTCACCTCGACCGTGACCGGGGCGATGGCCTCCGGAGGCGCGGCGGCAAACGAGAGTACCAGTCCGCTCGTATCACACCAGGCATAATAAGGAGGCTCGCAGCCGCACTGTCGACAGACCAGCCAGGCGTTGCGCACCCCCGCAAGATCGATCAGCAAAAGCCGGAAATCGTCGGTGGTGAGGGGGTTGACCGTCAGGATCTCCCGGGCGGTGAAAAAAGCCTGGCCGGGAAAGGGCGAAGCCCCCTCGGCCGTGACGGCCGGGGTGAGAAGGTCGCCGATGGGCCAATCGAGACGGTAACTGAGATCGGTAATCGCGTAGCAGAGGGATTCGAGGATCGTCACCCCGGGATCATGGGTATTGAAATCGGTCCAGTAAGGGCTGGCCATCTCGGCGAGAAAACCGATCCCCTCGCGGCGCAGCCGGTAATAGTCACCAGACGGATCGGTCACGGGCTGAACCGGTATGGTTGCGGATACCTTGCTCATGCTCTGCACCCCCTGTCCCGGCGGACGTCCCCGACCCGGCGGTCGGCAGCGGTTCGATCGCATGCGTTCTCGCAGCGATCAGGATGGATATGGCCTTGGAGCCGACCACCTCTTCCCGCTCCACCACCTGTGTTTCCCCGCGCGAATCGATAGAGGTATGGAACAGCCGCACATCGGTGAGATAGTCGACATAGGGCAGATCCTCGACAAAATTGACCAGGGCCGCCTTGCTGATCCTGCCGGCAAACAACGGACCGTCACCTCCGCCGAAGGCCCAGGGGGAGAGGTAGCGGCTCACCTCCTCGGCCAGCAGATTGAGATGATAGGTTTCATCAAAACCCTGATACAGCCGGACCCTGCAGCCAAAACGCACCTCTTCGAACTCGGGATTGCGGACATGCAGCGTAACGAAACAGGACAGCCGGCCAGAGAGGAACCGGGCGATCTCATCGAGGAGCCCCAGGCTGGTGAAGGGTCGCAACGGATCCCGCAGGTTCTGGTTTGCCAGGTTGGGGATGGTGACCACGGTGACATGCCCGGGCGCCAGCTCCCGATAGATGCCGGCCCCGCCCTCTCCGGGTTCATACTGGGTGTGGGGTAGACATTTGACCTTGAAGATCTGAGGAAAGGCCTCGAGAATCAAGCGCTCGTAATCCCACAGCGAGACCCCGCGATCCTTGTGCCGCAGACGCTCGCTGACCCGGGTAGAGAACGCGGCGGGAACCTCCCGGCCCCGGCCGCCGAAGGAGGCGAAGGGCTGGGTGACCTGCTTGATTGCGGCAACCGGTCGATAGAGTCTGTCGATCGTTTTCGCCGGCAGCGGTTGGCCGGTAAAGGCCGGATCGTTGTCACGGTCGACAAAGGTTACGCTCAGGGCCTGGGGTGCCACCATCAGCAACCGGCAGACCGCCTCGCTGCTGCCGGCGACCGCGGCCCGCAGCCAGTGGCTCCCCGACGGCAGCAGGGTATTGTCGGCGGAGATCTCCCGGGGCACGGTGAAGGTGATGATCCCGGAGCGGACCAGCTCACCGGTATCGTCTTCGATCTCGCTTCCGGCAAAGGCGACCCAGCGGTTGTGTTGCAGGTAACTCCAATGGATATGGGGATGGGGCTTGGTTGTCAGCGGGTCGGCGGTGCCGTCGGCGACCTGAAAGAGCAGGGAGAGGTTACAGGGCGGGGTGAGCCCGGTGATCCCGATGTAGAATTCCGCCTCGCTCTGCTCCACCAGGGCATCGCGAAAAAATTCGAACTGCGGCAGCAGGTGGATAGGCTCGCCGGTGGCGAGCCCGGCATGCTGCTCTGCCTGGCCAAAGGGCGTCACATGGTAAAAGTGACCACCCTGTGGAGCGAAGTCGTTCTCTCTGCCCCGGGTCAGGTTGAGCCACTGCTCGGCCTGGTAGTCCATCGTCAGGGCATTGGCGACGGGCCCTGCCCTGGGCTGGCCGGGATGGGCCAGTTTTTTCGGCGGGGGTTCGAGAATATACTCCGTCAGGTCGATCTGGTACTGACCAAGGCCGAAATCGCCGGTAAAGACCAGACGGAGGTAGCCATGGCGACAGGAGCGATCATAGGCCATGTTGGCGGAAAAATCGGCCGCATCGACCACCGTGACATTGGCCGCCTGGCCCAGCTCGAACCGGGTGGTGGCCAGGGCGTAGCTGCCACCTGGCGCACCCCAGCTGCCCCCTGCGAGAAAGGACACACCGACCGCGGGTGGCGGCGGCACCTGTTCACCGCCAACGAGCGAGCTGTAGGGAGCAGGAGTATTCTGCCACTGTACCACAATGGCGGCATCGACCAGATTCTTCTGAAACGCCTCCCGCGCGCCGATGGTAACCGCCGCGCCATTGACCGGCAACGGTCCGAACGGCTGAAAACCCTTCGAGGTATCCAGTGGCCCCAGGTCATTGGCAACAGAGAGCGCCGTAAGCCCCTCGACCCGCACATCGATGACAATCTGCCCGAGGATCAGGTCGGCCAGGCGCCGGTAACGGTATTCGGCATCGTCACGATGGTTGAGCACGACCATGAGCATCGGCAGGTCGGTGGCGAAGCCGTAGCCGTGCGTTTTTTTTATATAGCCGACAATTGGCGGCTCGGCGCCGGAGAGAACGAGCTGCAACTCGCCACCATCGAGGTCGATGGCCACATCCTCCACCGTCAACCAGCCCTGCGCACCGGTGAGCAGGCAGCTGAGGTCTTCGGGCTCGATGGCCTGCGCGAAAAAGGCCACCGGTTTTTTCTGCCGGGGCCGCTTTTTGCCCCGACGCCCGGCAACCCGACTGAAGCTGAGAGTAATGGTCCGCCTGCCCCCGGCCAGAAAGAGGTAATGGGAGGCGACGGCAAAGCCGATTTCCGCCTTGGCCATGCGAATCTCCGCCAGCCGCCCGTCGTGATAGATCGTATTGAAAAAGGGATGCCAGGACTGGTCCGCAGAGGGGAATGCCCCACCGAGACCATCACCGGAGGCGGCGACCGGCGAGGCGAAAAACCGCTGCCGGTCGATAACTGGCGACGAATTGCCACTCACCGGCTCGGCGCCGTGCCGATAGAGCGACATCAGCGAGGCGACCTTGGCCCGGTTGGCCACAAAATCCCGGTCACTGGCAAAGAGCACCTCGTTGCCAAGCCCATCCTTGCCGGCCTTGAACAGCTCGCCCGCCCCAAGCCGACAGGAGTCCGCCTGCCGGGCCAGTTCCACCAGCAGATGGGCCCTGGCCGGCACCGCCGCCTTTTCCTTTAAGCCCAGGATCTGACGATAGTAGAAGTCGAGATGGCTGGCGGTAAGGGTGTTGGTCTTGACCCGGGCATGCTCGAACAGCCGCAAAAAGGCGAGAAAGAGCGCATAGTGGGGCTGGTGGCCATCCCAGCCGGCGAGGTGCTGGTGAAGCGTGCGCCCGGCTTCGTCCACCACCCGGGCGTACCCCTTGAGGAACTGATCGAGGACCGAGGTGAAGAGGTTGTGGGTGGCGAGATGGTTGATCCGCTCGAAAATGGTGGTGCCGCCGCCAAACACCGAGATGTCCGGGTCGATGGCGCCGTAGAAGGCGGCCCAGTCCCCGTGATCGCTCCAGTTGCTGGAGAGGTCGGCCACCCCCAGGCTGGAAAACTTCACCGCCGTCATGCCGAAAAGCTGCAGAGGCGTCTGACGGCCGTCGACAACCTCGAAGGCGACCCGCTCGTCCGCCGGCCCATTGATCACCCCGGCAAGGGTCTGGCCACCCCGGTAAAAGGCGACCAGGCGGACCAGGGCCGGCGCCAGCCGGCTGTGCACCAGGTTGTCGATGAGCGAGCTGAGGGCGAGATCGCGGGTCAGATTCCGCCAGAGCGCGTCCAGCCCCAGGGCCAGCGTCGCGCAGCAGCTGAACAGGCAGTCCAGGCGATTGCGCAATTCCGCGGTCCTGTTGCGGTTGGCGCGATCATTGAGAAAGGCCGCGTACTCCCTGACCTGCTGCCGGTAGAAATCCACCTCCTGGACCGCCGCCACGGCGATGAGCGCTGCACTGTCGCTGGTAAAGAACTCCCGCCAGTCGCCGGCCGGCAGGTCGTTGTGATCGATATAGCGCAGAAATCCGCTGTACTCCCGGGCGAAAACGAGCCGATGCGCCAGCGAGTGCTCATCCACCGGGGCCGAGGCGGGGTCGAGGGCGGGCGCCTGCCGCTGGTGCTGGCTGGTGCCATCGCGGATGAGCCGGAAAGGATCCCTCTCTTCTCTCGACCCGTTGTTGGAATCAGTCATAGCTCAGTCTCGTCGGGGAGAAGTTTGACGGTCGCGGTCAGGTTGATGTCCGTGCCCTCGATCGCGTAATAGGGGTAGACGAAATTGAAGCGGGAGTTGGTCGACTTGACCCGGTAGACGATCTCTATCAACACCACGCCCTCGGCCTCGCTGGATTCGGCGAGAGTGACCCGCATAAGCCAGATCCGGGGTTCATGGTAGAGAATGGCCGACTCGATCTTGTCGGCCATCAAGGTCTTCATTCGGGTATCGAGATTCTCGAACACCAGCTCCTGCATATTGCAGCCGTATTGCGGCAGCATCACCCGCTCGCCCAGGCTGGTGCCGAGCAGAACCTCAAGGCTTGAGGCGATGTCCGCCTCGCCTTCGAGCATTTTCACCCCGCCCTCGGCCCGGCTAAAGGCAGGGGGAAAGGACCAGCCGCGTCCCAGAAAATCGTCTGCCATCGCTCTAGCCTCCAATCAGGACCGTCACCGCGCCCGGCGGCAGCACCGCGCCGCCGGCCGCGGTCGGGTCGGCGATTCGCGCCGCCGGCATACCCTCGATCAGCACCGTCGCCGACCCCTTGACGATGGCATCCACCCCGCAGGAATCCCCCAGCCGGGCCGCCGGCAAACCGTCGATCCACACCGTCGGCGCCCCCGGCGGCAGGATCGGTGCGGGGGCGCCGCTGGTCGCTGCGCTGACGATTACGTCCGTTATCCGGGCCGCCGGTAACATGGCCTTGCTCCTTTACCTTCTCTCCACCCCGGCACACGAGATCGGTTGCCGGGGTCGGGAGTTTCCTGGTTCGTTGTGGCAGAAACGCCATGGTCCAGCTCTGCCGGTCAATTGATCTGCACCAGTCCACCTTTGATAACGGTGGTGGCGCTGCCCTCGATGGTGGTGCTGGCCCCGGAAACCTCGACGCTTGAGGTCGCGGTGGCCTTGAATCCGGACTGGGCCTGGATCTGCAGGTTGGTCCCCTCGATTTTCACATCCCCCTGGGCCCGGAGCGTCAGGTCACTGGCGCTGTCGATGGTGATACCGTCCTCGCCAAGGACAATGGTATTGCCGTTCTGGTCCTCGAGCACGATGCCCTTGTCCTCTTCGGACAGGGTCAGCCGATTGCCCTCGGGGGTCTTTAAAACCACGCTCTTTTCTTCATCGTCAAAGATGAGCGCCATCTTCTCCCGGCTGAGATAGCCCTTTACGTGATTGTCGTCGCTGGCCGGCTCCGGGGCGGGCTTGGCGCTGCTGTGGCACATCCCCAGCACCACCGGGCAGCGGGGATCGTCGCTGATGAAGCCGATCACCACCTCATCCCCGATTTCCGGGCGAAAGAAGGTCCCCCGGCCATCCCCGGCGTCCAGGGTGGCCAGCCGGCACCAGAGTCCCTCCTCGGCATCGCTGACCAGGGGCAACCGGGCCTTGATCCGCTCCTCTCCATCCGGATCGTTCTCCAGCATGGTCACCACCCCGAGTTGCAGGCCGCTCACCGCCGGCAGCAGACCGGCCGCCGGCAATGGCCTGAGGTTGTAGGTCTCGGCAAAAAGCCGGTCGTCGAGGCCAAACTGCACATCGGTCCGCCAGTTGCCGGCGGCCACCTCGTGCCGGACCCCGGCGACGATGACCTCACCCGCAAACCGCTGGCCAATGCCGGTGAGTTCGACGATATTACCCGGCGCCACCCCGGCAAAGCCCTGAAATCTGGCCCGTCCCCGGACCTTGGCCAGCCGCTCCTTCAGCAACCGCCCGTCGGCCCACGACTGCAGCTCGGGTTCGCCCAGACAGCCGCCATGGTGCAGCCAGAGGGTGTCGCCACCGACCGCATCGGCCAGTTCGGCCGGAGAGATGTTGCCGTTTTCGGTGACGATGGGCTCGACCGCCTCCACCGCCAATCGTTGCTGCTCCGCAGGATCCCAGCTGGCAGCCTTGACCGTCTTGCTCTGCAACCGGGCGTCCATCTCGACGTCGAGTTCCAGCAGGGTGGCGCCGTAGGCGATGCTCACCACCGGCGTTCCCGCAGCCAGCGGCGGGGCGACCGTCACCTTGCCGTCATCGACCGTCACCACCTGGCCGTTGGCCTCGGCCCGGCAGAGCATGAAATCCCAGTCGGTGGCGTTGTACTGGGTCAACTCCTTCTGGACGACCGTGGTGGCGGCGACGTCCTTTGCCAGGCCATATTCGTCGACAATCTGCTCGATCACGGCACTGTCCTTCATCTCGGTGAAATAGCGGCTCTTTGCCGCACCGGTCATTTTCACCGCCTGATCCCGGCATTCCACCACCAGCAGGTTGGCGTTTTTGCGGACCTTGAGACCATGCCGGACCACGATGCCGCGAAAGACCGGCTCGGTGGTGGCCCGATAGCCGAGCCGGATCTCGATCTCCTTGCCCGGGACGAAGAGATCGCTGTCGCTTACCGGAAAGCTGGCGCTGGCCGCATCGCCATCCCGCAGCTGGATCACCGCCGCCGGGATACGGTTGAGTTCTCTGGTCACCGCAATCGACATCAGGTGGAACGTCCCGGGAATTTCCGTACCGTCCACCAGAATCGCCACCGCGCAGACATCGGGCGATGCCGGGGTGGGAATGGTCGATTCGCCGCTCACCTTTTGCCTCCTCGCCGTTCAAGGGGGGGAAAGAGCAACTCCATGCCCGGGGTCAGGGAGCGGAAGTTGCCGAGCTGGTTGACCCGTGCCACCGCAAGATAGTATTGGGGATCGCCATAGATCCGGTAACACATGAGCGGCAGGGTATCGCCGGAGACCACCGTCCGCCGGTGGGTCAGATCAGGGGAGCTCCTGTTCTCCCTGGCGGCCCGCTTCTTCTCCTCGATGCTGCCCTTGAACCTGGCCTTGGCCACCGCCCGGATCGGCTGACCGTCTGGATTGAACAGCTTGTAGGTGATGGCCAGCTGGATCGCCCGGCCCTTGAAGACCAGGTTGCCCCAGATAAGCTTCAGGTGATAGGGCTCATGGGAGCTCCCCTGGTACTGAGTCAGCATCTTGCGAAAATGGTCAACTTCAGCAAAGACCCCGTCACTGTTGGGTTTACCGTCGATAATTCCGGTATTATCGAACAGGAACTCAAAGCTCAGCTCCTCGGGCATGGTGTACTCGAACTTCGCCTGGGCCCCGCTGGTTCCCTGCCCCTGCCCCTCGGCGGTCTTGACCTTGTACTCCAGGGTGTAGGACTCCGGGTTGATCAGCGCCTCGCAGCTGTCGCTGGCCTCGATCCGGCCGCCCCGCTCGGCATCCTCGGAGCTGGCAAAGGCCAGAATCAGCATTTTTTCCAGTTTACCGTTTGGTGCCATCACCGTTCCGTCCTGTTACGAAGAATCTCCAGAACCTGCTCGACGCATTCGGCGACCAGTTCGTCTCTCTTTTCGCCGCCAGCCGGGCCGGGGTCCTCTTCTCTCCCCCCTGCCCGGCCATCAGGATTTTGTCCCGAACCCTCCACCGTGACCCGGATATGCAGCTCCTTTATTTCAATTGGCATGGCCTCATCCCGCTTTTACTGGATGGTGAAATAGCGGTACGACAGCTCGAGCGTCTCGATCACCACCGAATTTTCACCGGAATTCAAATCGCTTATAACCCATTTTTTAGGGATCGCCTGATGTATCTTCCAGGTCCGCAGGGGCTCGCCCTGTTCATTCATTAAAATGACGTTGACATCGGCCGGTTCGAATTGCCGATCGCGAAACGCCTTCAAAAACCAGGCGATGACCTCCGAATCGGTCAGCATCCCCCGTTTGAGCACCATGTCGGAATATTTGGTCCTCACCGGCAACTTGTGGATAAAGCGGTTCTCTCCCCCCTCCTTGTACTCCTCGAAGTCATACTCGACGGCAAGCCCGGAGACCGTCTGGAAGCGGACATCGCTGCCATTGCGGCTGATACCGAACTCGACCTTGTAATAAAAGCTCCAGGGTGGGTAGTAATCGCTCATGGTCGGTTTATCCGAAACTCTGCGGGAAAAGGCTCTGTTACCGCGCCCAAGAGCTTCATGTCGCGTTGAGGCTCGAGGCTTCCTGGCCCAGCCGTGCTGGCTAGACCCTCATCACTTTGAGCCCTTCGTGGGCGATCTCGATGCTCTCTATCGCCGCCTCGTTGGCATCCGACTTGAGATCGGGCGCCGTCACCTTTACTGGAAAACAGCGGGCCGCGGTCCAGGCGGCGACCGGCTGGTGCTTCTCGTTGAGCAGCCGGATGATCACGTCACGGCGGCCCTCCACCCGCTCGTTGGCCACCTCTTCGAGCCAGCTGTTGAAATCGACATCGTTTTCGAACTTGCCGCGCTTTAAGGTGATGTTGCTGATCTTCACCAGGCCGGGCATGGCGATCTTGCTGAAATCCTTGCTGTCGCTGTGCCGGTACTCGATCTTCTCCCGCTCCATCACCAGCCCGGTAACCTCGGTGAAGCTGATCTTCGTGCCGCCCCAATCCACCTGAAAATGGAATCGCGGTAACGGATACTCCTGTGCCATAACCTTCTCCTTTGCTCCATGGTTGCAGGCCCCTGCCAACCGGCGTGCATCTTTCGAGCACTCCGCATCACCCCGCCTGGCCCCTCCTCACCTCGTCACCCGCCTCACGACTCCGCCATCTTGTGAGAGAAGCGGAGGATAATGAATTCGGCCGGTCTCACCGCAGCCATGCCGATCTCGATAATCATCCGTCCCTCGAGGATATCGAGGGCGGTCATGGTCTTGCCAAGCCCCACCGCCACATAGAAGGCGTGCTCGGGCTTGACCCCCTGCAGCGCCCCCTGGCGCCAGAGCACGGTCAGAAAATTCTCCAGCATTCCCTGGACCCGCACCCAGGTGTTGGCATCGTTTGGTTCGAAAACGAACTGCTCGCTGGCCTTCTTGGACGACTCCTCGACAAAATTGAAAAACCGGCGGACACTGACATACCGCCATTCGTTGTCGTTACCGGCCAGGGTCCTGGCCCCGAACACCAGGGTACCCTTGCCGGTGAAGCTGCGGATCGCATTGATCGATTTGCCGCCTTCCGGATCGACGTTGAGTGCATCGAGCTGCGAGGCGGTGAAGGTGTCTTTCGGGCCGACAATTGCGCTGACACTGACATTGGCCGGCGCCTTCCACACCCCCCGGGTGCGATCGACATAGGCGTAGATCCCGGCGACCGCCCCTGACGGCGGCACCACCGAGGCAGTATTGCGAATACCGGCAACGATGGTTTTGTAGAGGGGGTAGGAGGCCATCAGACTCTCGTTCTTGGCGCCCTCGAGTTCTCTGGCCAGCCCGGCCACCCCGAGAAGCCAGGCGCTGCTGAGCGCATCGAAGATCGGGCGCAGAAGCGGCAGCACCACATCCAGGCGGGCGACGTTATCGGCCGCGGTCGCGGGAACGACCGTCGACGCCGACGGGGCCGAGGCGCCGAAAATGCCACCCCACTGACTGGCCGTCGGCACCGTGACGTTGTCGAACTGCACATCATAGTCGGGGGTGACCTTGGCCGCCAACTCCTTGTCGTAGCCGATCAGGGTGGTATAGACCCCTTTCACGGTCGAGGCGATCAGATTCTGCACCGAAGACTTCAGACTGGCATTGGTGATTGCACCGGTGCCGTTGCCGACCAGCACGTCGATTTTACGTCCTATCTCGAACAGGAAATTGACGATCGGCATAAAGGTGGCGGCCTGCTTGTTCGCCAGGTAGTCCCCTTCCAGCTTGGTCAACCTCTGCCGCAGGGTCGTACCGGTGGTGGCGAGGCTCTTGCCGGCGGTGTCTATCCGGTCCACGTCACCGACGACCTGCTCGCACTCGGCCACCAGCGCCTTGAGTTTACCATCGTCGGTCAAATCGGCGAGTTTATAAGCGGTCGAGCCGACCTTGAGCACGTCCTTGAAGCCACGGTAGCCGATCGTTTTCGGGAAGTTGACCTGCAACCAGGGGGTGTAGGCCATGCCGTACTTGAGGTCCTTGATGCCGATGCCTGAACGGAAGGCGGTACCCCGGGGATCGTCTTTGCCCAGATGAAACAGCCCGACCCTATCCATCAGCCGGCCGCACTGGTCAAGGGCCGCGTCGTAGACGCTGTAAAAATCGCTGTCGGCCAAAAGGGAATTGTCGGGAAAGAGCAGGATGGTCGGCGTATCCTCTTTTTCCAGGGCGTCCACCCCCTTGCCGCTCCCCTTGCCGACGAAGTCCGCGGCGGTCTTGCCGGCGCTATCGTAGGTGGCGACCGCGACAATATAGCAGTCCCCTCCGCCATTGGCGTAGAACAGCCGCAGACTGTCGTACATGTAAAAGAGGTTATTGATCACCGCCGATTTGAAGTTGCGACCATCGTCGAGCACGACCTCGGTCACCTCCGGGGTGGCACCGCCCCCGAAGAGGGCCTCGTATTCGGCCAGGGAGCCGATCCGGGTGGGAACGTTCTGCAAATCACCCGGCCGCAGTCTGTCGGCCTTTTCGGTGTAACCGACAAATGCCGGGATGGCAGTCTCGACCGCAGCGACAGAGGGGGGGAACTTGGGGATCTCTTCGACATATACCCCCGGCGTATTCGGTAACAGTGCCATTGGCGTACCTCCTGTGGGTGTATGATGGACCAATCCATCGCCTACGATTGTGCATCACCGTTTCATTTCATTCTCCAAGCACTCATTTATGCTGGATATCTCTGACAACCTCCTGCACCAGCGGCTCTTCACGCGGTGGGGTGGCAAACTGCAGATCGAGCATTCGCAACATATAGAGAACGAAGGGATACTGCTTTCCCCCCAGGGTTCCCCACAGATGGTTGATCTCCTCCATGGTGGGCGAGTAGAGATCGAGAATCAGCTTGAACGCGGTCAGGGTATCGAGGCTGTTGACCGGGCTGGCGGTGGTGAGCGAGGCCGGCGCCACATTCCCTTCGGTAAAGACATTTTTTGCCTGGAAATAACGGATGACCCTCGACAGCACCAGCAAGGCATTGGTGTAGTCGGCATGGACCGCCGACATCAGCAGCAGAAAGTTAAGAAAGACCGGCGGATTCTGGTAGACCGTTTTCAGCGTCGCCTCGTTGCGGCTGAAATTCGGCACATTCTTCAAGGTCTTCTCTTCCTTGATATTGACCACCGACAGATACAGCTTGTCCCGCGCCAGGCCGCCACCGGTCCCCTGGGCAAAACCCTCCGCCAGATTTCCCAGATCGACCTGGGGCGTCGTCGCCTGGTAGCTGCCGGCCAGATGCGCGTTCAACTCGTTCTTTAAAATGGTCAAGGCATGAGATATCATGTCGACTCCAAGAACTTCAAGACGGCAGGGGCAGGCAAAGGCTAACCCGAATTTCTTTTTTTCTTTGTGGTTACAACACAGGCAAGGAGCAGCGATAGAGGAAACAGTAATACGACAAAGTAATACTTGCAACAGAAAAGCCGCTCTATTTATTGGTTATCGCAAAAACCACGGCCTGGTCAAGAAAATCTTCCAGACCGGCTGTGAATTGTCGGGGACAACGGTTGATGGCGTCGTAAAAAGTCGAATATGCCGCCAATTGCCCCTTCCTTCCGGGCGAGGAAAGATCTTGCACTTGCAACAGTGGTCCGGTACATCTAGAGAAATTTCATAGGCAACTGACCGGTGCGGGGATGATCCTGCCGCTGGCATTTTCATTGTCCGATTTCCATCGAAAAAGGGGACAATGGCCGTATATTCAGGGCAACCGATGCGCAGACATTTCTACGGACTATCCCTTACCACCCTCGCGACGGCGCTCTTTTTTCTTCTCTCCTCCCCGTGCCGGGCCTCCATCTTCGACCCTGCCAGAGACGAAATCGCCATCCTCGCCGGCTATGGCCAGAGCATTCCCGGTTGGGGGCTGACCACGGAACGGGTGGAGACCATCGATCTGGTCCCCCGCTACAATCATGTGGCCTTTGACAATCTCGGCTGGGGATGGTGGCGCGGTAACTATTGCACGATGGTGGAATCGCCCGTACACCTTGTCGTCAACCCCGACACCTCGCTGATGGTGGGCCTGAACTTTCTGGGCCGTTACAGCTTTACCGCCGCCACGGCCTGGCAGCCCTATATCTTCGGCGGCGGCGGTCCGGTATACAGCTTTGCCGACATCAAGGGCATGGGAGCCAAACTGAACGGCAACTACCAGTTCGCCATTGGCCTCGAGCACCCCACGAGCACCGGCCATGCCCTGCTCCTGGAACTCAGATACCACCACATCAGCAACGCCGGGGTAAGCGACCCCAACGTGCCACTCAACTCTCTCAAAGTCCTTTTTGGCATGACTTTCTAGTATCGTGTCACTCGTACAAAGTCTCAAGGGACTGTCCCCAGTCTCATCGGGGGCTGTCCCTTGAGACTGGGGCAACACAGCCCTGCAGTCCCTGGCGCACCCGCGCCTCCAGGGTCGTAAGCGCGAGGTTGTCCGGCTCAGGTGCAATGGTGTCGACAATCCGCAGGGTGATATGATTGGGCCGCCAGGCCGAAAAGAAAAATTTACCCGGTGTAAACAGCCGCTCGGTATTCTCGATACAGAGAACGGTCACCGGCACCCGGCAATAGCGGGCGATTTTCAACGCCCCTCTGTTGAGTTCGCCGATCCGGCCATCCCGCCGCCTGGTGCCCTGGGGGAAGATGAAAAGATTGCCGCCACTGGCAAAGTAGTCCGCCAGCGTCTCCATCTGATCGAGCATCAGCCTGCCCAGCCGCCCGCTGCCCGTCGCCGGGAAATAGCCGGCCTTGCGCAGCACCTGACCGAAGATGGGCACCGAGAAAAAAACGGGCTTGACGATGGTCTTGGCCCGCCCCAAAGAGGCGATCAGCAGCAGCGGATCCAGATAGGAGAGATGGTTGCAAACCACCACCGAGGAACGGATCTGGGCCAGGGCGGGGTCGATGGAGAACCGTTGCCGGGGGGAAATCGCTCGCAGCAGGGCAAAAAAACCGCGATAAAAGAGGTTGTTGAATCGCTGAAAAAAATACTCCGATCTTCTCGAGCAGGCGGCAAAAAGATAGAACGGGGAGAAAAACAGCAGAAAACCAAAGAGGAAATAGCTCCAGCAGCAGAGGGTGACGAAGACGTCGGCCACCCTATGGAACATCGACGGCCTCATCTATCAGACAAGCCCCTCGCCATTTCGTACCACCAGACAGCTGTTGACCCCGCCAAAGGCAAAATTCTGGATCGCCGCGATATTCAAGCGCTGCCGCACCAGTTCCCTGGTGTGGCGGATCGCATTACAGCGCGGGTCAACCTCCTCGAGATTGAGGGTCGGGGCGATAAACCCCTCCTCCATCATATAGAGGGTCATGATCAGCTCCATCACCCCGCAGGTTCCCATGGTGTGACCGGTATAGCTCTTGAGGCCGGTGACCCAGGGATTGTCGCCATAGACCGAGGCAATGGCCTTTGCTTCGATGATATCGCCCATCTTGGTGGCGGTGGCATGAGCGCTGACATAGTCCACCTGCCCGGCAGCGATCCCGGCATCGGCCAGGGCCAGACGCATGGTGGTGGAAATCCCCTCCAGGCTGGGCAGAATCATGTCCCCACCATTGTTATTGGTGGAAAAACCGATAACTTCACCGAGGATTTCCGCCCCTCGCCTTTTGGCCGCCCCATACTCCTCGAGCAGCACCGCGCCACCACCTTCGCCAACGACCAGACCGTCCCGGCCGACATCGAAGGGGCGGGGGGTCTTCTCCGGGGTGTCGTTGTAGGCTACCGAACAGGCCAGCAGGTTGTCGAAGACCGCCACCGTGGTGGTGTCGTATTCATCGGCCCCGCCGCAGAGCATGGCGTCCTGCATGCCGTACTTGATCATCTCGTAACCAAAGCCGATGGCCTGGCTGCTGGTGGTACAGGCGGTGGAGGTGGCCAGCACCCGGCCGGTGATCCCGAACATCCTGGTGATGTTGACCGCCGTGGTATGCACCATGGAACGCAGATAGTCGACCGCGCCGATGGAGGCGAACTCGCTGTCGAGGTTCTGGAAAAAGGTCTTGTAGATAGTGCGCTGGACGGTAGGGCTGCCATGGGTGGAGCCGAAGGCGACCCCCAGCCTGCCGGAGGTGATGAAATCCTCGGCGAGTCCCGACGCCTTCAGCACATCCCCGGCGACCTGACAGGCAGAGTAGGCGACCGGTCCCATGGTTTTCCGCTGGGAGCGGTTGAATCCGAAATCGATGGGATAAGCCACCGTGCCAAAGACCTGGGAATGGATATGATCGGTGAGAAGTCCGTCCGGACGCAGAGCGCGGATTCCCGAACAACCGGCCAGAAGACTCTCGACGATGTCCTTCTTGCCGTAGCCGATGGGAGTGATCGCCGAACAGGCGGTGATAACGACGCGCCGCTCCATTAGCGGGCCGCCGGTAATTTTTCGCCGGTACGCTCTTCCCAGATCCGGTCCAGATAGTCGAGGATATCGTTGATTGTCCGGATCTCCATAGCCTTTTCCTTCTCGTCCCGGGTAAGGGAAAAACCGAGCAGGCGTTCAATTTTCGCTAGAAGTTCGATGGCGTCGATGCTGTCGAAACCATGATCATCCCGCAGATTGTCGTTAAGATGCGGTGCGTTGAACTCGAAATCGTCAACGAGGATGGCGAGAATCTTTTCCTGCAGTTCTTCTCTAGTCATTATGAATCGTTGGTTATCAAACAAATAGTGTGTTGTATATGATGGAACATTGTGGCCAAGGCTCTATGGTTCAGCCATGCTGGTTGGTGGAGTGGAGAAAATTTTACCCGTAATCACCAGAAAAGGAAAAGAAAAATATGGCCAAAGCCGGATTTCAGCCAAGCCGAACAACCACTTTCCCCACCTCCGGCTGCCGACCCATCGAGCGCCGCCTGCGACCCGAATTGCGGCGGCGGCGGATGCGGCTACCGGACAAAGCGCTGGAAGTGATACCATTGACAGGGCTCGAGCCGCACCGACTCCTCGAGCAGGTCGGCATAGCGCTGGGCCGCCTCCTGCAGGACGGCCTCCCTTTTGCCCCGTACTGTCGGCGGCACCGTGATCGGCGGTTTGAAGACCAGGCGATAGCCACCGCCCTGCCGGCGCAGGGCAAAGAACACATGAAGCGGCGCCCCGGACACCATCGCCAAGACAAAGGGTGATTCCGGCAAGCGGGCGACCCCGCCAAGAAAAGAAACCGCAAGCCAGCGCTGTCGCTCATGCCAGAGCTGATCACCGGCAAGGGAGACCGTCCCTCCCTCCCGCAGCAGCCGCAGACCGTCGACCATGGCAAAGGGAGACGACCCGCCCTGGTCGGCGGCGACAATCCGCACCCCGGCCCGGCGCAGTTCCTCCTTCTGGGTCTTCTCCACCCCCTCCTTCTCCCGGGCCCCCATGTAGAGCAGCAGCCGGACATCCCGCTGCTGGTCCATGAGCAGCCTGGCCGCCATCTCCCAGTTGCCGCAATGGGACATCAGCAGGATGGCGCCGGAATCGCCCAGCACGGCGTCAAGCGCCTCCTGTCCCTCGAGCGAAGAGGCCACGGTTCGCCCGCAATTGGCAAGATAACGGTCCAGGTGGATGGTGGTGAAATTCTGGAACTGCCTGAAGGTGCACCAGAGGTGAAACAGATGATGGCGGCCGGGAAAGAGGCGATGGTAGAACCGGCAGCTCTCCCGGCGGCGACGGGGCACAAGAAAATAGCCCACCGCAATGGTTCGCGCGACCAGGATAAAGAACCATGGGCCACACCAGTTGGTCAGTTGAACGAGTAGTCTGTACATTATTACAGCTGCCGTCAGCGGAGCCGGAGGATGTCGCAGAGGCGCGACCAGAGCAACCGGCTGAAGATGGCCGAGTTACGGCAGAAATCCTTCCAGGGCCGAAAATGGCTGACACGCTCGCCAGGCGGCTGGTAGACCACCGAAACCGGCAACTCGCAGACAGTGATTCCCTGGCGGCTGGCCCGCACCAGGATCTCCACCTCAAACTGGTAGCGCCTGGAGACAACCCCCAGATGCAGACACTCCGGCAGAGGATAGAGGCGAAAGCCGGACTGGGAATCGCCAAGCCACGGCCCCCCCGAGGCCCAGACCCAGAAATTGGAAAACTGCCGGCCAAAGCGGCTGGTCCAGGGGACATTCTTCCCTGTCATGCCCTGGCGGTTGCCGACACAGAGCACTCTTTCGCCCTCGCCGGCCAGCCGGATAAAGGGCCAGGCATCCCCGGGCCGATGCTGCCCGTCGGCATCGAGCGTCAAGGCCCAGTCGCAGCTCTTTGCCGCTGCGGTAAAACCGGTGATCAGAGCGGCGCCCTTGCCCCTGTTGACCGGGTGGCGCAGGACATGTATCGCCGGAAAGGCGGCCAGCACCTGCCCGGTGTGATCGGTCGAGCCGTCGTCGACGACAAAGACCGGCAGGTTCAGCTCCTGCACCCCAGCCAGCACCTCCGTCAGCCGGCCCCCGTGGTTGTAGGTCGGGATAACCACCGCGACAGACATCTCAAGCCACCGGGCCAAAGGCGATGGCCCAGGTGCCGGGTCCCATGTGCACGCCGGAGGTGAGCGAGAGGGGCTGGACCACGATCTCCGCCCCCGGCGCCATCGCGGCAAGGCGTGGCCGCACCTCCTGGGCCACCCACGGCTCATTGTCGGCATACTGGAGGAGCACCAGACTCCGTTGCCAGTCGCCACAGTGGGCAATCAGCCGTTTTTCGGCGAAATCGAGCTGGGCCTGGCGGCTGCCGACCATGCCGACCTTGACCGCGCCCTTCATGGTAGGGCTTATCACCGGCTTGAGGCGAAGGAGATCGCCCAGAAAACCACCGGTGCGCGACACCCGCCCGCCGGCCACCAGATAGCGCAGGGTATCGACAAAGATATACTCCTGGCAGCACTCCACCAGCATCCGGGCCCGGGCGAGGGTCTCACGCCCGCTGTGCCGGGCGCTGAACCGGGCGGTCAACAGGGCAATGACCGCCAGCTTTCCCGAGGCGGCCCCACTGTCGACCACCGTCAACAGCCCGTTGTCGTCATGGGCCTTTTTCCAGGCGCAAGCGGTAGCGAAGTTGCCGGTAAAGGCCGACCCCACCGCGAGATAGAGGGTGGCGCCATGCTCTTCGCAGGCCGCCCGATACTGCTGATACCGCTCCGCCCGGGAGGCCTGGGCAGTGGTGAGTCGCTCACCCCGGCGCATCCGGGCATACACCTCCTGCCCCGCACAGCAGCTCTCTGGCCTGGCGATCCCCGCCCTGACGATGTAACTGTCCAAAAGGGTTATGCCACACTCCCGGGCCAGCTGGGGTGAGAGCGAACCGGCGGCATCGGTCATCACATGGAGACTGGCCGGCGGCGGAGAATCCGTTATCTGGCCCGCATCGCCATTCTGAACCATCGGCTCGGCCGACCAGAAAAGGATCTCGCCATACCGCTCAAGCTGCCGGCGCAGCTCCTGGGGATCGGGGGTATGGATATGCACCTTGACGCCCTGGTCGCCCGGCAACACCACCACACTGTCGCCAAGGAGCGCCGCCTCATCGGCCCCGAAGGCCCGATCGGCGGCGGGACGCAGCACCAGATCGACGCAGTGAGAGTTCACCGCCGCCAGCCGGTAGCTGTCGCGTACCATCAGCGCCTCGGGAAACAGGCGCTCAAGGGACAGATCGTTGTCGGCATAGCCGGTCAGATGTCGAAAAAAACCGTCGAAGAACAGATACATCCCCAACGCACCCGCATCGACGACCCCGGCCGCCCGCAGTTCGGGCAGGCACTGGGCGCTTTTTTGCACCACCCCGTGCAGTTCCCCGAGAATGGCACCACAGGCCTCGCCGTTGACCGGATGGCGCTCAAGCAGTGCTGATAGCTCCTTGAAAACGCTGAGCATGGTCCCCTCCCGGGGAACGCCCACCGCCTGGCGGGCCCTGGCATAACCGGCCCCGGCCCGCCCGGCCAGTTCCCGGGGACAATCGGCCTTGAAGAACTCGGTAAAAAACGCCGCGGCGATATTGCCGGAGTTGCCGGCGGCGCACCACTTAAGCCTGGCGACGCTGTCGGCCAGGCCCCGGGCCCCATGCTGCAGCGGCGCCAGGCTTATGCGCAGGTTGGTCCCGGTATCGCCGTCGGCCACCGGATAGACATTGATCCGGTCAAGCAGTGGCGCCCGGGCGGCCAGCCGGCCGTAGCCGGCGACACCTCCCTCGCTCAGTCCGTTCATCAGCGGAAATACCCCAGTATCTCGAGGCGGTCGTACTTGCCGTTTTCCTTGACCGGCAACCGGCCAACCATCTTGATGGTCCTGGGGCGGGCATACGGCTCGAAACGACGGGCCAGCGCCTGTTGTAACTTCTGGGAATCGACCGCTTCGCCCTCCACCACCGCAACGATCCGGTTCTGCCTGCCGCCACCGTCTTCGATGGCCAGAACCAGGCAATCGCCAACCCCGGGAAAGGTCTTGACAAAGGCGGAAATCTCTTCGAGATCGACCCGGTTCCCCGCCACCTTGGTGATGGCATCGGTCCGGCCTTTTAAGGAAAAGCCGGAGTCGCCATCGGCCTCGACCCGGTCCCCGGTCGTAAAAAAGCCCTCGCTATCCACCGCCAGATCCGGTGACAGATAGGGAGAGCGCACCTGCAGTCGCCCGTTCCCCCGCCAGGCTATCGTCGGGTATGGGGTAAAGCCTTCCTCGTGGCGATAACGGCTGCGCAGGGCGATGCCACCGGTCTCGGTCGAGCCATAGACCTCGACGATTTCCACCGCATTGTTGGCGGTGAAGCGGCTGTTGTCGCTCTCTGCCAGGGGACCGGCGGATGAAAAGGCCAGCCGCAGGCTGGGGGCCTCAAGCGTCTTTTCCCTCAAGGCCCGGTAATGGGCGGGAACGCTGATCAACAGGGTTGCCTGCCAGCTCTGGACGAGGCGGGTGATCTCCTCAGGGTAGGACGGGGTCGTGGCCAGCACCACCGCCCCGGAGACCAGGGGCAGCGTGACGGAATAGAGCAGACCATAGATATGGCAGGGAGAGATGGTGGCGACGATACGATCAGTCGCCACGACCTGGAAACGCTTGGCCAGAAAAAAGGATTCACCAAAGATGTTCACCCCGGTCTTCGACCAGATCTGCGGCCTACCGGTGGTGCCGCCGCTGTAGAGTCGAAGCACCTCCTGCTCGGGCGACGCCTGATAGCTGTCAAGCGGCGGGGCCTCCCCCCGCTCCGGCCGCAGGCTGCGCATGCCAGCGGGCAGATCCCGCACCTGGTCGACGACGGCCAGATCGGCCCCGGTGGCCTCGATGAGCCCCTCGAGCGCCGATCGAGAAAAGGCGTAAGGCAGGATAAAGACCGGCCCGCCGGCAAGAGACGCCAAGAGGGCGGCGGCAATAAGCGAGCGGTCCTCGGTCGCCAGACAGACCGGTGTCCCCGCCCCTCTGCCGGGCAGCCTGGCCCGGAGCCAGGCTGCCGTGGCATAGACCTCGGCACGCGGTACGCCGGGTGAGAAAAGAGCCCCATCCTCGCCGGGGGCCGCAAGCAATCGCCTGAAATCTTCTTTTTGCCACTGGGTGAAAAGAACCGACATCCCGCTACATGCCCTCCTGTCCGCGGCCAAAGCTCTGTCGCGCCAGCCGCCTGTCCCTGGGCCGGAAGCTGCTGTCCGCCATCTCCTTGCGAACCACCTGCTGGAAAAGTTTGGCCATCTTGATCTTCTGCGATTCGTCCCGATAAAAGGTGTCCCAGGCCAGGTCGAGCAGTTCCGTCAGTCGTTCCGGGCTCATATGTTTGGGCTGATAGACCACCTGGTCGGCGCCGTAACGGTCCCAGTCATAGGAGAGAATGCGCCCCTGTTGCTGCAGTTCGGTAAAGGCCCTGGTATGGGGAAAGGGAGCGAGCACGGTAAACTCCGCCAGATCCAGCTCGATCTCCAACAGAAAATCGATCAACCGCTTGATCTCGTCTTCGGTATGGTGATCGAGCCCGAGGAGGATGGTGCCCTCCACCCCGATACCGTGGTCGTGGTAGCGCCTGATCCGCTCCCGGATGGTGTCCGAGACGTCGAATACCGCCTGATAGACATACCAGGCCCCGGCCTGGGCCGCCAGATCCAGGACCTCCGGCCTGTCCTCGATGGGATGACAGCACCATTTCTTTTTCAATGGGATCATTTCCTTGAACAGCTCCATCTCCCACCTGGTATCCTGGGCCAGGGAGTTGTCGACGATGAACAGCCGGTTGTTGTCGATGGCGGCCATCTCCGCAATCGTCCGCTCAACCGGTCTCGGTCGGAACCGGCGGCCGCCGAGATAGGCGACGGCACAGGGATAGCAATGGAACCGGCAGCCCCGGGAGGCGTGGACCAGATCGACCATCTGCACCCCCTTGTGATTGTAGAGCCGGCGGTTGAGGATGTCACGGCGGGCCGGGCCGACCCGGGCGATATCCGGCGGATTGTCGAGATGGTTGTAGCAGGGCTTTAACGCGCCCCGGTGAAAATCGTTAAGCACCTCCTCCATCCGGCCTTCCGCTTCACCGAGGAAGACGGCATCGGCATGGGCCATGGTTTCCTCGGCATGGAGCATGGTGGCGATGCCGCCGAAAATCACCTTGACCCCTTTCCGCCGATAGATATCGGCGATCGCCCAGCCTCTCTTGACCTGGACGGTCAACATCATGGAGATACCGACCAGATCGACCTCCTCGTCGAAATCGATGGTTTCCAGGTTCTCATCGGTGAAATGGACCTCGACCGTCTCGGGCAACGACGCCGCAAAGACCACGGGGCCGTGGGGCGGCAGGTGGAATTCCGTCTGTCTGGCGAGTTTGGACCACTTCGGATAGATAAGCTTGAATTTCATGGCGGCACAGGGTCAGTCATCGGTTGGCTGCCGCGAGTCTCTCGGCAGAGAGGAGATGGAGATACAGAGTATAGCCGAGCCGACCACGGTTGACCAGTTCGATATCTCCAGGGATGGTGGTGGCATCGATTACCCGGCAGTTCCTGGCACGGACCGTCCGCTGTTTTTCACCCCGCCGGTAGCTCTCGACGGTCCAGCAGTCGTCATCTCGTTGCAGGATATCGGTCACCAGATCGCCCTGTTGGTGGCGGAGCACGGCAACCCCATCGGCCAGGTGACCGCGCTGGCCATTGCCGGCGGGCTGGCGAAAGATCAGGCGGATATCGTCGAGGAGGCCCGCGGCGAAACCGGGCCGATCAAAAGGCGCCTGCGCCCGGCTGACCTCGACCGGGCCATTATCCACCGATCTTCCCGCAAAGAGGACCAGGCCTTCGACCGTCATCAGCACGCAGCCGATCGCCTGGTCATCGAGGTCGAGCACCCCGATCGCCGAACCGCCACCGCCACCATCGACAACAAAGCGGATGTCGTGGACGAACTGCCAGTGGCCTTCGGGGAAGAGGACAGGGGCGGCAACTGCCGCCTCTTCGGCCGTCATCGCTGCTGGAGGTCGCAGTGCCGGCACCTCCAGATCACCGCGGCCGACACAGGAGCAAAGAGAGACCAGGACCAGCAGGAGGGGGACAATGCGCATCATCTGTAACTGTTCACCAGGTCTTGAGCAAAGGTGGATCAACCCCGAAGTGTAACCGTTTCCTCTCATTTCAGGCGAAAGCGGTCTTCTGGAATCCGACCGTTGACGACGATGTCGTAAAAGCGCAGCACGGTCGAGGAGGCGGGGCCTTCGCTGATCGTCACCGACTCCACCACTCCGAGCTGCTCTCCCAGGTGCAGCTCGATCTGGCTGATCACCGACCGCATGCCTTCGTCTTTCGGGGTCAGGACCACGGTCCGGGCGTCTCGCTCCTCACTGTGAAAGATCCGGTTTTCACCAAAACGGCCATCGAGCCAGTTGCCGATCTCTGGCAGAATGTACTGCATGGCGCCGGCGAACATGCTCTCTTCGGGCTCTAACCGGCCATCCCGCTCGATGAATTTCTCCACCCGGTCATCGGCCATCAGCAGCACGGTGTGAACGGGTTCGAGATATTCCCAGCGCAGTGAAGCGGGGAGCTTGAAGGTGAAGGTTCCCCGGGAG
Organism: Desulfopila sp.; assembly: GCA_047973425.1. Classification (GTDB taxonomy): domain Bacteria; phylum Desulfobacterota; class Desulfobulbia; order Desulfobulbales; family Desulfocapsaceae; genus Desulfopila. The sequence goes on from JBKEBZ010000010.1 coordinate 55,900, forward strand.
ACGAGCGGCGTCTGCAATATGTTGAGATGTTTTTCCTGGACGAATCGGGCGGAAACCGACTGAAACGGCGCCGGCGTCCGCCCCGCCTCCGCCGCCAGGGCCGGAGATATCGCCAGCAGGACCAGCAACACCATGAGGCTGCAAATCCGCATCAGAACATCCCGCCGTTGACGGAAAGAATCTGGCCGGTGATATACGAGGCGTCGTCGGAGCAGAGGAAGGCCACCGCCTTCGCCACCTCGTCCGGTTTGCCGATACGGGCCATGGGGATCAGTTGGCGGATATGCTCTTTGGGGGCGTCCTCGATCATCTCGGTCTCGATCAGGCCCGGGGCCACGACGTTGACCCGGATACCGAGCCTGGCCACTTCAGAGGCCAGTGAGCGACTGGCCGCATTGAGCCCGGCCTTGGCCGCGGCGTAATTGGCCTGGCCGCGGTTCGGCATCAGGGCCGAGGCGGAAGAGATCGAGACGATGGCTCCCCGCCGTTGTCGCACCATCCACTCGATCGCCGGTCGGGTCATGTTATAGAAACCATTGAGGCTGGTATCGATCACCCGTTGCCAGTTCTCGGGCGACATCGTCATGAAGAGGCCATCGGCGATGGTGCCGGCATTGTTGATCAGGATATCGATGGCGCCGAGCCGGCCGGCGACCTCGGCCACCACGGCCTCGCTCTGCCGGCCGTCACGGACGTCGAACTGGTACACCTCGCCGCTGCCGCCGGCGGCCACAACCGCCGCCAGGGTCTCTTCGGCGCCCTGGCGGTTGCCATGGTAGTTGACCACCACATGGCAGCCGCAGCCGGCCAGCTCCAACGAAATCGCCCGGCCAATACCGCCACTGCCACCGGTCACGATCGCGACCTTCTGTTGTTTTGTCTCTGTCATTTCACTCTCGTAATCGATGCATTGCCTCGTGCCGTGTCACTCGTACAATGTTTGGCAAACCAGGGACTGTCCCTGGTTTGGGTAACCGAGGCGTGTCTCGCCTCGCATCGTCAGGGCTGGTAGATCTGCAGGATCACCTCCGCCAGAGGTGTATCACCGCAGCAGAGCCGGCTGGTCACCTCGACCAGGTTATCGGTCTCCATGGTATTGTGCGAACGGGTGGTGACATCCATGCCAAAAGGCAGGGTTCCGGTATGAAATGCCGCCTTCTTCACCGCCACCAGCCAGCCATTCTTGTCGCAGTCCCTGCCCTGCCGGCGGATCTTCTTCCAACTGTTGTAGACCCCCGCAGTCTGCGCTGCCAGTTCGACCAGGACCAGCGGGGAGACGCCATCCTCGCCGGCAAGGGGCCAGGACGGCACCACCCGGCTGCGGGTCACCGCCCCGGTCTCGCCGACCGCAAGTATTTTCTCCACCAGCAGCATGGTATCCCGGTGCGGCAGCAGTTCTTCCGGCGAGAGCCCGCTGGTATCAGGGCAATGCCCGTTGTCGCCAGCCAATTCTGGAAAAGTCCGCTCACTCATTGTACAGTTCGGCAGAGGGCTGTTGGTTTATGCCGTCCCATGGCTCCAGTAGATCGTCTTTCTTACGGATCTCTCAGTCTTTATCTTATTGACAAATGAAAGACAACAGATAAATGTACGTACCTTTTCCAACCAGCGTGGCTGGAAAAGGTAGCCTCAGCCACAACAGACCATGAAACTCCTCGGCACGGTAACAGAGATACCCATGCCTATCTCGGCGGAACATTCGACTTTTTACGAGAGCATCAAGTTTGATGGCATGTAAAAACTCCAATCTACTTCGCCTTCGGTCACAAACGACAACTCGCTGTACTATCCGCTGGCAGCCTGTGTCGACAGGCCATACAGGACCCAGATGAAGACCCTTATCGATGAATTGAAGACCAAGCTGATCGACCTGTTGAATCTCACCGACATAACTCCGGAGACGTTTGACGAACATGCCAGGCTGGTGGGCGGCGACCTGGGTATAGACTCCATTGATGTCCTGGAAATGGTGGTGATGATCGAAAGGGATTACGGCGTTGTCGTCAACAACCAGGAAATCGGCGAAAAAGTCTTTGCCTCGCTCTCTTCGGTGGCCGAGTATATAGCGCAAAACCGCCCGGAAACGTCTCTGTGAGCGATGGCAGGGTCTATATCGCCGCCGCCGGTGTCGTCAGCCCGCTCGGCAGCGGTCTGACGGCGACATTCGCCGCTCTTCTCGACAACCGTTCCGCCATCGTACCACTTTCGATCTTTCCTCTCACCGAAGGCCCTCCCCTGCCGGTTGGCCAGGTGAGCGAGCTTGCAGACCACGACCCACGACCCAGGAGCCACAGGCTGGCCAAAGAGGCCGCCCGGATGGCCATGGCGGGCTGCTCCACCCCACCGGACGCGGTGATTCTCGGCTCCACCACCGGGGGGATCCTGACCACCGAACAACTGCTGCGGGATGGGGTGAACGACCCAGCCCGCTACCGCTACCATGGCCTGAAAAGCCTGGCCGACGACATTGTCGAACTGGTGGCCTGCCCCGGCCCGGGGATCATGGTCTCCACCGCCTGCTCCTCCGGGGCGGTGGCCATCGCCCTGGCCCTCCGTCTGCTCCGTTGTGGCGAGATGGAACGCATCCTGGTCGGCGGAGTGGATTCGCTCTGTCGCCTCACCTATTTCGGCTTCCACGCCCTGCAACTGGTCGACCGCCAGGGCGCCCGTCCCCTCGACACCACTCGCCAGGGTATCTCCGTGGCCGAAGCGGGGGCCATGCTGCTGCTCACCAGCAGGCGGCCCGCAGCCCCCCTCGGCCTCGTTCTCGGCGCCGGTCTCTCCTGTGACGCTTATCACCCGACCGCGCCCCACCCGGAGGGGTTGGGAGCCAGGGCGGCCATGGCGGCGGCCATGGCGGATGCCGGCCTGACCCCGGCTGATATCGACTACATCAATCTGCACGGCACCGGCACCCAGGACAACGATCTGGCCGAGACCAGGGCCATCCGCCACATTTTTCCGACAGTGCCCGCGCTCTCTTCGCTCAAGGGGGCGACAGGGCACAGCCTCGCCGCCGCCGGCGCCCTGGAAGCGGTCTGCGCCACCCTGGCGGTCAGTCGGGGACTGGTCCCCGGCAACTGCGGTTGCCGCCAACCGGACCCGGCACTGGCCGTAACACCCCAGCTCACCCCGGCAATGCGACCGGTTGGGACGGTGCTCTCCACCAGCCTGGGCTTTGGCGGCAATAACGGCGCCCTCATCATCGGTCGGGAAGACAGCACCGCGATCCCCCGTAAGCCCTGGAAAAAAGTCCCCCTGGCCGTCCATGGCAAAGCCTGCCTCACCGGGGCCGGCGACCTGGCCGCCACCCTCGTCCGCCTTACGGCCGGCGACCCGGCGGCGGGACCTGCCAGCACCGACCAGATCCCGACGAATATCCCGCCCCGTCTGCTCAGAAGAGCGAAGCGGCTGAGCCGCCTGGCCCTCTTTCTCGCCGCCGCCGCCCACCAGGACAGTGGAGGGTTGCCAGCCCCCTCGTCGGTCTTCATGGGGACCGCCTGGGGCGCCCTCTCTGCAACCTGGAGTTTTCTCGAGGGGCTGGCAAAATCCAACGAACGGTTTGCCAGTCCCACCGACTTCGTCGGTTCGGTGCACAACGGCGCGGCCGGCCAGATCGCCCTGCTGTTCCAGGCCAGGGGCGCCAATGTCACCACCAGCGGCGGCGATTCCAGTTTCGAGCAGGCGCTGATGGCCGCCGAGGCCCTGCTGGAACCCGGCCAGGCCGCCCTGGTCGCCGCGGCCGACGAACACCACGGGCAACTGTCGCCGCTCCTCGAGCCGGCCCACGCCCCAGAGAGCGTCATCGCCGACGGCGGTGGCGCCCTCTACCTGACCCATGACCCGGAGGGTGCCTGTTGCCTGCTCCGCATGGCCCTTTTCCGTCGCGCCATGGCCGATGACCCGCTCGACGACCTGGTACGGATCCTCACCATTCCGGACCCGGACAACGGTCCGGTTCTGGCCGTTTTCGCCGGGATTGCCGGCCCGCAGGTCGAAACCGGTGAGAGGCAACTGGCCACCCTCCTTGCACGGACAACGGCCGATATCCCCATATTCCGCTTCCGCAGCCGTCTCGGTGCGTTTTCCTCGGTCTCGGCCGTCGCCGCGGTTCTGGCCGCGCACTGTCTTCAGACCGGCGTCATCCCGGCCAACCTCACGAACGGGTGCGACCTGAACGCGGAAAACGGCAGGATTCTGCTGATCGGCTTCGGCGACTCCATCAGCGTCGTGGATTTTTTCCGGTCAGTACGGCAATGAACGTTCTGCTCATCTCCCCGAACACCCTCAGGGTGCCCTATCCGGTCTATCCTCTGGGTCTGGACTACGTCGCCGACTCGATCGGACCCGGACACCAGGTGCGGATCGTCGATCTGCTGGCCCAGGCCATGGACGAGCTTGCCGCGACCATCGCCGACTTCAAGCCGGATCTGATCGGCATCTCCATCCGCAATATCGACAATACCGATGCCGTCGATTCCAGGTATTTCCTCGAGGATCACCGCCAACTCGTCACCTGGCTCCGGCAACGAACCAGTGCGGTGCTGGTCGCTGGCGGCAGCGGTTTCACTATCATGCCCCAGGCCATCCTGGAGCTGCTCGGGGTCGATTACGGGGTGGTCGGTGAAGGCGAACGACTCCCCCTGCTGCTCGATGCCCTGGCCAGAGGACGCTCGCCGCGAAACATTCCGGGAATCGTCAGTGGCCAAAATCAACAGGAGGGGTCCGGCGCCCCTCTGCCGCCGCGCCCCTGGCCGGATCAACCCTTCCGGCGGGTCGACAGCCAGGCCGCTCACACAGCCTTTTACCTGAAAAACGGCGGCATGCTCAACCTCCAGACCAAACGGGGCTGCACCTTCCGCTGCATCTACTGTCCCTACCCCCATATCGAGGGCAGCAGCCATCGTCGCATCCCCCCGGCAAAGGTGGCCGCCACCGCGCTCGAGTTGCAGCGGGTCGGGGCGCGCTACCTCTTTTTTACCGACTCCGCCTTCAATTCCGATATCGGCCACAGCATGGGGGTCGCCAGGGCGCTCAAGGAGGCGGGACTTACCATTCCCTGGGGCGCCTTCTTCGCCCCGACCGCCCTGCCCGACGACTATTTCACCATCATGGCCGACGGCGGCTGCCGCCATGTCGAGTTCGGGACCGAATCCCTGTCTGACACCATGCTCGCCGCCTACCGTAAACCGTTCAGAAAAAGAGATGTCGTTCTCGCCCATCAGCAGGCCATAGCCGCGAAATTGCGCGTGGCCCACTACTTTCTGCTCGGGGGGCCGGGGGAATCGGCCGCCACCCTGGCCGACTGCTTCGACAGCATCGAACAGCTCAGCCAGGCAGTCTATTTTCTCTTTGCCGGGATCAGGATCTATCCCGGAACCCGTCTCTACGAGATCGCCCGCCAGGAGGGCCAGATCGGGGCCCGGACCGATCTGCTGCAGCCAGTCTTCTATCGGCCCGAGGCAATCGATCTCACCACCATCGAGAGCCTGGTCAAAGAGCGGGCAGGCAATCGTATCAACTGGCTTTGCGGCGCTGGCGGCAAGGCCGCCGCCGACACCGTCCGCACCCTGCACGATCGGGGAATGGCCGGCCCGCTCTGGGAGTACCTGGTCAGATAGTGCCCATCCAGAGGGGCGGGCTCCCCAGCGGCGCCGGGCAATCCTCGTCAGAGCCCAACCCGGCCACGACCCGGCAGCCATCGGCCGGAACCAGTTGACTTTTTTGCGATACAACCTGTTTTTTCTGAACTTTTATTGCAGTTACCGGTAACGTGATGAGAGAGATCGTCTCTTTATGTCGTTCTTCTTGAAAAATCCGATGTTCTCCGACAAAAATGTGGTAGATTGATCAGGTCATAGTTTTCGACCAGGCCAGTGAACACCTTGACAACGGCAGAACCGTCGAGCAACGCGAATGTTCTGTTTTTTTGTTTCTTGTTTATATGAAACTCTTTAGTACGGTTGTATCTGTTACCGTGCCGAGAGGTTTCATATTTCGTTGTGGCTGAGGCTATCTGGTCCAGCCATGCTGGTTAGCACCCATTCAGAAACGAGATATTTTGGCCTAAATCGAGGCGTGAGAGAAATTTTACCACAGGCATATATTTGATATTCCGAGGATAAAATTTCGAACACAACGAAGAGTTAGGACAAAAGAGCCGTTTCTGGACGGGCACTGGTTAGCACGATTACCTTCTGATATCACCGTCCAGGAACGAAAACAACGGCATGCACTCTTCGTTACACGACCTCAAGGCAACTGGCGCCAACACGGTTTCTGCCCGGGTCACGGTGGAGCATGACTCGCCCTGGTTTACAGGCCACTTTCCCGGTGACGCCATTCTGCCGGGCATAGCACAGTTGCAGATGGTCGTCGAGGCGGTTGGTCGGATGCGGCAGGAAGCGCTTCGCCTCCGACAGTTGAACCGGATAAAATTTAAAAAGATAGTCCGTCCCGGAGCATGTCTCGATATCCACGCCACCGCCACCGGGACAACAGATGTCTACAGCTTTACAATAGTAAGCGAAACCCAGGAGGTCTGCACCGGCACGATGCTCCTGACTCCAGAAACAGCAGAGAAGACTGTACCATGACCACAACCATTGACCAGACCATTGAGCAAATCGCCGCCATTATCATCAACGAGCTGAAGATCGAAGACGTGACCCCCGCAACGTTTGATCCCGATATCGACCTGGTCGACGAGGTGGGTATCGACAGCATGGACCTTGCCACAATCACCCTGGTCATCCGTGACACGTTCGGGATCAAGATCGATGAAGACGACTACCCGAAACTGACGACCATCCGTATCATCGCCGATTACATCAATGGCAAAAAGAACAGTGACATCTAAATGACCGAGCATTCTCCCTCCGGAACGACGCAGAAATTCACCGATATCATTGCCGACCCGGAAATCAGGTCACGGTGGGAAAAGGTTCGTCGCTACTTTTTTCTCAGAGAATCCACCTACGACATCTCCAACCGCTGCAATATCCGCTGTCAGGGGTGTTACTATTTCGTTGGCGAGAAACAGTTCGCCCCGGAGATAACCGACGAAGGGCAGTGGCACCGGTTGATGGCGGCGGAGAAGGATCGCGGTATCACCTTTGCCGTTTTAGCCGGGGCGGAACCGTCTCTTTCCCCCGGGCTCTGCCGGGTATGCCACCAGCATATTCCCCTCGGGACCATCGCCACCAACGGCCTTCAGCCGATTCCGACAGACATCGATTACCAGATCCATATCTCGGTCTGGGGCAACGATCAGACCAGCCGCGCCATTCGTCGAGCAAGCGACATGCTCGTCCGGCAGATCGACAACTACCGGGAGGACCCGAGGGCGGTCTTCGTCTACACCTTCACCCCCGGCAATATCGAAGAGGCCCATCAGGTCGCGGAACTGCTGGCGGCCAATGGCCAGCGGCTGACCTTCAACATGTTCTCCGCCCCCGTGGGCTACGATGGCGGCCTGCGCCATGACCCGCGATCCCTGGCGCGGACCGGCCAGATGATGGCCCGGCTGATGGCGGACTTTCCCGATACCGTGCTGTACTCGCATTACAATATCGTGGCGCACACCAGCGAGGCGGCACTGCACGAGCTCTTCTCCTGCACCTACCCCCGTCGCAATCCCTCGACCTCCATCGGACTCGGCCGCACCTTTCGCCAGTACCGCACCGACCTGCAGTGGGACCGCCAGGCCGCCTGCTGCGTTCCGGACACCGACTGCGACGACTGTCGCCACTACGCCGCCGGCAGCGCGGTGGTCACCTCCAGGATGTTCCGTCATGCCGTCGACCGGCAGACCTTCTCGGCCTGGCTCGACTACGTCGACACCTATCTCGCCGTCTGGGTTCGGGGCTATCAGAAAAGTCTCAACCTCCTTGCCACCGGTATAACCCCACCCAAAAGCCTAGAAACAGAAACTGTGTCATGAAAACAGTCAGTTCCCTGCTTACTGCCGAGTGGCATGAGCGCTATAAGAAAATCTCCAAGCTCAATATCCGCAGCTCCATCTACGACGTCACCGATCGCTGCAACCTGCGGTGTAAAGGATGCTTCTTCTTCTCGTCCGGCGAACATGAAGCGGCCTCCGAGGAGAAGGATATCGACAGGTGGCGCACCTTCATCGACCGCGAAATGGAGCGCGGCGTCAACCTGGCCATCCTCATCGGCGGCGAACCCACGCTCTGCCCCGATCGCATCGAGGCCTTCTATACCCGGATGCCGTCGTTTTGCGCCACCAACGGCCTCATCAAGGTCGATCGCCGGCGGTTTCCCGATCTGATGGTCGGGCTCTCCCTCTGGGGGGACGGGGACGACGAGAAACTGTTGCGCGGCAAGGACACCTTCCCGATCTCAAGCGCCAACTACGCCGGTGACCCCAACGCCTATTACCTCTATACCATCACCCCGAAACAGCTCGGCAAGACAGAGAAAATCATCAAGAAAATAGAGGATGTCGGCCTCAAGGTCCACATGCAGCTGCTGTCCAACGACGAGGGGGTCGACGGGTTTTCCTGGCAGCCGGCAGAGCTCCTGGCCATCCGGGACGAAATGGACGCCATGCTCGATGGTTATCCGCAGACGGTCGTCTCCTCGAAATATTATCACCAGGTGATCACCACCGGCCACCTCTTCGACCGGCCCTTTGGCTGGGACGAGTGCCCGTCGGTCACCGATCCCCTCGACCGGCGCAGTCCCCGGCCGAAACGGCTGACCAACTTCATCCGCTGGGCATCCGACCTGCGGACCATGCACCGCTGCTGCACCTCAGAGACCAGGGACTGCGCAACCTGCAAGGACGGGGCGGCCCATATGAGCTGGGTCATGGTCAACAAGCGCGCCCACATGAACAGCACCCAGGACCTGCAGAACTGGATTGAAGTCTACGAAATGTTTGCTAAACTCTATCAATTCATTCCCTGGTAGCCGTTCCACCCTCATGGCGAAGAGCAAGACTGTAATCGTTGGCTATGATGCCATCTCCTCCCTGGGCCTGCAGCTGGATGAACAGTGGCGACGGGCGGTGGCCAGTGACAGCGGTATCGGCCCGCTGACCCGGTTCCCGCTACCAGACGAATTTCCAGTGACCATCGCCGGTCAACTGCCGCCAATCGATCTCGACCGGAAAACCTACCCGTTTCTCGCCGCCCGCCACCAGGCGGCCTGGTTCTCCCCGGTCTTCGACTATGGCCTTCTCGCGGTGGCCAGGGCGCTCGAGGCAAGTACCATCACTATCGATGCCGCTCTGGCGCCCCGGGTGGCCGTGACCTACAGCTCGGCGGTCGGCGGCCTCGACGCGGTACTGGTCGCCGATCGCCGCCTGCAACAGGAGCGCAGGCTGCCCCATCCCTACTCCAACCCCAATGCCTGCATCAATATGATCGGCGGCAAGGTCGCCATGTACACCGGCGCCCAGGGCCCGATCACCACCACGGTCACCGCCTGCGCCACCGGTCTCACCTCGCTGCTTGTCGGCGCCATGCTGCTGCAGGCCGACCGGGCCGATGTGGCGATCTGCGGGGCGGTGGACTGTGCCCTGGTGGAACCCATCGTCGCCGGTTTCGCCACCATGAACGGGGTCTACAGCCCCAGGGAAGGTCACGAAGAGGAGCCAGCCGCCCGGGCCAGCCGGCCATTCTCCCGCAATCGTCGTGGCTTCGTGATCTCCGAGGGCGCCGGGGCGGTGATCCTGGCCACCGAAGAATTCGCCAGGACCCACGGCCTCGCCTGGAGCATCGATCTCGCCGGCTGGTCGATGACCTCCGACGCCCACCACTTCGTGATGCCCTACGCCCCGACCATAGAGCGGTGCATCGCCGAAGCCATCGCCGACAGCGGCGGGACGATTGAAGATATCGATGCCGTCAACGCCCACGCCACCTCGACCAGGGTTGGCGACAAGGTCGAATTCGAGGCGCTCCATGCGGTCTTCAAAGGCCAGATCCCCCCGGTCAGCGCCAACAAGTCCCAGACCGGTCACGCCATGGGGGCGTCCAGCATCATCGAGACCGTGTTGCTGTTGCGGGGAATGGAGCAGGGCCTGCTGTTGCCCACGATCAACTACCAGGCAGACCCCGAAATCGAACTCGACTGTGTGGCCGAGGGCACCCGCAGCCTCGAGCAGCGGCTGGTGTTGAAAAACGCCTTTGGTTTCGGCGGCTGCAACGCCTGCGCTGTTTTCCGGCACAACTCCTGAAAAAAACATCATCAGTTGCTGAACTCGTAAAAACCTCAAGCGTGCATACAGGATGGCTAAGTACAAAAGTTCGATATACAAGGCGCAGTGGTGTCGGCCAAGCACAGGCGTACATGTGGCACGCCGAGCGGTGGCCGATCCCGCTGCAACGCAGGAGATCGGGCTTTTTACGACGCCATCGACCATGGACTGTGGACAATGAGAGCGCCCATGAACAGAAAGGTCGTGGTCATCGGCTATGCCGCGGCCACGGCCCTGGGCAATACCTTCGCCACCACCTGGGAGAAGGCGGTGGCCGGCCGGGCCGGGTTTTGCCGCTTAAGCCGCTGTCAGATGGAGACCAGAAGCAATGTCGTCGGTGAAATTCCCGACTGGAACCCAACAGAGCTCTCTTTCGTCAGCCGCAAAGACGCCTCGATGTGGAACGCCGACTTCGTCTTTCTCACCATGGAGCTGTGCCGGCAGGCCTTAGACCATGCCGGCCTGGAGATCGACCAGGAGACCGGTCCGAAAACCGCCTGCCTGATCGGCTCGGCGCTCAATGGCGCCGACGCCCTGCGGGTCGCCACCGACAACTACAACCAATTCGGCCCACTGAAGGTGAGCCCCTACCTGCTGCCCAACCTCTGCGCCAACCTGCCCGCCGGCAAGGCCGGCATGCTTCTTGGCTTTACCGGCCCTATCTTCTCGCCCCAGGGGGCCTGCGCCTCGGGCAACCACGCCATTGGCGTCGGTGCCCGCATGATCCGCGACGGTGACTGCGACTTTGCCCTGGTCGGCGGGGTCGAGACCTGTCTCATCCCCGAGATCATCCAGGGCTTTTCCAATATGCTCGCCACCATCAAGGTCGGCCCCCGGGACCGCGCCTACCAGGATCCGACTCAGGCCTCCCGCCCCTTCAGCCTGGACCGCAAGGGATTCGTGCTCTCTGAAGGGGGCGGCGTCCTGGTTCTGGCAGCCGAGGAGGCGTGCCAGGCCCACGGCCTCTGCCCCAGGGCGGAGGTCATGGGCGTTGGCTGGAACTCCGATGCCAACCATTTCACCCGGCCCAACAGCCAGACCGTGACCCGGGCCATGCTCGACGCCATCGACGACGCCGAGCTCGGCCCGGCCGATATCGGGGCCATCAATGCCCATGGCACCTCGACAAAATCCGGGGACACCACCGAGGCGGAGTGCCTGCGGACCGTCTTTGCCAGGCGGCTGGCCGACATTCCCATCTCCGCCAACAAGTCCCAGGTGGGCCACAGTCTCGGGGCCTCCGCAGCCATCGAGGCGGCCCTGGCCATCGAGGGGATGCGGCAGGAAATCGTCCTGCCCACCGTCAACCATATCCCGGATCCGGAACTCGCCGAACTGGATGTGGTCCCGCTTACCGCCCGTCGATATCGGCACGAAACCGTTCTTTCCAACTCCTTTGGTTTCGGCGGCACCAACTGCTGTATAGTTTTCCGAGGTCTCTGATGCGTCCCAAACCTTTCCTGCCGGAATCGACCGACCAGCCCGGTTACATCCGCGACACCAACTCCGGACGCGTCTGGTACCGCCACGCAATGCGCATCCTCTATGCCGACACCGACAGATCCCAGGTTGTCTATCATGCCAACTATCTGCGCTATTTCGAGGCCGGGCGGACATCGTTGATGCGCAACGCCAACTACCCTTACAAGAAGATCGAGGAGAGCGGTTATCTCTATCCGGTGATCAAAACCGAACTCAACTACTACCTGCCCCTCCGCTACGATGACCTGATCTACATCCACACCCGCCCTGCAGACCTGGGCCTGGTGAAGGTCCAGTTCGACTACCTCATCACCCGCGCCGACGACGGCCAGATCTCCTGCACCGGGTTTACCCGACACTGCGCGGTCAACGAGAAGCTGCTGCCGGTGGAGGTGGATGAGAAAACCATAGCCCTCTGGCACCAGTTCCCCAGATGACGGAGGTGGTAACGGTACAGGTCGCCCTGCCGATCCCCACCTGGTACAGGGACCACCGCCTCGACGGCCGGACCGTGCTGCCGGCGGTGGAGGCCATGGCCCTTTTGGTCGGTTCCGCCCGGGAAAAACGCCTGACAGTCGGGGTCAATCAGATCCAACAGGCGGAGTTCACCCGGTTTGTACACCTTGCCGACGCTGTTACCCAACTCGAGGCGACCCTCGAATTCTCGCCAACCCGGGACAACCGGCTGCGGGCCCGGCTGTTGACCAGAAAACGGTTCAAGTCGATCTGTCGCATGGTCTACCACTGCGAGCTTCTCCTGTGGCGCGACGCCCACCCTCCCACGCCCTCGCTTCAACCAGCCGCTGCACCGCCCCTGGACGCCCTGGTGCTTGAGGCCGAGCAGATCTACCGGGAACTGGTGCCCTTCGGCCCCGCCTACCGCACGCTTTGCGGCCAGGTCTACCTTACCGGGCGGACCGCGCTGGCCACGGTCCGGGGCCCGGATCTGCCGGTTACCGAACCGGCACTCGGCTCACCGTTCTGCCTGGACGGGGCCATGCACGCGGCCTGTGTCCATGGCCAGCGACTGGTTGACTTCGTGCCCTTTCCGGTCGCCTTCACCAGCAGATCCATTTTCCAGCCGACCCGGCCCGCCGAAGGCTATCGGGTCGAAGTGCAACTGCAACGGGCAGAGGCCAGAGAACTGCTCTATGACCTGTCGCTCTGGGATGCGACGGGGAGATTGTCAGAAAAGGTCGACGGTCTCAGGATGCGGGATGTCAGCTCGGGCCGTATCCGTCCGCCGGACTGGATACGCAATAGCGGCCCATAGCTAACCAGCATGGCTGGACCAGGGAGCCTCAGCCACGACAAACCATGGAACTCCTCGGCGCGGTAACAACGTTTTCCGTGCTGATGAGTTCCGGATGAAAGACATGAAGACGCCTGTCCGAGCCGCTCAGGAAGCCTTGCCCAGCGGCTTGGCGGAGTTTTTCGCCTCCAGCCAGGCCAGCAGCCGTTCGATGGTCACCCGGGCCAGCCAGCGGCAGAAGATCATGGAATAGACCATGCCGGAAAGATACATGCCCAAGAGAAAGAGCAGATGGGAAAAGCCATAGACCAGGGGTGCGCCGACGACACCGATCCAGGGGGTCTCCAGCTTGACGGAGAGTACGCCCAGGGCCACCACCGCCGGCCAGCCGAGCAGAGAACTGATGATAATGATCAGAACACCGGCCAGAATGGTCGGGGTCGGTTTTTCCCTGAAGGCATCGAGATTGGCCCTCTCCTCGATCGCGGTCTTGACAAAGGTTGTGGCCGCCAGGCGCCGGATGGCTTTTTCCAGAACTCTTCTCATACCCCAGCCTTGTACTCCTCGGCAATGCATTGACCACAGATGCAACTGAACGGACAATCACCCTTGCAGACACCGTTTGTTCCGGACAGGCAACGACCGTTGTCCCGTACCATCCTGCCTCGGTCGCCAGACGGTTGCAGAACCGGCAACGGTCACCACCGGCTGGCAGCAGTGTATACCAGGCCAATCAGGAAATCGACACCAATTCTCCCTGACCAGCAGAGCTGGACCATAAGGCCTCAGTCACCACGAACCATGAAAATCCTCCGTACGGTAAGAAATCTCTTCGTACCGGAGATTTTCAGATAAAGACCATCCTTGCAAAGAGTTATCAATCATGCTCCGCCAACGCCCGCATCTTCCCCTGCTCGTGCTGGTGCTGATCTGTATCGCTGTTGCCGGTACAGTCGCCATCAGTCGGCTCGATATCGACACGGATATCACCACATCCCTTCCCGCCCACGACCCGGTGGTAGCCGATGCCCTCGACATCTTCCGGCATCATCCGTTCCAGGACCAGGTGGCGATCGACATCATGGTCGACCGCAAGGCCCCGGACATCCTGGTCTCCTGCGCCACCCTTTTAGAGGAAAAGATGCGCGAGAGCGGACTCTTCGGGGAAATCGGCTTAGGCGATGTCGCCCAGCGCATTCCCGAGGTGGCCCGGCAGGTCGCCGGCAGTCTGCCGTTGCTGTTTTCGGCCGGAGAACTCGAGCAGCAGGTGGCCCCGCGCCTTCTTCCCGACCGAGTGAACAGCCGGCTGCAGCAGCTTATCGCCGAGATGAGCAGCCTCGAGGGGATTGGCCAGTCAGCCTATATCGCCACCGACCCCCTGGGCTTGAAAGACCTGGTTCTGGCCAGACTGATTCACCTGGCGCCATCCCATAACGGCCGGATCTACAAAGGCAACCTGATCTCCGCCGACGACCGCCACCTGCTGTTCATCGCCCGACCAGCCACCGCCGGAGCCAACACCGAGGCCGCCCGGAAGCTCGTCGACTTCTTTGCTGAAGCCGCAACAGAGCTGAGCGACGCCTTCGCCTCCTCCGGAGTCAAGGTGACCCTGACCCCGACAGGAACCTACCGGGCAGCGCTCGACAACGAGACGATCATCCGCCACGACGTTCAGCTGGCGCTGGGGTTGTCCACCGCCGGCATCGCCCTGCTCCTGTTTCTCGCCTTTCCCCGGCCGCTCATCAGCCTGCTCTCTCTGATCCCGCCCCTGGTGGGCATCACCATGGCTCTCTTTGTCTATTCGCTGTACCACTCCTCCATCTCGATCATGGTCCTGGGATTCGCCGGAGCGTTGATCTCGGTGATGGATGACTACAGTATCGCCTACCTGCTCTTTCTCGACCGGCCCCGGGCAACCAACAGTAAAAGGGCCGCCTTCGAAGTCCGCTCCATCGGCGGGCCGATCGCGCTGGCCACCACCATCGTCTCCTTTCTGATACTCAGCCGGGCCGACTTTCCGATCTTCACCGCGCTGGGCGAATTCACCGCGCTGGGCCTGGCCTTCACCTACCTCTTCATTTATCTGGTCTGTCCACGGCTGTTTCCGGGCCTGTCGCCATCACCACGGCGCAATCCCCCACTTCACCGCTTCTCGACCATGCTCTTTTCCGGCGGCAGGCCCGGCCTGGTTGTCGCCGGCTGCCTGGCCGCCGTCCTGCTCGTTTTCGCCAGACCCCAGTTTCATTTGAGCCTTGGCGACATGAACACCATGAGCGCTGCGACCCAGGCGGCCAACCGGCTGTTCACCGAGGTGTGGGGGAGTATCGACGGCAAGGTTCTGCTGATGAGCAAGAGCGACAACCGTCAGGAGCTGCAGCGACACAATGACCGGCTGCTGGAACGGCTCGACCGCGATATGGCCCGCGGCGATCTCCAGTCCGCCTTCAACCCCTCCATGATCTTTCCCGGCCAGGAGCTGGCCCGGCACAATCTCGCGGCCTGGCACAGCTTCTGGAGCCGGGAACGGGTCGAGCGACTGAGCGGGCAACTGGAGAAGGCGGGGGAGCGCCTGGGCTTCGCCCGCGATGCCTTCAGGCCGTTTCTGGCAATGCTTGCCCCGGACTTCACCCTCGCCCCCACGGTCCCCGCCGCGAGTTACGACAGACTTCTCGGCATCAGCAGCCAGGAGTCGGCAGGGTTGATCCAGTTTACCGCCATCACCATCGGCCGCGGCTACGATGCGCAGGCCTTTCTCGCCGACTATGGCCAGGACAACACGGTCTTTGACGGCACGACCTTCTCCGACCGGCTCGCCGAGATCCTCTTTTCCACCTTCACCTCCTCACTGCTCATCATGTTTCCGGTGATCAGTCTGATGGTATTTCTCTACTTTCTCGACTGGCAATTGACCGTGCTGACCCTGTCGCCGCTGGTCTTCGCCTTTGTCTGCACCTTGGGGACCCTCAACCTGTTCGGCCATCCGCTGGATATCCCCGGCCTGATGCTGACCGTGGTCATTCTCGGTCTCGGTATCGATTATACGATCTACACCGTCTGCGGTCGCCAGCGTTACGGTGCCCCCGACCACGAATCCTATGTGCTGGTACGCAGCGCCGTGGTTCTGTCCGCGGCCTCGACCCTGATCGGTTTCGGGGTCCTCTGCCTGGCCGAACATGCCACCCTCAAAAGTGTCGGCATCACCTCCCTGTGCGGTATCGGCTACTCGTTTATCGGCAACGTTCTCATCCTGCCGCCGCTGCTGGAGAAGGTCTTCGCCCATCGTCGCGGACAGACGAAGACCAGCCTGCCCGCGGCGATCGCCGCCCGATATCGCCACCTCGAGGCCTATCCACGGGTCTTTGCCCGCTGTAAGCTGGCCATCGACCCGCTTTTTACCGAACTGGCCGGGATTCTGGATAAAACCGACACCGCGCCCAACCGCATCCTCGATATCGGCTGTGGCTATGGTGCGCCGGCCTGCTGGTGTCTCGAACGATTTTCCAACTGTCGGGTAGTCGGCATCGACCCGGATGCCGAGCGGGTACGGGTTGCCGGGCGAGCGGTTGCCGACAGGGGCGTCATCATGGAGGGGGGTGCTCCCGATCTTCCGCTCGACCAGGGAACATTCGACGTGCTGATGCTGCTGGACATGCTCCACTATCTGGACAACCGGCAGCTGGCAGATACCATGGTCCGGGCCGCGACCCTGCTGCAGGCCCAAACGGGCCGCCTGGTGGCCAGGTTCGTCGTACGCCCGCGGCAACGTCGTCGCTCGCTCCACTGGTTCCTTGAAGACCTGCGCAGCAGACGCCGCCTCGGGATCGCCCCCACCTACCATCTTCCCGAAGAACTCATCACCACCATGAACCGCTGCGGCTTTCACGATGTCCGGGTCGTTCCCGCCAGTGATCCGGAACTGTTCTGGCTGATCGCCCGGCGCTAAACAGGTTATCGGCGCAGGCAACGATCGATGCAAACACCTCGGGCCGATCTCACCCGCCAGCCCGGATTTCTCATCCGTTCACGCGGCGTCAAATTCGACGTGGCGGATCCGCCACAAGGGTGGCCAAGGGGGCGAAATCCACCCCCTTCTCCCGGGCCCCGCAGATGATCGCCTCGACCTCGGTGAGCCAGAGAACGACGTCCTCGCTGCCAGGCGGCAGGGTATCGTGGAGCAGGATGATATCGTCACCGGTCAGGCCGCGAAGCGTTCTTTCGGCCAGCCCGCGCAGCCGACGGTTGCCCATGTCCCGGGCCCGACGGCTGAAATTCACCGCCAGCAGACCGGTACGGTGGAGGGCATCGGCATAGCGGGGAGTGAGGATACCCACGGGGGGCCGAAAAAACCTGGTCGTCACCCCATATCCCCGCAATATTTCCTGGGTGGCCTCGATCTCGGCAACCAGCCTGTCGACACTGCGGAACATGATGCAGTCATCGTGGCTGTAGCTGTGATTGCCGAGACCGTGCCCGGCCGCCAGGATCCTGCCGATGATCTCGGGGTGCCGCTCGGCCCTTTCGCCGACAACGAAAAAGGTGGCGCTCACCTGGTACCGGTCGAGAAGGTCGAGCAGCAGCGGGGTGGTCGTCGGGGTCGGACCATCGTCAAAGGTCAGGCTGACCAGGGGCTGGCCAGTGCGCCCTCTGCCGATAACCGGCAGAAAGAAGGAGCTGGTCGGACAAAACGGCATCACGGCACAGGCCAGCAGGAACAGCGTCAGAGGTGCCGCGGCCCAGAACGCCCCCAGCGGCCAGAGACCAGGAGAGAGGAGCAGGGCCATGATGCCGAACCACTCCGCCGGAGAGAGAGGACGCCGGCCCCGGCCACCCTCCGGAGGGACCACCGTTTTCCTGGCTACCACAGCCAGTAGACCAGGCTGAAAACAAGCAGAAAATGACCGCCGATAATCCATACGCGATACCGCTGGTATACCTCGTTTTTCCTCTGGAGCCTCTTCAACCCGCCGCAGAGTCGCCGGAACCTGTCCAGAGGCAGGTAGGCGTCGTTGTCCGATGGCGAATCACTCTGGAAGGCACAGGCCGGAAAGAGGGTGTACATATGGGGACTGTTCATCTCGAGGAGCATATCGTCATAGGCGACGCCCCGCCAGGGGGAGTGCTGCACCAGCCGCTTGGCAAAATGCCGGTTCACCCCGCAGGC
The DNA here is from genome assembly GCA_047973425.1 of Desulfopila sp. Taxonomy (GTDB): domain Bacteria; phylum Desulfobacterota; class Desulfobulbia; order Desulfobulbales; family Desulfocapsaceae; genus Desulfopila. The sequence continues at coordinate 74,023 of JBKEBZ010000010.1, forward strand.
ATGGGCCAGACTCCGGTAGCCGATTCTCACCAGGGCCGGCTCAGAGGTTCGCTCGCTCCATTTTACCATGCAGCCGAGAAAACAGATGTGCCACTCGTCCTGGTCCAAAAGCGCGGCCAGGCCTCGGGCCAGCACCTCCGGTGAATAGTTATCGAACACCACATCGTCCTCAAAGACCAGGATATGACCGGTGCCGGTCGTAAGCCCCCGCTTAAGGCAGGCGAGATGCGATTCATAGATTCCCTGTTCGCAATCTGTCGGGTGTTTGTCGACAATATGAAACTCCACCCGGTCCAAAAGACCGACAGCGTCGAACTGCCGAAGGGCTTCATGGCGCCTGTCATCCCGACTTTCCAGCGAGATACAGTATATCTTCTCGAAAAAACGCCACGGATCGGCCGCGGTCGGCAACGGGGTGTCGACCACACGGGCTCTCCGAAAATCGTCGTCAAAAGGGCGGTGGCGCTCATCTGGAATTTTCATAACAGCATAGCGGTGTCATCGTTGCGGCTCGGTATTCCTGGTCCAGCCCTGCTGGTTAGCGGTTGAGTTTTCTCCATCTCCTTTGCTATTATAGGTACCTTGCCCAAACGATTCCGGCGATGAACACGATACCCTGTCGACCACCCGCGCGACGGGAGCCGGATAACAAAGAGAATCGCTTTCTTTTTTACTGATGGGCTCGTAAAAACCCAGATCTACTTCGTTGTAGGTCGCAAACGGCACTTCGCTGTACCATATGTACTACCAAATTGCCGTTTGCGACCTACGCCTCGTATATCAGGGTTTTTCCTGAGCCCATCCTGGTGGAACGTTCGACTTTTTACGAGTCTATCTTTACTGACGCAGACAAAAAACTTCAAGTCCGTTGCCTAATCGATACAGGAGTCAGCTCTTGAATATCGTCCTGGTCCATCCCGCCGGATCGAACTGGATCCCCGGCAAAAAAGATGTGAGCACCACCGCCAACAGGATGCCCCCGCTGGGCCTCCTGTCGATTGCCGCCTATCTGGAACAACGCCATCACCGGGTCAGCGTCGAAGACTGCCTGGGTCCCTCTGCAGCCGCCACTGTCGAGGAAACGGTGGACCGGATTCTCGCCGCCTCCCCGGACCTTGTGGGGTTTTCCACGACCACCTCGAGTTTTCTCGACGGCCACGATCTCGCCAGCCGGATCAAGATGAAATGCCCAGAGGTGGTCACGGTCTTCGGGGGCGTGCATGTTTCGTCCATGGGCGAGGAACTCCTGCGTCGCTTCACCAATATCGACGTGCTCTGTCTGGGCGAGGGGGAAGAGACCATGGCCGAACTGGCCGCGGCACGACCCCTGCCAGAGATTGACGGGGTGGCCTTTCTCGATGCGGGAGAGCCCCGAACCACTCGGCCGCGGCAGACCATCGCCGATCTGGACAGCCTGCCCTTTCCCGCCTATGAGAAGCTGACCGGTTTTCCCGAAAAGTACCACCTGCCGCTGTTCAGCTATATCAAGGCCCCCGGCTCGACCATGACCACCAGCCGCGGCTGTCCCTACCAGTGTTCATACTGTGACCGTTCGGTCTTCAAACGGGGTTTCCGCTACAACTCTCCTGCCTACATTTACAACCACATGCAGCACCTGCGGCAGAGATTCGGGATTCGCCATATCAACATCTACGATGACCTGTTCACTCTCAACCGAGAGCGTATCGAAACCCTCTGCGAAATGCTCAGATCCCAGCCGCTGGGGCTCCACTTCAACTGTGCGGTACGGGTCGGCCATGTGGACGATGACCTGCTGGCCATGCTCAAGGGTGCCGGCTGCCTGATGGTCTCTCTTGGCATTGAAAGCGGTGAGCCACGCCTGCTCGCGGTCCACAAACCCGGGGTTTATCTCGACGAGGTCAGAGAGACGGTCGGCCGTATCCGCCAGGCCGGCCTGCGGGTCAAGGGGCTCTTTATGATGGGACTACCAGGCGAAACCATGGAATCGATCCAGAAGACCAGCGAATTCGCCCTGTCGCTTGACCTCGATGACATGAACATGGCCAAATTCACCCCCTTTTTCGGGGCCCCGGTCTGGCAGCAGATTGCCGAGCAGGGCGAGATGCGGGAAGACTGGCGACGGATGAACTGCCTCAACTTCGTCTTTCGCCCTCAGGCAATCCCCTCCTGGGAGGATCTCGATTACGCCTATAACAGCCACGTCAAGAGCTTCTACTCCGACCGCAGGTGGCGAGGCAGATTCCGTCGACACATCTGGCAACACCGCCACAGCCTCCTTCGACTTATCCGCAACCTGCCGGATTTTCTCTCAGCCATGCGGACCTTCGAGCCCAGAAATCCGGGCTGACCAGCATGGCTGGACCAGGTAGCCTCAGCCGCAATGAAACATGAAAATCCCGAGGAAGTGCCAACGACTCCTTGTCGGCGATTTTCGGATAAACCAGCATGGCTGGACCATAGCGCCTCAACCACAACGAACCATGAAAATCGTCGCCCCGGTAAAGGAAGCATGGTGAAGCCAGCGGAGTACTCCTGCAGGATCAGCATCTGTCGATTATGGCACATCCTCTTACAATAAAATCAACGATTCAACAGACTCTCCTTACGATTCGACCTTGAGTACTATATGAAAATGACAAGCGATACCAGATGCTTGCCTACAGCTTGCCGATTACCACCAGAGTTCAATCGTCGAGATTGACCAACATGACATGACCAACTATAGTGTAAGGAAAAAGGAGGAGCGATATGAGTCATCTGAATATAGCCGATGCGAAAGCGAATTTTTCAAAACTTGTTGACAGGGCGCTGTTGGGCGAAGAGGTTATTATCGCCCGAGACAATAGGCCTCTGGTGAAACTGGTTCCCATTGAGAGTCCTCCCAAAGCCAGGCAACCTGGCTCTGGCAAGGGACAAATACTCGAGATGTCCGATGACTTTGACCAGCCCATCGATGACATGAAGGAGTATATGTGAGCCAATACCTGCTTGATACCCATACCTTTCTCTGGTGGGTAGACGATTCGCTCAAATTATCTTCAGCTGCGAGAAGCGCCATCAGCAGCCTTGAAAACACGTGCTATCTGAGTATGGCATCCGTATGGGAAATGGCAATTAAGCTTTCTCTCGGTAAACTCAAATTGGTGCCCCCCTTAAAACGGTTTATACCCGAGCAGATCTCAGCAAATGATTTCAAAATTTTAGCGATAAATTTCAGCCATATCAGCAAGCTTGAGCACCTTCCTTTTCACCACAGAGACCCCTTTGACAGGTTGCTTGTCACGCAAGCGATGACGGAGAAGATGGCTATAATCTCCGCTGATTCCGCTCTAGCCTGTTACGAGGTAGAAAAAATCTGGTAAGGGGTGTGGTGTCATAATCCGGCGGTCAGCGCAGTCTCCGATATCACCTCTACCTGTGGAAAAATGTATCGAACGCCTCAGTACCTCGATTGAGTGAAAAAGTTCCTGTTTCTGGGTGGAAACGTCCCAAAGGATATCATTTTCCCGGTAAACCGCTCCGATCGGGCCGTCTGAGGGTGATCCCGTATTTCTTTAACTTGCGAAAGGCGGTGGCCTGACTGATCCCCGCAAGTCGTGCCACCTGATGGGTCGTCGTACTCATCGCGGCGCACTGCCACAGCAACCGTCTCTCACATTCCGCCATCTCATCCTGCAGCGTAAAGGGCAGCGTCGCCGGTGGCTCTGAGGCTGGCCGCCACTCCTCGTCCGTCGCACTGGTTTTCGCGGCCAGGTACGAATCGATGACCCGCCCCTCACAGAGCACCACCGCCTCCTTGAGAATGTTCTGCAACTCGCGGACATTGCCTGGAAACGAGTAGTGCTGCAAGCTTTTCATCCCCGTATTGCCGATCACCTTGTCAGTGCGATATCTGGCGTTGTACTCGGCCAACAGTGCATTTGTCATGGCAAAAATATCTTCGCTGCGCTCCCGCAACGGAGGAATTCTGATGGTAAAGGTGTTGAGGCGATGGAAAAGGTCGGAGCGAAACGTCTTCTCCTTGACCTGGCAGAGCAGATCGAGATTGGTGGCAGCGATGAGCTGGCAGTCTATCCTGCGCTTTCTGGTGCCGCCAAGCCGAACGATCTCAAAGGTATCGAGATAGGTGAGGAGTTTCGTCTGCAGCGGCAGTGGCATCTCACCGATCTCGTCAAGAAACAGAGTGCCCTCGTGGGCGAGTTCAAAGAGTCCCGCCTTGCCCGATTCCCTGGCGCCGGTGAATGCGCCAGGCTCGTAGCCGAACAGTTCCGCCTCGAGCAGGGTTTCCGGCAGGGCCGCGCAGTTGATATGAATGAGCGGTTTGTCCACCCGACGGCTGTTGCGGTGAATGAATTGGGTCATCAGCCCTTTGCCGGTGCCTGAATCGCCGAGTATGACAATGCAGCTGGCATCGATTTTCGCCAGCTTCAAGGCAACCTTGTACAACTCGACCATCGTCTTGTTTTCAGTAATGATATCCTGCTGTCGGGCAGTGGCGAAATGCTGCGTCGCCAGCTCTGTCTTGGCGGCCTCCGCCTCGTGACGACTCTCTTCGAGCTGTTGCCTCAGCCTGGTGAGCTGCGTGACATCCCGCTCGTTGACAACCACCAGCCTCAGCTTCCCCTCCGTATCGACAACCGGGTTGCCCGTCACCAGAATCTGGGTCCCGGTCGACCTGATATGCTGGATCTTGCTTATTCTCCGCTGCACCCGTATCACCTCGCCGGTGATGATCGTGTCGACCAGATGCTCATGCTCTAAAACGGAGACATGGCGACCGACAAAGTCTTCGGCACGAATATTGTTCAACTTCTCGGAAGCGCTATTGATGGCCAGGATGACTCCGGCGGCATCGCAGAGCCAGATCCCATCGGCAGAATGGTCGAAAATCGCCTTCAGCTGCAACTGCAGGTATCGCCACGGCGGCGTCTCGCCAAGCAGCTCCGCCACCCCGCTTACGGGGAAAAACCACACCCGCCCCATTGCCGCCCCGCTCTCACCATCCGCTATCGGCACAACACCTGCGACGTGGAGTTCGTCGTCGATTGACTCGACAATTCCTGTCTTGTCGATAGACCGTTGCACACAGTCGACAAGCAGATCGGCCATCTCGACAAAAAGTGCCGCTATAGGCTGGCCAATGCCGCGCCCACTGTCTGCGGCCAGATATGCCGAGGCCTCCTGATTGGCATCAATGACCATGCCGAACCGGTCGATGACCACCACGCCCGCGCCGGCCCGATCGAGTAGCTTCTGCTGCCTCGTCGATTTCCTCAGGACCACTGTCACCTCCTTGAAAAGAGATGGCCGCAACCTCCTGGCAAATGACAGGGGCGACCAGTACGTTTTCTTTGAATACCTGAATACAGGTATAGCCTATTTATCCGGCACTCCAAGAGATATACAATTCAATATCGAATTACATATCTATTCTTGTAATTTCAGCATATTGGCATTTTTTTATTCACCTGCGCATCAGCATGATCCGGAAGACCCGGATCAGTCGGCGAAAACAAAATATATTCATATTGAATTCCAGCATGTTACAATACTGGCATTAATCTGGCAGTGTCGGAATTGACGGACGTGTCAAACCTCCGATCACTGCCTTGCAGTGGGCTCGGCCAATGCTCGACGATGGCAAGATTTCTGCCCGCGCCGACACGTTGTATTGCACAACACCCAACACCATATACAGAGGATATCATGCAAACACCCAACACGGCTCTACTCCACAACCAGGCGTTTATCGACGGTCGGTGGCTTGACAGCGATTCCGGTCAGACCTTTCCCGTCACCAATCCAGCCACCGGCGAGGTGATCACCAGGGTTGCCAGATGCGGACAGCCGGAAACCGCTCGGGCGATCGACTCGGCCAGGGATGCTCTTGGCCCCTGGCGCACGCTCCCGGTCAAGCAGCGCGCCGGCTTGTTACGGCGCTGGTTCGAGTTGATCTGCGCACACCAGGAGGAACTCGCCAGCCTCCTCACCCTGGAAATGGGCAAGCCCCTGGCCGAAGCACGGGGCGAAATCGCCTACGGGGCAAGTTACGTCGAGTGGTTTGCCGAGGAGGCCAAACGCGTTTACGGCGATATCATTGCCGCCCCCGACAGCAGCAAGCGGCTCTTGTGCCTCAAGCAGCCGGTGGGCGTGGTCGCCTGCATAACACCCTGGAACTTTCCCAATGCCATGCTGAGCCGCAAGATAGCCCCGGCGCTGGCGGCCGGATGCACGGTGGTCTGCAAGCCGGCGAACGCCACCCCGCTTTCGGCCTTTGCCCTGGCCCATCTGGCCGCGGAGGCCGGCATTCCCGCAGGGGTGATCAACATGGTCGCCGGCTCGACCGGGGAGATTGGGAAGGAGCTGACCGCCAACCCGGTGGTCCGCAAGCTGACCTTCACCGGTTCGACCGAGGTGGGCAAGCTGCTCATCGCTCAATGCGCCGGCACGGTCAAAAAGACCTCGATGGAGTTGGGGGGCAACGCCCCCTTTATCGTTTTCGACGATGCCGATCTCGATGCGGCGGTCGCCGGCGCCATGGCATCCAAATTTCGTAATGCCGGTCAGACCTGCGTTTGCAGCAACCGACTGCTGGTCCACTCCCGGGTCTACAGCCAGTTTGCCGAAAAGCTGACGGCTGCGGTGCAGAACGACCTGGTACTGGGGAATGGCATGACCCCCGGGGTCACCGTAGGCCCACTGATCGACAACGAGGCCGCCAACAACGTCCGCGAGCTGATCAGGGATGCCGTGGCCAAAGGCGCCAAGGTGCAGACCGGCGGCGGAGATTCGCAGCTGGGGGCCAACTACGTGGAGCCGACCGTGCTGACCGATGTCAGCGAGGAGATGCGCCTGGTCAACGAGGAGATCTTCGGACCTGTCGCGCCCCTGGTCTCGTTTGACAGTGAAGAGGAGGCTCTCGCCCTCGCCAACAACACCCCCTTCGGCCTCGCCTCCTACTGCTATACCCGCGATATCGGCAGGATCTGGCGGATGGCGGAAGGGCTCGAGTACGGCATTGTCGGTATCAACGAGGGGTTGATTTCCAATGAGATGGCGCCCTTTGGCGGCATCAAGGAATCGGGTAACGGCCGGGAGGGCTCCAAATACGGACTCGACGACTATCTGGAAATCAAGTATCTCTGCCTGGGGGGCATAGACCGCTGAGCAGGGGCCTGTTACCGAAAGGACGACAACAGAAAGGGCCGCTGGCTCGATTTGGCTCTGACTCTCATCAGTCCAGGCGGCGTCAGGTTCGAAATTTCTGTCGATGAACAAGAGTGTGCCCTGTTCATCGACAAAATGTAGAGGTAGCCCAGATCATTTGAACAGGTTTTTTATTTTTGAGTAACCGTTCACCAGCACCCCATTTTCGTCCGAGCAGGCCTCCTCACAGAGCAAACTCTTGGGCAACGGCCCGCCTAAACGAATCTGGAGTACTGGCTAAACGTTGACAGATCCGGGTTACGGAACATTCCCGGTATCACCGGTGAACGATTACTCAGCATGTTATCGTTCGCCCCTGACTGTCCCAGCCGCGCAGCCGGTAATACTCGGTAAGCAACCGCTCCATTTCCTCCTCGGCAAACGAGTCGCCCCCAGGCAGCTTCTCCTGATGAAGTCGTTTGGGCAGTCGGTCATCCGCCGCCGTCAGACCTTCGCGGAGATTAAATTCTCGTGTCATATCTGCAATATAAGCCGCACGTTTTCTGAGCCGTGCCGTGTCGGCCTCCTCACCGGTGACCACAGGCAAAGCCTTTTCCAGTTCTTCCCAGGTGTAGAGATCGCGATAAAAGCGACAGAGGATCAAGGTATCGAAGATGTTCAGCCGGTCTTCGTAATCGATCAACATCTCCGCCTTGCCCTCGATCTGCCCTGGCGGAATCAACCCGGCGAGTTCCGGCTTGTAAAAGGTGGTGCGCAGATGGCAGGCACCGCGAGGCGAGGTGCCAAAGGTAAGGCCCATGCCCTTGAGCTTGCGCGGATCGTAACCAGCCGGCTCCATCCCCTTGACATGGATGGCGAGATCCTCGAGGTGGAAATGAGATGCCACCGTTTTGATGCCATCAGCCAGGATATTGCCGATATCACGACGACCGGCGATCTTGTGGATCAACGCCACCAGTTGATCGGCGTTGCCGTAGTCAATGTCGTAATCGACCAGGCCACGTTCCCTGGCCTCCATCACCAGGCCGCAGAGATTGCCGACGGTGATGGTATCCATGCCGAGCCGATCGCAGAGGTCGTTGAGATAGGCCACCTCGTCCATCTCCTTGATCATGCAGATACCGCCAAAGGAGTAGATAGTCTCATATTCCGGCCCCTCCAATCGCAGATCCTTATGTCGGCCCTTGGTGATTCTGGCCAGCCGACCGCAGGCCATGAAACATTTAGCGCAAGCATGTGGTTTGATGTCATGTTCTGCGTGAAAGGTTTCCCCGCTGATCCGCTCCACATGCTCGCAGGACCCCTGACTCCAATATTTTGCCGGGAATGCCCCGGCGGTGTTCATCAGGGTAACCATCATGGTCGTACCCATCTTCTGGTAGGCTTTGACTCCGGGATTTTCCCTGTTTCTCTGCAGAAAATCTCCGGCATATTGGGCTACACCGTCGGCATCGGCATACTGCCGTTGACAATCGCCCTGAAAGACCATGGCCTTGACCAGTTTCGCACCCAGCACCGCACCGACCCCGGCGCGGCCAGCACACCGCCATTTATCGTTGGCGATGATGGCAAAACGGACCAGATTTTCGCCGGCAGGACCGATGGTGATCGCTCCAGGCTTACGATAGCCTTCCCTGTTTGAGGCAAAACGCCTGACAGCTTCTTCCTCGGCTTGAAAAGTCTCCATGCCCCACAGTTCGCCCGCGTCATGAAACCGAACACCTTCGGGAACAACGCTCAGCACGGTCGGCTTTGCGGCTTTACCGAATATGACTATCGCATCGAAGCCGGTGGAGTCTATCGCCTCCGGGACCTTGCCGCCAGAATAGGATTCGGCATAGAAACCGGTAAGCGGCGATTTGGTGTACACCCCGAAACGACTGCCACCCCAGAGTCTGCCGCCACAGAACGGGCCAGTGGCTACAATCAGGTTGTTTTCCGGAGCCAGCGGATCGACACCAGGAACGTTACGATCCAGCAATAATCGGGTCGCGAGCCCCTTGCCACCACCACATTCGGCCAGAGTCTGTTCGCTGACAGACTCGATGACAAACGTCTGGTCCGTAAGATTGACTGTGAGAATACGCTTATAGAAACCGTGCATGATATCTTCCTCAGATTGACAACAGACTGTCCGATCAAGAGAGAGCCGTGACAACAGAACAGTTGCCACGGCTCCTGGTGAACAGCGGGTTCCCTCGATTACGGCCATCGGCAACGGGAGTTTTCATCTCAAGGACAATGTTTGATGGACTCGTAAAAACCTCAAGCGTGCATACAAGATGGCTAAGTACAAAAGCCTGATATACAAGGCGCAGTGGTGTCGGCCAAGCGCAGACGTACATGTGGTACGTCGAGCATTGGCCGATCCCGCTGCAACGCAGGAGATCGGGCTTTTTACGACGCCATCAATGTTTGATGCTCTCGTAAAAAGTCGAGTGTTCCGCCGAGATGGACTCAGGAAAAACCCTGATATACGAGGCGTAGTGTCTCAAACGGCAATCTGCTAGTACATATGGTACAGCGAATTGTCGTTTGCGACCTACAACGAAGTAGATCTGGGTTTTTACGAGCCCATCAATGTTTAACCGAGATTGTGCCAAAGGCCGGTTTCCGGTTATTTCCGTAAGGCCGCAAAGCCGTCGTCGATGATGGCAAGTCCCTTCTGCAACTGCTCGTCGGTGATCACCAGCGGCATCAGGAAACGCAGGATATTACCGTAGGAACCGCAGGCGAGGATGATGAGCCCCCGCTCGTAGCAATATTTCACCAAGGCCTTGGCCTCCTCGGTTGCAGGCTCTTTGCTCTGCCTGTCTTTGACCAGTTCCAGGGCAATCATCGGACCAAGACCGCGGACATCACCGATAAGCGGGTACTTTTCCTGAAAGCCCCGAAAGGTGGCATTCAGGGTTTCACCCAGTTTTTTCGCTTTGCCAAGCAGATCTTCCTCTTCAAAGATAGCGAAGACCGCCAGCGCCGCCTCACAGGCAATCGGGTTGCCACCGTAGGTGCCGCCGATCCCGGAGGCATGTACGGAATCCATGATCTCTTTTTTGCCGATGATCGCGGAAAGCGGCATACCCGCGGCCAGACTCTTGGCCGAGGTGGTTATGTCGGCTTCGATACCGTAATATTCCATGGCGAACATGTGCCCGGTACGGCCCATGCCGGTCTGGATCTCATCGGCAATCAGCAGCACATTGTTTTCCTCGCAGATGGCCTTGAGTTTCTGATAGTACTCTTTCGGCGGAGCGACGAACCCACCCTCTCCCAGTATCGGCTCGACGATCACCGCGGCTGTCTGTTCGGCAGCGACATGGCTGACAAAAAATTCCTTGAGGTGCTCAGCGCATGCCACCTCGCAGCTCGGATATTCCTTGCCGAAAGGACAGCGATAACAGTTGGCGTAGGGCATCCGGTACACTTCCGGGGCAAAGGGACCCATGCCGAATTTATAGGGCTTGACCTTGGAAGTCAGCGACATTGTCAGAAGTGTCCGGCCATGAAAGGCGTTCTCGAAACAGATAATTCCCGGCTTCTGGGTAGAGTAACGAGCGATCTTCACGGCATTTTCAACGGCCTCGGCGCCACTGTTGGCGAACATGACCGCCTTGGGGGAATCACCGGGAACGGCTTGGACCAGTTTTTCAGCCAGTTGTACCGGTGAGGCATATGGAGAAACCATAAAGCAGGTATGGGTGAATTTTTCCGCCTGGTCCTTGATGGCCTTGACAACCTTGGGATGGGAATGGCCGACATTCATCACGGCGATACCGCCAGCGAAATCGATATACTCATTGCCCTCCACATCGACGATCAAAGCGCCTTTGGCGGAGGCCACATAGGCGCCGGTGCCGCTGGCATTCCCCTTGGCGATAACCTTGGCACGAAGATCCTGCAATGCTGCATTGGTAAAATTGCTTTCCATATCGGTACCTTTTCTGTTGTTGAGGTGAACAGTGTCTGAACCTGAGACGACAGCAAACATCTACGTTGACAATCACCCCTTTTCCAGCAAGAAGTGGACCAGCTGAAATTGGCAAAATTGAATCAGCTGCCGTGAAGCTGTCGTGAAGGGTTGACAAAGGCGATTCGCCCCAAACAGAATTCGACTCCAGCAATTTTGATGGCGTCGTAAAAAGGTCGATCTCCTGCGTTGCAGCGGGATCGGCCACTGCTCGGCGTACCACATGTACGCCTGTGCTTGACCGACACCACTGCGCCTTGTATATCGACCTTTTGTACTTAGCCATCCTGTATGCACGCTTGAGATTTTTACGAGTTCATCAATTTTGATGGACTCGTAAAAACCCAGATCTACTTCGTTGTAGATCACAAACGACAATCCGCTGTACCATATGTACTACCAGATTGCCGTTTGAGATACTACGCCTCGTATATCAAAGTTTTTTCTGAGCCCATCTCGGCGGAACATTCGACTTTTTACGAGAGCATCAATTTTGATACAGAAAATGATCAAATAACGATGAGAGTCACGTTATTTCATGACGATATGATTGATCAATATTTTGATCACAGGGTAAATGGTGAGCTTTCAGCGCCATTTCAACGCCTTATCGCTCAATTTTGATTAACATTCTGATCAAGAACACCTCAGGAAAGCCCATACAGTTTCAGTTTGCGCACCACCGAAGGCTGGCTGATACCGAGTGCCGCGGCGATTTCCCGGGTCGTGCGATATTGCCTCTGCGCCTGCTGCAGGCACTGTTTCTCCACCTCCGCCAGACGTCCGGCCAGGCTGGTATCGCCTTCGGCTGTTGCCAGCGGCACCTGCCCGCCCCCGGCAGGTTTTGCCGAGCCGACGCCGAACCTGACGAAATCGTCGATATGGCTGGTGTCGCTCAACACCACGCCGTTTTCGACGATATTTTTCAATTCACGGATATTACCGGGAAAGTTATAGGATTCAAGGAGCCGCATGCAGTGCGGACCAACGGTCTTGCTGCAATCGTATTTGCCGTTGAACTCGGCCAGATAAAAACGAATCAGACCGGAAATATCCTCACGCCGCTCCCTTAGCGGCGGCAGTTCCAGGGTAAAACTGTTGAGGCGGTACAACAGATCCTCCCGAAAGCGCTTCTGGGTAACGAGGTTTGTCAGGTTCTGATTGGTGGCGGCAATAGTGGCACAGGAGATTTTGATCGTTTCGGTCCCCCCTACCCGCCTGATTTCCTGGCTGTCGAGATATTTGAGGAGTTTCGCCTGCAGGGACAGGGGCATATCCCCGATTTCGTCGAGAAACAGGGTGCCGCCGTTGGCGAGTTCGAAGAGCCCGACCTTGCCCTTGCTGCCCGCCCCGGTAAAGGCCCCTTTTTCGTAACCGAACAGTTCCGCTTCCAACAACTGTTCCGGCAAAGCCGCACAGTTGATCTCGATAAACGGCATTTTTCTGCGCTTGCTGTTGCGGTGGATGAGCTTGGCCAGCCAGCCCTTGCCCGTTCCCGATTCACCGAGGATCAGGATATTCGAGGCCCCCAGGTTCGAAAGCTTGAGCGCCATCTGCAGTATCTGCCGCATCTTGTCGCTTTCGGCGATAATGGAGTTGCGTTCCAGTTCCAGCAGGGCCAGTTCAGAGAGTTCCTCGGTAATTTTTTCCCGTACCTTCTGCTCCTCCTCCACCTGCTTGCGCAGCATGTTCAGCTCGGTCATGTCCCGTTCGTTGATCACCACCAGATCAATTCTGCCTGAGAGATCAAACGAGGGAGTACCCGTGGACAGGAGAAAACGTTTGGTCCGGGCGATATACTGCATCACCGTCTCTCGTCGCCTGCTGGCCATCACCTTGACGGTCACCGACTGGTCGAATTCGCGTTTTTCCAGCAGGTCATTGACATTTCTGCCTATCACCTCACTCGGCTTCACCCCGTTGAGTTTGCTCGAGGCAGCATTGATCCGCAAGATGATGCCATTCCCATCGCAAACCCAGATACCATCGGAAGAACCCTCGAAAATAGCCTCGATATGACGGTTGGGGAGCCGCACGCTGTCATCAGGTTCACGCGCCGGTCCCATGCTGTTTTCCTTTAAGATACAGACAACCTCCGAGACCCTGCCGCCATCAACTACCGGCAGAATATCGGCAAGCACATCCCTCTCGTCGCGGCAAATGGAGAGAGCATGAAAGGATTCACCGCTGGCAAGACTCCGCACCAACTGCTCAGCAATTTCGGGGATGAGGCGGACGACCGGCAGTCCTGCACCTGCGGCCTGCTTGAACAGCGCCAGGGCCTCGTCGTTGAGGAAAACAACCTGACCTTGACAATCAGTGATCACCATCGGCACGACCAGCCGCTGCATGACGGTTTCAATCTTCAATCCCCCCTCCTTATGGTGCCAGGTTGCTTGAGAAAAATGTCACTTCGTTCGCCACCCGTTGATCGATGGTAGCATATTCCGCACCGATATCGGACTTTTTCCGACGCCAGCAACTTTTCATGCTCTCGTAAAAAGTCGAATGTTCCGTCGAGATGGACTCAGGAAAAAACCTGATATACGAGGCGTAGTATCTCAAACGGCAATCTGGTAGTACATATGGTACAGCGGATTGTCGTTTGTGACCTACAACGAAGTAGATCTGGGTTTTTACGAGTCCCTCAACTTTTCATGGTCGATCGGAATTGTGGTTCGGGTGTTGCACCAACCATTGCGGTTACGTCAACCCGCCTCATAAAACCTTCTGAAAAAGATAGAGGAATCATATGATCCAGACGACCAGGAACTCTCTGTTCATTGGCGGGATTCTTGCCGCCGTGGTCCTGATCATTGCCGCCATCAACTACAGAATTACCAGACATATCGTCGAAAAGACCATTGCGTCCCAACAGGAAGAACTCGCCGAAAAAACGGCAAATACCGTAAAGATCTGGCTCAATCAGCAGATGAACATCCTCGTAGCCACCGCCGATTCAATCGATCTGGCCACAATGGGCGACAACGACCAGACCATGAAACCGCTGAAACTGGCCATGAAAGCTGGTCATTTCAGCGATGTCTACATCGGCAGAAAAGACGGTGTGCTGCTTGACGGCGCCGACTGGGTACCTCCCCCCGGCTATGACCCCCGCAAGCGTCCCTGGTTCAGGCGGGCAGTGGCCACGGGCACGATCTCCTTCACCACTCCCTATATTGACTTTGTCACCAACAAGCTGGTCATCGCCTTGGTGAAACCACTCTTTATCGACAATGAACTGGCAGGGGTGATAGGGGCGGATACCGTCCTCGACAGCTTGGAAACAAGTGTGCTCAACCTTAAAGTCGGTGACTCCGGCTATCTCTTCATTGTCGAAAAAAGTGGGGCTATCCTGGTTCATCCCAACCAAAGCCTGGTCATGAAGGAAAGATTGCACGATCGTGAAACCAGTCTCGTCGACGATATCCAACGCTTTCTGACTACCCGTGTCGGCTCGATCATGTACCGCGACAATGACAACCGGCAACACGTTCTCTCTTTCTGCAATATCGAGAATTCCGACTGGTTCCTCTGTGTTACCGAACCCCGCAACGAGATCTATTCACGCATCCGCAAATCGACCATGATTTTTACCACGGAAATCGCCCTCAAGGTGCTGGCAATTCTCTCCTTTGTGGTCATGCTCATTGCCGGAATAAGCAGCCTGTCCGTGTTTTTTTTCAGCAAACGATACAGTACAGCCGTGCAGCGACACCAGCAGCAGTTGACAGGTATCAACAGAGATCTGGAATGGAACATAACACGCCGCAGGGAAGTGGAAACGTATTATCAGACGCTGTTCAACGTGGTCAACGATGCCATCTTCATCTGTCAGGGACAGCAGGTCGTTGAATGTAATCATATGGCCGAGAAGGTTTTCGGCCGCAGCAGAGATGACATCCTGACAACAGACGTGCGCCAGTTTTCCTCTGAACAGCAACTGGATGGAACCATCAGCCAGGCAGGTTTTCAGCACATCATCAGAGAATGTCGGAACGGGGAGCCGCAAATCTTCCGCTGGTCGTTTTTGCGGGCCGACGGCACGGAGTTTCCCGCCTCCGTCGGGATCAGCGAGTTTGTTCTCGACAACCGGAAATTGACCCTGCTGTCGGTTCGGGATATCTCCAAACGGGTCGATGCCGAAGGGCAACTGATGCAAGCCCAGAAAATGGCCGCGGTGGGCGAAATGCTCGGGGCGATCGCCCACCAGTGGCGACAACCACTGAACACTCTGGCCACTTACATTTCCAGCCTTCAGGCGGCGTATTACACTTCCGTCCTCACCAAAGAGATGATGGAAAAGATTGTTGGAGGAGCCAACGACCAGATCCACTTCATGTCAAAGACCATCGACGATTTCCGCAACTTTTTTAAACCAGCGAAGACCAAGGGCCCGGTAAATATCCTCGAATCCACTCTCAGCGCGGTCAAACTCATGCAGGCCCAGATGCGGCATAACGGCATTCATCTCACGGTGCGGAACAATACGGGTGGTACAGCCGCGATTGCCTGCGGCTACACCGGCGAGTTCATCCATGTCCTGGTGAATATACTCGCCAACGCCAAAGACGCCATTGCCTCACGGTTCCAAGCGGACCCCGATACTGCTAAAACCATCGATATTGTGGTGTCTTGTCGCCCAGAACAGGCAATTATCGAGATCATCGACAGCGGCGGCGGCATTCCGGAAACGTTGCTGCCGAAAATCTTCAACCCCTATTACACCACCAAAGGCGCAACCTCCGGCACCGGAATGGGGCTGTATATGTCGAAAATGATTATCGAAAAGGCGATGGATGGAGACATTCAGGCAGAAAACACCGACAACGGCGCAAAATTCACCATAACGCTCAAAAGAATGGCCGAATCGGCAAGAGCAACAGGGGCTTCCGGCAGCAGTAGCGCTGGCATCTTTGCTGGCAGGCCGACAGGAGAGGAGGAGATCAAGTGATCGACGAAAAACTCAAGAATTGCCAGATTCTGCTGGTTGATGACGAAGAATCGGAACTCGAGGCCTACAGTCTACTGCTGACCTCGATCGGGGTGCGCAGGGTGCGCACACTGACCGACAGTCGGCAGGTCATGGCGGAAATCGAGACCCTGCAGTCACCAGTGGTCTTTCTCGATCTCAATATGCCGCACATATCCGGCCAGCAGATACTTCGCCAGCTCAAGGCGGAAAAGCCGCATATTCCGGTGATCATCATCACCGCCAACTCGGAAATCGAAACAGCGGTGGAATGTTTGAAACTCGGTGCCCACGACTATCTCGTCAAGCCCATCGAGCTGAAGATGTTCACCTCCTCGCTGCGTAATGCCCTGGAAATAGGGATGTTGCGCAATGAAGTCATGTCGCTGAAAGGCATTAACTTCGGCAGCAGCCAGCAAAGGCACCAGGCCTTTGCCGGAATCCTCACGCAGAACCCGGCCATGCTGGCGATCTTCAACTATATGGAATCGATCGCTGCCAGCTTCATGCCGGTTCTGATTCTCGGCGAGACGGGCAGCGGTAAGGAGCTGGTGGCCAAGGCGATACATGATATCAGCGGACTACCCGGTGATTATGTCACCGTCGATGTCTCCGGTCTTGACGATACCCTCTTTTCCGACACCCTTTTCGGGCATACCAAGGGCGCCTATACCGGGGCGGACGCCAGCCGCTCCGGCCTGTTGGGGAAAGCAGGTAACGGCACGATTTTTCTTGACGAAATTGGTGATCTCAGCGAGGTGTCACAAGTCAAGCTGCTGCGGGTTCTGCAGGAGCGCAGCTATTATCCACTCGGCTCGGACAGCCCCAGGCAATGCGATGCCCGGTTCATCGCCGCGGCCAACAAGGACCTGACCCAGTTGGCCGGCCAACCCGGTGAATTCCGTATGGACCTCTACTACCGGCTCTCCACGCATCTGATCCGTATCCCACCATTGCGCGAGCGCAGGGAAGACATCCCCCTGCTGGTCGACCACCTCATCGCCGCAGCAGCCGAATCATTGCAGATGCCAAAACCTGCTATCAGTCGGCAGGCCATGAAGCTGTTGCTCTGCCACCCCTTTTACGGCAACGTCAGGGAGCTCAAGGCCTATCTGGGAGATGCCGTGGCCCGCTCGGCGGGCGGCGTTATCGGTGAGGAGGTGATCAGAGAACGCCTCTCGCCCGCTGCCAAAGTGATGGGCTCCGCCGCAATTACCGCTGAAAGCCAGTCGCTGGTCAGCCTTTTTGGCCACTTCCCCACCCTCGATGAGCTCGCCGAGTATGCCATCGATCAGGCCCTGGCCAGCTCCGATTCCAACCAGAGCCAGGCGGCCCAGATGCTGGGCATCAGCCGTCAGGCCCTCAACAAAAGGTTGCGCAAAAATAACGTCAACCAGAGTTGACGCCGTCAACCCTGGTTGACGCCCTGGTTGACACGCCTCCCGCACTGTCTCGTTCCCTCGCCGCTTCTTGCGGGACGCAGGCCAGTTTCACATCCAGGCAGAGATGGCATGCAATTTGGTACCGAGTAGTCGACAGGCCCGGCCCGGTTCGACTCCCGATTTCTCGCAAACACCGGCAGCAGGCGTTCTCGTTTTGCTCTGGACACGGCATCCCGCCGGAAAGAACGAGGAAGCAGATCTCCGCCGTGTTCAGCCAAGCTCAGGCGAGATAGTGTCCGTCCAGAAACGCGAATTTTTGTCTAACCAGCATGGCTGGACCAGGTAGCCTCAGCCACAACGAAACATGAAAATCCCCGGCACGGTAACAGATCTCTCCATGCTGAGGCGTTTCATATAAACCAGCATGGCTGGACCAGGTGCCGCAGCCACAACGAATCATGAAAATCCCGAGGAAGTGCCAACGACTCCTTGTCGGCGATTTTCGGATAAAATCGAGGCGCTCGATACATTCTACCACAGGCATATGCTTGATATCGGAGTCTACGCTTACCTCCGAGGATAAAATTTTGAGAGCAACGAAGAGTTAGCAAAAAAGGCCGTTTCTGGATGGGCACGAGATAACGCCGTTTCCTTCAGTATCGTATCCAGACAACGGAGCGCACTCTCGTTCATCGTCAAAGACGGCAAACCTGACGCCGTCTGCAGGCAACCTGGCTGAGGACGTTGTTTGACAAGCACAATACCTTTTAAGGAGAAACCATGAAACGTGTCAACAGATTGAGCGCGGTCATCATCGGCTTGACCCTGCTGGTCGTCGGTACTGCAACCACCCAGGCTGAAACCGTGAAAATCGGCAATATCATCCCGCTGTCCGGACCGTCTGCAACCGTCGGTCAGCAGGGTAAAAACGCCCGGGAACTCGCGGTTAAGGAAATCAACGCCGCCGGAGGAATCAAATCGCTGGGCGGCGCCAAACTGGAACTCATCTACAGTGACTCCGAGTCCAAACCGGAAAAAGGCGTGGCCGAAGCTGAACGTCTGATCAACACCGAAAAGGTCAACGTGCTCACCGGTTGCTGGAACAGCGCCGTCACCTACCCGACCACCGCGGTATCCGAGCGCTATGGCATCCCTTTCATTGTCCCGGTATCGGTAGCCGACAAGATTACCGAGCAAGGATTCAAGACGGTTTTTCGCATTGCCGCCAAAGACAGCTGGTGGACCCGCGACCAGTTTGCCTTCCTGAAAGATATGCAGGCCGAGTTTGACACGAAGATAGAGAAACTGGCCTTTGTCTATGAAAATGGCGACTGGGGTAAAGGTATGGCGGCTTCATGGAAAGAACGGGCCAAAGCGGCCGGTTACAAGGTGGTGCTCGATGAGCCCTATCCTTCAACCGCCACCGATCTCAGCCCAGTCGTCCAGAAAATCCGGCGGTCGAGAGCCGATGTACTGATGCTCGTCTCCAATGCCGCCGACGCCATCCTGCTCACCAACACCCTGGGCGCATACAGGGTGCAATTAAAGGCAATAGTCACCTCGGGCGGCGGCCATGCCGACCCGTCGTTCCTCAAGGCAGCCGGGGACAACGCCAAATACCTCTTTGACATCGTCGAGTGGGAAACCGACGTCAACAGGCCTGGCGCCAGGGAAGCCAATGAAAAATACAAAGCCACATACGGCGAGAACCTGACCGGTGAAGCGGTTGACGCCTACGTCGCCATATATGTGCTGGCCGATGCCCTGGAACGCGCCGCCTCTCTTGATCCGGCCAAGATCCGCGAAGCGCTTGCCGCCACCGACCTGACCAGCGGCCCCGGGATGATCGTCGGTTACGACGCGATCACGTTCGATAAAACCGGCCAGAACGAGAACGCCTCACTGGTCATGGTCCAGATCAACGATATCGGCAACGGTCTGGAGAGAATCACGGTCTGGCCCAAGAACGCCCGGCGGGCCGGTTACACGCCGGTATTCCCGAAGCCGTAATGGAGGCGAACGGACCATAGAACAGCTCAGGCCTGCCGGGCTGGCAGCGGCCCGACAGGCCATTTGCCCTGTTTTTCCAGGAGAATCCTATGCTCTACATGCTCGAGGATACCATCAACGGCATCCTTATGGGATCTATCTACGGCCTGACCGCCATGGGGCTGACCGTTATTTTCGGAGTCCTCAAGGTGATCAACTTCGCCCATGGCTCACTGCTCATGGTCGCGATGTATGTGACCTACTGGGCCGTCACCTTGACCGGCATCCATCCCTATCTGGCCCTGATCGTTGTCGTCCCGATCATGTTCCTGTTCGGTTACGTCCTGCAGGCTCTCGTGATCAAGCCGATTTTCATTGCCGAGAAGAATGTGCGGGAACCGATCACGGTTATCATCGTCACCACCGGCATCTGGTATATTCTCGACAACCTCACCCTGCTCATCTTCGGGCCACAGTATCGGGCGTTGGCCGACAACCCCTTGCGCGGGAAGATGATCGAACTCGGTGACATGCTCATCTCGACCCCTAAGGTCTACGGCTTCATCACCGCAATGCTCACTGGCGCAGTCATCCACTGGTTTTTCCAGAAAACCGACCTCGGTCGGGCTATCCGGGCGACCTCGATGGACCGGGAAGCGGCCAGCCTCATGGGGATCAACCAGTACAAGATGTACAATATCGCCTTCGGCATCGGCGCCGCCACCGTCGGGGTCGCCGCCGTGACGCTGGTCCCGTTCAACAATGTCTTTCCCACCGTCGGCGTGCTCTTTGACATCAAGGGGTTCATCATCGTCGTGCTGGGCGGGCTCGGCAGTCTTGGGGGCGCACTGTTGGGCGGCATCATCGTCGGCATTATCGAGTCGGTTGGCCCGGAGTTCATGACGGCCACCTGGACCGAGGCGATTGTCTACGGTCTTTTCCTTATCGTGCTCTTCGTCAAACCCTCTGGACTGTTCGGCGAAAAGGCAGACTGGTAACCATCCACAAAGGTCGGTTTTATGACGCACAAACAGCTGAACAAACTGGTCGTCATCGCCCTTCTGGTGGTGGCCTTCGGGCTGCCGCTGGTCATCCGCAGTGCCACGTACCTCCATATTCTGGTTCTGCTCTTTTTCTACGCCTACCTGACGACGAGTTGGAACCTGGTGGGCGGCTTTGCCGGGGTGCTGCCGCTCGGTCACGCCACCTTCGTTGGCATTGGCGCCTATACCTCGACTATTCTGTCGCTGCAATACGGCATCAGTCCCTGGCTGGGCATGCTGGTCGGCGGCGTATTGGCCACCCTTGTCGGCATCCTCATCGGGCTGCCAACCTTCAAGATGCGCGGCGCCTATTTTGCCCTGGCGACAATCGCCTTTGCCGAAGGATTTCGGGTGATGGCGGAGAATATCGACTCTATCGGCCCGCTCAACGTCAACGGCCCGCGTGGCCTGCAGATTCCACCGATGGATACGGGTTTTGTCAACTTCATGTTCGTCAACAAGGAGCCCTATTATTACATCATCCTGACCATGTTGCTCGCGGCCACGGCCCTGACCTGGGTAGTATCACGCTCAAAACTCGGCTACTACCTCAACGCCGGCGGAGAAGAGCCGGAAGCGGCGATGGCGCTGGGCGTCAACGTCTCCCGGGCAAAACTCGTCGCCATGGCCCTGAGCTCCTTTCTCACCGCTCTCGCCGGGACCTTCTACGCCCAGTTTTCCCTGTATATCCATCCGAAATCGATCATCTCTCTCGACCTGAGTTTCGAGATTGCCTTTATCGCTCTCATCGGCGGCCGAGGTTCGATCATCGGTCCCATCCTCGGGGCCCTGCTGCTGAGACCGGTGGGTGATTTTTCCAGAATCTACTTCGGCGACACCCTGCCCGGTCTGCACCTGATCATCTTCGGGCTGGTGCTCGTTCTGGTCATGCTCTATCAGCCAAAAGGGTTGCAGGCGCCGTTCAACCGGCTTTACGGCCAGCTGCTCGATAGAGTGGCGACGAAAGGTGAGGGCAGAGAGGAGGCAAACTATGCTTAGGGTCGAAAAGATGACAAAGGAGTTCGGCGGCCTGCGGGCTGTGGATTCGCTCGATCTCACCATCGAAAAAGGACAGATTTTCGGCCTTATTGGCCCAAACGGCGCAGGTAAATCAACGGCCTTCAACTGCATTGCCGGTGTTTACGCCCCGACCAGAGGCACCATACTCTTCAACGGCGAACGGATAAACGGTTGCAAGCCCTGGAACCTCTGCAAAAAAGGGTTGGCCAGAACATTTCAGATCGTCAAGCCGTTCGCCTCCAAAAGCGTGCTCTACAATGTCACCGTCGGCGCCTTCGCCAACACCAACAGCAGACGAAATGCCGAGGACAAAGCGCTACAGGTGCTGGAGTCACTGGACTTTGCCGATAAAAAAGAGGTCCTGGCCGGCAATCTGACCATCGCCGACCGTAAACGGCTGGAAATCGCCAAGGCGCTGGCCACCACCCCCAAGCTGCTCCTGCTCGACGAGGTCATGGCTGGACTGCGACCGGCCGAGGTCGATGAAATGGTGGCAATCCTCAAAGGGCTGCGCAACGAAGGCGTCACGATCTTCGTCATCGAACACATCATGCGGGCAATCATGGCTCTCTCGGATCGGATCGTGGTCATCCAGTTCGGTAAAAAGATCGCCGAAGGCACACCGGCAGAGATCGCAAACGACACCAACGTCATCAAGGCTTACCTGGGAGAAGACTATGTCGCTGCTTGAAATTAACGGCCTCAACACCTATTACGGCGATGTCCAGGTCATCTTCGATATGGCCTTGCGAGTGGAGAAGGGAGAGGTTGTCAGTATCATCGGCGGCAACGGTGCCGGCAAATCGACGCTGCTCAAAACCATTTCCGGTTTGCTGAGTTCACGAAGCGGCACGATTCAGTTCCAAGGACAGGCGATAGAAAAAGCGCCGCCTGAGGAGATTGTGGCCAGAGGTATCATCCAGGTGCCGGAAGGACGCCGGCTTTTTCCACTCATGACCGTCAAGGACAATCTGCTGGTGGGGGCCTACAATAAACGCGCTCGATCAGAAACACACACGACCCTGCAGGAGGTGTATCAGCTGCTGCCACGGTTGCAGGAACGGGAAAATCAACAGGCCATGACCCTGTCAGGCGGGGAGCAGCAGATGGTGGCCATCGGCCGGGGCCTGATGTCAAAGCCGCACCTGCTGATGCTCGACGAACCGTCACTTGGCCTGGCACCCATTCTTATCAAGGGCATTTTCGAAACGGTTCGCCAGATCGCCGACCAGGGGACAACGGTCCTCATGGTCGAGCAGGATGTTCGCCACTCCTTGAGTCTCTCCGACCGAGGCTATGTGTTCGAGCATGGCAGGGTGGCGCTGGAAGGAGATGCGGCGAAGCTGATCGATGATCCGCATGTCAAGGAGGCTTACCTGGGCATGTGAGCCGATGCCCTGCACCACACCGCTGGAGTTGAGGAAATCACCAACGAAAGCATAGCCTTCTGGTCGAGCAGAATTTACCAGGCTCCCGATTTTCTCCGGCCAGGCGCCGATGCGGGCGCATCGGCGCAAAGCGCTGGAGAAAACGTGGCTTGTCCGCTCAACGGCTCACAGCCATTCGCTGCCCGCAACGCGGCTATTTCACCGAAACAACGGGGCAGTGGGCATGAAGGATGACATATTGCGCAGTCGAACCAAAAAGTATCTTACCGACTTTCGACCTGCTTTTTACGCCGATGATCATTTCATCGACACCGTTCTCCTCTGCAAAATCCACAAGATCTTCGCCCGGCATGCGTCCTCGGACCAGGAGGTGCGTTCTGCAGCGGATCCCCTGTCTGCTCAGGAAATCGTGAGCGAACACCAGTCCACTCTCGGCGGCCTGCACCTCCTTGGTTGAAGTTTTTTCACCGCCGGTAAGAGAGGTGACAATGTCCACCTCGGCAGCGAATGCCTCGGCATGTTTCGCTGCGATTTTCAGCAGATCACCCCCGACGTTGCTGCCTTTATAGCCAAGTAGAATTTTCATGTGTCACTCTCCCTGTTGGGATGAAAATTTTTTTAAAGGACGAAGTTTCCTTCCCCGCTGTGACTGAAGCTCTCCCGTCCGGCCAGGCCGTTTGGCCGGTACCCCTGCAAAAACAACGTTTTCGCCCCGACTCTTTCTCACGCTCAAAGAATTGTCCCCGGAGATACGCGCAGCCCCCGATATCCCAGTGCCTGTAGTACCAAATCTATCGAGTGTCTGGCCTGAGGGAAAAATCGTGTTCCCGGTGTTTCCAGAGAGAAAGAGACTCGGCCCCAAAACCACTCGCTGAGAGGCCATGGCGGCAGCTTCTGTCAACGCCTTTTCGCTGTTCTCTCCTTTTCATTTTGCAAATATTCTGCCCAGAGAATGCAAGAGATCGTGTTTTACCTCACTAAGATACGCTTCCCAATCACCGCCGAACCGATAGAACGCCATCGATGCCAGCTTTTTGGTCAGTATCGCATCCCGATACGGCTTGAGATGTGGTTTCTGCAGTAGAGCGACAATCGAGTCCTTACCCAGTTTTTCCCTGAGAATAGCTGGTATATACTGCTCCATTACCTGCCATACCAAAGTGGAATCCGAGTGAAGTGTTTCAAGATATTTTTCCAGACAATCCTGCAGAGCGAAAATCATCTCACTCGATTTTTCCGTCAATTCAAAAAGAGGTGCAGAGGGATTGGCATCATGGAGGCTCAGCAGCAGGCTGGTTTCAAGACAAGAATATTTCCTCACCAAGTCGATGACATTTCTTGTCAGGGCCCAACGGGTAACGCTATCGCCGAGTAACCTCTCTTCATACTCTTCCTCAAGAAGAAACGCTGTCAGGACTTCGGCAATCGAGGAACTGAACACCCCGCCTTTATTGGCCGTGGTATCTTTGATCTGCCGTATGGGTGTGTGCTCGCTGATATATCGCCGGGCTGAATCGTCAAAGAAGACGTTCGCCCCTTCGACAATGAACCGTAACTCTTCAAAAAGACCGACAAAGTCTTTAACGTTGCGATAATTTACAGTATCCTTGAAACCACCGCACGGAATAAAGGCCCTGATGTCTGCATCGGCGATGTATTTACGGCAGGCCAGATTGGAGAGAAATGTGCGGTGGAACAGTGTGCCATCCTCGACCACGGTACCGTCAGGCAGAGCAATATTTTTGCCACCTATCGGTACGAAAAAGCCGCCGCGGCTCAATCTATCCAGTGGAAATGCAAGCGTATTGAGCCTCGGCGAAGAGTTGCGCTTGAAGGCGAGCTTCATCAGCTCCTTTTTGTCGAGCCCCTCCGGATCAAAAAGAACGGAGCCACCATCTATGACCAGACATATTTTCCCTTTATAGCTCTGGATCTGGTTGGCGCCCAGATCCCCATCCGGACCACCGGTTATCATCAGGTTGAGGTCTTCTTCGTTTTCGTTGTGGTAGGCGATCATCGTCCTGAAGGAACTCATGATAGAGCTGGTGGTCATGCCGGATATCTCTATGGATTCCCCTATTTCCCGGTAGATGGTATCCATCTCGTCGGTGACCGCGATCGATCTCCCCTCGATCTGCAGTTCCACACCCTGCCTGCCGCGATCAAAGAGACCGAAGGTTCTGCCGTCAGTCAGCAGTCCATAGGTATCATGAGGTATGCCGATAGATTTTCCCGTTGTCAGAGTACGCCAGTATGGATAGCCCTTTTCTCGAGCATGATTGGCCACATCGTCCATGAAGGGAGCGGTGCCTTCGTCCGGACCGAAGAAAACCATTTCCTGCCTGCCGAAATAATCGACAATCGCAGCATCCGGGATAATGAGATCCATGATACCCTCGGTATAGTCGTTCAGCGCATTCCTGCCTTGACTGGCATACTGCGGCTGCGGCAGCACCACGCCTTTTGAACCGCTTTCGCAGATATCCTTGTGTTTCAGCCGTTGTGCCTGAGGCCCCAGGGCATAGTTGAGCAGCACCGCGTTGTCCAACTCCGTGTCATAATTGGCATACGAGACTCTGATGAGCCGCAGGCCACCTCGAGCAATGTCAGCGGCCCGGAGATGGGTACCACAGGCATAGTGACCGTTGACATAAAAAATCCCAAAAACGAAACCACTGAAAACCAGGGGATCCAGGATGTTGTTATCGAAACGAAAGGAGAAGGACCTTTTCTGTGGTTTGTAGAAATTTGTTTTCAAGGTGCTGGTGATCATCTTGAACATGAAGTGCAGGATGTCATAACCGACAGGAAAATCGATAAACCTGCTCGCTATGATCTTTTCGAATTCCTGCCTTTTCGCCTCAAGTTCTGTCGGGCTGATACGATCTTTTGCCGCGGGAGAAAATTTCCGTTGAAAACAGGAATAGAGAAACGTGATGAGGTCAGGGTGTCTGGCAATCGTCTCCGTGATGATATTGGCTCCATATGTGGATTTATTGGAGGCCTGAATTCTCTTGGCAAAGGCATCCCGTTGATCCCGGCTTGTCAGGCTTGCAAAGATTTCCCGGTCGGTGATGTTTTCGCTTTCCTTGAAAATGAAGAGATGCGTAAAGTCAATACAATTTCCGATAAAAAGCATCTCGTGAAAAGAGATTTTATCCTGCAGGTAAAGATTCTGGATCGGGTTAACGGACCATGAGAGAAAGGCGCCGAGATCATTCACTATCGCATCGGCCTGCGCTCGACTCAGCTCACCTGTGACATACAGGGTACAGATAGAGGAAGGCACGGACGATTTTCCCATGTAGGCCTCCCAGTAGGCCCGGCTGAGAATGAGATCATGATCGGCTAGAAGCTTTCTGAAGACAGGAAGCTGCGGGGTGACAAAATCAGAATTGAACATTAATCGTGTCTCCCCGGTCTCGGGCAGATTGAATACCTCTATGATCGGCAGAGTTGATTTTTCATGTTTTTTCAGTACCTCTTCATACCGTCTCCGAGTTGGTTCGGGAGTTGCTCTGAAATCACTATCAAGAGTAAAAAGAAATCTGGATTCCCCAAAAGATCCCGGAGGGTAGTCCATTACGTTTTCAGGTCTGATAATATAGGTGTAATATTCACTTTGCGGGCTGTAGTAGTAATCTCTTCTTCGGCCGGGAAGTATCTCCTCCAGGGCGCTTTCCATACTGTCTCTGGTTTGTCTCGTAGCAATCCTCACCTGCTGCGTGATACTTGATATTGTCGTATCAAAATCGACTTGAGTGACACTTCCGCCCAGAATCATGCGGCCATCGACGACTTTCATCGAGGTGGCGATGGATTGCAGCAGATTCGTCAATGAAGAACAGGTGATATGTTCAAAAAAGTATTTTGGTAGCCCCAGGTCATTGAGAAGAATACCAGCTGCCATATTGATACAGTGCGCAGTGAACAGCCCTTCGGAAGAGAGATCAACGACCGCTTCATACAGCATACCTGGGTCAAGGCCCAGCTTGTCAGCCTTTGTTATGATATCCGCTCCACGCTCGATGCGAGAATCGCATGCCACAGAAAATTCCATAACATCTCCAATCCCGTACTTCTTTTTCAGGGAAAGAATTGTATTGCATTTCAGGTAACGGATTCTCGCCAAAAGTGCGAGAACACCTCACCAGCCAAACACAGTGATGATCTTGATGTTTGCAGGCAATGTGCGCTCAGGGCGATGCGATGTTACAGGCCGTGGTAGTGCTCTCTTTTTGTGTATACCGCTGAACGGTTACGAAAGACGCTGTTACCGGGGCTCGGAGCTACATTGCCCGTTGTTGCCGGGGCAGTCTGGTCAAGCCATGCTCGTCTGTCAGAATCGCCAGAAGCGTGATGATGCATAACCTGGTCAGGCGTAACCGGTCACCTTGACTTTCATTTGTTCTCGTCGACAAGTGTCGAGCCATGGAATTTTGAAAATTTGGTTTCCGTGTATTTTTCAATTTTCCAGGCAGGAATAGCGCACTGGTCACAATATTTTTTTGTCCACTTGTTTCGTAACCATCGGGCCGCGCGGCTTCTCTTTGAATCCACCAGATCAAAGGTTTTGTTGCAATGCGTAGTGATCCTGGCTCTATCGCCAATGACTTCCATGGTACGAATGCCGTGCAGAGTACCGTTTCTAGAAGGCCACAGCTTTATTTTATTGAGTAATTTAAAAAGGTTAATCCGTTTCTGGTAATAAGCCATTGCCTTCTCAACTCCGCTCTACGCAGTCTGTGAGATCACCACGTTGCCAGGGATTCTCTGTACGGTACAGACGTGCTTCGAGCCATTTCTGGTACTCTTTTAAAGTCGCCGCTTCCATACCACAAAATTGCAGAACGGTTTGGATACTCTCGACCGATCTTCTCGACTCCTCTATATCGAGATGTGAATTGGCAACCCCGCTGAGCCCCCTGCCCTTCGGGACAATGGAAGTGACGACATTGGCCCCGGCAAGGATTCTCTGCTGCAAGCCATTGAGGCCGTCAATATCGAGCGATGCGGGAATTAAGGCATCCGGTAAAACCAGACGCATCACGCTGATGATTATCTGCTCGAGTCGATCATCGGCGGGAGTCAGCTCCCCCATTGGCGTCCCTGCCGGGGGAACGAAGGTCATTGCCCGCACCTGATCCGCGTTCATATTGCGCATGGCGATAATCGAATCCGCGATATCAGCAACACTCTCACCGACCCCGGTCAGAATGCCTTCCTCGATGAGCATTCCGTGCTTTCTCGCCTGCCGTTTACTCTCCATTCGCTCGTCATAGGACTGGTCTTGGCGCAGCCTGGCAAAAAGCGATCTGCTATGCGTTTCCTGATAACAGGCAAACCAGGCGGCACCTGCCGCAGCAAATTCGCGAATGGCCGAAACGGGCGCCGCACCAGGGGAGAGCATCACCGGGAGGCCTGTTTGAGAACGGACAGTCCGCACGAGTTGGCCAAGACGCTTCAAGCCAAAATCCGGATGGAACATGCCAGCATCTTCACCCATGGTCAGATCGATGAGATGTACTCCGGTGTCACGAAGATTTTTGGCCGACTCGATGATCTCGGCATCACTTTTCCGGTACCGCGGCAACTTCGTGTTGCTGTAGCGAAACTGGCAGAAATTACAATTATTTTTACAATAGGTGCTGAAATAGAGAAAACCATAGAGAAAGACCTTGTTGCCAAAGTGCCTGCCTCGAACCAGCCGGGCGCTCTGTCGCAGCACATCGACAGCGTCATCGTCTTTCTGGCTGAGAAGAAACACTATCTCCTCTTTGGCAAGATGCTTACCGTCAACCGCCTTACCGAGTATTGTCGACAGGGAATGCGGATATCGTTTCATCGCTCACCTCGTTTTTCCAGCATCTCCATGGTAAGAAACCACTTCAGCTTTCCGCTTTTTCTGGCGAAGAGTCAGGGAGTCGCACCCAGCTACATGGATTTAGAGTCCATGAGATCACATCCGATCAACTCTCCATATTTTTCTTGTCACTTCTTGATGGACTCGTAAAAACCCAGATCTACTTCGTTGTAGGTCACAAACGACAATCCGCTGTACCATATGTACTACCAAATTGCCGTTTGAAACGCTACGCCTCGTATATCAGGGTTTTTCCTGAGCCCATCTCGGTGGAACATTCGACTTTTTACGAGAACATCACTTCTTGATGAACTCGTAAAAACCTCAAGCGTGCATACAGGATGGCTCAGTACAAAAGGTCGATATACAAGGCGCAGTGGTGTCGGTCAAGCACAGGCGTACATGTGGTACGCCGAGCAGTGGCCAATCCCGCTGCAACGCAGGAGATCGACCTTTTTACGACGCCATCACTTCTTCTGGCTCAGCATCTCCTTCACCTTGATGACGCCATCCTGGGCATCCTCCGCGTAGGCGTCCGCACCGATCCGGGCAGCCCAGCGGGGCGTTACAGGAGCGCCGCCCACCATGGTGAGGAAACGATCTCTCAATCCCGCCGATTTCAGCGCCTCTTCCAACACTTTCTGTTCCTTCATGGTGGTGGTCAAGAGGGCACTGGTACCGATAAGATCGGCATTCACCTCAACCGCTTTCTCAATTATCGTATCAACATCGATATCACGGCCCAGATCGGTCACCTCAAAACCGTTAGCTTTCATGAGCGAGACCACGATACATTTACCAATATCATGCACATCGCCTTTTACCGTGGCAATCAGGACATGACCAGCCTTTTTCTGCTTTGTCGCAGTACTCTTGGCCAGCGCTTCATTGACAATGTCGGTAGCCGCCTTCATGACATCCGCGGCCAGCATCAACTCTGGCAGAAACAACTGGCCCTTGCCGAAAAGATCACCTACTTCGTTGATAGCGGGAATGAAGGCCTGATTCATCAGTTCCAGCGGATCCTGGCCATCCGCGATGACTTTTCTGGCAATCTCTTCCACCTTCTCCTTGTTTTGAGCGACCATCATTTCTTTCGCTTCGGTAATAAGCTGCTCATCAATCATCTTTTGTCTCCTTACCTCACTCAGGTTGCCGTCTCACTGCCTCGTAGCCATCAGAAAGACCAGAGACAGTGACACGGCATTTATTCAGATTTTATCCGAAAATCGCCGACAAGGAGTCGTTGGCACTTCCTCGGGATTTTCATGGTTTGTTGTGGCTGAGGCTACCCGGTCCAGCCATGCTGGTTTATATGAAACTCATCAACACGACGATCTCTGTTGCCGCGTCGAGGAGTTTCATAACAGCGTAGCGGTGTCATCGTTGGAGCTGAGGCACCCGGTCCAGCCATGCTGGTTAGAAGCCTGATCGCTTTTTAAACCGTTCCACGCAGTTGATCTTGATCCCCAGTTCTCTTTCAATATTGAATTTGGCTTCAATACCCTTGGCGCAACCAGGTAGTGGCGTCATCTGACCGAGACTGAGATCTTCCCTGATCTCGGTCATGATGACCGGATCTGTCAGTTCAGTTACGGAAATTTTTAATTTTTCAGCTACATACTTCTTTGCTTCCCAGGTTCGCAGGCCCTTTGACATTTGCACCCGAGCAACCAGATCTCCGGCTCCTCGCATTCCGCCCATGCCTGAAGCGTGCGCGTGGGTAATCCCCATGGAGAAGGGATCGCCCACGCCAACCTACAATCCGTCCAGACGGACGAGGCTGGTCATGGCAGCTGAAGCCCGTGAAACGCAGTCGATTGGAGGGTGGTCGTTGACCGGCACCGCACCAACCCCCATCCCCATATTGGGGTGAATCGGGATTTCGGCAACTTCGCCACAGGCCTTCATAAAGGTGATAGCGCGGGCCAGGTTCCAGGCAAACGACTCGGTGGTGTTGGTATTGACAACCGGTCCAAAAAGGGTGGCCCCGGCCTGCTTGGCAAGTTTTACCTGGTCATGGGCATACAGGCCGGCGAGACGCTGTCCTGCAAATTCAAGCTCACCGTGCATGCCGAGAATAAACTCGCCGGCCATCCCGATCTCGATGCAGATATCGGGATATTTGGCTTTCAATTTTTGACAGGCCAGCAGCGATGCGAGAAAATCGGCATCTCCCGCCGCACCCACGGAATCCATATTGATACCGTCCGCGCCACCCTCATACATTGCCGAGGCGGTAAAAACGATATCCTTTACCGCATCTTCCACGGTTGCCTCAAGAGACTCACGGGCCTCTTTGATCTTACCGTTTGGCAGGAGTTCGGCTGGGTTCGGAAAAGGACCGTCCGGCTGGCTATACAAGCCAAGGTTAGGCATTGCCCCATAAAACAACGGGATATGAGTGGAAAGCAGCGCCTGTTCCAATATCGGCTGTTCCATGGTGACTATGGGTTTAAGCGGCTTGTAGCTATAATCTACATGGCATAACTCCATAGTGTCCGCGCCCATGATCTTCTCATAGATCTGCAGAGCCTGAATCCTGTCAACATTTACCCCTACGCGGCGAATTTTCAGGGTGCCGGCATCGTAGGTCAGGAGTACCTCCTTCCCCGGCTCGACACTGACAAATTTATAGGGACTGGAAATCACCTCAGAGAGAAACTTGAGATCATCGTCGCTCAATTCAGAGACCTTGGCCCGTTCAGCCGCATCCTGAGTTCCCGCGTGAAGATCCTCCATGAGTTCCTTCTCGTCACACTCGAAGGGTGATCCGTCCCCATAGCGTGTGAATATTTTACTCATTCAACACTCCTGTTGGTTATGGCTTTGTTGTATTGAGGGTATCATCAGTCTGTCTTAACCCTGACGCCCCCGCCTCAATCCTACGCGTCGTTTACAACTCGAAGCGATTGGCTCGATGTGCTTTCAGAAAGTTCATACAGTGGCTGTCTCGCCCGCCAAGACTTTCCGCAGCGATCATGTTGGCCATCATCCTCTTGTCCAGAGGATTGATGATCAGGCCATCCAAGCCCTTGGCGATCGCCATCACGGCAAAGGTCTGGTTCAGATATTTCCTGTTCGGCAGACCAAAGGAGATATTGGACAGACCACACATGGTATGAACGCCCTCGAACCGGGTTACGATAGCCTCGACGGCATTGAGAAATTCGACGCCAAATTCGGGATTTACCGATACCGGCTGCACGAGGGGATCAACGTAAATATTTTCGATCTTTACTCCAACGCCGACAAGTCCGTTAATGAGTCTGTCGGCTATTTTCAGTCTCTGATCGGTGGTCTCCGGCATTCCATCGTCGCCCATGCAAAGAGCCACAACCTTGAGATCGGTGCCCCCGAGCAATGACAGCAATCCTTCGTATCTGTCCTTTTCAAGAGAGATGGAGTTGATCATCGGTGGGGCATCCCCCCTGTGGATCGCCAGGGCTGCCGCAATAGCATGGTGGTTTGGGCTATCGATACAGCACGGGATATCAACAACTTCTTGAACGGTGGTCACCAGCCATTTGAGATAATCGATTTCTTCTTCGACAAATACACCGGCATTGACATCGATGTAATCTGCTCCGGCCTCCGCCTGGTCCTTCGCCACTTTCTGGATTGTCGCAACGTCTTGATTCAAGATCGCTTGGCTGATGACCTTACGGCTTGCGTTTATTAACTCACCAACAACTATCATCCCTGACTCCTTCAATGTTCATACGTTTACAGGTCTCACCAAGCGGGGTAAAAGCCCGGCCTGGTTGCGGAGAAGTACCGATTGTGGCAAGAGACGCCCCACGCCAACCCTTGTTCGATACCACTGGAAATGCGGACAAATCGTTGTAAAACACCTGGCTGGATCCATACAGATCCAGCCAGGTTGAGGAAGAACGCCTTATGGCAGTAAAAGCGTTCCACGTCGGTAAGCACAGTATGCTGACAGGCCCTTAGACCGCTGGCGAATTCGGTAACAGCCGCGGAACTGGTCGAGCCGATGTCCATTTCCCTGGCAGGCTACCTATATCTATGCATGTATTGTGCCATAAAATAATATGATGCATATATTATTAAATTCTGAATACTTATGATGGCTCACCCCGCAATAGGGTATCACTTCACTCCACCCTGTTGAGTTGAATTTGCATCAAAATTCAATATTTCACGTAATTACAGAATATTAAATAATCTTAAAGTTGACTCAATAATTATTCTACATTATTGCAAGCAATATAGGGCAGATACAAAATAAATGAGTCACATATGCATCAATTGTTGCATTGAGCCGATCTGAGTCAACAAGATCTAACCAGCATGGCTGGACCAGATAGCCTCAGCCACAACGATGACACCGCTACGCTGTTATGAAACTCCTCGGCGCGGTGACAGAGCGTTCCGCACTGGCGAGTTTCATATAAACCAGCATGACTGGACCAGATAGCCTCAGCCACGACGAACCATGAAACTCCTTGGCGCGGTAACAGCGTTTTCCGTACTGACGAGTTTCGGATAAAGATCTCCCTGATAATCGGCAATCAGGAGGGCATCCCATCGCACGGCGCGACAGGCATCGCAGGAACGTAAACGTTCACCAGCACCCCATTTTCGTCCGATCAGGCCTCCTCACAGAGCAAACTCTTGGGCAACGGCCCGCTTGAACGAATCTGGAGTACTGGATAAACGTTTAGAGATCCGGGTTACGGAACATTCCCGGTATCACCGGTGAACGATTACGCAGGAACAAACTTCTTTGTCGGAAGTACAGGCGGCGGGCCTTCTATCTGTCTATAAACCAGGATGGTTGGCCCATAGGGCATCAGCCACAACGATGACACCACTACACTGTTATGAAACTTCTGGCTGAACACTAACG
Organism: Desulfopila sp.; assembly: GCA_047973425.1. Classification (GTDB taxonomy): domain Bacteria; phylum Desulfobacterota; class Desulfobulbia; order Desulfobulbales; family Desulfocapsaceae; genus Desulfopila. The sequence goes on from JBKEBZ010000010.1 coordinate 107,669, forward strand.
AGAGGTTGTCCGTCTTTTATTATGCTTGAGGAGATGGGAAAGCTTGTAGTCAGCAAGTTTTCTGGCTATTTGCGACTGACTTACGCCAAGATAATCCGCTAGCGTCCTTGTGGTACGGTGGATACTCAAGGCCTCGAGCAAAAGGGTTTTTTCAAACTCCACCAGGGCGTGCTTGAGCCCCTGCCCCTTGAAAGGCGACAGATTCACGACCTCGCTGTCGGCGTGTATATGACTGCCGGGCATCTCTCGTAGAGAAAAGATGCTGCCGGTATCGCCTAACACGATCATTTTTTTGATAATATTTCTCAACTCCCGAACATTTCCCGGAAAAGAATACTTCTGAATATCCTGGAGTTCTCTGGCGGAAAGACGGAGATTGGAATTAAATTTGAGGTTATACCGTTCCTGAAAAAAGAGTGAGAGTTCCAGGATATCTTCCGGTCTTTGGCGCAGAGGCGGGATAGTTATGGAAAAAGAATTCAACCTGAAGTACAGATCTTCCCGAAATATTTTTTTCTGAACCTGGTCTACCAGGTCAACATTCGTTGCGGCAATCACATTACAGTTGATCTTGACAGACCTCAGTCCGCCCAGGTGCATTATCTCCTTTTCTTCCAGACAGTGCAGCAGCTTTGCCTGGAGAGCGATGGGCAACTCACCGATCTCATCTAAAAAAAGAGTTCCATTTTCGGCCATCTCAAAAAGCCCGATCTTGCCCTGCTCGCTGGCACCAGTAAACGCCCCCCTTTCGTAACCAAAAAGTTCCGCCTCGAGCAGACTGTCCGGCAAGGCGGCACAGTTAATTTTGACGAATGGGCCGGTGAGATTACTGTTACAGCTATGGATATACTTTGCCAGCAGACTTTTACCGGTCCCGGATTCTCCAAGAAGAAGGATATTTGAAATATTCAGCTTGGCAAGTTTCCGACAGATCATCAGGATATCGTTCATCTCTTGACTCTGAGCAATGATCTCCTTGCTTGCCATCTCTTTATTATGGAGTTCCTCAAACGCTTCCTTGAACCGACTTGTTTCACTCTTGACAAGTTGCAGTTCTTCCTTGAGCTGATTGAGTCTGGTCAAGTCCCGCTCGTTGACAATGACCATGGAAATGTTCCCGTCGTCATCAAACACGGGCGAACCGGTGACCAGCAACTGCTTTCGTGTTTTCAAGGTATTTTGTATTATCGAGGCCTGCTTCCCGGTTTCAAGCACCACGCCGGTCACAGACGTATCCATGAGACCTTCCTCGACAAGATCATTGATGTTCTTGCCGACAATATCCATTGCCTTGACACCTAAGAGTTGTTCGGTTGCCCGATTGATGCTGACAACCACCCCCGTACCGTCGCAGACCCACAAACTTTCCGAGGAGGCATTAAAGATCGTCTCGAGTTTACGGTTGGCATCCCGTAATTTTCTGGTCTGCTTTTCAACCTCCTTCTCAAGGAATTCGTTGGCATCTCTGGCCAACTCTTCTTCTTTTTTCCTCTGGGTTACATCATTGAAAACAGAAATTATCACCAGGACATTATCGTCTGGCCCCAGCACCGGAGACGAACTCATGCGCATAAAGATTTTCTCACCTCCAGGTTTTTGCAGGATAAGCTCAAAATCCTTGGCAATGAGATATTTTTTGGAAATAAAATGTTCAGAAAAATTTTCGATCCGGGTCTGCTTTTGGCCTGGATAGAATATCTGCCCTCCATGCTGAGTGAATGTTCTGGCAAAATGTTCACCGACCAGTTGGGCACTGGAAAGACCAATCATTTGTTCGAACTCGGGATTGACCAGCAGAATAGCGTTATCCGTACCGCTGGTGATCATCACACCAATGGGAACCTGGTGGATGACCGATCGGAACTGATCGTTTTGCAATCGCAAGTCGTCATTGTGTTTCTCAAGCTGTTCGAGCTGCCGCTGCAAAATAGCGTTACTGTCAATCATTGAAGCACCGTACGCGTTCACCAGGTCGCGAGCAAAGGTTGATGGACTCGTAAAAACTCCGATCTACGTCGCCCTCGGTCACAGACGACACTTCGCCGTACCAGTCTGTCCTGCCAAATTACCGTTTAAGACGATTACGGCTCAAGCAAAGAGCAGCAATGCTGAAGTTGGCAAGCCACCTTTGCACAGTGCCAGGTTCGGCATCCACCCTCCAGCAATCGTTGCAAACAGCAGGCCAGACTGACAGGATACGGCGCTGGACAGCTCGATTACCGACAAGTATCTTGTGTATCTGCTACATCGTTGATATTGTCCAACATGATGAAAGAGTGTCTCTCTCGTGTCTGTCCAGAAACACGATTTTTTTGTCTGAATCGAGGCGTGAGAGAAATTTTACCACAGGCATATAAGCGATATTCCGAGGATAAAATTTCGTAATCGTTCACCGGTGATACCGGGAATGTTCCGTAACCTGGATCTGTAAACGTTTATCCAGTACTCCAGATTCGTTCAAGCGGGCCGTTGCCCAAGAGTTTGCTCTGTGAGGAGGCCTGATCGGACGAAAATGGGGTGCTGGTGAACGTTTACAAAATTTCGAACACAATGAAGAGATTACAGAAACTCATCAGCACGGAAAGCTCTGTTGCCGTGCCGAGGAGTTTCATGTTTCGTTGTGGCTGTGCCTATCTGGTCCAGCCATGCCGGTTAGGCTAAAATAGCCGCTTCTGAATGGACACGAAATAGCAAGAGAGCATGACAACAAAAAAGAAGTAACGGAGGAATCCCATGGACAACAAGCAAATAACTAAACAAATGATTAAATTCAACAAAACCGCATTCG
>JBKEBZ010000112.1:0-5431 GCA_047973425.1 Desulfopila sp.
CGAAGTACTTCTTTGCTTCGGCGATGGCTTCGTCGTTGAATCCTACCTTCAACTGCCCCCCGCGCCCCTTTCTTGAACTGGACAGGTACTTGTCGATTTTCCTTTGCGCTGATTTCGTGAACTCGGTTTTTCCTCCTTCTATTTGCGCCTTCAGCTCAAGCAAGTCCTTACGAAAGGCGAGTTCTTTCTTTGCTTCGTTGTCGGGAGAATAGAAAACATGCACATACAGGCGGCGCGTGATTGTTTCATTTTCGCCGGCGACCTTGCCGTTACCTGATCGCTGGCGTATCCGGTTGAACTGGTGCATTCTTGGTGAAGTTGCTCCGCAGATGGACGTGTCGAACGGACACGTACTGGACATACCCGCCAGTGTTGCACGGAGCGCATCAACAGTTTCGCGGACCCAGACAATATTCGGATCAGCCAGGGTCAGAAATTTCACATTGCGCACGGCGAATTCCATCATGTTCTTCTGGCTGTAGTAGCCGTTATCAGTGACGATCAGAGGCTTTTCCGGATTGAAACACTTGAGTTGTGTCAGTGTGTTTTCAATGGATATGACATCAGGAATGTTACCAGGTTGTTTTGCGAAAGCGATAGGCTCACGAGCCTTCACGGAATATAAGGTCAAAAGTTTGATCGTGTTGAGTCCGTCGCCATCCTTGTTGAACCCCCGCCGCGCCTCCGACTGATTTTCGGAGTAGGTCGAGATGGTGGTCGAGTCGAATGCCAACACAGGAGATTCTCCCAGGCGTGTCGCCCGGGCAGAAAAATAGGACTGGACGCCTGCCTCATTGCGGCCAACATCCTTGAACAGGTCACCATACACATCTTCAGTGATCGCTTCACGATATGGAAGAGGATGCATCACCTGCCAGCTTTCAAGACGCGGCAACGTGTTGCCGCCGGAACCGATCCAGTAGCGCGCAATGGAAAGCATTTTTTCCGCATCACCTTCACTGAACGAAGCGCGTACATCAGTATCAATGCCGGAAACCTTGCCGACCCATTCCAGGATGTCCGTGAGTCCGGTATGCTGCCGTGTTGCATCGGCAACGCCATTTTCGTCCTTACGTTTTTTCGGACGAGTCAGCACAATTTCTTGCGTTCCCGCCCTGATTTTTCCCTTGAGCTTCTGGCTGACCGTATAGGTCTTTCTGGTCTTTTCGTTGTATGCCGTAATCCGTTCATAAACGTAAATATCGCCATTCGGACGCCTTTCGCGCCTCTCTCCGATGTGAGTTTTTCCGGTTATTGGTTTGGCCATGTAGAAATTCCTCCTTTAAGTGTGCGTATAGGTATAATACGTGCACTTTAAAAAGCAAGAAAAAAGCACGGCTTTTCAACGAAACCGTGCTTACGGAATGGCGATATTGGATTAAAGTGTACGCTTTACCCGATTTTCAGGTTCCCATGACGATCTCCACTGACAAGTATTGCGATTGCTGATTCGGCTCTTCATCGACGGATCGCTTTTGTCTATCAGGGCGGGCGGGTTCATCAGGATTTGTGATCAACCCGCCCCATTGACCGCCGGGAACCGGCCCCGGCGGCGGAAAACGCTACCACTTGCCCGTTACGGCACGACAAAATCGAACCTGCCATGACACGGCAGACAGAAATTCTCCGACGTCCTGTGCTGGTGATGACAGAGATTACAGTCGCCTTCGGTCGAGTAGTGCCGGTTGTCATGGGGATTGGTCGGCCGAAGCCCCGCGGTCGCTTCCGCCACCTCCCGGGTGTCATGGCACTCCAGGCACTGGATCATCGGGACCGGTTCCCTCTTGTTGTCATCGCCATGACAGTCGGCGCAGCTCACATCGTTGCCGGCGTGCAGGGCATCGAGCAGACCGCCTTGCTTCTCCCCGGTATTTTCCGCCGACACAGCGGTTGCGAATATCCCCCACCCCAGCGTCAGGGTGACAGCGAATACAAATGTAGCAATGTGCAGGATCGTTCTTTTCATTGTTTCTCCCCTCATGGTCATACGGTAGCGGCCTGTGGCCGTACCACAAGTTTGTCCTCGCGGAACCATGGCCTACAGCGTCGCCAGGTGTTTACCGGTCATATACCCGAAGGTGTAGCACCGGCCCAGCGACAGGCCGAACACCGTCAGCGGATAGTCGACACCACCGTAGAAACCACCACCGAGATTACCGATGACGTACAGGCCATCGATGGGTGCACCATCGGCGTCCAGAGCCTGATGATTGTCGTCAACCAGCATGCCCGAACAGATCGTCGAGACCCGTACCCGGCGGTGAATCCCATAAAAAGGGGCCTTCTCGACCGGGCCGAGAAATCTGGCAGGCTTACCGAAATCGTCGTCTTTGCCAGCGGCGCAGAGCGCATTGTACCGTTTGACACTGGCGACAAAGGTCGCCGGATCACAGCCGAGTTTTCTGGCCAGTTCCTCGAGGGTAGCGGCAACATGGGTATTGATCTGCGACTCGAACACTCCATGCTTTGGCGAGGGGTCGTCCGGCATGTAATTTTTCAGCTCTTCAGGGGAATAGAGCTTGCCGGGCCAGTCTGCGGCCCGGCTCATGTACTCGGCATCGAAAACCTGGGAGTAGTGGCCGGCATTGCTGGCATCACGGAGATAATTGTTGAGCAGTGACATGGCCACCGTCTCGTTGACAAAACGTTTACCCTCACGGTTCACCGCCAGAAAGGGCATATCACACATCGAGGCGGGGCCGGCGTCGAAGTCGTGGAGCATCTTGGTGTGGCCGATGGGCTCTATCACCCCGCCGGCCCAGTAGGCCATGGCGAAGCCATCTCCAGTCCGGTCCATCTGTTTGCGGCCGAAATGCCTCAGGTCGGGAATGAAATAGTTGCACATCGCCTCGTTGTTCTGATAATCGCCGGTAGCCAGAATAACCCCCTTTCGGGCCATGAACTTGCGGTATCGACCATCCCTGCCCCGGGCAATGACGCCGCGCACCTCTCCGGACGTCCCCTGCACCAGCTGGCAGGCCGGCATATTGAAGAAGAACTTGACCCCGGCTCCCACCGCGGTCTTGCCAAGAGCCCGCATTCCGTCACCGGCGGTATACGGCTTGGGCCCGAAGTACGAGGTCACGTAGTTTACGGTATAGCCGTTGATCTCACGGATGGCGAACTGGGGCGCACTGCCCTGGTCGACCACCGGTGAACCACCTTTTTTCGCCCGGTCGATCACCCATTTGACCGCCTCGCCAGAGTTGTAGGCCCACCGCCTGAGCAGGGCCGGATTGCTGCGATTGTTGTTGTCCTTCATCAACAGCGCCACCAGGGCTTCGACCCCCGCCGTATCACTTGTGGCCAGATCGATACCCGAACCGGTGTTGCCCTGGGAGACGATGGTCGGGTGTTTCTGCAGCACCGCCACCCTGGCTCCGTTTTCCGCAGCCGACAGCGCGGCCGGGACCCCCGAGGCGCCGGCTCCGACCACCAGCACATCATAGGTCTCGGTCGAGGCGATCTCACCCTCGGCGATCGGTCGGGGTTTCGGCATGAAATGCAGGCTCGCTCCGCCATCGGAACTTTTCGCGAACTCGGTGCACGGCTCCCCCTGGGCCGCCTGGGCGCTTTTTCCCGGCAAACCGGCCAGACCGATGATACCGACTCCGGCGGCTCCCAGAACCGCACCCGACAGAAAACGTCGCCGGGAAATACCATTTTCCAGCACATCCGCAGTGTAGCTATCCACTGCCTTTGCTTCCTCTGCACAATCTTTGCTCATTCCTCTCTCCTTGTATTCGAAAATCGTCAGCACGAAAAATTCCTTTACCGGGGCGACGATTTTCATGGTTCGTTGTGGCTGAGGCTACCTGACGATACTTCGACTTAGCACACCGCATACCAGCTGGCTACCTTGCTGAAATAACGGATCTCTTGCAGATTTCACTTGACAAAACCTATCAAAACGATAGACAGAAATATCATTTTGATACAAGGGCTCTTCCACTATGAACGTCGACGACCTCCAACTCCACGATCTGCTCGAAACTTCACCGGGAAGCGGCATTATCCGTCTGCTGGGCCAGCGGGTCCTGCTCTTTGACGCGATCGCCCTCGGCCTCCTGCAGAAAGAACTGATCGACTCCATGGGAATGCAGGTGGCCAGAACCGTCCTCTGCCGATTCGGCTATGCCCACGGCTGGCGCACCGCCGAGAGCCTGAAGAAGGACTGGGCGGATCTCCTCCACAGCGACAGCGCCACCGGCCCGCGGCTCCACACCCTGCACGGCCAGCTCACCCACCTGACCCTTACCAGGGAAAACGACGAGGACGGCCAGTTGCTGATCAGGGCCAGCTGGCAGGATTCCTATGAAGCCGAGCAGTACCTGCTGCATTACGGGGTACCCGATAGGCCGGTGTGCTGGACCATGGCGGCATTTTCCTCCGGCTACGTCGCCAACCGCACTGGCCAGGAAATCTATTTTATCGAGATGGATTGTCAGGCCAAGGGAGATCCGGCCTGTCGCCTGGTCGGCAGGCCCAAGCAGCAATGGGCGAAAGATCACCGAGAAGAATTGAGCTATTTCCAGCCAGAGGCGATAGACACCCTGCTGCCCCGACTCAACCGGCAATTAAAACACCTGGAAAAACAACTCACCGTCAAGAAACGGCAGATCGGTATCGCCGAAGACGAGGTCGCCTACCACCAGCTCTCGGCCCGCAGCGCCCCCATGCGTCAGGCCATCGATCTGGCCAGACGACTCGCCAGAGTCGACTCCTCGATTGTGATCAGTGGTGAAAGCGGGGTCGGCAAGGAAAAATTCGCCAGGCTGATCCACGATAACAGCCACCGCGCCGGTCGTCCCTTTATCGCCGTCAATTGCGGTGCCCTCACCGAATCCTTACTCGAAAGCGAGCTGTTTGGTTATGTCAAAGGCGCCTTTACCGACGCGATCGCCGACCGGCAGGGGCTGTTCGAGGCGGCAAACGGCGGCACCCTGCTGCTCGACGAGGTCGGCGACCTGCCCTATCCGATGCAGGTCAAACTGCTGCGTGTCCTGCAGGAGCGGGAGGTGCGACGTATCGGCGAGAGCAGGGCTCATCCGATCGATATCCGTATTCTCTCGGCCACCAACAAAGACCTGGGCCACGAGGTCGACAGCGGCCGGTTCAGGCAGGATCTCTACTACCCTGAAAATCGGGTAAAGCGTACACTTTAATCCAATATCGCCATTCCGTAAGCACGGTTTCGTTGAAAAGCCGTGCTTTTTTCTTGCTTTTTAAAGTGCACGTATTATAGCTATACGCACACTTAAGGGAGGAATTTCTACATGGCCAAACCAATAACCGGAAAAACTCACATCGGAGAGAGGCGCGAAAGGCGTCCGAATGGCGATATTTACGTTTATGAACGGATTACGGCATACAACGAAAAGACCAGAAAGACCTATACGGTCAGCCAGAAGCTCAAGGGAAAAATCAGGGC
>JBKEBZ010000092.1:0-15715 GCA_047973425.1 Desulfopila sp.
GCAAAGAGCCATCCGCTCAACGGTGGCGTCTTATTGTTCGCCGCGAAGTGGCTTCGCCTCAAGAGATCAAGTATAGCCTGAGTAATGCGCCTGAGGAAATTTCCATCCAGCGGTTGGCCTATATGCAAGCCCAGAGATATTGGATTGAAAGGACCTTTCATGACAGCAAGACCCACTGCGGGATGGGTGATTACCAGGTCCGTGGTTGGTATGGATGGCACCACCATATGGCAATGGTTTTGATGGCCATGCTGTTTATGTTGCAAGAACGCTTGCGGCATAAGGAAACAGTGAGCCTGTAGAGTTGTACAGATATAGTAGAGTTGCTCAGATTTTTTCTGCCACGACGTGACGTCACCGAAGAGGAGGTTTTAAGACAGCTCCAAGTACGACACGCGAAACGGCAAGCTTCAATTGATTATGCATTCGAAAAACAACGGCGAAATATGTTGATAGTTAACTCGGCAGAACTAACAAAGTAGAATTACACGTTGAGGGTTTTTACGAGTCCATCTACATGCCACTCGTCAACACGGAAAACTCTGTTTGCGGGCCCGGGAGTTTGTGGCTGGGGTTCACCTGGTCCAGCCATGCTGATTGGGCAATCCATGGAGACCAAGATGAAACAATCAGTATCGAGAGGATATAGACAGATGTTCTCATCAGGTGTCGCCGTTATTTTCGGTCTCATGACACTTATCGTCGGAACACGGGTACTGGTTGGCGTTGACCCAGGATATCAGGTGTTTCTGCCACTATTGATCTATAACACCCTGATGGGAGCTGTCTATATTGCCGCCGGCATCGCCATCTGGTTTAGCCTCAGGCGGGGGACCTCGGCAGCAGCCACAATCTTCACCTGTAATATTCTGGTGTTGGCGGTGATAGGCTACCTCTTTACGAACGGTGCGGATATTGCCATAGAGAGCGTGCGGGCCATGACCCTCCGTACCGTTGTGTGGTTGGTGTTATGTGTCGTGCTGAGCTGGGAGCGCCGCAGACAAGCACGTACCTGAAAAGAGCACACCGAACGAGTGTCCAGCCAGAAACGAGATCGAGTGCCCTCCCTGTGCTGTCGATGTCCCGGCTGCGGCCATTTTCATCATATCCTCCTACCGACGCCTCTGGCACAGTGCAGGCCAAGGCAGCGGGCACGACCACTCGTGCCACGACCTGAATGGGCAACGGCACCAGCATATAGACACAAACGATGTGTCGAAATTTATCAATAGAAACATACTATTGGTCCTTACATCCCGACTCCTGTATGTTTACGGGCTCACGACGTCATCGATAGTGTCCCAGACCGGCTGGGATGGGATGGACATCGTTTAACCCCAGTGTCAGGTCACATTTGCAATGTTGATGGCGTCGTAAAAATCCCGATCTCCTGCGTTGCAGCGGGATCGGCCACTGCTCGGCGTACCACATGTACGCCTGTGCCTGGCCGACACCACTGCGCCTGTATATCAGGCTTTTGTACTTAGCCATCTTACGTGCAGGTTTTAGGTTTTTACGAGTCCATCAAATGTTGGGTAGCACAAACCAAGGACAGCCCCCGATGAGACTGGGGACAGTCCCTGGTTTGTGAAGTGATTTGCGAACAGGCCCTAAGCATTGTACGAGTGACACGACCCTAGCCCATTCTTGAATTTCCAGGAGGAGACAAGCATGAGAAAACTCCAGTTCCTTGCCCTGACATTGCTGCTCTTAGCAGTACCCTGCACCACCTCTGCCGCCGATCAGGCCGCCAGTACGATCACCATGGCATTCGACCTCTCTGACCAGCCGGCCGACCAGGACGTCAGGCTGTGGACCCCCTACCCCCTTTCCGATGCGAATCAGCTGATCACCGACATCTCCGTCTCTGGCGACTACGCCGAGGCCGCGGTCTCTTCCGATCAGAAATATTCCACCCCCATGCTCTTCGCCCGCTGGGATGCCGCCACCGGTGCAGTCAGTCGCAAGCTGGTCTTCTCCTTTCACGTCATCCGTCAGGAGGTACTGAAAAAAAATCTGCCGACCGCCGAGGTGCCATGGAGCCCCGCCGACTACAGCGAGTACCTGACCGGTACCCGCCTCGGGCCGATCGACGGGGTGGTCAAGAAACTCGCCGATCAGATCGTCGCCGGCAAGACCGGCGTTTACGCCAAGGCCAAGGCGATCTACGACTGGACCTGTGAGAATATGTACCGCGACCCGGAGACCGAGGGGTGCGGTGCTGGCGATGTCTGCGCGCTGATCGCCAGGCCTGGCGGCAAGTGCACCGATATCCACTCGGTGTTTGTCTCCTTGTGCCGTGCCGCCGGCGTGCCCGCCCGGGAGATCTTCGGTATCCGTCTGGGGAAGACTGACGGGGAAGACATTACCACCTGGCAACACTGCTGGGCTGAATTCTTCCTCCCTGGTTCCGGCTGGGTGCCGGTAGACCCAGCGGATGTGCGCAAAAAGATGCTGGTGGAGAAACTCGAGCCAGGAGACGCCAGGACCGCAGCCTATCGGGACTACTTCTGGGGCGGCTGGGATGCCTACCGGGTCAAGCTGGCGGTTGGCCGCGATCTGGTGCTCAACCCGCAACAGGCTGGCGCACCGCTGAATACCTTTGGCTACCCTTACGCGGAAGTCGGCGGCAAGCCACTCGACTGGCTTGAGCCGGCCACCTTCAAGTACACCATCACCTCCACCAGATAACCGAGGGGAATTGGCAGGATTGGTGACGCGGGAATGAACCACTGGCCCAGGGGCAGCCGGCCCACCCCTGGCCCTATCACGAGGTGCGCATGCAACAGGAACGACGCAGTTTTCTTACCCGAGGCGGTGCCATGCTGCTCGGCCTGGTCACGCTTGAAACGATTCGGTCTGGCCGCAGCGAGGCGACCACACCAGACATGCAGCCTGCGATGCTCATCGATCTCAACCGGTGCACCGGCTGCCACAGCTGTGTCATCGCCTGCAAGGAGCAACATCATACGCCCGCCGGCCTGTTCAACACCCGTATTGAGGTCAGCGAACACGGTAGTTATCCCATAGCCTGGCAGCATTACCGTCCCGAACTCTGTCATCAATGCCAGGATGCCCCCTGCGTCACCGCATGCGACCATGGGGCAACGTTCGCCCTGGCCAACGGTATCGTGGTCACCGACTGGACGCTCTGCACGGGAGACGGAGCCTGTGTAGCCGTCTGTCCATACCAGGCACGCTCACTCAACAGGGAGCAGGGCGACCGGGTCGAGAAATGCGATTTCTGTATCGACCTGTTGGCCAAGGGACTGTCACCAGCCTGCGTCGAGGCCTGCGCACCGGGAGCGCGGGTCTTTGGTTCTCTCACCAACCCAGAGGGGAAATTTTCTCTCCGCTTCAAACAGCTGAAAAAGGAGAATTCTCAGGTCGCCACCCACCCCACCGAACGGGTCCTGTTCCTTGCCGCACGTAAGGGTGAACCTGAAAATAGCCGGAGTTGAAGAGGTCGTCATGTCGAAACAGCCCGATACGCAACAGGAAAACCATTGTGATCGTCGAGAGTTTCTCACCGGTGCCGCCGCAGTTATGATCACGCCCCCTGTCACCTCGGCCGCTTCCACCCTGGTCAAGCAGTCCCAACGGAAACGGCCCGCCACCCACTCCCCTCAGGCCGCAACGCAGCTTGACCAGGGAATCCGGGTCGTGCATTCTGTCTGTCTCGGTTGCAATGCCCGCTGCGGTAACCGCCAGATCGTCAAGAATGGCAAGCTGGAAAAGATTTCCGGCAACCCCTACCACCCCTACAACACGGTTGGAGCCCCCCTGCCCTACGCTACCCCAGTTGCCGATTCACTCGCCATTGCCAGCCCGGTCTGCGGCAAGGCCCATGACGCAGCAGGGTATGTCTACAACGAACACCGGTTGCTCAAACCGCTCAAGCGCGCCGGCAGGCGAGGCGAAGGACGGTTCGAAGAGATCTCCTGGGAACGACTCATCGCCGAGATCGGTACCGGCGGCAAACTGTTCGCCCATCTCGGCGAGGAGCGCGAAGTACCAGGTCTTGCGGCCTGCATCTCCGATGCGCCCATCGACCCCGAGGACAAAACCCTTGGCTCTCAACGAAACGGTTTCACCATGATCACCGGCAGACTGCAGGCCGGGCGTCAGGAGTTCATCGACAGGTTCGTCAAGTCCGGGGTCGGCTCGATCAACCGTATCGGCCATACCGATATCTGTGGGCTCGGCTTTCGCATGGGGAACTTTGCTCTGACCGAAGGCAAGGAGGTCGAGCTCAAAGCCGACCCCTGGAACGCAGCGTACATCCTCGTCTTCGGCGCCAACATCTATGAAGCACTGCAGCCGGGGGTGAACACCTACGGCGCGGCAGTCGCCAATCGTTACGGCAACCAGGAAGTACAGTTCACCGTCGTCGATCCTCGCGCCCAGAACTGCTCCGTGCATGCCCACGACTGGGTACCGGTACTGCCCGGCCGTGACGGCGCTTTCGCCATGGGGATGATCCGCTGGATTGTGGATAACAACCGCTATAACGCGACATACCTCAGCCGGCCCAACCCGGCGGCGGCCAAGACTGGTGGCTTTGCCAGCTATGCCAATGCCACCCACCTGGTCATCGATGAGCCAGGCCATCCCCACAACGGCAGGTTCCTCCGTCTGGCCGACCTGAAGAGCTCCCCCGAGAGCGGGGATACCGAAATATACATGGTACTCGACGCGGATGGCACCCCCCAGGCATACGACACGGTAAAGACCGCCAGGCTCGAGGCGGAAACCCATGTCAGCTGCGAAGACGCCAGCACAATCGGGGTCGCCACCGCCTTCACGCTCCTCAAACGTGCGGCTCTGGCACGCAGCCTGGAAGAGTACTCCCAGCTCTGCGGCATCCCGACCGCGCAGATCACCAGGACGGCCATCGACTTCACCAGTCACGGCACCAGAGCCGCGGTCTGCCAGTATCATGGCGCGGGAAATTACACTCACGGCACCCACGCCGCCTTCTGCATAGCGATGCTGAACGTGCTCATTGGCAGCTTCGGCATGCGCGGCGGCTACCTCAGCGGTGGTGGCGCCCCTGCCTCATGGAGAAAGGGTAGGTACGAGTTGAACGACTTCCCCGGTCGGCAGACCCCGGCCGGCGTGAAGATTTCGCGGGAAGGCGGCATCTACGAAGAGACTGCCGAGTACGCGAAAAAGAAGGCGAATACCGGTATCGACTATCCATCACGCCGCCCCTGGTTTCCCTTTACCAAGGGCGGCCTGAGCGTTGAAGCGATGAGCGGTATCGACGCTCACTACCCCTACCGGTGCCAGGTACTCTTCACCTATTTCTACAACCCGGTCTACTCCACGCCAGGCGGATACCGGTATCAGGAGACCCTGGCCGATCCGACCCGGGTACCGCTGCACGTCTCCATCGATATCGGAGTGAATGAGTCGAACATCTTCGCCGACTATATCGTTCCCGACGTCACCTATCTGGAAGGCCAGTACGGCTGGCTCAACCCGCACTCTCCGGCGCTGCGTTTCACCGGGGTGCGTGCCCCCGCCCTGGAACCGCTCACCGGCAAAACCACGGATGGCCGTCCCTTCTGCCTGGAAACCCTGCTTATCGACCTGGCCGAGAGTCTGGATATTCCAGGTTTTGGCGATGACGCCATACGTGATACGGCCGGCAACGCCTTCCCCCTGCACCGAGCCGAAGATTTCTATCTACGCGCCTACGCCAATATCGCCGTCGGGGCCGACCTGCCGGAGGCCTCGCCGACAGAAATCGCCTTTGTCGAGCACAATTACCCATTGGCTCGTTTCAAAGGAATCCTCCAGCCCGGGGAATGGCGTCAGCTCTGCCACATGCTGGCCCGAGGCGGAATCTTTACCACCTATAACTCGTCCTTTGTCGGCGACGTCTTCAAATACGGACCAAATCGGGCCGTACTCTACAACGAGCAACTGGCTACCACCCGCAACACCATCAGCGGCAAATGCGGTTCAGGCACCATCGACTGCCTGGTTCCCGCCGACGCGAAGGGCAAGGTGATCGCCGAGGAGGATGAAAGCTATCCCTTCACCGTAGTCAGCCACAAGATGCACGTTCACAGCCAGTCACGGACCATCTGGCACCGCTGCGCTCTGGAGCTTTTCCCGGACAACCCGATGATGATCAACCGTGAGGATGGCAGGCGGCTCGGCCTACAGGAAGGCGATCGGGTGCGGCTGGAGTCGCGCAGCAACCCGCAGGGCCTGACCGGCACAGTGCGACTTACCTCGACAATTCGACCCGGCTGTGTGGGCATCTCTTTCCATTACGGCCACAGTCAGCTCGGGGCAAGCCCGCTGCAGGTCAAGGGCGCGCCCCGTGTCTTCATGGGCGGTGCCGCAATCTGCACAGGTGATTTGGTGCACGCTTCCGCCCCGCTCGAAGCCGGGGTCAACCCCAACATGATCGGCCGGCTCGACCCGAACCTGGACAACACCCCGCTGGTCGACACCCTGGCGGGGATTCCTGATTTCAGCAGCACCCGGGTCAGAGTGATCCGGCTTGGTTGACCGGGCCGAGATCGATCAACACATTCTCTGTCCCCTGGCCCTGTCCCCTTATTCAGGTGGCAGATCTTTAGAGAAATAATATCTGTCAGCGGGAATTTCTGCCGCTCGAGCCGGGTCGACGGCATAAACCGAGCCGTCGGCAGTGGCCGCAAGGAGCGCCTGCATCTGCTCAAGAGCATGACGGATAATCATCCCGCTGGATTTCTGGCCGATGCCCCCCTTCAACTCGACCAGAATACTCCCCGCACCGGCCAAGCCATAGCCATTTCTACCGATTCCCGCGTAACTGCCACCGGGGTACAACGTCGTTGTGGCATAGCCAAAGTGCGCCATATGGTCGAAGATGGTCAGGCAGAGCTGTTTGGACAGATCCACGGTGTAGCCAGAAACATACTCATTGGTCGGCCAGAGGATGGAACTGGTGACATTGTCGCCATCATCGGTGACATACGTCCCCTGATGATGGAAGTCGGCGACCCACAGGGGCCGGTAGCGCCAGAATGCATCGATCACCGCCACGGCTTCAGGCACAGGATTTTCGGGATAGCCATCCGGATCGTGCTGATAGAGGGTGCTCTCCTGCCAGCCATTCACCCAGTGGTATCTGTTTATATCCCAACCGACCCCGGCATCACCGGCCGTATAGAACCCTTCGGCGGCATTTTGCGCTGGGGCGTAGGGGTCGACATTGTAGCGCTGATAGCGCTCGGCGCCATCGGGGTTTACCCGTGGCACGATCAGCACATAGAGATGGTCGAGTATCGCCATGGCCTGCTCACTGCCCGTCGCCAGAAAGGCCATGAGTCGCAGGGCCGCTTCCGTTGTCATGGCCTCGTTGCCATGCTGCTGGGTGATAATCATCACCGCATCGTTGGCGGGATCGCCGATCTTGGCCAGATAGATATTTCTCCCTTCATTGGTGTCGCCGATGGCTTCGAGCGCAACGAGGCCTTGTGAGGTTTTCTCGATCCGTTTCAGCCGCTTCACCAGTTCAACATAGTCGTTGAGCCGCTGCAGGCTGACATTCTGGGTATCGGTGAGCCACGGCCCGCCGGGAACGCTATCCGGCTGCGCCAAGACCATGCCACCAGCAAAAACAGAGAACGCCACAGCGACACACACCACAACCACTCTTTTGCCCATCATCATTCTGCCCATAGTGCCTCCATTGATGGACTCGTAAAAACCCAGATCTACTTCGTTGTAGGTCGCAAACAGCACTTCGCTGTACCATATGTACTACCAAATTGCCGTTTGCGACGCTACGCCTCGTATATCAGGGTTTTTCCTGAGCCCATCCTAGTGGAACGTTCGACTTTTTACGAGTCCATCTCCATTGATGTTGTACCTTTTCACAGGCCATCTTCTGGCAATCGTACCGATGGATCGGCATCGCCCCAAAACAGTAGCGCGAGCCGAAGATGTAAAGACATCTCCTCGTCCTGACAGGAAACGCTACAGGGTCACCTGCACTAACAATGCAGTTTAACATGGAAAAATTGGAATTAATAAATTCTCACCGGGTATTGCAACAGAGCATGCGCTAACGAAACATGTTAGGCAGCAACTACTGGAAGTCTACGTGATAGATCTGGGAAGGTCAAGTAGCACCCATCCGCAAACGGCTGTTTTCTCCTCACTCTTCGTTATGTGCAAAATGTTCTCCTCGGAGGAAAGCGTAGCCCCCAGACAGACACTAACCTGCCGATATTTATCAACCAACCTATTGATAATTCAACTGATACGTCCCATCAACGATATCAAGCAGCACTTCTTGTCGCTCTATCACCACCAGCCGGCCGCTTTTCGAGAGAATGCGCTCAGCGAACAAGGCCTTGAAAATCTTGGTCACGGTAATGACATGCAGAGCGGTAAAGATGCCGATGTCATAGTAGGTGAGATGGGGCAGCAGAACCAGGCGATCCTTCTGCCACTGCCTGAACTCGAGAATCATGCGGCAGACCCTGACTGGTGCCGACTTGTTAATGATTTTTGAGAGCAACTCCATGGTGTTCGAATAGTTCTGGCACAATGTGCCGAGAACCGTCTTGAACAGGCGTGGCGATTTCTCCAGCATGGCGAAGAAGCGATCCCCGTCGACCTTGAGGACATCACATTCACATCGGGTCTTGATGAAATACTCATTTGACAGGGTCTTGCGTTCGGCCTGCTGCCGTTCGTCGACCAGACTCTTCACCAGAAAAGGCATGAACCCCATCAGCGACATTTCCTGGATGTAGAGAATGGTTTTTTCCCCGCCATCATCGCCGATATGGTTCAGCACACAGAGCCCCTGCTGCAGGTAGTAGATACAGTCCGGATCGAGCAGGGCCCCTTTGGGCAACCTCTCCCTGACCGAGATTTTCACCATATCTTCCTGATAATCGTGTTTTAACCAAAGCATGTCATCCCCGCCCTCCCGCTCTCGCCCCCGGACGCTCCTTACCAGACGCTTCATCCTCGCTTCAACCGTCCCGCCGCACCGGTCGGAACACCTGATGGCCCCAAAAAGTAGGTCGCAAACCTAGTCCAGGCTATTTTAACTAAACAGAAAAAAAGTTATGAAAAAAAGATTACCAAACGCTAATAAAAATTCCGACGCATGTCCTCAGAAAAGGTCTCAGCAGGCCTTTTCTTTAACAGTTTTCAGATAGATAAGGAATATTTATGCAGAGCAAGAAACAGAAATTCGATGTGGCGCTCCTCATCCACTCCATCGTCGGAATCGCCATGATGCTGTTTGGCCGTTTCCTCCCCGCCCCCAGCATCCTGGTGCCGGCCAACGAAAAACTCCAGGCCGCAGGCATTCCTCTTCAGGATGGCCAACACCTGCTCGCCATCAGTTCAGAGGGAATGGTCATCGTCTTCCTCTTTTTTGGCGTCGTCTATCTCTGGACCTTTGTCGATGCCCTCTGGCCAAGTTTTCTTGGGGTTCTCCTCTTCGGTATGACCAGCCATAGTACCATGCCCCAGGTATTGAATCAATTCATGGGCAACCCGATGACGGTCATGCTGTTTTTTCTGTTCATGTTCGCGGCCATCCTGATGCGCAGCAACATCTCCGCCTATCTCGCTCGCTGGTTCATGACTCACCGCGTCGTCAGGGGCAGACCGTGGGTGTTCACCACAATGATCCTGGTCGGCACCTACTGCGTGGCCATGCTCGAACAGACCACCGCCTGCTTTCTGATGTGGCCGGCACTCTATATCGTTTTCGATCATGTGGGTTTCAAGAGAGGCGACCGGTACGTGACCCTGATGATCGTCAATACCATGATGGTCGCGATACTCTGTTTTGCCACCGACCCCTTCAAGGGCGGCGCGTTTTATCTGCTCAACAACATGAATCACATTGCCGCGACCAGCCCCCTGGAAGGATATAAAACGCTCAATATCGCGCTGTACCTGGTCTTCAGTGTCACCATTTCAATGATCTCCATCGCCGCCATTCTTTTTGCCATGCGTTATATCTACCGGGTCGATGTCTCGCCTTTGAAGAAGATCGACCCGAAGATTCTCGCCCAAGACGAACTGCCGCCATTCAGCCTGCAGCAAAAGCTCATTCTCGGCCTGTTTATCCTCTATACCATGTGGATGCTGCTGCCTGGCATTATCGGCCGGGACAGTGGCCTCGGCGCCTTCCTTACCGCCAACGCCTTCGGGGGCTCGATGGTCATTATCTTCCTGGCCACCTCGATCCGCCTGGCCGGTAAACCCGTGGCCGATCTGCCGGTAACCAACCAGTCCTATCCCTGGCGGACCTTTATACTCATCGCCACCGCCCTCTTGCTCGGCGGCGCGGTCACCACACCGGTGACCAATGTCACCCTCTTTATGGAATTCTTCCTTAAAAGCCATCTCGCCGGCCTGGGCGAACTGACCCTGACCATTCTCATCATCGTTCTGGCTCTCATTGTTACCAACTTCTGTAACTCGGTCGTCGCAGGCCTCATTTTCACTCCGGTCATTCTCGCCTTGAGCAGTGGTCTCGGTTTCGCCGCAATGCCAATCGTTGTCTGTTTTTTCTACATCGTGCTGGTGGCGGCGGTGACCCCGGCCGCCTCGCCCTTTGCGGCAATTCTCTACGATAACCCGGATTGGATCAGCCGCAAGAATGTCGCCATCCACACCCTTGTCAGTTCAGTGATCGTCATGGGTGTCGTTATTGTGGTCGGCATTCCAATGGCTAAAATGATGTTCTGATATGGCGAAACGCCAATCGATTTTTTTTTAAATTGAAGACCGAAATAACCGGTCAAGGAGAAGCACAATGGAAAACATATACGACATCATCATTGTCGGGGCCGGCCCTGCCGGCATGACAGCCGCCATCTATGCGATTCGCGCCAACATGAAGGTGCTGATGCTCGACCGTCTGTCGCCTGGCGGCCAGATGATCAACACCAACGAGATTGAAAACTACACCGGCGCCGGCAAGCTGGCCGGTGCCGACCTCTCCATTAAAATGTTCGAACACACCCAGGAACTGGGTGTCGAGTTCGACTACAAGACAGTGGTCGACATCAAGGATGAAGGCAAGCTGAAAACGGTCACCTGCGAAGAGGACGATGCCGTCTATCAGGCGAGGGCGGTCATCCTCGCCACCGGCACCGTTCCGCGCCGACTCGGTGTTGCCGGCGAGGAGCAGTGGGCCGGCTCCGGCATAAGCTGGTGCGCGATCTGTGACGGTGCCCAGTACCGCGGCAAGGAGGTGGTGGTAATCGGCGGCGGCAACTCGGCTGTTGAAGAATCGATCTACCTGGCCGGCATCACCACCAAACTGACTATCGTCACCATGCTCGACCTGACCGCGGACCCCAAGGCCTGCGACCTGCTGCGCAAGATGGACAACGTCACCATCTATCCGTATCAGGAGGTTCTCGAATTCACCGGCACCGACCGGCTGACCGGGGTGCGGTTCAAGTCGACCAAGGAGGACGCCACCGAACGCTATGTGACCTGTGACGGGGTCTTCGAATACATCGGCTTCCAGGCCTCGTCCCAGCCGTTCGCCCATCTCGGCATCGTCGACCGCACCGGCTGCATCGAGACCGATTCGCATATGCGGACCTCCGTTCCCGGCATTTTCGGGGCGGGAGATATCAACGTCAAGCATCTTCGACAGATCGTCACCGCCTGTTCCGATGGGGCGGTAGCAGCCAACAGCGCCGCATCCTATGTCGAGGCGAACAAGGGTTGACCAGTGTCTCTCCAGCATATGGCTGAACCTAGGAGCCTCGGCCGCAACACACACCATGAAACTTCTCAGTACGGAGAAGAAGTCTTTCCGTGCCAGGGAGTCTCGAATAAAACGGAGGATGTTAAAATGATTACAGAAATAAACCAGACTGATTACGAAACACTGGACCAGACCGCGCCAAAACTCGTCGAATTCTATTCGAAAACCTGTGGCCCCTGCAAAATGCTGTCGTTTGTGTTGAAAGACATCAACAAGCAGAAGCCGGATTTTCCGATCTACACCATAGATTTCGATGAAAACCGGGAACTGAAGGAGCATCTCGGTGTCAAGGGCTTTCCCACCATGCTGTTCATGAAAGACGGCAAGGAGGTCAGTCGACTGGAAGGTCTGAAACAGAAACCAGCCATTATCAAGGCGATCGACGAACTTCTATAACAAGGAGGATGTACCAATGAGCAACAAAGTACGCTACATCAATCAGGACCACCTCATTACCCGGCAGAACAGGGCCGAAAAAGCGTTTCTTGCAGAATTTTCCGCCAAGAAACCCACCTTCGAAAAACCGCAGGTCATACTGAATCCCTATCTGATCAACCCGCTCTGCGCCCTGATTCTTTTCACCACCAAGGATAAAACCACCCCGACCGTGACCATTCACGGCAAACGGTACGAACGGGAAGACATCAGCCATACCTTCCCGGCCGGCACCGAGCACATCCTGCCGGTACTCGGCCTCTACGAGGACTTCGCCAACAAGGTGACCGTTACCCTGGCCGACGGAAGCAGCACCACCGTGACCATCACCACCGATAAACTGCCCGCGGATATCTGTCGCTGCCAGAACATCACCACCTCTGCCGATTATTTCGGCAACAACATCATGTTCCTGACCCCGGCCGGGAAAAATCTCCCCACCGGCTATGATTACAAAGGCGATATCCGCTGGCTGCTCACCGAGAACACCATGTTCGATATCAAGCGCATGGCCAACGGCAATATCATCACCGGTTCGAGCCGTTTCTGCCACATGCCCTACAACGCCACCGGCATGATCGAACTCAACCTGCTGGGTAAGATCCACAAAGAGTACCGGATGCCCGGCAACTACCACCACGACCATTTCGAGATGGAGGACGGCAACCTGCTGGCCCTCACCCAGGACTTCACCAGGGACACTGTCGAGGATATGTGCGTGCTGATCGACCGCAAAACCGGCGACATTCTCAAAACCTGGGACTACCGCAAGGTGCTGCCGATGGATGTCGCCGGCTCAGGCTCGCAGGATGCCCACGACTGGTTCCACAACAATGCGGTCTGGTACGATAAAAAGACCCACAGCCTGACCCTTTCCGGCCGGCACCAGGATGCGGTCATCAACCTCGACTACGAAACAGGCGAGCTCAACTGGATCGTCGGCGACCCCGAGGGCTGGCCTGCCGAGATGGTCGAGAAGTATTTTTTCAAACCGGTCGGCGACCTCTCCAAGTTTGACTGGCAGTATGAGCAGCACGCCTGCGTGATCTGTCCGGATGGCGATGTGATGTGCTTTGATAACGGCCAGTACCGTGCCAAGGTCAAAGAGAAATACATCAAGAACAGAGACAACTTCTCCCGCGGCGTGCGCTATCGCATCGACACCGACAAGATGGAGATCGAGCAGGTCTGGCAGTATGGCAAGGAGCGTGGTGAGGATTTCTTCTCCGGCTACATCTGCAACGTCGAGTATTACGCCGAGGGCCACTACATGATTCACTCCGGTGGTATCGGCTTTGAGAATGGCTACGCCTCCGATACTCTGGGCGCCTTCCTCAGCATGTCCGACCCCAATGTCGAACTGCGCTCGAAGACCGTCGAGCAAAAGGATGGCGTGGTAATGTACGAACTGCAGACCGAAGGCAACTTCTACCGGGCCGAAAAACTCCCGCTCTACCATGACGGCGACAATCTCCAGCTCGGCGAAGGCAAGCTCCTCGGCAGCCTGGAAGTGACCGAGGAATTCGATACCGTACCCGATGCCGAAGAGGTACAGGCCCTGGCCGACAGCTGGCATAACGTCTTCATCGAAGAGGACGTGGACCGCTTCGTCTTCCATGGCCGTTTCGAGAAGGGAACCCTGGCTATGCTCTGCCTGGAGAAGGAGGGTGAGGGGCATCACTATTTCATCAATACCGCGGCCGTGGTGCATCTCGCCATGTGCTCCGGCGCCTACCTCGAAGACGATGATCGGGATGTAAAAATCCATATCAGCAAAAAGGGTCTTCAGGGCGTGTTCCAGGTCAAACTGATCGTCAACGATAAGAAATACCAGACTGGTGTTTCCATTTTCTGTCCGTAATTCTTCTGTCACTGCCAGGAAAATAACGATCAAAAGGGTCTGGCAAAGAGGCAAGGCACCGCCTGTTGCCAGACCCGACAAGGCACCTTAGAGTACAGGAATGGGCTGTAGCCATGCACGAAAGTACGGGCAGGTATAGTGACAGCCTGCAAATATAGCGATAGCGGAGAAAACGAACATGGAAATGAACCTGCATGGCAAAATAGCCTTGGTGACCGGCGGCGCCCGGGGGATTGGCGAGAGTATCGTCAGTCACCTGGTGCAGGAAGGCGCCAGGGTGGTCATTGCCGACATTGAACAGGAACGGGCGGAAAAGGCCTGCAGAGAAATCGGCAAGAACAGTTCTTTCGTCCATATGGATGTCACCGACAAAGCCAGCGTGGAAGGTGCAATCGACAAGGTGACCGCCGAACTGGGAAGAATCGATATACTCGTCAACAATGCCGGGGTCAGCCGACGCCTGACCCTGCTCAGCATGGAGCCTGAAGACTGGGATCTGGTTTTCAAGGTCAACACCTACGGCACCTACCTGACCACCCGGGCGGTGCTGCCGCAGATGATCAAGCGGCAGGAAGGCAAGATCGTCAATATCGCCGCCCTCAGTGGTCTCAAGCCTGTACCGACCTACGCCCATTATTCGGCATCCAAGGCCGCGGTGATAGCCTTCACCGAGGCGGTCGCCCTCGAGTATGCGCAGTATGGCTTAAACATCAACTGTGTCTGTCCTGGCGCGGTGGCCACCAAACTCTGGTCGCTCAACAACCTGGAGACCAAGGATGGCTCCCAGCGGTTTTCCTTTGATGACGACATAGCCAGCAACTTTGCCCTTGGCCGGGCGCAGCGCCTCGAAGATGTGGCCAATATGGTCTGCTACCTCTCTTCCGATCTGACCCGCAACATCACCGGGCAGATTTTCAACGTTACAAGCTGATTCGATCCGTACACGGCACCGTATGGGGTTACCCGCGGTGCCGTCGTAAGTAACCGTTACCCTGTACCCCATGTTCGTTGAAGCAGACCACTTCCCCGTAAGTTGGCTCGATGAAACGGTCTGATCAGGCGAAAATGAGGCGTTGGTAACCGGTTACGATTTTTTTGTCCTGTAAATCGTCTTTGCCGGTGAGCGAATCATCGTCCTTACGGACAACGATAACATCGGGAAGAGAGTACTACACATCGCTGAAAGTGGTGTTCTCACCCCGAGCTTCAGGTTTGGACATGCAGGTGATCAGCGTGTCGTAATCGCCCTTTTGCAAGCCGGCCAACAGCCCCTGCCACTCGGCGTCAACCAGCCTGACCGCCCCCCCCGATCTCTTTGGCTACGGCCCGGGTCAGATCGATATCGCAGCCCTTAAACGCTCCGGTCTTTTCATTTTTCGACTCGAAAGGCGGATACTGGACACACAAGCCAACGGTCAACACCTCTGTTCTCGCACCCGGGCAAGCGAATCATCCGCCCGAGCCGGGGCCCCGGCGGCAACGATGCAAAGAGAGCAGAGCACAACCGCGCCCGTAAACGGTATACACCTTCCCATCCTGAAAATTGGATAAAGCGTACACTATTTGGCGCCTACTCCCAGGTAACTCAAGAACAACCTGTCTCTTGCCACTGACTCGGTGGACCAACGATACCTACCGGCGGCAGTCTGTAC
>JBKEBZ010000134.1:0-16771 GCA_047973425.1 Desulfopila sp.
CTGCGGGAAATGGCCGTGCGACCTTCATCCCAGTGTTCTTTGATGACCTTGGTGATGAAGACGATGTCGTCTTGGGTGATCGCTTTTTTGCGGTATGTGAGTATCACGTTCATGATAGGAGATGTACCAGAATCTTTTCATGAACGCACTGACTTTTTCAGGGTTGGCTATAATTCCGGTGAACGGTTACAAATAATCGCGCAGTGACTGCTCATTGTTGTCCAGTGCATCTTTTTTTACAATGAGGCATGATTCGTTCAGCACACAAACAGCATTATTCTTGTCGCCAAGGTCCATTCCGATTGTTATGTTATTCACGGCTAGTTCTCCTCCTTTTTTGCAGCATTGTGCCTGCGTTAAATTAAGGTTGAGCGTGAATATATCATAGCTCGGGGGAGAACTAGCCTTCTCATTTTACCTCATCCAGTGCACCAGGTTCGCTCAAGCAGGTCTCATAGCTCGAGTTGGCTATGCGATGCGGCCTGATCGGGCGAAAATGGGGTGCTGGTGAACGATTACCTCCTTTGCACTTTGGTACCGCCGGTTGTCCTGCACGACGATTCCGCTGTACCACTCTCTCCTCAATCTTCACCGGGCCGTTCGCTTCTCGCGACATACGCGTTGCCGCTTACAACCAGACCTTGAGCTCGCTCAACGCCGTTGACATCAACAGATACGATTGCCGATGCGTCAGGGCAAGACACTGGACGTTCGCCAACAATTCCAGCAAAGACCAGCTCGTCATCTCACCTCTGGAGGAGACAGCGTAATCCGCAACATATCCCCACATATGCTCCAAGGCATTGCGGATTCCACCACTCGCTGGACAGTTCCGCAACTGCTCGGTCAGCAGCCGAGCGAGGCCTGCAAAATCAGCGGCGGAGGTGGTGCCGGCAACCTGCCGGCCAAGGCGTTTATAGAGATTCACATCACGGGCGAGAATAGAGTACTTATGCTGGCTCCACAGCTGCTGGGCGGTTTTCGGCAGCGGAATGCGACCCTGCTCTTTCCCCTGATACTTCTGACCTAGAATCGTGAATTGCCGGCCTGGTTCATCAATTATATCCTTCCGGCCACCTCTTCGGACTATCATCTATGGACACGGGCGATTTTTCGGTAAAGTTCCGCAAAGACATCTCCGCCGCCAAGAGCTGATGACGTAAGGAGAGCGCCCAGCCGCAATCGAGCCAGCGAAGCGTCTCTGGATGCCGGGAATAGCCGCTCTTATTGTTGACAAGAATCGATACAATTCCATGGAGCTCACGATGCTCGCCGAGCAGGCTCTGCCGGTTCAGATAGCCCGGATTGATATCCCAGATTCTCATCGAAAACCTCTACCTTGTAACCGTTCAGCGGCATACTCAAAAAGAGAGCGCTACCACGGCCTGTAATCATTCATCCGGTTCACCATGTTCGTCGAAGCAGACTGTTTCACATACGTTGGCTCGGTGAAACGGTCTGGTCAGATGAAATGGTGTACAGGCGAGCGAGCACGCTACCTCTGGTACACAATTCGAATTGAAGACAAGTCTTTCAATTGATATTGAATCCGTGCTGCATGAACTTTAGCTTGGGCCACAATTTTTTTCTGTTGCAAAGCATTCATACCCAGAAGATTGAGATGAATGGCATTGCACATATCGATTATTTCATCTTTTGATGAAGTTATATCGCCCTCCTTTTTCGCCTTGATCAAACCAATAAAAGATGCAGTAAAAACATGAGCATACATGCGCAATCTCATCAAATCAACCTGAATATTCAAATATGTTGCCTGTTCGACAAAATGTCGATAATCAGATTCGATTATCGCTCTATTCAATATATCAGCACATGCCAATTCATAATAAAAATTCATAGCCTTATTATTGGACAAGAAAATACGAATCCATGTACGAATATGAACGGTATCTCTAACGATTTTTTCTTCCATGGCGGGTAAAGATTCAAACAATTCTTCATTGAGATTTCTCAAAAACTCTCGACAGATTTCTTCAGCTAACAATGCCTTACTGTTGAAATGGTAATTCAGACGGCTGAGTGAGAGCTCAGCAGCACCTGCTATATCTCGAATAGTTGTGGAATTATATCCTTTTTCAAAAAACAACTTGGAAGCTGTCTGAAGAATTTTTTCTCGTGTCGCAAAACTTTTTTTATACGTTGCCATCCTTCTATTCTTTCTCTCTATCAATACGACGATGCTGATGCCTCCCACGCATCATAGCATAGCTTGTGACATGGTCAAAATAAAAAAAAGAACGTGTTACCAAATTATTGACAACGCCGCGATAGCATGCTAGATACAATTAGAAAATTAGAAACATGTTCTCAATCGATGCATATTGAATGAAGTGCCTTATCCCCTCGACAACTCATTCCCCTGAGAAACACAAGGCCAACCGTGCTTGCTAACCAGCATGGTTGGACCATGGAGCCTCAGCCACAACGAGTAACCGTTCACCAGCACCCCATTTTCGCCCGATCAGGCCTCATTGCCTAGCCAACTCGAGCTATGCGCCCTGCTTGAGCGAATCTGGCGCACTGGATAAACGTTTACGGATCCGGGTTACGGTACATTCCCTGTGTCACCGGTGAACGATTACAGGAAGCATATAGGCAAGGGATATTTAACGGCTGGACACAAGAAGTATTCACTCATTTTTATTAAGGAATGGTAACCGTTCACCAGCACCCCATTTTCGCCCGATCAGGCCTCATCGCATAGCCAACTATAGCTATGCGCCCTGCTTGAGCGAATCTGGTGCACTGAATGAATGGTTACAGGCCGCGGTAGCGCTCTCTTTTTGAGTATGCCGCTGAACGGTTACAAGGAATGCACTCTGAGCAAAATGAATAAAAGCATTAAAAATTTCTATGGCGTTGGCGAAATGTTCTTCTCCTTTATGGTATGCCTGGAAGTCTATTTCATGATGGTTTTCCTGACCGACATCTTGCAACTTGATGTCGCAATCGCTGGAACCATTGTTTCCATAACCGCAATGGGCGACTTGATTACATCCTTCATTGCTGGTGGCATTGTAGACAAGTCAAGCATGAGATGGGGAAAATATCGTTCATGGCTCCTGTTTGCACCGGCAATCGCGTCAATTTTCTTTGTCTTACAGTTTTCAGGATTTGGCTCGGCCAAAACAGCTGGTGTTATTTTTACAATCAGCTACCTGATTTCACATACATTATGGAATGTTTTTTACGCAGCAAGCCGAGCTCTGGCAGGGGTCGTTACCGATGATCCAACTGAGCGGGCACATATTTCCGGTCGAATTTCTGCCTGGATGAATGCCGGTCGAATTGGCGGATCCAAACTGATCATTGTAATGATCATATTCTTTGCGACTTGTTTTGGCGGCAGTGAAAACCAGTTAATCGGCTATACGATTACAGCACTGATTACCAGTATCTTCATGTGCGTCGGTTATTTGATTCATTTCAAGATAACCGAAGGATATGATTTGCCAGAACAGAAATCTGACGCAGCGGCTGATAAGGGAAAAGTCACCGTAGCTGATATGCTGCAAGGGGTAGCCAAAAATCCACCCCTGATTTCAGTACTCTTTTGTGAGTTTCTGCGACTCAGCGGATACTACATGATGACCGCGCTGGCTGCCTACTACTGCAAACTCGTCCTCGGCAATCCCGTTGCCATTGGCAACCTTTTGGTCGTCATGAATATCACCAGTCTGCTTGGAGCTCTTTTATCGAAATCCTTCGTTGAAAAGATAGGTACGAAAATGACAACCGCCATGGGCATGGCCGGCGCTGCCATAATGATGGTCGTGGCGATGTTCGTATCTCCAAACCTGCCAGCCGTTACCGTCTGCATGGGTATCAGTCAGCTTTTTTATGGTGTTTCTTTCGGCTTGACAACAAGTCTTTACGCCAATGCATCAACGTATGCTGAGTACTCTACTGGTAAAAACACCACAGGTTTTATCATGGGGCTCCTAGCCTTCTCGATCAAGGGTGCGATATTTATTCGTGGCCTGATTATTACCGGAGTATTGGCGTTCATTGGCTACAGTACAGAAATGACCATTACCGACCAGGTAATCAGTCACACCACAACTGGATTCTTTATTGTCCCTGCCGCACTCATGGCCCTTGGTATCATTCCATTGCTGTCAATGAAATTAAAAGACAGCGATGTCCAAGAAATGCGCCGAGCAATTGAGGCCAGAAAAAAGTGATTTTTATATGAAACTCATCAATACGGAGATTTTTGTTACCGTGCCGAGGAGTTTCATGTTTCGTTGTGGCTGAGGCTACCTGGTCCAGCCATGCTGGTTAGCAAAAACTCGCCAGTGCGGATAGCTCTGTTACCGTTGTCTGGGAGGTTCGTGACCATTCACCAGGTCTTGACCTGCGGTGAGTAAACCACGAAGTGGGACCGTTGACCGGTGCCCCATGTTCGTTGCAGCAGACTGTTGCACATACGTTGGCTCGGCGAAACGGTCTGATCCGAAGAAAATGGGGTACTGGTGAACGGTTGCGGAGTTTCATTACTCGTTGTGGCTCTGAGGATTCGTGGTTCAGCCAGCGAACACTTTCGCTTACACAGCCTTTTCTCTCATGAGCTTGTCGGCAACTGCGCAGGCCGAGACGGCATCCGGTGCATAGCCGTCCGCCCCGAAAAGTGCGGCGACCTGTTCGGTAACAGGGGCACCACCCACAAGAACCTTCGGCTTCGGATTACACTCCTGCAGCATTGGAACCAGTTTTTTCATCGCCAGCATGGTGGTGGTCATCATCGCCGAAAGCCCGACGATATCGGCCTTTTGGCTGGCTTGCTCCTTAACGAAGCGATGCAAGGGAACATCGACCCCGAGGTCCACCACGTGGTATCCGTGAATTCCCAGCATCAGTTTCACCAGATTCTTACCGATAGTATGGATATCGCCCTCCACGGAACCCAGCAGTATCGTGCCCTTACCTCCCGTCGCATTTTTGGGGGGAAGGTGGGGTTTTAAAATACCCAGTCCGGCCTCCATGACCTCTGCACACATCAGCAATTCCGGAACAAAATATTCTTGTTTGGTAAACTGCTCTCCGGCCCGGGCCATACCGTCGGAGAGCCCCTTCAAAATGGCGTCCATGATGTCAAAGCCGTTATCCACCACGGCCTCGGCCGCCTCTCTGACAATTTCTTCTCTAAAGGTGAAGACGCCGTCGCTTAATTGGGTCAACAAAGATTCCTGTGTCGTCATCGAACTATCCTCTGTAAGGGGATCGCAAAACTGTTTTCCCCGGTTCAGTATTGATGGACTCGTAAAAACCTCAAGCGTGCATGCAGGATGGCTAAGTATAAAAGGTCGATATACAAGGCGCAGTGGTGTTGGCCAAGCACAGGCGCACATGTGGTACGCCGAGCAGTGGCCGATCCCGCTGCAACGCAGGAGATCGACCTTTTTACGACGCCATCAGTATTGGCCGACATCGTCGAGTGCCTTTTTGATCGCTGCCAGATTTTCCGGAGGAGATTTGGGCGGCAAGCTACAGCCAGGGGCAAAGATAAAGCCGTTTTGCAACCGCTTGCCCTGTTCGATGATTTGAATCGATGCCCGGTAAACGGCCTCGGCCGATTCGGTCTGGATAACGGCGGGGTTCAGGTTGCCGACAATGATATCATCGGGAAAGCGGGCGGCAGCATCGTCTATGTCCACCTCGTGACCGATGCTGACCAGGCCGGGAGAGCCCATCGGCACCCTGGCCCAGAACGGCAGGTTCAGGTTCTGATCCCCACAGATATGTTTGAAAATCGTGGTAAAACCCATATCCACAAGCCGCTCATGCAATTTCAGGGTATATGGCAGGGCAAAGGCCTCAAACATTTTCGGCGAGATCATCTGGTTGGATGAGGCTGGCTCACCACCCCAGATCAGGATATTGTCGGTGCCATAGAGCGTTTTCAGATAGGCCGCCAGGTCGGTGAGGAATTCCAGGGCCAACGTCAGAAGATGATGGACAACCTCCGGCCGCTTGATCATCCATTTAAAAAAATGGGCGGGAGCAGCCATATTCGAGGCCAGGGTCAATACCCCTTCGATCTGGCATACCAGACGCCAGGCCTTGATCTCCGAGGGCTGTGCCATGACGATATCATAAAAACGTTTCTGCCTGGGAACCATACCGGCTTGCGAGACATCCGGCAGGGTCAGTGCCATGGCCTCCTCCCATGATCCGGCCGGATGGCGCAGTACCGACGGGGCCTGGTCGAACTCTCCGCCAGGCAACTTGATCTCGCCCCCGAATTCCCAGCTGCCCATGGCCGCATAGGCCAGCAATGGTGTATAGAGCCAGCCATATTCGGCAGCGGTCCTGGTGTAACAGGCAATGGCCGTCTCTGGATCGGTATAGGGGGTTGCCGGCGGCATCCCCTGGCTTGCATTGGCGAGGCCATCACCACCCAGCGCAAAAAATGGTACACGATCAGGTTTCTGCCCTGAAAGCAGCGCACCAATCCGTTCGGCATCATTCATCGTTTTTTCTCCCTTGAGGTTGATGAATTTTTGTAATCGTTCACCGGTGATACCGGGAATATTCCCCGCAACAGCAGCGGCTGGCCATTATCCAAGGTTCAGAGAGAGTGGGTGTCTTGGCAGAGTCCAGCAGGACGACACAGCTGTTGGCAGGATGGGAATGACCAGATATCTGACCACTGACGGGATGCGATCACTCGTTTTCAGTGCAGAAGCATTACCTGAAAATATACTTTATAGTCAAATAGTTAGTTTGAATGCCTGACAGAGAAGCAATAGGAATACCCTATTTATGGGATCCACTCCCCAGTGCTCAGTGATTGGCAGATGAGGTACGGAGGGGGGGCACACCTTCTTTTGGCTCATGAGAAAATGGCCAGAGCGTCCGGACCGCCCTCCCCTCACTGGACCGACAATATGGTAAAGTCAGGCTGCGACGGCTGCGGCAGCTCCTGCAATTGACCGCGAACCAGCAGCACCTGCCCGAAAGCCCCGCCAAAGGCCATGACACCCTGACGATGACCGAGAAGGCCATTGGCATAGACCAGCAACAGCTCGCGCCGAGGCCCGTCGACTGCCCATTGCAGATAACCAGGCCAGGCAGGAAAGGCCTGCTCCATATGGGGATAGGCCAGACTCGCCAGTTCGTTGACCGTCGGCAGCCGCCAGTCACTGCAACCGCAGATATTCTGCTGGCGAGCCAGGTCGCGATAGGCCTCGGGACTGCAGAATTCGGTGGTGCACGGCTGTCCCGCCTCCTCAGCCAGGGAAAAGGCCATTTCGCTGCCGTGAATGCCGGCGGTTTTGTCTTTCACCAGCCAGATCAGACCGCTTGTGCTGTCGCCGGCACAACGCCAGGGGGAAGCGGTATCGAGGCCGGCGCCCTCGGCAAGCGACGCTCTCTGCTCGTCATAGCGGACAATGGTCATACCGGCCCGCCACTGGGCAAGTTCGACTTTGGCCCGAGCCTCTTCGGCCAACCGGCCCATCACCTGCACAATCTGCTCCTTACCGATACCGTCCGGCTGGTTGGCCAGGATGAGATCCAGCATCGGCATATCAGATCTACCTCCGCTCTGTTTGATCAGGGCCTGGCCCTGGGCAGTGGTGACGGCGGGGAATTTGCCGCCATGGTCGATGAGCAGTTTGAGGTTATCGATCCGGCCGGCCCAGGTCGCCGCGACCAGGGCCTGGGTCAGGACCGCCGGGTCGGCCTGACTGCCCGGGAGATCGAGCAGCCATTCGACGATTACCACGTCCGCTTCTTCGCTGGCGATGAGCAGGGGCGGACGGCCATCGAGCGGCTGGGACACATCGACGCCGGCATCGACAAACAGCTGTGCCTGACGAGGATTGCCGCCAAGCAGCGCGTCGCGCCAGGCCGCAACGACTGCGGGGCTATCAGACCCAAGCAGGGACAACCATCTCGATGCACGCTGACCATCGCCATCAGCGAGGGCGGCAGCGAGGGCGGCGGGACCGATCTCTCCCAGTTTCTCATGATACAGCTCCGGGCTGCGGGCACGACAGTATTCAAGCCCCGTAAACAGATCCTGCACCACTCCCAGCTCTCCGTTGAGATAGACATTGCAAAGCCTGACGTTGGCCGCAAACGACCCACGTCCAGCCGCTTTCCCGTACCACTGCAGCGCCTTTTCCGCCGAGCCCGGGAAGGCCCCGCTGCCGGATTCATAGAACTGCCCCAGCGCATCCATCTGCTCTGCGGCGAAGGCGGTGCTTTCCGCCCGTTGCAACCAGCGCATTCCAGCCTCGAGATCACCTTCCCGGCCACTGCCGGTCGCAAAGTACTGATTGGCCACGGCAAGGGGGGTCTCAAGGTCGGCTATAAACGTGGAGGAGAGCAGGGCCTCCAGTTCGGCAAGAGTGGTGAATTGCTGGTTTTCCAGAAAATCGAGCAGGGCCTGCGCCTGGATGACGCCGCAATCGGCAAGCTTTTGGATCTGCGCCAGTTGCCTGCTAGACTCTGGATCGCTTGCCAGCAATTCATTCGGATCGACATCTTCCCCGCTCTCCGGCTCAAGGGACCGCTGCGAGGGGATCGAGGTCAGGCCAGCCAGGTGTTCAGCCATATCGGGAAGATACAGAGCACTGTCATCATTGATGAAATACCTAGCTATCGGGTTGCCCTGGCAGGCACTCTCCAGCATCAGTTGTCGCCCCAGTGGACGCTGGTTGGTCAGCGACGAGTTGACCAGACTGTTGCCGAGGAGAGCCTGGGCATAACTGTTGCCACTTTGGGCCCACCGATAGAGTAACGGCTGCTGGCTCTCTCGCAGACCACGAAGCCTGAACGCATTGATCACGGCAATGGCCTGCTCGGGAGAATAGCCCGGGGCATCGCTTCGCATCAGCGCCTCGACCAGCAGCAGGCCGCTGATGCCCCGATCCTTGCTGTACATGGCATCGCGGAAGAATTCCAGCGCCGACCAGTAGTTGTCCTCATCCTCAGGCTGCTGGAAGGCGGCCCGCCGGTTGATAAAAGCGATAATTTCCTGGCGATCCGCCTCATCGCCGCCCTCGGCCTCGAGCAGATCGACAAGCTGTTGCCGGATGTCAGCTCCGGCCATGGCCAGTTCGGCGATGACACCGGGATAGCGGCGCTGCACCGCAAGCTGCAGCGGGGTTCGGCCGTAGCGGTTCCGACCGGCCGTATCGACCCCACGCTCGACCAGCAGGCGGACAATGCCCGGCTGATCGTGGTAAATGGCCTGCAGCAGCGGGGTCAGCCCGTCAGGAGCCTGAGCGTTGATATCGGCTCCGGCCACAATCAGCAGGGCTGCCACTGACGGTCGATTCATCCTCAGCGCCAGATACAACGGGGCCGTACCCGTATCGTCTGGTTGATTGGCCGAAACGCCCTGCTGCAACCCGGCCGCGACGATCTCGCGCTGTCCGTCTTCGACCGCCTGCCACCATCGCCTGTCAGCTGCCTGCGACGACAAAGCGATGCCGACGAGCCCGCAGAGGGACAGCAGCAAGAGGAGAGGGAGAATTCTTCCGGTTCGTGTGTTGATTGCTCTCATTGGTGGGCTCATTGGTGGTGTCGATACTGCCTTACCGGGTCGTCGCCTGGTCATCGGCAAGCAGCGCGCCGATTTCGGCCCTGGCCTGCTGATCATCGATGTTCTTTATCCGGTCGGCAGCGATGTAGTCGAATGCATGGCGAAGCGACCTCTCCGCCCCGTAGTGCAGGAGCAACCGGACAATCCGCGCGTTGCCGTTTTCAACGGCGGCCATCAGGGCACTGTAGCCGTTATCGTTGGTCTGATTGACGTCGGCACCATGGTCGAGCAGCGCGGTGACGATATCGACGGAGCCATTGGTGACGGCCAGAATCAACGGAGTGAACTGGTACTCCCGGTATTGCCCGGTAAATTCCGCATAACCAAGGGCAGTCGTGGTCGCGCCCCGCTCGAGCAGATGGTTGACCGCGGCCACGGATTCACCGTTGATGGCAAAGAACAGCGGCGTGAACAGCGACCCGGCTTCGTAGTAGGCCCGGCTCCCCTTGTCAGCCAACGGTACCGGTCTGTCGATGTCGGCGCCATGAGCGAGCAGCAGGTCGATCACCGGCAGATCTCCGCCATAGGCCGCCGTGGCGAGCAGAGAGAACGGTCCATCACAGGTCACCGTGGCGGAAAACCCGTGTTCAAACAGAAAGGCGAGCATCTCCACCCGCTTTTCCTCGACATAATGGCAGAGCAGATCCGCTTCGCTGAGATCGTCGGGGATCAGCGCCTTTCCCTGGAGGTCGAGTCTGGCCAATAGCCACCAGGCGTTGTTTTCCAGGGCCCAGCGCAGAACGGATTTCCCAGCGAAGACCTCCTCGATGATCGGCGGACTGTTCAGGTCCGGGATCTGCGCGATGATCTGACGCACCCGTTCATCCTTGCCTTTTGTATTCGCAAAAGCGA
This sequence comes from Desulfopila sp., assembly GCA_047973425.1. Lineage (GTDB taxonomy): Bacteria > Desulfobacterota > Desulfobulbia > Desulfobulbales > Desulfocapsaceae > Desulfopila. The sequence continues at coordinate 10,430 of JBKEBZ010000134.1, forward strand.
CACCATAACCGAGGGTGCGGGGTGACAGGGGGATCTGATCGCTCGCCAGGAGCATCTCGACCACCTTGGGGTTATCCTTGTCCAGAGCCAGCAGAAAGGCGTTTTTCTTCGGATAAAACTGACGGTACCGACGACTGTTCTCAATACCGGCGTTGGGATTGGCGCCACCATCGAGCAGCAGCCCAAGCAGTGCGGTGTCGCCACGGTCAACCGCGTAGGTCAGAGGGGTCCGGTCAGCGTAACGATCTCCGATCTCGGGGCTGGCCCCCGCCTTGAGCAGTTCCCCGACAAAGGGGTAATCCCTGGCCAGAACAGCCGCCATGACTAACCCTGGCGCCTGTCTATAGACCGAGAGATCAACCCCCGTGGCCATGATCGTACGCGCCAGGTCGAATTCACGTCCCAGCACCGCGTAACGCAGGGCGGTCTCTTCCGCCCCACCCTCCTCCGGGCTCGACAGGGCGAAGTTGACCTCACCGGCAGCGAGCAGATCACTCATGTAAGCTCGTAACCGTTTGCTTTGGCCGATAACGCTATCATCCCCATCCCTGGACATATCCTTGGTGAAATACAGTTGTCTGCTGGTGCCGATCAAGGCATAACCGCGGAAATCGGCCTTTTCCTGTTCTGTCAGTTCGCTGGCCTGGTTTACCGCCTCCAGCAGGGTCTGGTGTCGATAGGTCCCGCATTTCTCCGCCAGTACACTGTAGAGGGGGCGGATATGCGCCAACTGCCCGTTGCCGATCAGGGTAGCGGCCAGATCGAGCACCAGAGACGCCCGCTGGTCGAGAAGCTGGGTGATCTGGTTGTCGACGGCCTCTGTCCAGAGCTGGGGATGCTCGCCGAGGATCCGGCTGACAAGGGCACCGTTGCCCCGGGTCAGTGCCTGCAGCAGATAGGCCTGCATCTCTTGCTGCCCGGAACGCTGTTCATACAAAAAGCCCAGCACCTCTTCTGAAGCGTTCTCGCGTAGTTGGGCCTGCTGGCCAGCTGTCAGATTGCCGGCGAACTGGTGATACATCTCGGCAAAAACAGCCGGAGAAGAGCCCTGGGCGGCGGAGCGGAGCAGCAGGAACTGCCCCTCTGGTGTGCGGGGAAGTCGATAGCCCTCAGCCAGCAACAGGGCAACGATTTCCTGACTGCCCCCCATCGCCGCCTGCTGCAGCAGGGATGGGTGCCGATCGCTTTCGGGCTCCTGGGCCGGGATCTCCTGGCCACGGTCGAGCAGGAGCCGGAAGACATTCGCCTTGCCATACCAGGCGGCGAGAGCGAGCGCAGATTCATCACTATCCCGTCGCTCCAGCAACAGGCCGTTGTCGAGCAGCAGGGCGACCAGTTGGGCATCGCCAAAGAAGATGGCGACACCCAGCACCGACTCTGCACCAAAGTTGAAGGCAAAAGCGTCGGGTATGCTACGAACATTGACATTGGCCCCACCCTGCAAGGCCGCCAGGACCTCCTGTCGATCATTTTGCACCAGCGCCTGCCAGAGTCGCTGATCGACGGGATTCGGTTCGGCTTTGCCGAGACGGTCGGCGGCGGCGCTGGTGCCGACCGCCACCGCGGGCCCACTCAGTGGCAAGAGCGTCAGCGCCAACACCAGCAGGCCGTAACGGAAGGTGGTGAGCGTGTGCGGACTCCCAGAGGCTCGGTATCTGGTTTTCATCTGTCGTCTCCCTGAAACGAATATGCACCAAAAGGCGGAAGCGTTCTTTTCACCGGATCGGTCGCGGGTGGCCGCACTGCCCCTGCAGGGATTGGAATGTACCCTCAAACCATATTTCTCATGATGTCGGCTATCCTGCCGGAAAAAGGACGAAGAAACCCGTCGAACCTGCCACGGCCAGCACACGCATGGTGGCGGCAGGTTCACCTGCGGCCACCCCGCTATGGTGCAGCTGACGCCCCGGGGGCACAGGGTTGTCGGAGTGGAACAGCTTGGTCAGGTGGCAGGTGATGAACGGAGATCGACGCTTATCGAGAGAAATCGAGACGATAACCGGCAATAAAAAACGGTCGGCACGGCTGGCGGTCGACATGGCCGCCACGTGCCCTCACGTGGGCTGAAGATAACGGATGGGCATCCTCGCTTCCGCCATGTATCAGTTCATATTCCCTCTGCAGATGCAGCACTGTTAAGTGCCTGAATAACATTGCATTATTCTACTGACATTTCAATATAAAATGTTCCCATGCGGCATATTTACTTTCTGATGAAAGATAACTCCGAACTTGCAGAAGCTTTTTAAGCAACTAAATATATCATGTAATTACAAAACGATACTGCCAATCCTGCCGTTGGACAGACAGCCCCGGGCTCCGCAATTTTCGTAATCGTTCACCGGTGATACCGGGAATGTTCCGTAACCCGGATCTGTAAACGTTTATCCAGTACTCCAGATTCGTTCAAGCGGGCCGTTGCACAAGAGTTTGCTCTGTGAGGAGGCCTGATCGGACGAAAATGGGGTGCTGGTGAATGTTTACCAATTTTCAGCCAAGGCCAGGCAAACGATACCAGCCAGGACCTCGACATTTGCGGCAACTCGCCAGGCTGCGATCAGTTTTTCTTTTTCTTGTCGAGCTTGCCTTTTCGTAACTCGTGTTGGGCATCGATAAGATTTTTTCTACACTTCACCGGATTGACGAGATTGGTTTTCGCGGCCGCAATCTCACTGGCAGCACGCGCCCGCGATTTTGCCGTATAGTCATCCTTGTTGCGTTCCATATCTTCCTGCAGGCTCCTCACATCATCCTGGCAGTTACCCGTCAAGCCGATTTCAGCCATAACCGGCTTGGTCATAAGAACGATCGCGAGCCCGAAGAATGCCAATATACGCCATGTCATGAGAGAATCTCCTTGTCGATCAGGCCGTGCCCGTCCAGAAACAGCTACTTGGACCTACCCCTTCGTGGTACCCGGAATTTTACCCTTGCCAATATGCGTTGACTTCGACATCAACGCGGCCTGGGGGAAAATGTATCGAGCGCCTCGATTTCGTCGCAACCATCTCGTTTCTCGACAGGCCCGAGGAAGGTGCATCACATTCACCATAAAGAGTGGACCACAATTCAGTATAGCGTTTTTTTCTCGGCTGACCAACGCTGGATAAAGGCGGGGCGAACGGGTTTGGCCCGTTGTCCAAGCCATTCACCCTGCTCGACCCGCAGGTAAACGCCTTCGGCGGGTTGACCAGCCAGCTGCGCTGGCGATAACAATTTTTTCAATCTCGAGAGAGGTGAAATGACCACTGTCAATGAGTGATGGACTCGTAAAAAGTCGAACGTTCCACCAGGATGGGCTCAGGAAAAACCCTGATATACGAGGCGTAGCGTCTCAAACGGCAATTTGGTAGTACATATAGTACAGCGAATTGTCGTTTGAGACCTGCAACGAAGTAGATCTGGGTTTTTACGAGCCCATCAATGGGTGGCCCTTTCACGCAGCTTCTGAATATCCTTCACCGGCGGTGCGCCAAACAGGCGGCTGTACTCACGGCTGAACTGCGAGGGGCTCTCATAGCCCACCTCAAAGGCCGCTGTCGTCGCATCCTTTTGCTCCATGAGCATACGCTGTCTCGCCTCATTGAGCCGCAGCCTCTTCTGGAACTGCAGCGGACTCATCGCGGTCATGGCCCGAAAATGATAGTGCAGACTCGAGGTGCTCATACCACTGTGTGAGGCCAGATCTTCAACCCTGAACGACTTGTCGTAGTTCTCCTTCAACCACTCGATCGCCCGGGCAATCTGGTGGCTATGGCTGCCGACCATCGAGATCTGCTGGAGATGCCGCCCCTGTTCGCCAATCAACAGGCGATAGAGAATTTCCCGCTGAATCAGAGGGGCGAGCACTGGAATATCATCGGGATGATCGAGGAGATCGATCAGTCGCAACATGGCCTGGACAATGGCGAGGTCAATTCGGCTGACAACCAGGCCACGGTCGGCAGCCCGGTTGCGGGCGATGGCCACGTGATCGTCGAGCAGCATCTGGGCGATGTGCTTTTTTTCCAGTTTGAGTGTGAGCCCGAGATACGGTCTGGTATGGCTCGCCTGAAGGATCTGGGCGATGAGCGGGAGGTCGACGGAGGTGAGCAGGTAGTGGTCTTTATCGTAGTAATGACTCTCTTCACCAAGCAGGACCCGTTTTTCTCCCTGGACAATAAGACAAAGAGACGGCTCCTGCAGGTAGCTTATCGATTCCGTTGGCGCCTCGTGCCGATAGAGCGACAACGGCGCATAGGCGGTTACCGGCCGGGTTGTGCTGGTCAAGGTCCAACGATCTATTTTTCCGGCCAAAAGGGCCATCGCCTCACTGAGCGCGGCGTTTTCCCGTTCGAGAAGTTCCGGGTCGGTTTCCATGATCTCTCTCCCTGTTTGGTATCTTGTCAACTCTAACCGGATATTTCCCCGACCACAAAGAAAAATGCAATTTCTGGAGGATCGGGCAAGGATGAGAGAGAATCAGCCAAACATCTGGTCTGCGGCCTGATTATTCTATGTATCGTCACACCGGCTGCAGGGCCCGTCATCCCACTGGAGAACAGGCAATGCAAACAGAGCGAAGACCGACAGGGTCTTTGCCGGCAATTTCACCAAGGAGCACGAAATGGCAATTACCAGAAATGGCTCACAGGCCTCGATCAAGGGACCGGCAGACTGGTTTACAGGAACTGTACGGATAGATCCCCTCTTTTCCAAAGCCGAAGCACCGGCCCGCGCTACCGGCAGCAGCGTCACCTTCGAGCCGGGCGCCCGCACCGCCTGGCACACTCATCCACTGGGGCAGACCTTAATCGTCACCGCCGGCAGGGGATGTGTTCAGTACGAGGGCGAGCCGGTCCAGGAGATAGGCTCCGGCGATGTGGTCTGGTTTCCACCAGGGGTGAAACACTGGCATGGCGCGACAGCGACAACAGCGATGACCCATATCGCCATTCAGGAAAATCTCGATGCCAAGGCTGTCGACTGGCTCGAGAAGGTCAGCGACGAGCAGTATCGGGGCTAGTGCCCTGTCGAAAATTTGCAGATTGATGGAGATACTTTATGATATTACAAGAATATTACACTCTTGCCAACGGGGTCGAGATCCCGCGACTCGGTCTCGGCACCTGGTTTATCAACGATGGCGCTGTCGCCCGGGCGGTCAACGATGCCGTCAAGCTGGGATACCGACACATCGATACCGCCCAGGCCTACCAGAATGAACGAGGTGTCGGCGAAGGCATCAGAGGTTGCGGGGTTGCACGAGAAGAGCTGTTCGTCACCACAAAACTGGCTGCAGAGATAAAGTCGTACGACGAGGCCACTGCCTCCATCGAGCAGTCGATACAGACCCTGGGACTTGATTATATTGACCTGATGATCATCCACAGCCCGAAACCCTGGCGGCAATATCACCTGGATGACCCCTGTTTCGAAGGGAACCGCCAGGCCTGGCGAGCGCTCGAAGACGCCTATAAGGCGGGCAAACTCCGGGCCATCGGCCTTTCGAACTTTGTCCAGACAGACCTCGACAATATCCTCGCCTCGTGCACTGTCACACCCATGGTCAATCAGATACTGGTCCATATCAGCAACACGCCGATGGAACTCATTGGCTACGCACAGGACAAGGGTATGGTGGTGGAGGCCTATTCGCCAATTGCCCATGGCGAACTGACAAAAAACGAAAAAGTTGCAGAGATTGCAAAGCAATATGGCGTATCGGTACCACAACTCTCGATCCGGTATTGTCTTGAGCTCGGCCTTCTGCCGCTACCGAAGACGGCAGACCCGACTCATATGAAAGACAATGCGGCGGTTGATTTCGTTATCACTCCACAGGACATGGAGATCTTGAAGGGTATCGACAAAATCAAGGATTACGGGGAATTCAGCAATTTCCCCGTCTTTGGTGGAGAACTCCGGTAGCCCTGTCTTTTCCAGCGAGGCAGTGGGGCCGGGACAAGAACGAGCCGTACTGCTGCTCCAGGTCTGCGCCCCGCTGGTCGAGCTGCGCCATTTTTCCTGTTTTCTGCCGGGGACTTGCGTTCGGCAAGCCTGATACTCTCGTAACAACCGTCCACCGGAATCACTTGAAAAAAAGTAAACGTTGATGGACTCGTAAAAACCTCTTCCCAGCCAAGTAACTAATTTTGTGAGATAAAAGTGAATTTTCCCATTGCCAAAACTTGCCCTTTCTGCTATATTTCCTTTGTTATTTCAACTAAATGAGAGGGGCGGCAATGTTTCACGTGAAAAATCACAAACAGCATAACATTTTCGATCCCTGGGGGCATCTCGGCCCCAAGAGGAGAAGCGAGTTGGAGGATTCATGGGCCGGCCTGTTCCGGCAACATATCC
>JBKEBZ010000046.1:0-51292 GCA_047973425.1 Desulfopila sp.
AAACGTCAATTCGCTGTACCATATGTACTACCAAATTGCCGTTTGAGACACTACGCCTCGTATATCAGGGCTTTTCCTGAGCCCATCCTGGTGGAACGTTCGACTTTTTACGAGTCTATCTTCTTTGATGGCGTCGTAAAAAGCCCGATCTCCTGTGTTGCAGCGGGATCGGCCACTGCTCGGCGTAACACATGTACGCCTGTGCCTGGCCGACACCACTGCGCCTTGTATATCAGGCTTTTGTACTTAGCCATCTTACGTGCAGGTTTGAGGTTTTTACGAGTCCATCTTCTTTATAGAGGGTAGAAAGTGACATCTTTTTGCATGCAATTTCCTGGTACGTCACAGCGTCGACTGCCTGACGATGAGCCTGGTGGGCAGCACCAGGGTCTGCAGATGATCGGCTGCCACCGTCTGCTGCAAGATCTTGACCAGCAATTCCGCCGCCTGCCTGCCGATCTCGAAGGCGGGCTGGTCGACCGTGGTCAGCTGCGGCCTGACCAGGGCGGTGTTGGGGTTGTTGGAAAATCCGGCCAGGGCCATGTCCTGGGGGATGCGCACCCCCCTTTCGCTAAGCCGGACAAAGGCCCCGATCGCCACGGGATCGTTGACGGCGAAGATCGCGTCCGGCCGCTTCGGCAGGGCCAGTAGCCGATCCACTCCCCGCCGGCCGTCCTCCTCATGGTGGCCACCGTACAGATTGTACTCCTGCCGCGCCGCCAGGCCGCTATCGGCCAGTGCCGCCAGATATCCCTGCCGTCGGTTCCTGCTGATCGACAGGGTCCGGGTGCCGCCTATGTGGGCGATTCTGCTGCGACCCATTTCGATCAAATGCTGGACCAGGCCATAGGCGGCGGCGAAATCGTCGACCACGACCTTGCTGGCGGCAAACGATTCGACCACCCGGTCGAACAGCACCAGGGGAATCCCCTGGTCGACCACTTCCTGGAGGTGGTCGACGTTCTCGGTCTCCTGGGAGACCGAGACCATGAGGCCCGCCACCCGGTTGGCGGCCAGCGCCCTGACATTTAACTGCTCCCGGACAACGGTGTCGGCCGACTGGCAGACCATGATGGTGTAGCCGGCTCGGTAGGCCACCTCTTCGATCCCACTGATGACGGTGGCGAAAAAGGTGTTGCGGATCTCCGGGACGATCACCCCGATATTGTTCGATCGTCTGTTCTGCAGGCTCTGGGCGATCAGGTTGGGCTGATAGCGGGTCTGGGCGGCCATGGCCAGGACCCGTTCCTTGGTGGCCTCACTGATCTTGGGATGATCGCGCAGGGCCCGGGAGACGGTCGAGGGCGAGAGCCCGAGCCGACGTGCCAGATCGGTGATCGTCACATGTCGGGCCATCGCCTTCCTCCTTGGCATTCGAGGACCAGGGAAATCGAGCCGTAGCGATGGAGCCCGCAGGCACCGGGGCGACCGATACGCAAGGGTATCACCGCTTTCTCGCCGAAGATCCCGCTCATCTCCTGGCTGTATTGCCGGAGGTCGCGGTGTGGAACGTAGGCCTGAATCGTTCCGGCAAAACCGCCGCCATGCACCCTGGCGACTGCCTCGGGACAGAACCTCTCACTGACCGCCAGACCCAGCAGAATCCCCTGTTCCCTGGTGTTGCCAGGGTTGGCACAGTTCTGCAGCAACATGCAGGACGATTTTCCCGAAGCGCGTACCAGCGCCAGATAGCTGCGGATATCCCCGGCGGCCAGCGCTCTTCGCATCCGCTGGGCCCTGAGGTCTTCCTCGACAAAATGCAGGAGCCTGAGTGCGGCCCGGTCGCCGGCCTGGCGGCGGATGGCGGGCAGGGTGGCGAGAAGCTCGTCTCTGGTGACGCCCCGGCCGCTGTCGTGCCCCAGTACCCGGGCCGCCGCCCGCATTTCCTCTGGGATCGCGGCATATTCGGCGGTGAGCGAGGTGTGATCGCCGCCGGTATCGACCACCACCAGGGAGTAACCGGCCAGGGTCACCGTCAGGGGCAGCGGCTGGAGCAGGGGCTGTTCCGGCTGGTGGAAATCGATGGCCAGGATCCCGCCCACCGCGCTGCTCATCTGGTCCATCAGGCCGCAGGGTTTGCCGAAATAGCGGTTTTCCGCCTCCTGGGCCATCCGGGCCAGCCGTTCGGCGGAGATGCTCCGGTCGGCGCCAAGCAGGGTGAAGGCGGTGCCGATCAACACCGAAAATGCGGCCGAGGTGCTGAGTCCGGCCCCCGACGGGCAGGTGGAGTGCACCGCGCCGCGAAACCCGCTGATCGAGCCGATCTCTGCCGCGATCATCGCCGCCATGCCCCGCACCAGCGCGGCCGGTTTGCCCCTCTCGTCGGGCCGGGGCGAGAGGTCGTCGAGCGAGACGACTATCGGTTCGGCGATACCTGCCGAGACGAGTTCGACCAGCGGCTGCCGGTTTGGGCTGATCGCGGCCACGCAGTCCAGGTCCACCGCGGCCGCAAGGACATTGCCGTGCTGGTGATCGGTATGGTTGCCGGCCAGTTCGGTGCGGCCCGGGGCGCTGACCAGAAGCCCCGTTGCCTCGGGGTCCAGGGCCAGCATCCGGTCGACCAGTCGCAGGTAGCGCGATCTCTGCATATTCAGGTTCGCCTCACCGTACAACCGACGAAAATACGGCTCTGCCAACCCGCTGGCGATTGCGTCCCGGGTATGTCGGAGACGATCGATCATAGGCGCCCATCGAGATAGTGGCTGGTGGGCAGGGCCCGTAACCACTCCGCACTCCTTTCGGCGGTGAGGTCCCGCTGCGGCATGGCCAGGAGCTCGTAGCCGACCATGTGCTTGCGGATCGACCGGGATCTGAGCAGTGGCGGCAGGTAGTGGATATGCCAGTGCCACCATTGGCGCTGGCAGCCGTCGGTCGGCCGCTGGTGAATGCCCATGGAATAGGGGAACGAGGTCTGAAAGAGATTGTCGTAACAGATCCCGAGTTGGATCATGATTTCGGCCAGGTCACGGCTTTCCGCCGCCGTCATGGCCAGAATGGATGGACTGTGACGGCGGGGCAGGATCATGGTCTCGAAGGGCCAGACGGCCCAGAACGGCACCAGCGCCACAAACGATGGGTTGACAAAGAGGACCCGCTCGGACAGGCGAAACTCCGTTTCCAGATAGTCGCAGAGCAGGCAGCGGCCGGTCCGCTGGAGATAGGCGTGCTGCTCCCGGTCCTCCCGGGCCGGCAGGGTGGGGATGGTGCTGTTGGCCCAGACCTGCCCGTGGGGGTGGGGATTGGAGCAGCCCATGACCAGCCCTCGATTCTCGAAGATCTGGACATGATCGATTTGGGGGTGAGCGCCAAGGTCGCGGTACTCCTGCTGCCAGCAGGCGACTATCCCGGCGACCATCGACGGCTCCATTCTGGCCAGGGTCAGGTCATGACGGGGGCTGTAACAGAGGACCCGGCAGACACCGCCTTCCGCTTCGGCCACCAGCAGATTATCGTCGGGCGGGGCCCTGTCGATCTCCGTGACCGGAGAGAGCGCCGCATAGTCGTTGGTGAACACAAAGGTGGCGCTATAGGCGGGGTTGACGGCCCCGCCCGCCCTGGCATTGCCCGGACAGAGATAACACTGCGGGTCATAACGGGGGACAACCGCCATGTCCGGCTGTTCCTCGAGGCCACTCCAGGGCCGCATGGTGCGGTGTGGCGATACCAGCACCCATTCGCCGGTGAGGCGGTTGAGACGGCGGTGTGATCGTTGACTGAAGTCGTCCATGGCCCGTTTGTCTGTCACGCTGATCACTGTGGCTGCGTTCTATACAACCGACGCTTCCCTCTGAAAATGTGGTCGAACCGTCAACGCAAACGTTTGCACTACCTGTGCGCACTATAATGGCAGGCGAAAATGTCTGTCAACAGGTTTTCAGCCGATTTTTTGTAATCGTTCACCGGTGATACCGGGAATGTCCCTGATACCGGGAATGTCCCGTAACTCGGATCTCGAAACGTTTATCCAGTACTCCAGATTCGTTCAAGCGGGCCGTTGCCCAAGGGTTTGCTCTGTGAGGAGGCCTGATCGGACGAAAATGGGGTGCTGGTGAACGTTTACGATTTTTTTCCTGAAATTGCCGGCAAGCGGAGGGAAACGGGCAGCGGCACTGGTGAACGGCGAGGGATTTTTTTTGGGGGGCCCGGCAAGAGGGCTTTCCCCGCTGGCGGGGTTTTATCCGAAACTCGTCAGTACGAAAAAGTCCTTTACCGGGGCGACGATTTTCATAGTTTGTTGTGGCTGAGGCTATCTGGTCCAGCCATGCTGGTTTATCCGAAACTCATCAGCACGGAAAACGCTGTTACCGCACCGGGGAGTTTCATGGTTTGTTGTGGCTGAGGTTAGCTGGTCCAGCCATGCTGGTTTATATGAAACTGATCGGTGTGGTTGCATCTATTGCCGCGCGCGGCCGGGCCGAGAAGAACTTTTGCTTAAAAACGAAAAAAGGGTTTGCCAAGCCGGAAGAGTAGACTATTTTTGGACTACCAGCATGGCTGGATCACGTCACCTCAACCATAACGATGACACCGCTACGCTGTTATGCAACCCGCCGGCCCGGTAACAGAGCTTTACTGGCCGGCCATTTGCGGATGAAAGAGCGCCGGTGCCGATTGGACCGGCACTGATCCGCCGACACTATCAGCCGGGAGGCACCCTATGACTGACAGCAGCACCTCGACCTTGACGGTGGAAGAGTTCGTCGAGCAGTGGCAGCCGGAAGACCAGGGCATGAAAAACTGTTTTCTCGAGTTGTACCGCTCTGTGGCCGGGTGTGAGCGGACCACCTTGCAGTTTGTCGCCCGGCCCGGTGTCAGCTATTCGCTTAGACCGCGCCATGATCGCCAGACCGACCGTGAGCTCTTTGCCATCATCGATGTGATCGATGACAATCCCGACGAGCGCTGGTTGTCGGTCTGTTTCTACGGGGATATGATCACCGACCCGGAGGAGCGGGGCGAGGTCATTCCCGGCGGGCTTGCCGGCAGTGATGGCTACTGTTTCGACCTCTATGCGGCCGATGGCGGGTTTGTGGCCTATCTTGAAAAACGGCTTCAGGAGGCCTGGACCAGCGCCGGGGCGTAGCGAGCTCGCCTGGGAGAATTTTGTCGCCCGTCGCCCGAAGGGGCTGACCACCGCAGGAAGAGAAGATGAAAGAGGATGACCGGCTGTCGCGTTCAGCCATTCTCGGCCGACCGTCGGACATGCTTGATTTCGCCGAAGTGATGGGCGGGGGATACCGGCTGATCGACGTTCGTTCCCCGGGCGAGTACCTGGCAGGCTCTCTGCCGGGAGCGATCAATATCCCGATATTTGACAACGGCGAGCGCTCGCTGGTTGGCACCATGTACCGGCAGAGCGGTCGTGATGCGGCGATTGCCACCGGTTTCACCCTGGTCGAATCCCGCCTTGCCGCCCTGCTGCAGGACTTTCACCCCTACCGGCGGGAGCCAATCGCGGTGTTCTGCGCTCGGGGCGGCATGCGTTCCCGCTCGGTGGTCAATCTGCTCTGTCAGAGCGGTTTCGCGGCCAGGCAGCTGGCCGGCGGCTACAAGGCGTACCGGCAGCTGGCGCTCGACACCCTCGAGCGATTTTCACCCCGCTGTATCGTGGTGCACGGCCTCACCGGCACCGGCAAGACCAGGATCCTGCAGCACCTCGACCCGGTGATCGATCTCGAGGATCTGGCCCAGCACCAGAGTTCGTTGTTTGGCGGCATCAACAGGCGGCCACGAACGCAGCAATGGTTCGATTCCCGCCTGCATCAGGTCATTGCCGGTCTGGGGGCGGAGCCGGTCTTCATCGAAGGGGAGAGCCGGCAGATCGGCAACATCTATCTGCCGGCCGGGTTGGCCCGGGCCATGAAGGCTGGGCAGCTGGTGCTGGTCTCCGCCTCGCTTGCGACCCGGGTGGCCCGTATAGTGGAGGATTATCCGCTCCCCGACGAGGCGACGGTCGCCCGGGTGGAGAGGATTCTCAAATCGCTGCGCAGCAAGGTCGGCGCCAAGGTGGTAGTGGAACTCTGTGCGCTGTTGCGGCAGAACCGGCTGGCGGAACTGGTGGAGATCCTGCTGGTGGAGTACTATGACAAGCGCTATCTCAACAACCTGCGACATTACCACTGGGCCCTGACCATCTCGTCTGAAAATATCGGGGAAGCGGCGGCGATACTGACGGAATTCCGCCGGCAGCTGTTGAGAGAGGCCCTGCGGTCGAGATGACCTGCCCAGCCCTGCTGTTTTGAGGAAACTATTGATGGCAGTGGTCCTGTGCCGGCCGGCCGACCACTGTTGCTGCCTGGAGGTAAGCTATCTCATGAAGATACGGTCAATCGCTCGAACGACATGCTCGTTGTCGGTCCTGCTGTTTCTGGCTTGTCTTGGCGGACTGACGCTTTTTACCCCTGACCCGGCGCCCGGCGCGGATGACGAGATGACCCTGCATCTCGCCCTGCTTCCCGTCCCCGACGTCTTTCCGGCCTACGTCGCCCGGCAGCAGGGATATTTCCAGGATGGCGGGATCACCGTCGAGATCCTGCCGGTGGGCAGTGCGGTGGAGCGCGACCAGTTGCTGCAGGCGGGCCGGATCGACGGGATGGTCAACGAGGTGGGTGGGGCCATGCTGTTCAACCGGGACAGGGTCCAGATGAAAATCGTCTCCTTCGCCAGGATTCCGCTGGGCGATGCGCCGCTCTTTCGGGTCCTGGCTGCCCCGGGAACCGCGATCGCCTCGGTTGCCGATCTGGCTGGGGTGCCCGTGGCCGTTTCCATGAACACGGTGATCGAATATGTCTCGACCAGGCTCCTGGAGTCCGGTGGGGTGGCGGAGAGCGCGATCCGTTTTGCGTCGGTGCCGGTACTGCCCGAGCGGCTGCAACTGCTGTTGACCGGTCAGCTTGCCGCGGCGACCCTGCCCGAGCCGCTGGGTTCGGCCGCGATCCAGGCCGGAGCGGTCGAGGTCGTCAGCGATCTCAAGCTGGCTGGGCTCAGCGCCAGCGTGATCAGTTTTTCCAGCGAGGCGGTGAGGGACAAAGAGGAGGCGGTGAAGCGCTTCATGGTGGCCTGGAACCGGGCCGTGGTCGACCTCAATGCCGATTCCCAGCGTTTTCAGCCGTTGTTGCTGCAAACGATCCGAGTCCCGAAAAATGTGGTTGACACCTACCGGATTCCCCCCTATCCCGGGCCGTCGGTGCCGAGCCGCGATCAATGGGACGATGTCCTGGGCTGGATGCAGAAAAAACAGCTGATAACCACCCCGGTCTCCTATGACGATTCGGTGACCACCGCCTTTCTGCCTCGGTGAGTGGCGGTGATGCCGATGATCGAGATCGACCGGCTGTCGTTTGCCTATGCCGATGGCCGGCAGATTTTTACCGATTTCAGCCTGGCGATCAGGCGCGGCGAGGCCGTGACCATCATCGGGCCTTCCGGTTGCGGCAAGACCACCCTGTTGTCGCTGGTGGCGGGGCTGCTGCGGCCGCATGGTGGGGCGATCAGGGTCGCAGGGCAGGTCATTACCCGGGCCAGGCCGCGAACCGGGCTGGTGCTGCAGGACCATGGTCTTTTGCCCTGGGCGACGGTGAGGCAGAATACCGAACTGGGGCTGACCATCAGAAAATACTATGGGCCCGACGGCCATCATAGCCCGGTCGACATGGAAACTGATTCTGCCAGGTTGACCAGGCGGATCGAGTACTGGCTCGATTGGCTGGGAATACGCGAGGTCGAAAACAGATATCCGGTGGAACTGTCCCGCGGTCAGCGGCAGCGGGCGGCTATCGCCAGGACGCTGGTGCTCGATCCGGATCTGCTGCTGATGGATGAGCCGTTTTCCGCGCTCGATGCGCCGATCCGCGAAGAGTTGCAGAAGGTGATGAGCACCTTTCATCAGGAATCCGGGCTCACCTCGATCACCGTGACCCACGACATCGAGGAGGCGGTGGTGCTGGGGCAGAAGATCCTGGTGCTGGGCAACGGGGTCAACCGTGAACCGGTACTGATCGACAACCATCTGCGCGGGGCCAGCGAAAAACGCAACGATCCGGAATTTGTCCGGCAGTGCCAGGAGCTGAAACGGACGATTGGCGGCCAGACGATTGGCGTGGCCATTTGAATGAGGGCTGGAAAACCGCAATGAAAAGACGTCTGACACCTGGCTCTTCGCTTATCGGTATTGCCATGTTCTTTGTGATCTGGCAAGGTGTCGCCATGGTGGTGAACCGGCCGATTATGCCATCGCCGCTGGTGGTGGTTCCCCTGTTCTGTCGCTCGTTTCTCGGTGAACTCGGCCTGCATTTCCTGGCCAGCACCGGCCGGGTGCTGGCGGCGATCGTGATCGCCACCATGCTGGCCGCGCCGCTGGGACTGGCGCTGGGGCAGATGCCGCGGCTGGATCGGGTGGTGGGACCGCTGGTCGCCATCGTCTATCCGATTCCCAAGATCATCTTTTTGCCGGTGATCTATGTGCTGCTGGGTATTACGGATCTCTCGAAGATCATCCTGATCGCCATCATCATTTTCTTTCAGATCCTGGTGGTGGTGCGGGATGAGGCGGCGGGGCTGAAAAAGGAGCTGATCCTGTCGGTCCGTTCCCTCGGTGCCGGTCGGCGGGCCCTGTTTCGCTACGTTTATGTACCGGCGACCCTGCCGGCGGTACTCACCTCGCTGCGGATCTCGGTGGGGACGGCCATTGCCGTGCTCTTTATCGCGGAACAGTCGCTGACCCGATACGGGCTCGGCTACTATATCGTTGTGGAGACCTATCAGGTGCTGATGTATCCGGAAATGTACACGGGAATAATGGCCATGGGCCTCCTTGGCGTCTCGCTCTATTTTCTCATCTATTCCATCGAGCTGTGGGTGGGCAGGCATCTCTATGTCGGGTGAATGTCTGGTGGTCGCGCGCATTGGCTGGTTGACGATGCAAAGAGGATAGCTCATGCAGCGACAGAATCAGTTGACTCTCTGGTGGCTGGCCATCCGGCCAAAGACCCTGCCAGCCGCGGTCGCTCCCATCGCGGTGGGCGCGGCAACGGCCTTTTACGATGATGTCTTTGCCGCATTGCCCGTTGTCGCGGCGTTGATCGCCGCGCTGGTGCTGCAGGTGGGCGTCAACCTGGCCAACGACTATTTCGATGCGCAAAACGATATCGATTCCGGGACCCGCCTGGGGCCGGTGCGGGTCACCCAGAGCGGCTTGATTCCACCAGCTCGGGTGAAGGGGATGATGATCGGCTGTCTGGTTGTGGCGGCCGCTGTTTTCGGTTATCTGACCAGTGTCGGAGGGGTGGTGCTTTTCTGGGTCGGGGTGGCCTCGCTGCTGGGCACCCTGGGCTACAGCGGCGGGCCCTATCCCCTGGCCTCCCATGGACTTGGCGAGCTGTTCGTCTTTATCTTTTTTGGTCTGGTGGCGGTGGGTGGAACCTACTGGGCGCAGGCCGTGACCATCACCCCGCTGGTGGTGGCGGCCTCCTTTCCTCCGGGTCTGCTCATCACCGCCATCATGGTGGTCAACAACCTCAGGGACCGCGGCAGCGACGCCCTGGCCGGCAAGAATACCCTGGCCGTTCGCCTGGGCGAAAAGAGGACTATCGGGTTCTATCGCTCGCTGCTGGCGGGTTCGTATCTGGTGGTGGTGCTCCTTGCTGCCCTGGCCTACGGCTGGCCGGTTCTGCTGCCGCTGGCGGTGACGCCACTGGCCCGAGCGCTCTGGCGGGAGATCGGCCGGGCCCGCGGGCCCGAGCTTAACGACACCCTGGCCCAGACAGCGCGTTTTGCCCTCTTTTTCAGTTTTCTCCTGGCCTTTGGTATTTTTTTGTGCCGGTCGTCGGGATGAGAAATCCGGGATAAAGAGAGGTGGAAGACAATCCGGGGGACGAGAAAAAGACAAGAAAGAGGTTGTGAGTTGTATCCCGTGGGGTGGACAAATCGGTCGCCCTGCAGGATAATCGGCAATGAGAGATGCGTCGTATGACGAAATGGAGATACGCATATTACATTTTGCGGAGGGGAAACAGCGGTGAAACTACTGATTGCGGAGGATGAATACACCACCAGGTTGACCGTTCAGGTCGTTCTTGAACAGTGGGGGTTCCAGGTGGACAGCGTGGAAGAGGGTGAGGCCGCCTGGAAACTGCTGCAGGATCCGGATGGGCCCCGTATCGCTATCCTCGACTGGGAGATGCCGGGGATCGACGGCCTTGAGCTCTGTCGAAAGGTCAAGATGCTCGAAAGAGAGACCCCGGTCTATGTGATCATGCTGACCGGGCACGATGCCAAAGACGATATCTTGAAAGGTTTTGACGCCGGAGCCGACGACTACATCACTAAACCGTTCGATGAGCACGAACTGCGGGCCAGGGTGCGGGTCGCCGAGCGCTTGGTGACGATTCAGGAGACGCTGGCCGTCTCCAACAACGAATTGAAAACCGTGCTCAACCATGTCGAGATGCTCCAGGGAAATCTGCCGGTATGTGTCAGCTGTCTGAAGCTGCAGCAGGAGGACGGCACCTGGCAGTCATTCCCGGAGATGGTCGAACAGCAGGAGGATCCCCGTTTACACTTTGTTCTTTGTCCCTCCTGTGGGAAATAGCGCCGGGTCAGGGGCGGCGGTGAAAAGAGAGCAGACGGATGGCAGGGGCACCGGATGGATGGTTACAGGCCGTGGTAGCGCTCTCTTTTTGCGCATGCCGCTGAACGGTTACCCGGAGACTGACCCTTTTTTGCTTGCGCGCAAGCCGTCCGGATACGGGAGGCCGCGCGAGTCACCTCGCTGCCTCCCGTTGCGTTGCTGTGGTTCTTTCCAGACTGTTGACTACCTCCCCACAGTTTTTCCGGCCATCTCAAGAGCCGGCGGCCCGAGCCAGGCCCCCTTGAGCAGCAGATTGAAATAGACCCATTTGAACAGCAGTTTGCTGAAATGGTTCAGCTGGGTGTCTTTCAACAGCCCCATGGGACCGATAACCGGTAAGGGATAGGTGCCACTGTATGGTTCGATGGCGTAGTTGAAGTCGATGACGTAGGCTTTCCCGAAGCCCGATTCGATGAATCAGAGGGCGTGCCCGTCCGAGCGGGCGTGCTGCTCTCTTCCCTCGATATAGGCCAGGATGTTCTCTTCGAGGATATCACCCTGAAAGTGGGCCACCGCCCCCGCCTTGGAGGTGGGGACGTCGGTGGCGTCGCCCAGTACCCAGACGTTGTCATAACCCTGTGGCTGGAGGGTGTGCTTGTCCACCGGGATATATCCCATCGGGTCGGCCACCTTCGATTCGATCATCGCCTCGTCACCGAAGTTGGGCGGAATGGAGACCAGCAGATCGTAGTCCACCTGGGTTCCGTCGTAGGCCTCGATGATCTTCTTTTCACTATCGACGCGACCGATGGCAAAGTTCGGGGTGATGGTGATATTCTTGGCCTTGCAGGCATCGGTCAGCACCCTGGTCGCCACCGGCTTGGTGAAGGCGCCGGAGAGCGGAGTGACGAATTCGATCTCCACCTTGTCGCGCAGACCCTGCTGGTGGAACCACCAGTCCGCCAGGAAGGCGAACTCGAGCGGGGCCACCGGGCATTTGATCGGCATCTCGGCGATGTTGACCACCAGCCGCCCCCCGGTGAACTTCTTTAGGGCCTTGCCAAGCGCGATGCAGTCATCGTAACGGTAGTAGCCGTGGATGTCCTTGCCCCATCCTTCCGCCAGCCCTTCGACCTCTTCGGGGCGGATGTCGCAGCCGGTGGCCATGATGAGGATATCGTAGGCGAACGTGCCCTCGCTGGCGGTGGTGATTTCCTGATTGTGCCAGTCCACGTTGACGATCTCGGAGATGACGAAGTCGATCCCGGGATTCATGAACTCTTTCTTGGTCCTTCTGATATCTTTGGGTGTGTTGATGTCGAACGGAACGAAGAGGTAACCCGGCTGATAGTCGTGGATGTTGTTACGGTCGATGATGGTTACCGACCAGTCCTCATCGAGGTGTTTCCTCATCTTGTTCGCCATCATGGTGCCACCGCAGCCGGCTCCGAGAATGACTAGTTTCTTCATGGTAATGATCGCCTCCTTTGGGGCAGGTTGTGGACAGAGGCGAAGAGTGCCGACTGCCCTGGGTGTTGCCTGGTGTTGTCTGGTCTACTTTTTCTCGATTGCCGCAAGGCAGGCGCCCGCGCTCCGCAGCAGGGCGAAGATTGCGCCCAGGGCGTGCTGGACCTCGGGCTGCATCAGTTGTCGTATCGCCCCCAGTGGTGAGAGCGGCTGGCTGGACCGTACATCGAACTCTTCGATTATCCTGACTATTTCCTGGGTCTGTGCTGAGGTCAAGGTCGCGGTGGTGGCTCGTCTGGCGGCTGCGGCGGCGACGGTGATGAGACCGTCGGATCGCTCGATGGTCAGCTGCAGCTCCTGAAAGAGAGTGATGACCTTGGGGTAGAGGAGCCGGGCAATCGGCAGAAGTTCTTCTTTTAACTCCATCGAACTCTTGAAGAGGCTGAGACCTTCGCGGAGGGCGGGAACCGCCGCGAGCAGATTTCTGCAGAGGCCGATCAGGTCCTCCTGGCTGAGTTGTTCTTCGAGTTCGGCGAAAAAGCGGATGACCTGGGGGTAGACCTGATGGACGATCGGCCCGAGATCGTCAAGGAGTTCGTTGCCGGCCTTCGCCCTGACCAGCATGGCGTTGATATCCTCGGCAAAGAACGCCAGGTTTGCAACCAGCCGATCGAGATCCTTTTCCTGGTCTTTCCCCTGAAATCCCGCAGATGGAGATGGTGCTGACTGTCTGGCCTCCTGCGGGGCGGGCGCCCGATCCGGTCGGATTTCCTGTAGCGCCCGTACCTCCGCTTTCAGGGCCTGGATCTCGCCTGCAAGGCTATCTAATTTTTCCAGAATCAACGCTTCGTTCATGGTCTTCATCCTGTGGAGTAGTGGCCCGTCTCGTTTGCTACCGGAATACAGCTGTCGGGTTCTGGCACTTCGGTCATGTTCCGGTACATGCGGACCGTACAAAAAGGCGGCGGCGCCTCCTCGCGGCGCCTGAGCATTCCCAGTAGCCATGCATGCCACACCGTGGTATTATTTTGCAGGTCATAGTACCACAATGTGGCAAACTCGCCTAGATGAAAATGGTGGGAAAGGAGAAGGACGAAGGCATTTTTTCTCTTTTGGCATTTGGGTAGGACCATTCTAGAGCCACGGCCTTAGCAGGGAGGCGAGGTTGTTTCGTCCAATGGTTGGTTGAAAGGACCTCTGGCGGCGTCGGCGCGATCAGAGCCCGGGTCGAGATCTGGAATGGCCTCGCTGACCGGCCGTCGGAGCTGTTGGCATTTGGCTATCGATCGGCTACAGTGAGCTTGGCGTTGGGGCCAATGTGGTCTCAATGTGGTCTGCTGGAGAAAAAAAGAAGGGGAGAACGAAGATGCTGGCGGGATATTCAGACAGGTTCGTGCATATGGCGTCCAATACCGAGCGGTATGGCACCTTAATGCGAGCGGATGGGTATGGCGCCAGGACAGGCGATTGCGGTGATCGGGTCGAGTTTTACCTGGCCGTGCGGCAGGGCAAGGTGTACCGGCTCACCTTCCAGGTCAGTGGCTGCCTCAACACCTTTGCCTGCGCCAATACGGTCACCTACCTGGCGGAGGGTCGGCCGATCGACAGCTGCTGGGAGCTCACGCCCGAGCAGGTGATCGATTTTCTCGAATCCCTGGATGCAGGGCACCGCCACTGCGCGGAACTTGCCGTCGGCGCCTTTTATCTGGCACTTGGTGACTACGCCGCAAAAGCGAGGCAGCCCTGGCGAAGAGACTACCCCGACCGTTCTACGCCCCGTTGAGGGGGGAAGGCTCAGGAAAAACCTCAAGCGTGCATACAGGATGGCTCAGTACAAAAAGTCGAATGTTGCACCAAGATGGGCTCAGAAAAAACTTTGATATACGAGGCGTAGTGTCTCAAACGGCAATTTGGTAGTACATATGGTACAGCGAAGTGCCGTTTGAGATCTACAACGAAGTAGATCGGAGTTTTTACGAGTCCATCAGTTTTTGAAACTGTGGACAGGTGCGGGCAGACGACCGCCCCAGGCGATAAAGCGGCCTGACTTACCGACATTTTTGACCTCGATAATCGGGCTCGCTCCGAAGAGTCCGCCAAAACTCACATGTTCGCCGGCCTCCTTGCCGGGAATGGGAATCAGTCGGGCGGCGGTGGTCTTGTGATTGACCATGCCAAGGGCCATCTCGTCGGCGATGATGGCCGAGATGGTGTCGGCATCGACCGAGCCGGGGATGGCCACCATATCGAGCCCCACCGAGCAGACGCAGGTCATGGCCTCGAGTTTTTCCAGACAGAGCGCGCCTTCGCCGACCGCGTCCGCCAGCACCGCGTCCTCCATCACCGGGATAAAGGCTCCGCTCAGGCCACCGACGGTTTTCGAGGCGAAGATCCCGCCTTTTTTCACCGCGTCGTTGAGCATGGCGAGAATCGCGGTCGAGCCGGGTGCGCCCACCGCATCGACCCCGAGAATCTTGAAGATCTCGCCGACGCTGTCACCGATGGTCGGGGTCGGGGCGAGCGAGAGGTCGACCACGCCGAACTCGATACCGAGCGCCTTGGAGACCTTGCGCCCCACCAGCTCGCCGCAGCGGGTGACCCGGAAGGTCGTCTGTTTGATTTCGTCGGCGATTTCGTCAAGACGTAAGCGGCCGTTGCCTTTTCTGCCATTGATCAGCCGTTCGAGCGCCCTGGCGATGACCCCCGGTCCGCTGACCCCGACGTTCAGTACCGCCTCGGCCTCTTCCAGACCGTGGATCGCCCCGGCCATAAACGGGTTGTCTCCGGGTTGATTGCAGAAGACCACGAACTTGGCGGCGCCAAAGCCGTTCTGCTCGCGGGTCTTTTCGGCAATCGCCTTGATCGTCTCACCCATCATCGCCAGGGCGTCCATATTGATGCCTTTCTGGCTGGTGCCGATATTGATCGAGGCGCAGACCTTCTCCGTTTCGGCCAGGGCCTGCGGCAGCGCCTTGATATACTCGAGGTCCGTTGCGGTCATCCCCTTTTCCACCTGGGCCGAAAAGCCTCCGAGGATATCGACGCCTACCGCGGTGGCGGCCCGATCGAGACTTTTGGCCAGTTCGACGAAGCCGTGCTGGTCAAAACCGGCGCCGACAAAGGCCATGGGGGTCACCGAGATGCGCTTGTTGACCACCGGTATCCCCAGGTTGCGGCTGATATCATTGCAGGTGGCGACGAAGTCGCCGGCATAACTGTAAATCTTCTGTTCTATTTTCTCACAGGTCTCGCTGACGCCGCCGCCGCGACAGTCCAGCAGGCTGATGCCCATGGTGACGGTGCGAACGTCCAGGTTTTCCTTCTGGATCATCTCCACGGTGGCGAGAATCTGGTCTGATCGTAACATGGTTTCTCCTCTTCTTCTCTTTTGGCAGGAACCACTGGGGTGGCCGCCGCGCCTCAATGCAGGGTCACCTCGTGGGTTGCCTGGAAGATGTCGTTGTGCTGCATCATCACCGTCAGTCCGGAAGCTCGGGAGAATTCCACCAGATCTTCCTGTACCTGCGCCAGAGAGTCGATCTGGGAGAGGTCCAGTTGCAGAACCATGGTGTACTGGTCCTCACGCAGGGTGGTGGCCAGGTCACGGATATTGATGTTGTGGTCATAGCAGAACTGGCTGACACTGTGGACCAGGCCACTTCTGTTCTTGCCGCGGGCGGTCATGATATAGGTCTCTGCCGGCAGGGGAAAATAACAGACGTCGATCGGCTGATCCATCACCTTGATCACGACTTCGAACTTGACCGGAGATGTGATGTGCGAGATCCGGGCCATCACGTCTTCCGGAGTCACCTCCTGGGCGAAGGAGGCGATGAGGATCATGTTGAGATAGCCGCAGAGCACCGACTGGTTGAGGTCGGCGAGGTCGCCTTCCAGCTGGAAGATGGCTCCGGTTATATCGGCGATGATGCCTGGCCGATCCTTGGACATTACAGAGATAATCATCTGTTTTTTCATTGCATGCTGCTCCTGTACAGGGTCAATTGTGATGGGCTCGTAAAAACCCGGATCTACTTCGTTGTAGGTCGCAAACGACACTTCGCTGTACCATATGTACTAGCAAATTGCCGTTTGAGACACTACGCCTCGTATATCAGGGTTTTTCCTGAGCCCATCCTGGTGGAACGTTCGACCTTTTACGAGTCTATCAATTGTGATGGGCTCGTAAAAACCTAAAACCTGCGCGTAAGATGGCTAAGTACAAAAGCCTGATATGCAAGGCGCAGTGGTGTCGGCAAAGCGCAGACGTACATGTGGTACGTCGAGCATTGGCCGATCCCGCTGCAACGCAGGAGATCGGGCTTTTTACGACGCCATCAATTGTGGCAGAGGGTCGAAACACGGTGCACAAGGTGAGTGGTGGGACGTGACGCCGTAAATGAGCAGACACTATTGCATTGTTTGGGCCAATGAGCAACCATATTGCGTTGAATTTGTCGTCGCGACCACAAAATCCTTGACCCTTGCCCTCTCTGCCAGCGAGAGTTTCCGGGGGCGGCAGATGGCGGATCGCGGCTTTGGGCGGCGGTTTGTCCGCTCCGCTGCTTTTCCCGTCGACAGCCCTATTTTTCCGGCCGGGGAGACAGTGGAGAAAATTGTTGAACGATCTCCAAATACTGGTATCGCAGAGCACGGGTGATCGTCGGGTTTGCCCCGCCGTTTCCCCCCTGAAAAGGGTGCTGGCTGCGGTTCTCTGTTTGACATCGAGCACGGTTTTGTGAAAAACTGATGGCATGCGAGAGTCTCCGATCGGCGCTGTCGTACAGGGTTCCTGAAGAAGACGGTAGTTGCTGCCGGATGGGCGCCACCTAGCAATTTGGTGCTGGAACGATGGCAGGCGATGGGCTGCATGGGATGTTGCCGCATGAAGATCTCAGTTACAGTATCACGGTATCCGGGCTGGCCGCGACTGACGGGGCAAGAGAGGGGTCCGTTTTCGGATCATCCTGTCAGCCAGCCCGACCGGTTTATTCTCTGCCCAGACGGTTGCGATAAGGCAGTGTCTTTCCTTTTTCCATTCTGCAGGTGTCTTACCAGGGCTGGAATGATATGAAAATACGCATTCCCCGACAGTGGAGCCGTGAGGTCAGGCCTGAGCGGCCGGAATCGCCCTATGGTGCCGATGCGGCCCATCTCGAGGAGATCAACAGGTTGACGGCGACGATAATCGCCCATGAGACCGAGCTGGCCGAGGCCAGAATCGAGCTGAATAAACGGCTGCGCTGCCTGCAGTTTTTCCCGGTGATCAATAAACAGATTCTGGCCGCCGCAAGCCATGGCGAAATGGCCGGGATCGTGGTGCGTGCCCTGGTGGAGGTCGGTTTCGACAGGGCGATCATCGTCTGCCGATTCGGCCAGGAGTACAGGGTGGAGGCCCATTACGGCTACCCCACCGAGGCGATTGCCTCGCGAACGTTGTCATCGACCCTGTTTCACCTGATAGAGCAGCATGGCGAATTGCTGATCAATGGTGAAAACAGGGGAAAGATACCCTTTGTTTACGAAGAGGAGCTCGGGGTCCGTTTTTTTATCGCCTCGACACTGAACCTTGGCCAAAAGGAGGGGCCGCCGCATATCCTTCTGGCCGGCAACAGTGGTGAGAAGACCCGGCGTCGGTCCCGGTTGACCGGGGTCGACCTGCAGATACTGCACACCCTGGCCCAGCAGGTCGAGGTCGCGGTGGAGAGCGCTGCGGTCCGCGGGCAGCTGGCCAGATCAGAAAAAAGGCGCGGTGAGCTCTACCAGCGTTGTGGCGAGGGACTGTTCCAGGCCGCGCTCGATGGCCGGCTGATCGATGCCAATCCCGCCCTGGCCAGGATGCTTGGCTACGAGACCGCGGTAGAGCTGCTTGCCGACAGCGGTGGCGGTATGGCCGCGGTCCTCTCGTACCAGAATTTTTCCCGTCTCGCCCAGACGGTGACGGAAAAGCATCCTGTGACCGGGCTCGAGGTGGAGCTGAAGAAACGGGACGGCACGAGATTCTGTGGATCGCTCACTGTCCGTTACTCCGGCGGCGAGGCGGGGGATCCGCCCTGCCTTGAGGGCTCACTTATCGATAGTACCGCCCAGAAGCTCGCCCGACAGCTGGAGCTCGAGAAGACCGCCGCCGAGACGGCCAATCGAACCAAGAGCGAATTTCTGGCCAACATGAGTCATGAGATCCGTACGCCCATGAACGGGGTGCTGGGCATGACGACCCTGTTGCTTGAAACCGGCCTGGATTCCGCCCAGCGTCATTATGTGGACGCTATCCGTCACAGCAGCGAGTCGTTGTTGACGATAATCAATGATATCCTCGATTTTTCCAAGATAGAGGCGGGCCGACTCCAGTTGGAGTCGGTAGAATTCTCCCTGCGCGAGCTGCTCGATGACGTCATCGACCTGGTGGCGACCCGTATCGACCACCAGCGGGTGTTTCTGACCTGTCATGCCGACCCCGCCGTGCCGGAGCTGATCAGCGGCGATCCGGTGCGGATCAGACAGGTGCTGCTCAATCTGGTCGTCAATGCAGTCAAGTTCACCGCCAGGGGAAGGATCTGTCTGTCGGTCTCCCTGGATGCGACAGAGACAGAGCAGCTGCGTTTCTCGGTCAAAGACACCGGACCCGGCATTCCGTTGGACAAGCAGCAGGTCCTCTTTGAAAATTTCTCTCAGGTCGGTGATACCCTCACCCGACAGATGGAGGGGACCGGTCTCGGCCTGGCCATCTCCCGGCAGCTGGTCGAATTGATGGGCGGCGAGATCGGGGTGGTGTCGGTTCCGGGTGAGGGGGCCGAGTTCTGGTTTACGCTCGATCTCGTTGCCGGCTCGGCCTCGGGGCAGGAAAAAGAGATTTGCACCCTGCTGCGACAGTTGCCGGTCCTGGTCGCCGAGACCGACGAACAGAGCCGGGAGTATCTCCGGCGTCAGTTTCTGGCCTGGGGAGCCCTGGTCGATGTCGCCGGCGATAAAGAGCAGCTGAGCCAGCTGCTGCAGGGGGAGGCGGGTCGGACAGAGCCGTACCGGCTGCTGGTCTTGGATGACTCGCTCACCCCGCTCCTGGCCGGTAGCCGGCGGCTGGCCGACGACTGTGGCCGGATTGTCATCCGCAGCAGGGCCGATGTCAATCAGTTGGCGATCCAGCCAAAGGACAAGGACCAGGTGTATCTCAACCGGCCGCTGCGTTTTTCAAGTCTGCTGCAGGGCTGCATCTGTCTGTTGAAAAGCGACGAGTTGAAAGATCTGCAGCAGTGTATCGCCGTTCTTCCCCGACCGAGATGGGGCGATCGCGACAGCCGGGTGATCAGGGCCCGGGCCCGGATTCTGGTGGTCGAAGACCGGAATATCAACCAACAGGTGGTGGTCGGCATGCTTCATCGCCTCGGTTGTGAGCATATCGAGGCGGTGGGTAATGGCCAGGAGGCGATCGACCAGGTGAGGCAGTCGCGCTATGACATCGTCTTCATGGATGTCTCCATGCCGGTGATGGACGGCCTCGAGGCGACCCGGCGCATTCGGAGGCTGTCGGCGAGTGCCACGTCCAGCCAGGTGCCGGTCATCGCTCTGACTGCCCATGCGATGACCGGTGATCGGGAGTGGTGCCTGAATGCCGGGATGAGCGATGTCATCACCAAGCCGGTTCAGCCGGAGAACCTGGCGGCAATTCTCGACACCTGGCTCGCTGTCGGCCCGGAGGTTCCTGGGCGGGACCGGGTGACGGTTGTCAACGTCGCTGGCGGCGAGGACGGGGCACGGGCCCCGGAGGCGGTGGCGGTACTCGATTATGACCGGCTCATTCAGCGCCTGCTGGGTGATGAGCGTAATGGTCGGCTGATCCTCCAGTATTTCCGGGAGGAGATTCCCGAGCGGATCGAAGAGATCGGCCGGGCCCTGGCCCGGGGTGATCTGGGGGCGGTGACCTGGCTGGTCCACCGGTTGAAGGGGAGTGCCGGCAATGTCCAGGCAGATGTGCTCTTTTCGCTGATGCAGGCGATGGAGCGGGCTGCAGCCCGTGAAGACAGGGCAGAGCTGTCGGCGCTGCTGGCCCGGGTGCGCGAGCATTCTCCGGCGCTGCTGGAGGTGATCGACGACCGGCTCGCGAGGTGAGCCTGACTTTCGAGAAAAAACAGCATGGCTGGACAGGTAAGCGAGTAAAGTAAGCGAGCAAAGCGGGACCCACCTTCCCTTTCCTTCCCCCGGCGTCCTCGCCCCTCGTCGTCCCGGACCGCAACGGGTCGCCTTCTTATCATCTCCGATTTTTGCAGCTCGGATTTCTCATTGGTTCAGCGGCGCAGGTTCGAAATTTCTGGCGATGAACCCTATTGCCGCACCCCACTCTTGCCCCTTCTTCAGGGCGAACGCGGCATTTTGGGAAAAGTTGGGCACTTTATGGCCATTATGTGTATTATATTCCGCCTTGCAGGTTTGCCGCTAGAGAAGAGCATCGGTGCCGGCGGCCCCATGAATTGTCAAACCAGGCCCCGGGCGGGCAGTGACCAGTATGACGAAATCCGTGTTTGTAGAGAAGATCCTGGCAGGAGACCGAGTTGACGATATCTTTTGGGTCAAATCGGTGCGGCTTGCGGAGACCAGGGCCGGCAAGCCGTATCTGATCGTGGTGGTGATGGACAAAACCGGCGAATTGAGTGGGCCGATCTGGGAGAATGTCGAACATTTCCAGCAGCTGTGCCAGCCGGGGAGTTGTGTTCAGCTCAAGGGGATGGCCCAATCGTACCGTGACAAACTGCAATTGAAAATAGACGAGGTCATCCCGATGGACGAGGAGGTCGATCTGGCTGATTTCCTGCCAGCGAGCATCCATGACTGCACGGAGATGGCCGCCGGGATCCAGGCGATAATCCGCACGGTCGCAGACCCTTTTATCAAGAAACTGCTCAATCGCTTTTTCAAGAAAGGCGAGCTCTGGGAGCGGTTCCAGTTGGCTCCGGCGGCAAAAGGCATCCATCACGCCTATATCGGCGGGTTGCTCGAGCATTCCCTGTCCATGGCCAGGGTCGCCGATATGCTGGCCGGGCACTATCCGGGGGTGGACCGGTCGCTGCTTATCGCCGGCGCCCTGCTGCATGACCTGGGCAAGATCGAGGAGCTGTATATGGAAAATGGGCTGATCGATTATACCGTTCGGGGGCGTCTCAAGGGCCATCTGGTGATTGGCAGTGAGATGGTCGGCCGGGCCGCGGCCCAGATCGGCGAGTTCCCCGAGGATCTGCTGGAGCGGCTGCAGCATCTTATCCTCAGCCACCATGGCCGTCTGGAGTATGGCTCGCCGACGGTCCCGATGACGGTAGAGGCCTTTCTGCTGAACTTTATCGATGAGCTCGATTCGAAGATGAACGTGCTGGAGCAGTTGCGACGAAAGATGCGTGGTGCCGAAATGAGCTGGAGCGAGTACCAGCGCTCGCTGGAGCGCTATCTGTACCTGAGCCCTCTGCAGCGGGAGGAGCCGCAGGCGACCTCTGCAGCCGGCATCAGCGAGGAACCGGCGCCGGTGCGGCAGCAGACCCTGTTCTAACCAGCATGGCTGGACCAGGCAGCCTCAGCCACAACACACCATGAAAATCCCGAGGAAGTGCCAACGACTCCTTGTCGGCGATTTTCGGATAAAAAAATGGAAGATCTGGTGAGGCCAGCTCCACCCATGGTCGAGGAAAAAAAGCCGATACTCTGCTATAGCCAAGTGCTGGGCCAACAGAAGGCTGTCCGTCTGGTTCACCGCTCCCTGACCAGTGGGCGGCTACCGCATGCCTATATCTTCAAGGGACCGGATGGGGTAGGAAAGCGGTTGTTCGCCCGAGGAGTGGCCGCGGCGCTCGACTGTCGTGGTGGTCAGCAGCCCGGCAAGGCCTGCGGTGCCTGTGTCTCCTGCAGAAAGTTTCTTTCCGGCAATCATCCCGATTTTCTGGTGGTTTCCCCGGACAGGGGAGCCATAAAGATCGATCAGGTGCGGCGGATGTGCCGGGAGCTCGACTATCCCCCTTACGAGTCGACGATGCGGGTCGTACTGCTCGAAGATGTGCATACCATGCGGCAGGAGGCGGCCAACAGCCTGTTGAAGACCCTGGAGGAGCCGCCGGAAAACAACCTGCTCATCCTGACCTCGGAGGCGTCGCAGGAGGTACTCACCACCATCTCCTCCCGGTGTCAGACGATTCCCTTTTTCGGCTTGCCAGAAGAGCTGTGTGCCGGAATTGTCGTGGCCAACCGGCCGGAGATGCCGGAGGAGACCGCTCGGCTGCTGTCCCGGCTGGCCGAAGGCAGTCCTGGGCGGGCGCTGCTGTTGTGGCAGGAGGAGATGGTAGCGGTCCTGCAGGAGATCGTGGCCGTTGCCAGCAATCCGGCACTTGATGGGCAAAAGGATGTCGGGGTGCTGCTGGCGGCAGCCGAAAGGATGGCCGGCCTCAAGGAGTATCTCCCCTTTTTGCTGGGGCTTGTCCGGCTCTGGCTGCGTGACAGTCTGCTGGCCATCGCGGTGCCGGAGCGGGCACCTGAACTGCACGGTTTTGGTCTGGCTGCTGACAGCCCCTTGAAAAGCTGGAGTTCTGAGGCCCTCTTTGCTAAACTGCGAGCTGTCGATCGGGCGGAGAGGGAGCTCATGCGCAACTGTAACCGCACCCTGGTCTGTGAGGTGCTACTGTTCACTCTCCAGCAGGAATGATTGTTCCCCTGGCAGGCAAGGTGCCGGGGTATTTGTGCACGCTCTGCGGGCTCGCGGGCGAAGAGGAAGGAAGGCGTTTTCTATGGCGGAAAAAGTAGATGAACCCAACGCCGGTGACCAGGCGTTTGACGAACAACACCAGTATTATCGGATTCGTTTTCGAGCGGATGGCCAGCTGTTTACCGCGGTCTCGGCCGAGGCCGGCATGGCCCGGGACGAAATCGTGATGGTGAAAACCGACCATGGCCTGGAACCGGCGCAGATCGCCGGACGCGCGCCAATCTGCGGCTGCCGTCCCGAGCCACTGCCACTGATCTATGAGATTGTCCAGCTGGCGGAGGGTGACGAACCTGAACGGTTTGCGGCGCTGGGCCAGTTCGAACAGCGGGCCACCACCATCTGTGAACAGTTGATTCGTCACCATAAACTGGCAATGCAGCTGGTGCGGGTGGAGTATTTTTTTAACGGCAGCAAGATCATTTTCTATTTTACTGCCGATAACCGGGTGGATTTTCGTGCTCTGGTCAAAGACCTGGTGCAGGAATTCCGGACCAGGGTGGAGATGCGACAGGTCGGGGTCCGGCACGAGACGAAAATGATTGGCGGTATGGGCATATGTGGCCGGGAACTCTGCTGCTCATCGTTTATCCGCAAGTTTGATTCGGTCTCGATCAAGATGGCCAAGGAACAGGATCTGCCCCTCAATCCGGCCAAGATCTCCGGTCTGTGCAATCGCCTGTTGTGCTGTCTTACCTATGAGTTCGATGCCTATCGCCAGCAGCGCAGAGGCATGCCGAAACCCGGCAGGAAGATCAAGGTGGCCGGCCAGGTCTTCAAGGTGAAGCGGCAGATTCCCCTGCAGCGCACGCTGGTGGTGTTGAGCGAGCAGAATGAAGAACGGATGCTCGAATACGACCAATGGCGGGACTATGAGGTGATCAGAGTTGACAAAGGATTGAAAAAAGAGAAAAAAGGCAGAGAGTGACTATCGATACCGGCAAAATCACACCAGCCTGCGAGGACCCTGGCCCCAACGACTCCATGACCACCTATATCACAACACCCATATATTACGTCAACGCGCAGCCCCATCTCGGCCATGCGTACACTACCATTGTTGCCGATACCTACAGCCGTTTTCGCCGACTCTGCGGTGAAAGGGTTCGTTTCCAGACCGGGACCGACGAGCACGGCGACAAGATCGTCGAGGCGGCAATGAACGACAATGTTCCCGCCAGGGAATACGTCGACCGCATCAGTGGGATGTTTTCTGCCACCTGGCCGATTCTCGAGGTGGCTCCCGACAACTTCATCCGCACCACCGATGTCGCGCACATCGCGGTGGTACAGCAGATCCTGCAGCAGGTCTACGATGCCGGTGACATCTATTTCGACGAATATTCCGGCCTGTACTGTCGGGGCTGTGAGCGCTTTCTCACCGAGAAGGAACTGGTCGACGGCAATTGCCCCGACCACCAGCGGCCGCCCCAGGAGATAGCCGAGCAGAATTACTTTTTCCGGATGTCCAAGTACCAGCAGCGACTGATCGATCACATCCGCGCCAACCCCGAGTTCATCACCCCGGAGCGTTACCGCAACGAGGTGCTCTCCTTTTTGAGCGAACCGCTCGAAGATCTCTGTATCTCCAGGCCCAAGACCCGTCTTACCTGGGGCATCGAACTGCCGTTTGACGACAATTTCGTCACCTATGTCTGGTTCGATGCGCTGATCAACTACTTAAGCGGTCTCGACTACCCGGCCGGCGAAGACTACCGGACCTTCTGGCCGGTGGCCGAACACCTCATCGCCAAGGATATCCTGAAACCGCATGCCATCTACTGGCCGACCATGCTGCTGTCGATGGGCGTCCCCCTCTACAAGCGGCTGCATGTCCATGGCTCCTGGAACGTCGACAACACCAAGATGTCCAAGTCCATCGGCAATGTGGTGCGGCCAAGGGAGCTGGTGGACGCCTATGGCGTCGACACCCTTCGTTATTTTATCCTGAGGGAAATGTCGTTTGGTCTGGATGCCTCCTTTTCCAGCGAGGCGATCGTCGCCAGAAAGAATTCCGATCTCGCCAACGACCTCGGTAACCTCTACAGCCGCTCGCTGACCATGGTCAACAAGTACTGCAAGGGGGTGGTGCCCGCTCCTGGGGGAGAAGACGAGTCGGACAGGCTGCTGCGGCAGACCGCAGAGAAGGTGGTGCCGCTGTATCGCGAGAACATGGCCGACTTTCAATTCCATCGCGCTCTGCAGGCGGTCTGGGAGCTGGTGAGCCATGCCAACAAGTATATTGTGGCCAATGAGCCTTGGGCGCTGGCCAAGCAGTCTGACGGCGACGAGCGGCTGGCAACGGTGCTCTACAACCTGATGGAGAGTTTGCGGATGCTGGCTCTGCTGCTTCGCCCGGTGATGCCGGCGACTGCCGCCAGGATGGTTGCCGGACTCGGCATGGCTGAAGACGATCCGGCAGCGAATCTGCTCGAGGTCGGCGGCCACTGGGGCGTGCTCCGGCCGGGTGGTCGTCTGCAGCCGATTGAAGCGCTCTTTCCCCGGATAGATCTTAGAGAACACATGGGGAAGACGAAGAAAACAGAGCGGAAAGATGTTCCGGTCAGCGGTGATGGCGACGAGGGGAACGCTCCAGGCGCGATGGAGGGGGTCATCACCTTCGAACAGTTCAAAGAGGTGGAGATCCGGGTGGCTGAGGTGGTGGCGGCTGAAAAGATCAAGACATCGGACAGGCTGTTGAAGCTGACGGTAAAGGCGCCCGAGGAACGCACCATCGTCGCCGGTATCGCGGCCCATTACCTCCCCGAGGAGCTTATCGGCAGGCAGGTACTGATTGTCGCCAACCTCAAGCCGGCACGGTTGATGGGCGTCCAGTCACAGGGGATGGTGCTGGCCGCGAAGACCGAGGTAGACGGTGTCGAGAAGCTGGTGCTCGCCACGGTAGGCGATCAGGTGAAGACAGGCAGCAGGGTTGCCTAGCCCGAAGTTTTCATCGGTTCAGGCGGCGTCGGGTCCGAAGTCAGTGTTGGTGAGCAATCCGGACCAGGGCGGAAAAAGGAGATACTATGTTTGTGGTAAATAATTTTATGATGGCCGTGGCGGGAATTCTGGATTTTCTGCTGACAGCCTATATGTGGATTATCATCGGCAGGGCTATCATCTCCTGGGTGAATGCCGATCCGTCCAATCCGATTGTACGATTTCTTTACGAGGCGACCGAACCGCTCCTTGGCCGGATACGACGGGTACTGCCGCTGAGCATGGGCGGTATCGATTTCTCGCCGATGGTACTGATTCTGGCCATCATGTTTCTCCAGAGTTTTCTGGTGCCTACCTTGAAGCAGCTTGCCATGAACATGGGGTGAACGCGAAAGGTTCGCATGAGAAAGGCCTCGGTTTTGCGGCTGCAATGGCTGAGGCGTCCTGGTCCAGCCATGCTGGTTATCCGCAACACGTTGGCCTGGAGAGCTCTCTTACCGTGCCAAAGAGTTGCATTGTTTTTCGTGGCTGAGGCATTCTGGTCCAGCCATGCTGGTTATATGATTGAATTGGTTGGGAAGTTTTGGTCACAGGCAGCTGTTGCATCTGTTAACCTTGATGAGCTCGTAAAAACTCAGATCTACTTCGTTGTAGGTCGCAAACGGCACTTCGCTGTACCATATGTACTACCAAATTGCCGTTTGAGACACTACGCCTCGTATATCAGGGTTTTTCCTGAGCCTATCCTGGTGGAACGTTCGACTTTTTACGAGTCTATCAACCTTAGCAGCGACGGAGAGGTGTTATGCTGATAACTCCACAGTCTATTAAAGATCAGGAATTTGTCGTTAAATTTAGGGGGTTTGATACAGTCGAGGTCAAGGCCTATCTCGAACTGCTGGCAGAGGAGTTTTTCGAGTTGCACGAGGTGCGGCGGCGGCAGGAGGGCGAGTATGCCGAGCTCTACGAGGAGGTGCAGGAGCTGAAGAAAGAGCGGGAATCGCTCCTTGAACAGAGCCGGTCGCCAGAAGGCAGCTTCGCCGATGGTGAGGTCCAGTCCCTTGAGCAGGAAACGGTCGTCGGCGACCTGCAGAAGCAGGTTGAGGCCCTCGAACAGCAGGTGGCGGCCGCAGAGTTGGAAAACAACCTCCAGCAGGAGGCCTGGGAGCGCCAGGAGGCCGAGCTGCGCGATGAGATCGAAAAACTACGGGGCCGACTCGACGACAACCAGAATGTCGCCTCGGAGAGCAATGGCGAGTTGGAGAAGTTGCGTGGTCAGATCGAACTGCTGGAAAAACAGATAACCGACAGCAAGCAGGAGGAGATGGACTTTAAGACCGCCCTGGTTGCCGCCCAGCGCTTTGCCGACGATGTCAAGCAGAAGGCCAAGGACGAGGCCGATCAGATGCTGCAGCAGGCCATCGGCGAGGTGGAGAGCTACCGGCAGGAATCTGAACGCGAACTGGCCAAACTCCCCGTGCAGATCAATGAGTTGAGAAATAAAAAGACGGCGGTGCGGGAAGACCTCAGAGCGGTGCTCGTCTCCTATCTCGAGCAACTCGATCTGGTCGATGCAGGTGGCGACCGGTCTGGCGGGGAGGACGAGTTTCTCGATCTCTTCCAGTCCATCGAGCTTGAAGATGAGGAGGTGGCGCAAGAGGGGCAGGTCGAAAATTTCGAGGACAAGTGATCCTCGACAGGCCATGTATCTGGCAACAGACCGTCAAGGAGCGGTGTTGATCCGGGTGTACGTCCAGCCCAAGGCTTCGCGCAACAGCATCGTTGGCATTCATGACGACGCAATCAAAATCGCCGTGACCAGTCCCCCCGTCGACGGGAAGGCAAACAGGGCGGTGGCGCTCTTTCTCGCCAAGACCCTGGGTGTCGCCAAAAGCGGTGTCACCCTGGACGCCGGCCAGACTTCCCGACGCAAGCTGTTTAAGGTCAGCGGCAAGACGATGGAGGAAATCCGTGAGCATATTGAATCGCTTCTTCCAATCTGACCGGAAAGTGGCCGGGCAGGGCGCCGCTGGTACGGTTGGTCGACGGTTGGTGGTCGGCAACTGGAAATGCCATAAAACCTCTGATGAGGCGCGCCGCTGGCTGGACGCCTTTGCCCAGAGCTACGCCCCCGTAGCCGGGCTGGAGGTGGTGCTGGCTCCGACCATGCTGAGTCTTGAGCATGTTGCCCGTCATCTCGGGGAACTGCGGCTTGAGGGGGTGGCTCTGGCCGCCCAGGATGTTTCGCCTTTCCCCCGGGGCGGCTATACCGGCGCGGTCGCCGCCGATATGCTCAAAGGGCTGGTTGACTATGTGATCGTCGGCCATTCCGAGAGGCGGCGCTATTTCCATGAGAAGGTTGCTGATGTGACCAACAAGGTCGGCGAGGTCGTCGATGCCGGGCTCCGGCCCATTGTCTGCGTCGATCGGCCGGAGGTACGGTCCCAGTTGAGCGGTCTGGCCGACCTGGAAACCGGCGATACCGTCGTTGCCTATTGCCCGGTGGATGCGTTGAGTTTCCGTATCCCCGAATCGACCGCCCAGGTGGTCGAGGCCGTCGGCGAAATTGGCGGTATCTTTGCTGGCCGACCGGTACTCTACGGCGGCTCGCTGACCCCTGACAATGTCGGTGCATATCTGGGCATTGCCGAACTGGCTGGGGTTTTTGTCGGATCGGCCAGCCTCGAGGTGGACAGTTTTCAGGCGGTATGTCGTCAGGCGGCCGAGACCGTTCAACCCCGCTGATCGGCAACCGCTGCTTTGGTGGTCGCAAACAACCTGACGAATACCCATCCAGAAACGAGAATATCAATTATGCCAGATACGTACCATCCTTCCCTGACTCCAAGAGAGTTGGGACAGCATATATCGGCCCTGGGAGTAAAAAAGGCCAATACCAAGTGGTGGCAGCAGGTCGTACTGGGCCTGCTGGCCGGGCTCTATATCGCCTTTGGCGCGCAGATCTTTCTGGTGGCTCTGGCCGCGGGCATGAGCAAGATCGTCGCGGGGGCGCTCTTCTCTGTTGCCCTGGTGCTGATCGTTCTGGCCGGCGCTGAGCTGTTCACCGGCAATGTGATCCTGGTTGTCGGCGCCATTTCCGGTCATTTTCCCATTATCCGTGTTGTCCGAAACTGGTCTGTGGTCTATCTGGCCAACTTTGCCGGGGCGGTGAGTGCGGCGACGCTCATATACCTTGCCGGTCTCACCGGGGCAGCCAGCGCCCCGACGCCGACGGGTGAAGCGGCTCTGCTGGTCGCCTCAGGCAAGACCGCTCTCAGCTTTAGTGAAGCGTTTATCCGGGGAATATTTTGCAATATCCTGGTTATCCTGGCGATACTGATGGCCACCATGGCCAAAGACGCCATTTCGAAAATCGCCTGTATCGTCCTGCCGATCATGACCTTTGTGGCCTGTGGTTTCGAGCACTGTGTCGCTAACATGTATCTGATCACGCTCGGGTTGTTGACCGGTGGGGTGCCGTTTGTCGACTATACGGCGCTGCTGGCCAATCTGCTGCCGGTCACCCTGGGCAACATTGTCGGCGGGATATTCATTCTGCTGATTCATCCTAACCGTATTCGCCAGTTGCGGATGCTCTACCTCGGCAAACGGGCGTCAGCCGATTCGGTCCGTGACAAGGCCAGCTGACGCTGCTGCCTGTGGCGACGGGCGAGCATGGCTGAGACTTCACTCTGCTCGCTTAACCGGAAGTGCCGATCAGTAATCCAGGGTCAGGATGCGCCCTTGGGTGAAAGAGAAAAAAACCTTCTTATCTGCGATCCTGATCCCTTCGGCCAGATCTTCTTTGCTCTTTCCCGCAGCCTTCAGGCAACCGGGACAGGCCATGAGCACCACTCCCTTGGCTTTGAGTGCTGCCAGAGCCTTCTGTGACGAAGGAAATTCCGCAAAGGAGATGTCCTCCGCATCCTTGAGCACGGCGTGGATCCCCTCGATATCGAAATAGACGAGAACATCATGGTCTTCGGCCATCATATTGGCCATATTCAGAGCCATCAGGAGCCGGTGCGGATCATCCTTGGCATGGCTGATGTGGACGAAGAGACCATCGCGATTCGAGGCGGCTGCCGTCCCCGTCACCGCATCCGTCATACCCATTCCTAACACAAAGATAACGGTTACAATTCCGATCAGTCTTTTCATTTTCCTCTCCTTTTCGTCAGGAATGTTGCCGAGTAAATTCGGGACAGACCACGATAAATCCTACTTCGGTTTTCGTGGGGGAGCCACCAGTGCCTCGCCGGTGAGAACGACCGTGCCTTTCTGATCGGTGCAGGTTGTCTTGAGGCGCACGCGTTTCTTGGCATCGATCTTTTCGATCACCTCAGCTCGGGCAGTGACGGTATTGCCGATCTGAACCGGGGCGAGAAACTCGAGGGTTTGCTGGAGATAGATCGTTCCCGGCCCCGGCAGGCGCATGCCGAGAACCGCGGAGACGAAGCCGGCGGAGAGCATACCGTGGGCGATACGCGTCTTGAAAAAGGTTCCCGCGGCATAGGTTTCGTCGATATGGGCCGGATTCAGATCGCCGGTGATGCCGGAAAAGAGAATGACATCGGCTTCGGTGACTGTTTTCGAAAACTGGGCGACATCGCCCAGATTGATCTCATCGTAGGTTTTTCCAATCATTGTGGTAGTCTCTGGTGGTGAATTGAGAAGAACGATGGTGACATTGCCTGGTTATTTCCCTCCTGTCAGAACCAGGAACGATGGCTCCAGATGTCTTCTTCCAGGGATTTCTTATCCCGCTGCAGCTGCAGGAACATCGAGCTGTTCTGAATGGCCAGACCACCCTGATGGGCCAGGGCCTTGACCATTGTCAGCAGGTCATCGGGATAGTCACGGGTGGTGTCACTGTAGAGACGCAATACCCCGATCACCTTTTCACGGGCCATGATGGGAGTGACGACCATGGAGACCACACCTTCGGCCTGCATCGCCTCCCGAAAGGCGACTCTGTTGTCGGTCGAAGAATCGTTGACGATCAGGGTCTCGCCTTTTAAGGCGCGTTGGGCGGTTTCGATGGTGGTTGTACGCCCTTTCTCCAGAAACGCTTCGCTGAGGCCATGGCTGGCCACCAGTTTCATTTCGTCGCGCTCCTCGTCGAGCAGGCGAATGGCCGCCCCGCGCATCCCCAGTTTTTTGCAGATCTCCACGGTCAGGTAGTTGAGGATCTCCCGGATCTCCATCGATGAGTTGATATTGGCCGCCAGCTCCAGAAACAGCATGGCATTTTCCTGCACCCGCCGATAGAGTCTGTTGTTCTCGATGGCGATTCCGCCCTGTTCGGCCAGGGCACAGAGGAACTCGATCTCCATCTCCTGAAATTCCCGTTTCTCGGCGGTATAGAGGGAGAGTATGCCAATGGTTCGACCCTTGACCCTGACCGGCACGGTAAGCAGGGAGGCGATGCCTTCGGCCCGTTTCGCCTCATGGTTTTCCAGACGCGGATCGGCGGTGGCATCGGCGAAATGGAGATAGTTTTTTTTCTCGAGGGCCGCCACTATACTGCGGGCGCTCATCGGGTTGGCGTGCAGATAGGTCGTCGACAGACCGGCCTGGGCCGTGGGCACGAAAATTCCCTCTCGCTCGTCGGCCAGAAACAGGCAGGCGGCCTTGCCGTTCATCGATTCCACGGCACTGTCGACAATGAGTTTGAGCAGGTCATCCCGTTTGCTGGTGGTGCCGAAGGCCTTGCTGATTTTGCAAAAGGTTGTGAAATAGTCTTGCTCCCGGGTCATGGCGTACCTCCTGGTCCTGTATCGGTAAAGTGGGTGTTGTCAGCGAACTGGTCGGAATGAGAAGCTCATTGCTCCGTGGTTGTTTCCGGATTGGTGGCCGGAGGTGTGGCGGTGGCTGTCTCCGTGCCGGATTTCGCAGCCGCTTTCCGGGCCGCTGGTTTTTTGCGCCGGGTTCGGGTCCGGGCCTTTGGTATCTCATCCCTTTCCTTGAGCCAGCTGGCGATCTTGGGGGCGAATTCTTCCTGGTATTTCGAGCTGACGTAGATCCCGATATGACCGGTGTTGAGACAGATATCCTCGGTATCCTTGCTCCCCACCTCGTGGACGAGCTGGTTGCATGCTTCGGGGGGAACCAGGTGGTCGAACTTCCCGTAAATATTGAGTAGTGGCATAACCAGTTTCTTCAGGTTCACCTGCTGGTCACCGACGACCATCTGGTTCTGCAACAGTTTATTTCCCTGATAACAGTCCTTGATGAACTGGCGGAAGACCTCACCTGGCAAATGGGGGCTGTCAAAGATCCATTTTTCCATCCGGACGAAGTTCTCGACAAAGGTCTTGTTGTCCATGTTCTCCATGAAGCCGACATACTTATCGATCATCAGCCGGGCAGGATTGAGCATCAGAAAACCGAGATTCATCACGTCGGCGGGCAGATTGCCGAAGGTATCGACCACCCGGTCGGCGTCGATACTTTTCATCCAGATATGGAGGAGCCCCTTGTTGGTGGCAAAGTTGGTCGGCGTGACGGTGGTTACCAGATTCTTGATCTTTTCCGGATGCAGGCAGGAGTAGATGACGCTGAAGGTCCCCCCCATGCAGATGCCCATCAGATTGATCTTTTCCACCTGATGAGTTTCGCGGATAAAATCCACGATATCATCCATATACCCGTTGATATGTTCGTCGAAACCCAGAAAGCGGTCTTTGCGGGTGGGGTAGCCCCAGTCGATCATGTAGAGATCGATACCGGCATCGAGAAAACGTTCCACCACGCTCCGACCCGGCTGCAGATCGAGCATGGTTTCACGGTTGATCAGGGCATAGGTGACCAGCAGCGGGGTGTTGTACTGGATCTTGGTTCGGGGCAGGTAGTGTTTCAGTTTGACCCGATCCTCTTGATAGACGACTTCGTACGGCGTCTGGGCCAATTGCGTCTCCAGCTGGCCGAGGAGGACATCGGAGGCTTTCTGGACCCTGGACTGGGCCTTTTCGGTCTCTTCGGCGAGCTTCTGGAGGATGAGATCAACGGGAATATTGGCTTGTGACATGGCTCCTCCGTTTACACATTCGCTGTGGATTGTGAGGGTTGCTTCCGGCTGGCTCCGCCGCCAGCAGCCGCTTTCTGGCTTTTCTCGAGTTGGCGAAGACGTTTCTTTACATCGTGCAGTTCACGCGCCAGCTCATCGAAGTCACTTTTTTTGGCAAGCGGCAACGAGCCGACCATGTCTTCCAAGGCCGCATCACGGGCGGTGACGAACTCGGCCAGATAGTTGACGGTCTTGCCGAGTGTTTCCACATATTCCGGCGTTTGGTAAAGGGTCATGAAATGTCCCTCGAGCACCTTCACCCAGAGGTTGTAATATCCTTTGCCGTCCTCGGGCAGCAGGCCCTGCTCCGCCATCTCCGCCAGCTTTTCCTGCATCACCTGCATGCTGCGCTTGAAGGGCAGGCCCAGCAACCGGAAAAGTTCGGACATGCTTGCCTGGAAAAAAGCATATTTATCGGCGGCTTCATTGATTTTTTCCTGGTAGCTGCGCAACAGGCCCAGCTGTGGCATCTGGAAGAAATGGCGAAATTCCTTTTCATAGACATCGGCCCAGGCATCGAAGATGTTTTCATCGAGATCTGCAAAGGAATATGCCTCGGCCGACTTGCCCAGCCTTCCGATTTTCTGGATCATTTTCTCCTGCATATCCCAGTATCCGCGCAGTGAGGTCTGGCTGAGCTTCAGCAGCATCTCGGGCATTGCGCCGCTCCCTTTCAACAGTGCTTCCACCGATTCGGGAGTGGCGAAGGCCTTGCTCATCGCCTGCCAGTTTTTCAGCGCCGCGGTAAACGCCTCCTGGGTCTTGGCGCCGGGGTGGCTGTCGGTTGCGGTGTCGTTGTTTGATTTGTCGAGATACGCCGACCACATATCGGTGGTCTGTTGCGACATCTGGTTGAGCACGGGTCCCCAGACCTGATTGGCAAAGGTCAACCAGCTGGAAACGGCTGTATTCATGTCAAAAGGAGTGTCTGTATTTTTGCTCATGGAAAACCTCTTTGTATCTCAAAACCAGGCCCGCAAGACAAATTGTCAGGCAGGAGCCATCCGCCATGCGGCCCTGGCTCGTCTTTACAGCAGACCGACTACCCTTTGGAACCCAGGCGCAGACCGCCGTGAATGAAAAAGACCTCGCCGGCCAGGGCCTCGTTGCGATAGATGTCGCCAACCAGCATGGCGACCTCTTCGGGTTCGATCAGCCGGCCGATGGGTATCTGGCCGATCACGTAGTCGAGCGCTTTCTGGTTCATGTTCCTGACCATCGGGGTGCCCACATATCCTGGGGCCACGGCCACGCAACGGAGCTTGTCGGCCAGTCCCCGCCGAAAGAATTCAGCGGTGATGACCTTTGGCATCACCGACATCGCCGCCTTGGTCGAGGAGTAGTTGATCTGTCCCGCGGTTCCCAGAGAGCCGGTGGAGGAGACCAGACAGATCAGCCCCTTGCAATTGTTGTTGATCATCCGTTCGGCGCACTCACGGACGGTGAGGAAGACGCCGGTGAGGTTGATGTCGATGACGGCTTGAAAATCGGCAAGCAACATCTTTTTGGTCACTTTACCGCTTTCCTTGTCCGGGGAAACCATCATCCCGTCTTTGATTATTCCGGCAAACGGCGCGACGAGGTTGAGCTGGCCAAAGCGCTCGATGGCGGTGTCGGCCAGCCTGGCGCAGTCGTCCTCTTTGGTGACGTTGCAGACCACCGTGGCCACTTCGCCTTTCAACTCTCGTTTTGCCTGCTCCAGGGCCGATTCGGCGACATCGCCGATGACCACCTTACCACCTTGCGCCAGCCAGTATTTGGCCAGGCTGAGGCCGATACCACTCCCGCCGCCAGTGATGACGGCGACTGCATCTTTTATCTCCAGCATTGTTCCACCCTTGATTGAAAATATGTGTCGTTTTTGAAGTGTTCTGCACCGCTGTACCAGGTGTGCACAGGCGACTTCATTGAAATTGGGAAACGAAAACTCCCGGTAACCGTTGGCCCCATGAAGCCTACGAATTGTCTCTGTAGGTCTCCTGGAGACTCTGCATTAAGCTGTGGAACTGATCACTCTGTTCCTGCATCGAGTTTTTCAGGTGCTGCAACAGCTCACTGTGGCCAAGTCCCTTGTCAAGGAGCAGCGTGCGCAGCTCGCCGATGGTTTTCTGCTGCTGCTGTACCTGCTGTTCGAGGTCACGGCAGCGGTTCAGGGCCTTCTGGTGTTCGGTCTCGCTGACCCAGCCCCATTGGCTGGCCATCTCGGCGAAGTTTTTTTGAAAGTCGTCGATCGCCGTCTGCCATACCGGCGAGGGCTGCCTGGCGTCGGTCCCGGATGGGGCCAGGCCGTAGCAGCGCTGGAACAGCTCGTTGAGCTCCCTGGTGCCGGTAAAGCCATGCTGCATCCAGGCGGTCATTTCCTCGAACTGCTTCTGCCCTCGGGCTACATTGGTGAAAAAATCACCCCAGAATTCGAAAAATTGTCGATTCATAACAGAAACCAGGTTCTCGATTTTCTCTCGAACCGCCTCGATTTCGCCGCGGAGCGGTTCGCCGTTTTTTGCCGCATCAGGTCGTCATCTGTCCTGTTGGGGCTCAGTTCAACTGCTGGGCAGATTCCTCGACCTTGGCAAACGAATTGTCGAGGTCCATGTGAAAACGTACCGGACCGCGATATTTGCCCTCGTCGAAACGGGTGTGCAGGGCATAGGGGGATTTGGGGTTTGACCAGGAGGTGGCGATGGCGACATGCCCTTTGGGAAAGGGGCTGACTTCAGCATCGATATAGTCGAGAGGGGCCAGAGCGGTCTCTTTTTCCACCAGGTCGTCGCCTAAGCCGTAACAGATCAGCCAGGGGATGTTTTTTTCCTGCAATCGCTTGAGGTTGAGCTTTTTACCAAACAGGCGGACGGGCAAGGTGCCGTCGGCGGTGATCGGGGTGTTGTAGGAGGCGAAACTCATCCGGGTAATTTCCAGAGGCAGGTCAAAACGTTCGTTCTGCAGCCAGTAGTTGAGGGCCGCAGCGGTTTTACTCACCTGAAAATCACCACCGGTCTGGCTGGCGAACATCATCAGGTCACGATAAAAGGCGGCTGTGGGAATTTCCTGCTCGATGCTTTTCAGTTTATAGACCCAGCCCATCAGCTGACCATCCGCCACCCGGTTGCCGTTGGCCAAAAGCTTGGTGCCGTAGGCCAGGTCGTTGAAGCGGTAGGGCAGACGTCCGAGAAAGTGGGCCAGACCCTTGCTGCGGGTGCCGTCCATGGGTGATACGCAGGTGATGAAGGCGTCCACCAGGTCATCGAGCTCTCCGGAGAGCAGGTTGCACAGCCCGGAAAAGCCGCCCTGGCAATAGCCGTTCAAGGTGACCGGTTTGCCGTGGGCCTTAAAAATCGCCTCGCAGAAGCGGCGGGTGTCCCTGGCGTCGTCTTCGGCGGTCATCACCTGCAGGGCGACGGAGGTGTCGATTTTTTTCAACACCCGGATGTAGGTTGGAAAGCCCTGGTTGGCGTAGCAGTGGGCGTAGCTTCGCTCTTCACCGGGCAGAAAGCCGAGGATGTTCGCCCCCAGCACATAGGGCGGCAGAATCAGCAGTGGTTTTGCATCCTGCCGTATCTCGACACGTTTGTCCGAGGGTTGAACCCGGTAGAGAAAAAAGCGATCGGTCTCGGCAAAGAGCAGGTGTTCACCCCGTTCAAAATGAAAACCAAACTCGGGTTCGATATCCTTTATCGCTTTGGGATAGTTGTAGGTGACCTGTTGCAGTAAAGAGGCCTGGCGGGTGGTGAAGTGGGTCAGCTTGTCATATTTCTGATCGAGAAGGGCCTGGGTGACCGCTTCGTTGAGGTTGGTCAACGCCTGTCTGGTAAACGACATCATTGAATGGAAGGCACCACTGGAGCTGCGTTCCATCAGTTCGATATTGTTGTCCAGCAGGCCCGAGTAGGCTTCGCAGCTTTCCTCGGGTGAGGCTGACAGTAACCGTTTGCTTTCCACCCGCTGAAAATAGTTGGTCGACAAGAGGTAAGGAATGAAAAAATCTGTGGTATAGCGTGCCATTCCCGCCAGATAGCTCTGCGTTGCGGCGTGCATGTCCACCATCATGGACATCCCGTCGAGGAGCGCGCTTGCCTCTGGCGTTGAAATATTGCCAAATTCTTTGGACTCCGACATGATGATTTCCTTAAATGACTGCCGAGCGGCGGACGTGAACCGCCGCCCGACGGATGTTGATGTTATTCTTTATCGAAATAGTCCTCGACTTTGGCGTAATTGTCATCAACAAGTTTCTTGAAGTCGTTACAGCCGTTCCGGTAGGCTGTCAGCCAGTCGGTGATGGCCTTCTTTCCTTCGGCTGGCATCCAGGCTGCCTGGCTGAGAAAGGTTTCGACCATCTTCTCGTTCTGCTCATAGACCATGGTCATGGCGCTGAAGCTGTTGTCGAATGCGGTTTTGTTGAATTTAATCATCTGTTTGGTGATCTGCTTGTTGTCCATGGGATTCCTCCGTTATCTACTTTTGTCGTTGTGGTTGTTTTGATTTGCCTGTTTTGGGTAATCGTTCCAGTGGCGATTTCATCTGGTCAGATCA
Organism: Desulfopila sp.; assembly: GCA_047973425.1. Lineage (GTDB taxonomy): Bacteria > Desulfobacterota > Desulfobulbia > Desulfobulbales > Desulfocapsaceae > Desulfopila. Next base: position 37,306 of record JBKEBZ010000046.1, read on the forward strand.
GTGAGTCCAGCCAAGGCGGCTGACGATCCGCTGCAATGAACATCGCGCACTGGTGAACAGTTACCGCTGGAATCTGTCAATTTTTTCTTTTTGCTTAAAAGCTGATGTTCTCGTAAAAAGTCGAATGTTCCACCAGGATGGGCTCAGGAAAAACCCTGATATACGAGGCGTAGCGTCGTAAACGACAATTTGGTAGTACATATGGTACAGCGAATTGTCGTTTGCGACCTACAACGAAGTAGATCTGGGTTTTTACGAGCCCATCAAAAGCTGATGGACGGTTACTTACTTTTGATACGACCTGGTGAACAGTGACGTATTTTTCACCCCGTTGCCATTCGATTGTTAGGAATAGTAATGGCGGAACCACTACTTTGTCAATATAAATTTTGCAATGCAAAATTACCACTGTTTCTTTGCACTGCACTACCATATGGGTTATCTTTTACCTGATTTCAATATCTTTTAATCGTGTCCCTGGAGAGATCCCTGAAGATGCTGGTGTTGATATTTTGCAGTGTACCTCGATTGATGAAAGCCGCCAAGGAGCAGATGAAACGTGAGTTCACCCATACTGTTTAAAAAATACTCCAATCGCCGTCTATTCAATATGATAGATCGTAAGTACATGACCTTGAGCGAGATCGCTGAGCTGATCCGCCAGGGAGGCGAGATACAGGTCCGCGAAGCCAAGACCAACGTCGATGTGACCGCCTTCATACTCACCCAGATCATCCTGGAGCAGGGAAAAAATAACGGCAATCTGCTCCCTTCGCCCTTCCTGCATGCGATCATCCGTTACGGAGACAACACCTTGAACGATTTTTTTGAAAATTATTTTCAGCAGATTCTCGACAACTATCTCGAATACCGGCAGGCCTTCGATGCCCAGTTCATGCAGTGGCTCGACCTGGGAGAAAAGATGACGGCGACCAATCAGCAGCCGCTCAAATCCATCAGCCCCTTCTTTCCCTTTTTCGATAATGACGATAAAAAGTGAGAAGTCTATGCGATGAGGCCTGATCGGGCGAAAATGGGGTGCTGGTGAATAGTTACCTTCACTGTACCATAGATACCACATAGCCGCTTGAGAGAGTATGTCTCGTATAGCAAAGTTTTTCCTGAGCCCATCATGGTGAACCATTCGATTTTTTACGAGAGGAGCATCAGTTCGGATACCTCTCTTCTCGTGCCGAGAATTTTCCTGTTTCGTCGTGGCTGAGGCTGCCTGGTCCAGCCTGCTGGTTTGTAAGAAAAGGGTGAGAATGACCTGGTACGTTGGTCTCCGCTGACCCTGTCAGGGGGCACGACCCGGAGTGTCCACTCCTGGGGCTGCATGCAATCGATTTTCCGGCTGAACGGCTGGGGGGACGGATGTCGTGTTCAAACTGCAACGCAAACACAGGCCACAGTGTTGATGACATCCGAGCCAGGGGGGAAGTGAGGTGGCAAGCCGCTTCTGGAAGCGGATATGTCTGGGGGCGCTTGCCGGTTCATTGTGCCGGCGGATGATCATGCTCCGGCTGCCTGGGAGGATTCTGGCTGGAAGTTGCCAGAGAAAAAAAGCGAATTTCGTATATTACATGTATAAACCAGCATGGCTGGACCAGGTACCGCAGCCACAACAAACCATGAAAATCCCGAGGAAGTGCCAACGACTCTTTGTCGGCGATTTTCGGATAAACCAACGGAAAAAGGAGAGGAAAATGAAGAAATATGTCGCGGAGTTTTTTGGTACCTTCTGGCTGGTGTTCGGCGGCTGTGGCAGCGTGGTCTTGTCCGCTGCCTTTCCCGATGTCGGTATTGGTATTCTCGGTGTCGGCCTGACCTTTGGTTTGACTGTTCTGACGATGGCTTTTGCCATCGGCCACATCTCCGGTTGCCATCTCAACCCGGCGGTCTCTGTGGGACTCTGGGCCGGTGGCCGCTTTCCCGGCAGGGATCTGGGACCGTATATCGTCGCCCAGGTTATCGGCGCCATTGTCGCCGGTGGGGTATTGTATATCATCGCCAGTGGCAAGGCCGGTTTTGATGTTTCCGTGAACTTTGCCGCCAACGGCTATGGCGAACATTCGCCTGGCGGTTACAGCCTGTTCGCCTGTCTGGTTTCGGAGGTGGTGATGACGATGATGTTTCTGCTCGTCATTCTAGGCGCCACGGATGAGCGGGCCCCCAAAGGCTTTGCCCCCATCGCCATCGGTCTGTGTCTGACGATCATCCATCTGGTTTCCATTCCGGTAACCAACACCTCGGTCAACCCGGCTCGGAGCACCGGGGTCGCCCTGTTCGTCGGGGATTGGGCGACCGCTCAGCTGTGGCTTTTCTGGCTGGCGCCGATTGTGGGCGCGCTTATCGGTGCGGCCATCTACCGTTATCTGGGCGCCGAGGAAAACTGACCGCGGCCACGGGACCCGGATCTTTCCGGGATCCGGGCGCGGCATCGCCATATCCGGTCACGATCGGCTCTGATCGTGACCGTCGCCCAGCCCCAGGTGTTGCCGGGACGGAGGTGAAACCGCCTGCTGCCGCCCGCCAATGGCCGCCTCCCGGATCCCATCCTGCACCTTGGCGAAGATGAGGTACAGGCAGGGCACCAGCACCAGGGTGATCACCGTGGCGAACAGGATGCCAAAGCCGAGGGAGATGGCCATGGGGATCATGAACCGGGCCTGCCGGGAGGTCTCCAGGATCATCGGCGCCAGGCCGAAGAAGGTGGTGAGGGTGGTGAGCATCACCGGTCTGAAGCGCCTGACTGCCGCCATGGTGATGGCGTCGTGGGCAACAAACCCCTCTCGCCGCCTCTTGTTGGCATAATCGACCAGCACCAGGGAATCGTTGACCACGACCCCGGAGAGGGCGACCACCCCCATCATACTCATCAGGCTGAGGCTGTAACCCATGAGGAGATGGCCGACCACCGCCCCGATGAAGCCAAAGGGGATGGAGATCATCACGATCAGCGGCTGACTGTAGCTGCGAAAGGGCACGGCCAGGAGGAAATAGATGGCGATCAGGGTGAAGCCGAATCCCTGAATTAAGCTCTGAATACTCTCCCGCCGATCGGCCTCCCGACCTTCGACCCCGTAGCTCAAACCAGGATATTTGCGGACCATTTCGGGCAGGGCGGTGCTGTGCAATCCCGCCAGGATGATGGGGGTGTCTTCCAGAGGCTCCACATCGGCGGTAACGGTGACCGTTCGCCGCCCATCCCGCCTGGTGATGCTGGTGTAGGCGCGACCCCGATCGATCTGGGCGATGTCCGAGAGGGGGACGAAGGTGCCGGCCGGGGTGGTAATCAGCATCCGCTCGATGTCGAATTCACTGAGCCGCTGCGCCTCGGGCAGTTGGACCCTGACCGTTACCTCGTTGGCCTCACGTTGCTGTTTGAGGGCGATCGCTCCCTGGAAGGCGTCGCGTACCTGGCGTCCCACCTCCGAGGGGGTGAGGCCGAGACTGCGGCCCCGCTCGTTGATGGTGAAGTTGAATTGCGGTTTGCCTGGGGTATAGCCGTCGTCGATGTCCTTGACGTTGGGAAACTCCATCAGCCTGGCGGCAAGCTCGGCGCTGGCCTGGTCGAGAACGGTGATGTCCCGGTGGCGCAGTTCGAGAGAGAGCGAGGAACCGCTGCCGGGCCCGCCCCGGTCCGATTCAAACACCGCCGACTGCACCCCGACAATCGGTCCCACCTCCTGGCGCCAGAGACGGGTCACATCGCGGGTACTGAGCGGCCGGATATCCAGTGAGGTCAGGTAGGCGTTGACCTCGACGCTGTTCTCGTCAATGAGGGCGAAGATGCCTTCGACCAGTTTGTCGCCGCCATGCTCTTGCCGCACCCGCTCGATGGCGCCGACCAGCCGGTCCCGGACCAGGGCCACCTGGGAATAGGGGCTGCCGTAGGGGAGGGTGGCGGTGACCACGGCTCGATCCGACTCCACCCGCGGCATCAGGATCATCCGCATACGACCGCTCTGCACGTAGCCGAAGGTGGTAAAGAGAAGCGCGGCCAGGAGGGCGACGGTGAGGAACTTCCAGTGCAGCAGGGTTTCCAGTGCCCTGGCGTAGATGTTTTCGACGAACCAGTTGAACTTTCTGCCAAAGGCCTGCTGCAAGCGGTTGAGTGAGCGGACCAGTGGATTGGAGGGACGGGGGTTGCTGTGGGCCAGGTGGCTGGGGAGGATCAGGATCGATTCGAGCCAGGAGACGAGAAAGACGGTGATGACCACCAGGGGGACCACCTTCCAGATCTTGCCCATGAAGCCTGGCACGAACAGCATCGGCATGAAGGCCACCACATTGGTCAGGATGGAGAAGGCGATGGGCGTCGCCACATCTTTTGCGCCCTCGATGGCGGCTTCGACATAGGACAGACCGCTCTGCCGGTATTCGTAGATGTTCTCGCCGGCGATGATGGCATCGTCGACCACGATCCCGAGAGCGATGATGAAGGCGAACAGCGAGATCATGTTGATGGTGACATCGAACATCGGCAGAAAGAGCAGACCGCCTAAAAACGAGATGGGAATGCCCATGGTGACCCAGAAGGCCAGCTTCAATTCCAGAAACAGACCGAGAAGAACCAGTACCAGGGTCAGGCCCAACAAGGCGTTTTTCAGTAAAAGCTCGAGGCGCTGCTTGTACACCTCGGAGCTGTCGCTGGAGATGGTCCAGTGGATACCTGGCGGAAGGTCGGGTTCGATTTCGGCCATGGCGGCCCAGGTCGCCTCCGACACCCCGATGGGCGTCTGCTTGCCCACCCGGTACACCTCGAGATTGAGGGAGCGCTGATTTTCAAAGGTCGCCTCCCGAGTCGAGCTTTCAAAGCCCTCCCGCACGGTGGCGATGTCCTCGAGGTAGAGAGTGGTGCCGTCGGCGGTCGCGACGATGGGAATGTGAGCGAACTCCCTGGCCCAGTCGCGGCGGTTGTCGACTCTCAAGAGGATTTCGCCGCCGCTGGTGTCCAGTTTGCCGCCCGGTACCTCCACCGATGACTGACGGATGATCGTCGCCACCTCCGTCAGGGTGAGGCCATAGCGGCGCAGGGTCTCCAGCGGGATCTCCACCTGTACCTCGAAGTCCCTGGCGCCGATGATATCCGTCTGGGTTATGCCGGGCGACTGCAACAGCCGGTCCTCGACCTGCTCCACCACTTCGCGCAAGGCCTGTTCGCTCACCTCACCATGGAAAATGAGCCGGAGTACCTGGTGACGCCGTGAGGCCATGGCGACCACCGGATCTTCGGCGTCTTCGGGAAAGGTGGTGATGCGGTCCACCTCCTGCTCGATATCCTGCAGGACGGTCTGGCGGTCGGCATCGTCCATCAGTTCGACCCTGACGCTGGCGCTGCCTTCAGCGGCGGTGGAGGTGATCTCCTCGATGCCGTCGATACCCTCGATGGCATCCTCGATCGCCAGGACAATGCCCTTTTCCACCTCTTCCGGGCTCGAACCCGGATAGGAGACGCTGATATTGACCCGGTCGAGCTCGAACTCGGGGTAGACCTCCTGCTTGATTCTGGTGCTCATGATCAGGCCGCCGACGATCAGAATGAGCATCAGCAGGTTGGCGGTGACCCGGTTATGGATCATCCAGTTGATCGGGCCACGGCCTTCGGGGATGGGTTTATTCGACACCACGGTTTCCTCCCTTGCCCTGGGCCGGCTGCCCGGTTGACTCGGATCTCCGGGAGCCGGTCGTCGCCTTGCCCTCTTCGGCCAACCTCAGAGGGGTGCCGGCAATGGGGCTCGCGAGCTGGGAGATCACCAGCCGCTGGCCATCGACGAGGCCGTCGCCGACAATGACCTGTTGACGATTGCGAAAGAGAATTTCCACCTCCTGTATCGCCAGGCGTTCTGCGTCGTCCATCAGCCAGACACTGTTGCCGTCGTGCAGATACGAGCGGTCCAGGGCGAAGCCGTTATCGACGGTTCTGCCAAGGATCTCCGCTTTGACAAACGAGCCAAGCAGCAGCGGCTGCAAGGCCGCGTTTTCCTCTTTGCGGCAGAACGGGTCGTCGATGGCCACCAGCAGCTGGGCCATGCGGCCCTGGGGTTCGAGCGAGGCGGCAAGCCGGATGACCCGGCCCGTCCGGTAGGTGTTGGTGCCGCCGGCATCGCCTGTCGGATACACCCGTACCTGAGAGCCCTCTTCCTGGTCCGTTTGGGGGATGCGGATCCAGGGCAACTGCTCGACCGGCACGGCGAGCCGCAGCCAGAAGGTGTCGGTGCCAACCAGGGTGGCCAGCACTGTGGACTCGTTGACCTTGGCGCCGATATCGGCCTCGCGTGAGTTGACCACGGCGTTGAAGGGCGCCCTGATCTCGGTGCGGGTCAGATCGATTCTCGCCTGGGCCTGTTGGGATTCGATCGAGGCCAGGGTGGCCTTCAGCTTGACCAGCTGCGGTTGACGGAGGATGAGTTTGCGTTCTTCGGGGCTGACCGACTCCCCTAACAGGGCGAACTCCTTTTCGGCAATGCGTTGATTGCCCATCTCCAAGACGATGTCGCTGCGAACCTTTTCCACTTCGCTGGTGAGCTGGGCCAGCGAGAGCTTGTAGTCGACGGGGTCGATGTTGAGCATCACCTGGCCGGCCTGAAAAAATCCCCCTGGAACAAATTCACTGCTGATGCCGACGACCTCGCCGCTGACTCGGGGTTTGAGCTCGATCTCCCTGGCGGGGACGATTTCACCCATGGCGTCGAGTAGGGCCTGTTGACGACCGGGGTGAATGGTCTGGACCTCGACCATGGTCGCCACCGGCATCCGTTTGACCGGATGGGCCTGGGGCGGGGTGCGCAGCAGATAGGCGGTGATAGCCGCGCCAGAGGCCAGGATCAGGGCGGGAACAAGAAAATGAAGAAGGAATCCTGCGATTTTGCTGGGATTCCTCTGGATTTCACCAGATGAGGAGGTCGTGTCGGGTCGGATCATGTTCATAGGGTTGCCATTATGCCAGTGGCATCAGGTTCCAGAAGGTTTGGTGGTGGTCGAGGCGGCGAGGACCTCGGGTGCCAGATGTCCGCCGAGGGCCCGATAGAGGTCTATCCGGTAGCCGATGAGCTGTCGTCTGGCGGTGAGGACCGAACGTTGCAGCGACTGCTGGGAGAGCAGCGCGGTCAGCACCCGCTGGTAGTCGACAGCCCCGAACTTGTACCGATCACGGATGGTCGCAAGGGTCTTGGTGGCCAGGTCGAGCTGGAGGTCGAGGCTGGCGATGAGTTTTCTCTGCTCGTTTTCCTGGGCCAGGGCATCCTCGACCTCGCCGATGGCCCCGAGAATGGTGCTGTTGTAACTGAGCAGACGCTCCCGGGTGAGGGCGGCGGTCCGGTCCACCTCGGCCCGTCTGCTGCCCCCGTCGAACAGGGGAATGGCCATGTTGGCCGCGATACTGGCCAGCCAGTTGTAGAACATCTCGCCGCCAACACCCGAGGTGTTGAGGTCGCCGGCGATGGCGAAGCGGGGATACCTTTCGGCGATGGCGGCGGCGACCCGACGGTCGGCGGCAAGCACGCTGTAATAGGCGCTCATGATATCCGGACGATTGACCAGCAGGTCGAAGGGTATCCCGGTGGCGGGCTGCGGCGGCAGCTCGATCAGCTCGGGCTGGCGGGGCAGTTCGAGCAGACCCGGGGCGACACCGGCGAGGATGGCGAGCTGATGGCTGAGCAGGGCCGCTGTGCTCCTCTCCTGAGCCATCTCCCCCGACTTGGACTCGATGAGCTGCTGTTGCTGGAGCACATCGGCGATACCGACCTGTCCGGCGTTAAAGCGCAGTCGGATCAGCTGGAGGGCGAGGGTGTTGACCTCCTGCTGTCGCTTGAGCAGCTCCAGCTGACTGCGGCTTTCGGCCAGCTGGTACCAGGCGATGGCGATCTGGGCCGCCAGCGACAGCGCTGCCGTCTGCAGATCCTCACCGGCGCTGTCCACCTCCAGCAGCGCCGCCTCGTCTCTTGCCTCAAGCCGTCCCCAGAGGTCGAGTTCATAGCCTGCGGCCAGACCCAGCAGCAGGTCGGTGGTCGAGCTGTTTATCTGGTTTCTGCGGAAGCTGGTCTGAGTGGCTCGACCCTCGCCGTCGAGGGTTGGCAGCAGATCGGCCCTGGCCTGGCGGGCCACGGCCCTGGCCTGCAGCAATCGCTCGCGGGCGCCGGCCAGGTCGAAGTTGTTGGCCAGTGCCTTGGCAATCAGGGTCTGCAGAGCCGGGTCGGGCAGTTCCTGCCACCACTGGGACGAGACGCCCAGCTCGCCTGTCTGGGAGAATCGTGCCGGCAGCGCGACCTGCCGCGGTTCGGTCAAGAGGCCGGTGGCCGGGGTGCAGCCGGTGGCCAGGAGTGTCACGACCAGCAGCAGGGCCAGGTAGCGGAGCGGGCCTGTACCACCAGGACGAAGGGGAAATGCGTGGGGTGATATGTTCATGACCAGGATGATGAGAGTGGAAGATGGCAGTGTAGAGAGATCAGTTTAGCCTGAAAATAAGGATAAATTGTGACAACATTGTGCAAAGAATGTGCACGCGCGCCCGGTGGGGGCGGTGACAGGGGGCAATTCAATTTCAAAAACCGCACGTGTCTGGTATACACAGGGAAACTCCTTTGTTGGCCGGTTACCATGAAAATCCGACTCCACTACAAATTGTTTGCCGCGATCCTCGCGGCGATTATGGTTATCGTGGCCTATATGAGCATGGTCATGCAGTGGAGCGTCAGCCGTGGCTTTTTGCAATATGTTTCCGCGGTGGAGTATGATCGGCTCAGGCGGATCGGCACAGAACTGGAGGAGATGTACGCCCGGCATCGCGGCTGGGACTGGCTCGTTGCCGATCCGCGCAATGTCGTCGCCCTCATCGTCGACAGTTATCCTGAGGGGGAGCGGAAAGAGAGGCTTCTGACACGGACCAGGGGATACCGTCACTGGGCTGGAACGTTGCCGTCGGGGCCGTTGCCAGAAGATGTGCCGTCCCATTTCCTGCCTCGGGTGTTTCTGGAGAATGCCCGGCATGAGATGGTTTTTGGCTTCGATCGGGGTGATTCCCGGGTGGAGCAGGTGGCGTTGCATCAGGGAAGCCGGGTCATCGGCTACCTGGGCCTGCACCTGGTGAGGCGTCTGGAGGAAGACCAGCAGCTGGTCTTCGCCAAGCGGCAGCAGTTGACGCTGATGCTGATTGCCGCCGCGGCGGTGCTGATCGCCGCCGGCCTTACCCTGCCCATCACCTATCTGCTGACCAGGCCGATCAGGACCATGGCGGCGGCAACCCGGAGTCTTGCGGCGGGCCGCTACGGCACCCGTATCCATACCGGTTCGCAGGATGAATTTGGTCAGTTGGCGCACAATTTAAACGACCTGGCGGCGGTTCTCGAAAAGAACCAGATTGCCCGTAGCCAGTGGATCGCCGATATCTCCCATGAGCTCCGCACGCCACTGGCCATTCTGCGTGGCAAGATCGAGGCCTTGCAGGACGGGGTATACCCGCCATCTGCCGAACTCTACCACAGTCTGCATCGGGAAGTGCTGCATCTGGGGACGCTGGTGGAAGATCTCTATCAGCTGTCGCTGTCGGACTCGGGAGCGATGTCTTACCGGCGGGTTGAGGTCGAGCCATGCTGGGCCCTTAAGCAGGCGATCGGCATGTTGCGACCTGATCTGGAAAAGCACGGTCTTACGCTTACGACCTCGGTGGATCTCGATAACGATATCTCCCTCGTCGGTGACAATGAGCGGTTGCAGCAGCTCTTTCGCAATCTTCTGGCCAACAGCATTCGCTATACCGACCCAAGGGGGCGCATCGATGTCAGGGTATGCTGCGAGAGGGGGCAGCTGCTGTACACCTTTGACGACAGCGCCCCCGGGGTGACCGATGCCGATCTGGTCCATCTGTTCGATCGGCTCTATCGGATCGAAACGTCCCGGAGCCGGGAGCTGGGTGGGGCGGGGCTGGGCTTGTCGATCTGCCACAATATCGTGGTTGCCCATCACGGAACCATTGTCGCCGACCATTCGGCGCTGGGCGGAGTGCGGGTGGAGGTGCGGCTCCCCTGTTCCGAATAGCCAGCGTGGCTGGACCAGGCAGCCTCAGCTGTTATGCAACATGAAACTTGATGAACTCGTAAAAAGTCGGATGTTCCGCCGAGATGGACTCAGGAAAAACTCTGATATACGAGGCGTAGTGTCTCAAACGGCAATCTGGTAGTACATACGGTACAGCGGATTGTCGTTTGTGACCTACAACGAAGTAGATCAGGGTTTTTACGAGTCCATCAAACTTCAGGACTATCGATTGTGACAGCACGTATCCTGATTGTCGAAGATACCAAAGATCTTGCCCAGTTGCTGGCGGCCTATCTGGCCGAGGCGGGGTTTCGCAGTCACTGCCTCGAGGCCGGAGATGAGGTGGTCGACTGGGTGCGCCGGCACGATCCACAGATTATTCTTCTCGATCTGATGTTGCCCGGAGTCGATGGCCTGACCCTCTGCCGGCAGATTCGTCAGTTCTCGCCGGTGCCAATCATCATGGTAACCGCCCGCATCGAAGAGCGGGATCGGCTTTTGGGCCTCGAGGTGGGGGCTGACGATTACATCTGCAAACCGTTCAGTCCCCGGGAGGTCGTCGCCCGGGTCAGGGCGGTACTGCGGCGCAGTGGCGAGTTCAATGCGCATGACGGCCGACAGACCGGTGAGGTGCGGCTTGATCCGACCAAATACCAGGTACGGATCGATAACAGCCTGCTGTCGTTGACGGTGGTGGAGTATCGTCTGCTGGAGTTGCTGGCCCGTTATCCGGGCCGGGTCTTCTCCCGCAGTGAACTGATCGACAGGATCTATCCCGATCAGCGGACGGTGAGTGAGCGCACCATTGACAGTCACGTAAAAAAGCTCAGGAAAAAAATCGGCGAGGTGTGCAGCCGTGAGCTGATCGTCTCCGTCTACAGTGCGGGATATAAGTACAGTGAAGAGGAGCGGGCGCGGTGAACGACCGCGATATGTCCCGCTGACAAAAAAAGAGGAATCGGGGCGCTGGTCCGCCCGTGCTCGGCATTGGAGGGTCTGCTGTGAAAAAAATGATTCTTGGCCTGGCCATGGTGCTGGTGGTCGCCGGGCTCGGGCTGCCCTTTGTCAACGGTATCCTGGCGGAAAAGGGGTTCAGGGCGCTGGTGGCCGATCTCAACGAGATGAATACCGACCAGGGCACCGGCATGACTGCCGAGATCGTTGAATACCGGCGAGGCCTCTGGAATTCGGAGGCGGTCTGGAAGATCGATCTCGGTCCGCTTGAGACGGTGTATGGCATCGAGGAGATCGTCTTCGACAATCAGGCAAGACACGGCTATACCGGGGTGGTCGTGACGACGAGCCTTGGCCGGAACCCCTGGTATCGTCAGTCTATCGACAGGCAGCTGGCCGGCAGGGATCCCCTCGCTCTCACCTCGACCTTTCATCTGGGCGGCTCGATCCAGATCGATGTCGCTCTCGCCCCGGTGAGCCTGCATATCGATGAGCACAGGGTGATCTCCCAGAGCGCCGACCTGCTGGTGGAAACAGACTGGAACCTCGCCAGAGTCACGGCCAGCGGCACCTGGCAGGGGCTGCGGATCGACGATGAACTGGCAATGGAAGGGCTCGCCTTCAATTCCGATCTGCGGCCGATCTCCTCGTTTATCTGGGATGGTGGGATGTCGGTGCATATCGGCAAGTTGAGCGGCAGAGACGGCCAGAATCAGGTTGTCATCGATGGTCTGCGCGGCAGTTATACTTTGAAATATCTGCGAGAAAAAAAGACCTTGAACCTCGAGGAGACCTACGGGGTCGGCCTGTTTTCCACGACTGGGCTGCAGATGGAAAACGGCAGCGTCACCTTCGGGGTGCGCAATCTCGACGCCCGGGCTTACGAAGAGGCGATAAAAATATCGACCGGATTTCTCGGGGTCCTGTTCAAAGAGCTTGACGCCGCCGGAGGCGACCCGGAGAAAATTCAGACGGTTGTTGAACGGCAGCTCAACAACGCCACCCTGCAGCTACTTGGCCTGGCCGAAAGATCGCTGACCGCCGGGCTGGAGATTTTTGTCAGTGATCTGCATGCCGGCCTGGCGCAGGGCCAGGTACAGGGGAATATGCTGCTTCGACTGGACAAGGGTTTGACCATGGCCCGGATGCTGCCTCTGCTCCACCGGCCCGAACAGATTTTCGCTTATATCGATCTCAGTGGGGCCCTGCGGGTGCCCGCCGGGATAGTGGGGGAGCGCAGCGGGATGCTGCTTACGCCGCTTGCGCCGGGAAGGACGACCGGTTTCTTCGTGCAGGACGGAACGGATCTGGTCAACACCACGGTGACCAGAGAGCACAGGCTTTATATCAACGACGAGCAGCTCGTTTTCAACTGATCGTCGAACTCTTGCTGGAAGACTGGTGGAATCATGGACTTCATCGCTCGGTTCAGTGCCCTTTTCAAACATGTCGATCTGCCGCTGCTCCAGAAGGGACTGGTGGTCGCCGCCGGTATCTTTCTGCTGTGGCTGGTGCTGCTGACGGTTGTGCACAGCCTGGGGCGCCGGAGTGCCTTCTATCGGTCCAACGCCACGGTGGTCAAATGTTTGCGGCAATTTGTCACCTTCTTCTGTATTTATATCATTTTCAGCTACCTCACCGATGTCTAGTCCCTCGATAATCTGTCTGCCTATGGACGGAGCGTTCTGGTGCTGGTCATGGCCTGGCCGGCCAGGAGCATTGCCGGCGGGGTCTTGACCGCCTTGCGTCATCGTGCCACAGCCCAGCAGCAGTCGCCGGTTCGGGGGGTGGTGCTCGATTTGGCCTTCAAACTCAACGACGTCGTTGTGCTCTCTATCTTTTTTATCTTTGCCCTGCATGTGCTGGGAATCAACATCATGCCCTTTCTGGCCAGTGCCGGGATCGCCGGCATCGCCATCGGCTTTGCCGCCAAGGACACCCTGTCCAATATGATTGCCGGGATTCTGCTGATCATCGATCGGCCATTTGAGATAGGCGACCGGCTGGAGTTGTGGCAGGCTCCCCCGAACCACTCCACCTGGGGGGATGTGATCCAGATCGGCCTGCAGATGACCAAGATCAGAACCACGGATAACATTGTGGTGGTCATCCCCAACAGTCAGATCATGAATCGCGACATCATCAATTACACCGTTGGCGATACCTCGATGCGGGTCCGTATCACCGTGGGGGTGGCCTACGGCACCGATCTGGAGAAGGCCGCGGCGGTGATGGACGAGTTGGCCAAAAGCAGTCCCTGGGCCCAGACCACCATCGCCCCGAAGGTGGTGACCCGCAGCTTTGCCGATTCTTGCATCGAACTGCAATTACGGGTGTGGATCAAAGACGCCCGCAAGCGGACCGATACCATTTCCGAGATCTGTAACGACATCAAGCAACGTTTCCAGACCGAAGGGATCGAAATTCCATTTCCCCAGCGCGAGGTTCGTCTGCTATCACCTCGGCAATCGGCAGATAGCGGCTGATGAGGGTCGTAACCGTTCAGCGGTATACCCAAAAAAGAGAGCACTACCACGACCTGTAACCATTTCCATGAGAAGGCTAGTCAATAATAATTCGACGTGGCGAACACTTTTTTTGCTATCCCTGTAACATCAGGCTTCCATTCGCACTCTGTTGTGGGGATAGCCGTCCCCGGTGCATGGTAAAATCCGTCGTGGAAGCTGCAACCTCACCAACGGTCTTTCGGATGTCATTGGCTAATGGCTGACCTAATGGTTACTCGCAGTCTTCCGGACGGGATTTTCTTTTCAGAGATACTTCAAAAGTGTTTTCCTTGCCTTCCACCTTTCTACTCTTGATTTATCCAGTCCTTATGCCGAGGTGAAAGCGGCGTCCTTTCGCTTTCGGCATCTTCAGGCTCAACCTGGCGAGCAAGGGTGTCAAGGAAAATGTTTCTCCTTGGCAACAGCAACCAGGGTGCTCTTTTTTGCGTGATCGGTTCAAGCCCCAGTCGCAAAATGACAGGGAAACA
>JBKEBZ010000008.1:0-5729 GCA_047973425.1 Desulfopila sp.
CAAAGTGGAACGGTCGGCAGACGGCACGTAGTAGCCGCGTGCGGCGAGGCGTTTTTGAAAGACGAACTGCGACATTTTCATAGTGGTTCTGTACTTGGTCTACTCGACCCAGCACCCCATTTTCGTCCGATCAGGCCTCCTCACAGAGCAAACTCTTGTGCAACGGCCCGCTTGAACGAATCTGGAGTACTGGATAAACGTTTACAGATCCGGATTACGGAACATTCCCGGTATCACCGGTGAACGATTACCGACCCGTTATATCAATTCAAGGAGATATGTAATGAAAAAGTCCGTCTATACGATCTGCGGGATGTGTACTGTCCGCTGTCCTATTCGGGTGGAAGCTGAAAATAACGAGGTGACCTGGATCGAGGGCAACCAGCATCTCCTGGCCGGCGCACTCTGCGCCAAGGGTTCGGCAGCCCCGGCCCTGCGGGCGGACAGCGAGCGCCCCACCAAACCGTTGATTCGGGTCGGGCCCCGTGGCGGCGGACAGTGGCGGGAGGCGGAATGGCCCGAGGCGCTCGACTACGTCGCCGACAAGCTGACGGTTATCAAGGAACTGTACGGCCCGGAATCGGTGGTGCTCTCGTCCCGGGGCGGCCCCTGGCAGGACCTCTACAAGGCCTTTATCCACGCCTACGGCTCCCCCAATTACACCAACCATGACTGCACCTGCGGCCGCAACACTCACCATGCCAGCCTGTCGATCAACGGGGTCGGTCGCAAGGGGTTCGCCTATGATATCAAGAACGCCAACCACCTGGTGCTGTTCGGCCGGGATATGTTTTCCTCCCTGCGGCTGGCGGAAAATCACCAGACCCTCGACATGCTCGACAACGGCGGCCGGCTCACCTACGTCGATGTCCGTCAGACCATGACCGGCGCCAAGGCGACCCGCTTTTTTCAGGTGCGGCCCGGAACCGACAGCGCCCTGGCCCTCGGTGTCATCCACGAGGTGATCCGACGAGGCTATTACGACAAGGAATTCCTGGCCCGCTACGTAACCGGTTTCGAGCAGCTCTGTACCTTCATCGAACCGTATACCCCGGGTTGGGCGGCCAGGGAGTGCGACATCAAGGAGAAGGATATCATCGCCTTCGTCGAGGAGATCGGCGAGGATCGGCCGAAGGTGATCTTTCATCCCGGCTGGAACCTGGCCCGCTATCGCGACTCCTTCTACGCCAGCCGCTCCATGCATATCCTCAATGTACTGATGGGCAATATCGAAATGAAGGGTGGCCTGTTCATTCCCAAGGGGGCCGGAGACTGCGGGATCAAGAACATCCGCCAGATCGACTGCCCTAAGCCGGATATCAAGCGGGGCGACGGCGTTGGCTGGGAGTTTACCCATTTCGACAAGGGACCGGGCCTGGCCCATCTCTTTTTCAAGCGGATGCTGGCCGAAGACCCGTACCCGCTCAAGGGCTGGATAGCCATGCGTCACGATCCCCTGGTCGGCATGCCCGACCCGGAGAAACAGAAAGAGGCCCTGGCCAAATGTGACCTGCTGGTCTCGATCGACGTCAACTACAGCCAGTTCGGCTGGTTCAGCGATGTCATCCTGCCGGAGGCGACCTTTCTCGAGCGGGACACCCCGATCTGTGTACAGAAAGGGCTCAAGCCGCGGCTGGCGATGCGTCGCAAGGCGGTCGAACCCCTGCACGGCGAGCTCTCCTCCTACCAGATCTTCACCGAGCTAGCCCGCCGCCTCGGCCTCAGAGACACCTTTCCCTTCGACACCATCGAGGAGCTGTGGAACTGGCAGCTGGAGCCGACCGGCTATACCCTGGCCGATTTCGACGAAAAGGGCTTTGTCAGCCTCTCCGACAAACCGATTTTCTATGACAGGGACAAGCTTGGCCAGCAGTTCAAGACCCCCAGCGGCAAGATCGAGATCATCAGTGACAAGCTGGAGAAGGTCGGCCTGCCCTCGCTGGCGGAATTCGAGCCGCCCAAGAGACCGGCGGACGGCATGCTCCGCCTGCTGTTCGGCAAGACCTCGGTCCATACCCAGGGGCACACCATCAACAATCCCCTGCTCTCGGAGCTGATGCCGACCAACTCGCTGACCATCAATACCAAGACCGCGAAAAAACTCGGTATCGCTGAAGGGGACCTGGTCGAAGTCGCCTCGGCCGACAGGTCCTACTGTGCCACCGCGCCGGCCCATATCAGCGATTTCATCCATCCGGAGGCGATCTTCACCGTTCACGGGTTTGGTCGGGACATCCCCCGCCAGAGCCGCAGCTTCCTGGCCGGGATCGCCGACCAGAAACTGATGGTCGGCGCCCTCGACGACTGGGACCGGGCCGGGGGCGGCGTCAATCTCTGCCAGATTTTCGTCCATGTGCAAAAGAGTATCCGCAACCATACCAGGAGGGTCGAACTGTGAAAAAATACATGCTGCACCTCAATAGCCGCCGCTGCGTGGCCTGCCATGGTTGTGAGGTCCACTGCAAGGTGAACAAGGGCCTGCCGGTGGGACCGTTCCTCTGTACGATCCACACCACTCCGCTCAAAAGAATAGGCGGGGTGCCGAAGGTGGAGATCACCTTTGCCATCTGCCGTCACTGCGAGGAGCCGCTCTGTCTGCCGGTCTGCCCGACCGATGCCATGGTGCAGAGAGCCGATGGCATCGTCTACATCGATCAGGAAAAATGCATCGGCTGCCTGGCCTGCCAGAAGGCCTGTCCGTGGGAGGTGCCGGTGTATAACCCCGCAGACGGCAAGGCGGTCAAGTGCGATCTCTGCATGGACCGGCTGGATGCGGGGCAGAAGCCGGCCTGCGTGGCCAAATGCGCAACCCATGCCTTGAAGCTGGTAGCCCTGGCCGAAGTGTAACCGATGATCACGCCGACCCACCATAAGGCGCTCGACTATCTCGAGGTTTACCAGGAGGTGAGCCGCCATATCTCCATGCTCCATGACCCCCAGCAGGTGATGGAGCTGGTGGTCGAGCGGCTGCCGGACCTGCTGGAGGTCGATGCCGCCACCGTCAGACTGCTCGACGAGTCCACCAACACCTTCGTGCTCGGCGCGGCCCGTGGCCTCTCCGCCGAGTACCTGGCCCGGCAGACCATCGATACCGCCAAGGTGATGGCGGAGCTGCGGCGCGGCCAGCCGATGGCCAGCAGTGACCTGGTCTTTCCCTGCGATATCGACAGCTCGATTTCGGTTCGCAAGGAGGGCATCAAGAGCGCCCTGTCCCTGCCCATTCTGTACCGGGACAAGGTCATCGGCCTGCTCCGCCTGCTGACGAAGATGGTGCGGGAGTACAGTCAGAGCGAGGTGACCTTTGCGATGTCGCTGGCCGAGCAGGTGGGAATCGCCATCTCCAACAGCCGGCTGTTCCAGGAGCAGCAGAATCAGCTCACCTTCTTCACCGAGCTGCGGGTCATCTCCAGGCTGGTCAACTCGACTCTGGATCTCGACCAGATCCTCAAGTCGGTGGTCGAACTGCTGCCCCGGATCATGGGTGTTACGGGCTGCACCATCCGCCTGCTCGATCCGGCGACCAACCGACTCGAGCTCCTGGCCGCCCATGGCCTGTCGCAGCGCTATCTCTCTCGCGGCTCGATCAGCAGAGAGGATTCCAGCTTCACCGCCCTGGCCGGAGAGCCGGTGGCGATCTACGATGCCACCAGTGACCCGCGGGTCACCTACCACGCGGAGATTGCCGCCGAGGGGATCAAGTCGATCCTGGCGATTCCGATATCCAACGAACTCGAGGTGATCGGGGTGCTCCGCCTGCTGGCCGACCGTCACCATAACTTTTCGCCCGGCGAGATCAATTTCGCCGTCACCGCCGCGGCAGAGAGCGGTATCGCCATCGAGAAGGCCAGGACCTACCGGAAAATCACCCTGCTCTTCAACCAGATCGAAGAGCATGAGCGGCTGCTGCAGACCATCATGGATTCGCTGTGGCTCTCGGTGGTGGTGATCGATCCGGCCAAGCGGGTGGTGATGGCCAACCGGATGTTTCTCGAGATGCGGCAGATGAGCGAAAATGATGTGCTTGGCCGGAGTTACCCGGATATCTCGCCGTGGCCGGCCGAAGAGACAGACGGGCCCGTCGATCAGGTGATCGCTTCCGCAGCGCCGGTGGCCGTTCTGCAGCAGTTGGAGAGCGCCGGTGAGAGCCACCGGTTCGAGCGGCATATCACCCCGATTGTCGATGCCGCTAACCGGGTGGAGTTCGTGATCGAGGTGGTACGGGATGTCACCGATCAGTGGCTGCTGGCCCGGGAGAAGCTGGAGAAAATGAAACTGCAGGGGGTCGTCGAGATGGCCGGCACCGCCGCCCACCAGCTCAACTCGCCCCTGTTCGCCGCCCTCGGCACCGCCCAGCTGCTGCTGGACGACCTGACCGAACCGGGTTCGCGGGAAGAACTGCAGCTGATCATCCGCAATCTGCAGATCCTCTCCCGGTTGACCCGGGAGATGGCGGAAGTCACAGGGTTCGAGACCAGAGAGTATGTGGGCGACACGCGTATCGTCCAGCTGAAATCCGGTCTCGATGGTTAGGGCCTGTTCGCGCGGGCCCTGCGGATGGCGATCGACTCCGCCTCGCCCCTCGCTCTGACCGACCCGCAGTCGCCACGGTTTACCAGTGAAAGCCGCCGGTCGCTGCACGACATCATCCGTTTTGTCCATGAAAAAGGGTGCAGGCCATGGTATCCTCATGCCGGCAGGCTGCCGATCTGGTCGAGATCTGGTCGAGCGCTTCTGGCAGGGTGACGGCGATTTTTCCTCTTCATGAACAGGTATCCTCATGGCCCCATATCCTCTTACCTGGATTACCGACAATATTGCGGTGGGACACGCCCCGATGTCCTACGACGAGCTCGATTCCCTCAAGGAGCAGGGTGTCAACGCCATAGTCAACCTCTGTGGTGAGTACTGCGACCTGCATGAAATCGAAGCGTCTGCCGGCTTCGAGGTGTTCTTTTTACCGGTGGTCGATGAAGACGCGCCGCAGTTGGCGGAAATGGAGGCCGGGCTGGCCTGGCTCGACGAGGCCGTCTACCTGGGCAAAAAGGTGCTGGTGCATTGCCGTCATGGTATTGGCCGCACCGGCACCTTTGTTACCGCCTACCTGCTGCGTCGGGGATTCACCTTGAAAAAGGCCGCGAAATTGCTGAAAATGGCCGAGACACGGGCCAATCCCTCCAATTTCTCCCAATGGTGGATGCTGCGGAAGTTTGGCAAAAAGGAGGGGCGTCTCACCATCCGTGAGCCGGACCCGCAAAATCGCAGGTACGATGAACTCGCCCCCTTTTTTGCCCGCTACGAACGTTTGCTCGCCGAGATCGACAGCCAGGCGGGGGCTCCTGCCGCCACCGCTTCGCGTCAGTGCGGATGCCGCCATCACCAGACAATGGAGATCCAGCTTATTGAGGCACTCTACCTGCACAGCATGGCCAACATCGTGTTATCGGCCGATAAGCGCCGACAACTCTTTGCTGAAGATGCCAGCAGGCCGACAGGGTGCGAGTTCTGCCTGATGACCGGTGACGGGCCGCTGTCGGCCTACCGTCCCGCCACCTGCCGTTTGCAGGAGAAGACGCTGGGGCAGGAGTATGTCGAAAAGGTGGAAAAGGCGCTTGTCCAGCTCTCTATCGAGGTGTTTTGGCAGATTTTCGCCCAACGGCCCGGACAAACGCCTCCGCCGGTATCGCTTGATGATGTGGCTTCCGGTAGATTCATCCAGAAATACTTCCAGC
>JBKEBZ010000145.1:0-4556 GCA_047973425.1 Desulfopila sp.
GTAACCGTTCAGCGGGGCCAAAACACCCAGTACAGCGGCTGATAACCTGAGGGAAAAAACAACGGCAGAACTATTCTTGGGGTAGGTAAGGCAGGGCCGGCAAAGCAGCCTTGCCGGAGAATGCAGAGCTGACGACCTCGGTCAGAAAGTCGAAAGAATTGACGCCGTGCAGGCGGCAGGTGGTAATGACGGACAGCAGCCGTTCGGTAAACCGCTCACCGGTGTCGGACTGAGAGCCGAAGCAGAGTTTGCGCCATTGCACGGCCGGCCGGATGGCGCGTTCGGCGATGTTGTTGGTGGGCTCGACGCCATCGTATTTAAGGAAGGTAAAGAGATGTTCCCAGTTTGCCAGCGTACGCTTGGCCCGGGTCCGCACCTGCTCGTCGGAGCTGGCGAGAAAGATCTCGCAGTAATCGTGCATCCGCTCGCGCATGGGTGAAGAATCGAGCCACAACTGGTCCCGCGAGCCTCCTGCTCTTTGAAAAGTATGCCAGCAGGAGAAGATGGCCCCTGCCTCTTTCAACATGTTTCTGGCGAAACAGTGCGCATGGGGGCTTGAGCGGTCGTCTTTTAAGGCCTTGAGCTTGCGGATCAGGTGGGCCCAGCAGAGCTGGCGGCGTCCGTGTTTGTGGTAGCAGTTGTAGGCGGAATGGTCGTCGCTGCCGATGATGCCTCCAAAGTTCTCGCCCAATATTTCCGTGAGGACCTTGGCGCCCCGGCTCTCCGAAATATGGAACAACACGGCAAGCGGCGCCACGAAGCACCAGAGATAGCGCCGTGCACCCTTATTTTTCCAGCCGGTTTCGTCGATGTTGAGTGTCAAGGCGGCTGCCACATAGCGTTTGATGGCGCCAACCATCGGCACGCAGGCCTCGGAGACGCGGTTGGCGGCCTCGCAGACCGCACCGGTGGATATCTCGACACCAAAGAGGGTTGCCATGATTTCGGCTATTCCCCTGCGGCTGAGCCGATGTACCGCCGTCAGATAACCGATGGCGGCATGGAGCCTGGGGCCGAAGCTGGAGTCGGCAACCTCTTCAGGCAAGCGGGCAACGGTATGGCGGCCGCAGGGACAGAGCAGGGAGTGGAGGCGATATTCGGCCTTGATCGGCACGATGGACGGCAACTCAAAGACCTGGTGGCGTAGCGGTTGTCGCGCGGGGTCAAGAAGACCTTGGGAAAGAGGTTGGCGACAGCGCTCGCACTGCAGGGGAAAGATATCATGGATGGCATCCATCTCCGAAGCCGGCAGCAGCTCCCGCTTCTTGCCTTTATGGCCAGGCTGGCCTCCCTGCTTGCGTTTGCCGGGATTTTTGCTGGGCGCAGGCTTTTTGACGCCGGGCGGGTCGGAGGATGGCGGCTTCGAGGAGTTGGTGGAGTTTCGGGTCAGCCGGGCAACAAGCTGCTCCAACTCACGGATACGGGCATCCATTTTCAGCAGGGTTTTGATCGCCACCTCCCTGCCCGCTTGGTAGATCCGTTCGGCTTCCTGTCTATCCATGGCAGAGCCTTTGGCGAAAGTCGCGACACAGGGGGTAGCCGTACATGGCTTTGATAGAGGTCAGCCGTCTGCGGGTTTGGTTGTATTTGCCACGACCGGAGGTTACGCCGAGCAGCGTCCAGTTGGCGGCACGGTAGCATGTGCCGGTGAAGCGCTCGGTGTCGATAAAGGTCTCCAGCCAGAGGATCGGATGCTGGTACAGTCGCTGCCAGTCTTCGGAGATGATTCGGGCGATACGCCCGAGCAAATGGGAGGCGAGATGCGGGACCTGTATCCAGGGCAGGATCAGAAATCGGGTGTTGTATGCCAGCAGGTTACGGTTGCGTTCCCTGGCCTCGGCAGACCAGCCCAGGTACGAATCACGGCAGTCGATAGCGTAGGGGGCCGAGGCAAAAGCGAGACAGGCCACCACGCGACCGGCGACATAGGCCAGATATTTGAGGTGTTCGCCGACAGGCTGAGTGTATCCCAGGTAATGATGCTGCCGGATCAGGCTGTTGAACAGCTTCTCCTCGGGCGTTCTCCGGACCTGTCGTAGTTCGATGGGGCCAAGATCGCGTAAGGTTGCCGAAATCGGGGTGGGGTTAAAATCGAGAGGTGCCTGTCTGCTTTTTTTATTACGAGACCTGTTGTTGAAGATAATTCTCGGCGGAAGGGTGACAAGTTGCTCCTGCTCAAGCTTGAGCAGGAGCCCGCGGCAGACGCCATCTTTGAGGTAGCCGTTAGCCTGTCGCCAATCCCAGGCTTCACAGAGTCTGCGGGAAATGGCCGTGCGACCTTCATCCCAGTGTTCTTTGATGACCTTGGTGATGAAGGCGATGTCGTCTTGGGTGATCGCTTTTTTGCGGTATGTGAGTATCACGTTCATGATAGGAGATGTACCAGAATCTTTTCATGAACGCACTGACTTTTTCAGGTTTGGCTATAATTCCGGTGAACGGTTACTATAAGGCGCTTGGCATCAGATCATATGTCGGGCAACCGATTATTACCGCATCGTGTGACTGCAGGGCTGTCACCAGCCTATCGACATCATCCTTGTCCTTTAAAACGCAACCGGGATAGCTATCTCGCTTGCCCATGGCCATTTCACCCATGGCCATGGTGCAACTCTCACAGCCCGTGCAGTGAAGAATCTCATAATCGAACAAATTGACGTACGTACACTCTGCGCCAGCTTCACGACAGGCAAGTAACGCCTCCTTGACCGCGATCTCGCTGTTACCATTATGCCTGCCGGCCCCTATACCCATTACTTTCATGATAAATTCTCCGTTAATTTTTCGTAACCGTTCTGCGGTATGCACAAAAACATAGCACGACCACGGCCTGTACCCATTCATCCAGTGCACCAGGTTCGCTCAAGCAGGGCGCATAGCTCGAGTTGGCTATGCGATGAGGCCTGATCGGGCGAAAATGGGGCACGGTAAATTTACCCTATAGGATTTACACTGTAATATCTTGCTGTTATATGCGATGCTCGTTGGTTTGTTATCGTTGGATATGTTTTTACCCATGTCTGACTTCAGTAACCAAGTGATTTTCCATGCTTCATGTTTCTTGCTTGTTCGTTATGAGCAAAAATGACAGCTATAGCGCTAACGTAAAAACAGGGACTTAGAGATTAGAATAAATTTACCCTGGAAAATGGGGTGCTGGTGAACGGTTCACAATTTTTCATCCGAAAATCATCATCAAGGATGAATGGCTGCAAGCTGGTATTTTCATTGCGCGTTGTGACTGCGATTTCTGGCCCAGCCACAACAAGCCATGAAACTCCCGAGGGAGTGCCAACAACTCCTTGTCGGCGATTTTCGGATAAAAACTCGTCAGTACGGGTATATGCTCCAATACCCTTTATGCAATATCATTTAGAAGCCATTTGAGTGGAAGTTTTTTGAGGTATCGCCAGCCATACTATGGCCAGGGCTGCAGTGAGCGTGAGACATATTGCGCAAAACTGGAAGATGAATTGTCCGGTAGAATTGTCAAATGCCTTTCCTACAGCGACAAGCACCTTTGGCCCGACCGCAGTCCCTATATTTACCGCCACCATGAGAAGACCGTTGGAATAATTATATGCCGATTCATCGGAATAGGTGTTGAGCAGATGAACCGCATAAGGCATCAGCACTCCGAACCCCACCCCTAGACACAGTGAACCTGCATATATCTGTCCCATAGATGTCGCTTGAGCCAGAATTAGAAAGCCCATGGCATTGAGAATAAGTGCTGCTGAAAGGGTGAGGCGCTTGAGTATCTTGACAAGCTGGCCGAAAACCAGCCCTATCGACATCGTTCCTGCCGTCATCAGCATGGTTGCAATTCCGGAATCCGTCGCATCTCCAAAATGGTTCTGGTCTATTACAAAGGCGATGTATCCAAAAAATCCGAAATACAAGATGGCATAGAAAAACAACGTACAACAGACCCAGAGCACTCCGGGATTCAAATACATCGACATGGTCAGTCTGTCATTTTTTCTGTGCACCATCTCCGGCTCAGGCAACCAGAAGATTACCATAACAAGAGTTATCAAACCGAAGCCGTAAATCAGAAACGACAACTTCCAGAATACTGTCGCCAGGACTCCGGCAAGAATACTGGTAACAATATTTCCCACGCCTACAGAAGTGCTCTGCAAACCGATCATTTGGGCCCGTTCATCTCCCTGAAAAAAAGAAGCAATAAGCCCAGCCGTGAAAGGTAGAAACAGGCCGGTACCCGCGCCAAGCAAGACCCTGCACACAATGAGCGTTGTGTAATCGTTGCTGAAAACAGGGCCGAGTCCACCAGCGAGATAACCGGCCGCAGTCGACGTCCCCTGCCCAGTGCACATGCTCCATGTCAACGCCGGGGATATCAGGAATCAATGGAGTTCCGCCAACTGCAACTATCAGTGCATCGGGTTTGAATTCTTTGATAAACCGGGTGTTCACCTCAGCATTCAGCTGAATATCGGCACCACACTTTTCCGTCTGGTCGACGATCCATTCCAGAAAGTTCCGCAGATCGAGCTTGAATTCCAGATCTGTTGCATGATTGAGGGTACCAC
>JBKEBZ010000082.1:0-6953 GCA_047973425.1 Desulfopila sp.
CCATGTCGGCCAATCCTTCAAGGTCGAACGAACCATTCTCAACCGAAAAACTGGCAACCGATCCCAGGTAATCGCCTACGGTATTACGAGCAAAACTCCGGCAATGGCCAATGCCGAGCAGGTCTTGAGAGACAATCGTCAGCACTGGTCTATCGAAAATAGCTGTCACTACATTCTCGACTGGACCTTCGATGAAGATCGTAGCAGAATCTCAGCAGGTTATGGTCCCGAAAACATCACATGCCTGAGGCGATTCGCTATCGGAGTCATCAAAAGCAAGGGCGTACGAAGTGTAGCACAGAAAATGCGACAGCTCTGTTTCTCCCCCCGCATGGTTTGTGATTATCTGAAAATATCTGCCAATACACACCGTGCTTCTTCAGCTTGTGGCCGAGAATAAATTTACCGTGATTGGGGAGTTGTTCTGGGAGTTTGTCGAGATTGCGGGCAACCGCTGTGATCTGGTGTCCACGACTGATAAGTTCATCGAGGATACAACGGCCGGCCCTGCCGGTGGCACTGTAAAGAATGACGTTCATGGTTGATTCTCCTTCATTATAGATATTTCGTTCGTTTTATCGTCGATTGCTCGTAATTTCCCAGATGAGATTTCGAGCCTCGCCGAAATTTTGCAGCGGGGTGGCGCTACACCATTTTTTCCTCTTTCAGCTAAAATTTGCTTAATTGCTTCATTTTATTTTCCGGTGAGATATGCATATCTCACCATTACGTCATGGTCAGCGAGTTTGTTGGGCAGCGTATGCAGCTCGCTAAATCACTTCTCTGAATTTTGATTGTGACTTGCCTTGGAAAGATTAGACTGGTCTACTTAATCGTGAATGAAAAAAACAACAACCCCGACAAAGCTCTACAAAGAGGCTTCAGCCATTCGTCACCCCGAAAAATATGTCAAAATGGAGATGCATGAAGTTCTTCAAGGGTTCTGCCGACTTCTGCACCTTTGCGAGCAGCAGCGCTCCTTCGTAGGAAGTGACGATATTCTCTGCAAGTAACGCGGGTTCTGCATCGATAGTGAGAGATCCTTCCTCACGGGCTTCCTGGAAGATTATGGCAATAGAGTCAATCCACCTGCGGAGAGCCTTCTCTAGATACTGCCTGACTTTTTCAAATTGATCTGACATTTCGAGCGACAGATTGCCGATCAAGCATCCTTTGTTGCAACCGTTTTCTTCAAACCGGGTGATGAGGGCTTCAAACGATTTCCTTATTCGCACGAGTGGCGGCAATGAGAAGTCTTCTATGATCGGTTGCATCAACGCGGTCATTTCGAAAATGTAGAGATCTATAGCGGCGAGGCCGAACTCTTCCTTGCTGGAAAAGAAGTTGTAGAATGACCCCTTCGGCACGTTTGCTTGCTTGAGGATAGCCTCAATGCCAGTGCCATTGAAACCTCTGGTATGGAGTATTCCGAGTCCAGCTTGGAGAATTTCGTCTTTGTTGTGTGTGCGTTTCATGCATTATACAATTAGACCGGTCAGTCTAGTATGTCAAGAAGTTTTTACTCTCTCGACAAATAAGATGACCTCGTAAAAGGTCGAATGTTCCACCAGGATGGGCTCAGGGTGTCTATGCGTTTGTTATGCTTCTTGGTGGCGGACATAGCAGACCGGTTGTCTCTATGTAATGTCAACAGATACGCCTGGGCTGTTGCTGGAATGGGAAAATCGCACTTCGAGCAACTGCACTACTTGTCAGGTCGGTTGGGTTTAACGTTCCTGTTCATCAGAAATCTGGGCTAGGTCTACAACCTATCGACCCTCAGGAAATTTTGCAGAGACGAATAGGTTCGCTGCCGATTGCGCGTTGCACCACGATTTCATATCGTCAATTACAACGGTGAAGGTGTGATATTACCTACCAGATGCCCAGAAGAAAAAAGCGAACAGTTCGGCTGATAGGGCAACTAGCGGAGGTTTTTCGATGTCTACAACTCCTGTCAATCGCGATATCCTCAGTCCCGTCACCTTTCTCGAGCGCAGTGCGCAGGTGTACCCTCGTAAGGCCGCGGTGATTTACGGGCCAAGAGCCTTTACCTACGCCGAGTTCCACTCCAGGGTCCGCCGGTTGGCGGGTGCGCTTTGGCGGGAAGGAATCGGCGCGGGCGACAAGGTGGTCTTCATCTGCCCGAACACCCCACCGATGCTCGAGGCCCACTTCGCCATTCCCCTGATCGGCGCAGTCCTGGTTGCAGTCAACACCCAGCTGGCCCCCGAGGAGTACCGCTACATTATCGACCACTCCGAGGCCAGGGCGGTGTTCGTCGATAACGAGTTTGCCGAGCGCATCCTGCCGATTGTCGACCGCCTCTCCGGTGTCGCGCTCTATATCAATATCTGCGAGTTTTCCAGCAATCCGCTGTTGCGCGGTCCAGAATACGAGTCTTTTCTCGATCAGGCTGTGCCCCTTGATTACGCCAATGCTCAGATTGTGGACGAGGACTCGCTGATTGCCATCAACTACACCTCCGGGACCACCGGCAAGCCAAAAGGGGCGATGTACAGTCACCGTGCGACCTACCTGCACACCCTGGGGGAGATGATCGAATCCACCCTGTCGCCAGACTGTGTCTATCTCTGGACCCTGCCGATGTTTCACTGCAACGGCTGGTGTTTCCCCTGGGCCATCGCCGCGGTGGGCGGCACCCAGGTTTGCCTGCGCCGAAATCAAGCCAAAGAGATCTTTCAGCTGATCGAGCGGGAAAACGTCTCTCACATGTGTGCGCCGCCCAACGTGCTGCAGATGATGGTCTGCCACCCGGAATCGCCGCAGGTCAAACTGCGTCGGCCTCTCAAGATTCTGACCGCCGGAGCCTCTCCGTCACCTGTCATTATTCAGGGCATGGAAGAGATTGGCGCCGACGTCACCCATGTCTACGGGCTCACCGAACTGCATGGCCCCCATTCCATCTGTGCCTGGCAGCCGCCATGGGTCGAGTTGGAGCCGGAGAATGTGTCGATGATGAAATCACGCCAGGGTGTCCCCTATACGACCGCCGCCCATCTGCGGGTGGTCGACCCGGAGACGATGCAGCCGGTTGCCGCCGATGGCAGGACCATTGGCGAGGTGGTTATGCGCGGCAACAATGTGATGCTCGGCTATTACAAGGACCAGGCGGCGACCGAGCGGGCCTTTCGCGGCGGCTGGTTCCATAGCGGCGATCTGGGGGTTGTGCACCCCGACGGCTATATTCAGATCGTCGATCGGGCCGATGACATCATCTATAGCGGCGAGGAATTCATTGTGTCCAGCGAGATCGAAGAGATGATCTACAGACATCCCGATGTCTTCGAGGTTGCGGTGGTTTCGGCGCCCGACCCGGTAAAGGGGGCGGTCCCCAAGGCCTTTATCGTACCGAAAAAAGGTCGCAATCCCAGTGCGGAGGAGATCATCGACTTCTGTCAGCGCGACCGTGGCGGGGCACAGGCCCCGACCAGCATCGAGTTCTGTCGCATTCCCAAGACGGCGACCGGCAAGACGATCAAGGCCGAGTTGCGCAACCGGGAGTGGGCAATGGCCCCGAGACGGTCGGAAGAACAGGAGCGATGAGAGGGAGGGGAGACAGGGGGGGGACGATGGACAAACGGTAACCGTTGCGGCTGGCGATGATCTGGTCGGTCGAAAAGAGAACAAAAAAGTAAAAATTTGGGAGAGGTCGCATGAACTTCGAGTTGACTGAAGAACAGAATCTTATTCGCGATATGGTACGAAGTTTTGCCGAAACGGAGCTTGCACCATCCGCGGACGAGCGAGATGAAAACGAGACGTTTGACCGAGAGCTGATGTTTGGCCGGCTGGCGGAACTGGGGCTGACAGGGATTGTTTTTCCAGAAGAATACGGCGGGGCCGGGGCCGACTATCTCAGTTACGCCATTGCCGTCGAGGAACTGTCCCGGGTCTGCGCCTCTACCGGTGTCACCCTTTCCGCCCATCTCTCCTTGGGTTCCAACCCTATCTACCTCTTTGGCGATGAGGAGCAGAAACAGCGGTTTCTCACCCCTCTCGCCAAGGGCGAGACCATGGGCGCCTTCGGTCTGACCGAGCCCTCCGCCGGCTCGGATGCCGGGGGCACCAGGACCTATGGCATCCGGGATGGTGACGATTGGCTGATTACCGGCACCAAGATCTTCATCACTAACGGTGGCGAGGCGGACACCTATATCGTTTTTGCCAGGACTGACAAGGAGGCCAGAAAGCATCGGGGGATCAGCGCCTTTGTTGTCGAGAAGGGGACGCCTGGCTTCACCTTCGGCAAGAAGGAGAAGAAGATGGGCATCCGCTCCTCGCCGACCCTGGAACTGGTGTTCGAGAATTGTCGGGTACCTGCCGGCAACCTGCTGGGCGAAGAGGGGCAGGGTTTCAAGGTGGCGATGAAGACGCTGGACGGCGGTCGGATCGGTATCGCCTCCCAGGCGCTCGGCATCGCCCAAGGGGCGCTCGACGTCACCAGGGCCTATGTGATGGCCAGGGAGCAGTTCAACAAACCGCTGACGGCCTTTCAGGGGGTGCTGTTCCAACTGGCCGACATGGCTACCCAAGTGGAGGCGGCTCGGTTCCTGGTCTACAACGCGGCCTATCGCGCCAGCGCCGGACGCTCGTATTCCCAGGAATCGGCGATGGCCAAGCTGTTTGCCAGCGAAACGGCGATGCGGGTGAGTACCATGGCCGTCCAGTTGCACGGGGGCTATGGGTATACCCGGGAGTTTCCGGTAGAGAGGATGATGCGCGATGCCAAGATCACCGAGATCTATGAAGGAACCAGTGAAATCCAGCGGGTGGTGATCGGCGCCGGTCTGACGCGATAGATGGCCATAAGGTCGGGACGCTACCGGGCACCACGCCACTGACCGGGTAGCGGTTCCGCTGGCAAGTGAGAGACAAACGGCAGGGAAAACGTTTCTGGAGATTTTTTGCGCAACTCGTCAGGCCTGGAATACAGCATCGTGTCTGTTTCCAAGTCAAGTCTTTATCCGAAAATCGCCGACAAGGAGTCGTTGGCACTTCCTCGGGATTTTCATGGTTTGTTGTGGCTGAGGTTATCTGGTCCAGCCATGCTGGTTTATATGAAACTCGCCAGTGCGGAACGCTCTGTCACCGTGCCGAGGAGTTTCATGGTTCGTTGTGGCTGAGGTTATCTGGTCCAGCCATGCTGGTTTATATGAAACTCGTCAGCACGGAAAGCTCTGTTACCGCGCCGAGGATTTTCATGTTTCGTTGTGGCTGAGGCTACTGGGTCCAGCCATGCTGGTTAGAGCAAAGGAGATTGAACATGGCAAAATTACGTGAACTTCTCGATCAGTCAGATGAGGCGGCAATCAAGGAACAGCTTCAGTTTCTGATCAACGCTGCAAAAGGCAAGCTCAACGAACAAAAGGAAAAACTTGAAAAAGTTTTTCTCAACCCTTCGGCTGAGGAAAAAATCCGGATTATACCAGACACAGAAATAAAGTGGTATGACGAATATCGATGCAATGTCAAACAGGGAGCTTCTGATTCAATAGATAAAGTTGTCGATAGCTTTTTTACTGGTGAAAAAGGGTTGGTTGATGGATTCAAAGGGCTGGTGAAGGCCGGATTGAGCACTATAATGGGAAACGAAAGTGCTGGAGAGTTTCAAGAGAATATATATGTCGTTGGTATGGAACACAATGCCATAATTCGTGTCGACATCTCTGCATGGAGATACAACTACACTTCCGAAGGGATCATTGGCCACGTCAAAGACGTTATGTGTTGCACCTTTTGCAAATCTGTGGTCGATCATTCAAAGGTCCGTTTAGACACTCTGGTCTATTTAATTTCAGAACAGGCTGGCGATGATTTTGATAAACTCAAGGATTACATTACTCAGCTAAAAGAAATCTGGGCCCTCCTGGAACGGCAGACGCCAAACGCTGTCGCAGCCAGAGTCCAACCTCTTCTCAGATAATACCCGACTGTATAAAGAAACAGAAACCGGCCGCCTCCAACGATCTGGGGGCGGCGTAGATTTTTTTTCAGTTGCCCCCCCGAAAACATCATTTCCCTTTCATCTTTCGGGCAAAGTCGAGCATCCTCTGGATGGGAACCTTGGCCTGTACCGCCAGTTCCGGGGCGACGGCGATCTCGTTGTGACCATTTCTCAGAGTCGCAGCCAGACTGGTCAGATCGTTCATCGCCATCCAGGGGCAGCGGCCACAGCTCTGACAGGTGGCCCCCTCACCCATGGTCGGGGCCTCGATCAGCAGCTTTTGCGGGGCAACCTGCTTCATTTTGTTAAAGATGCCGGTATCGGTGGCGACGATGAACTCCTGCCGGTCCATGGTCGCCACCGCCTCGATCAGCGCCGTGGTCGAGCCGACGACATCGGCCTGGGCGACGACCTGTTCCGGTGACTCCGGATGCACCAGCACCACCGCCTGTGGATGAAGTCGACGCAACCGTTCCAGGGCCACGGAACGGAACTCTTCGTGGACCACACAGGCGCCCGGCCAGAACATCATTTCCGCTCCGGTCATCTTCTGGACGTAACGACCCAGGTGCTGATCCGGCGCCCAAAGAATTTTCTGCCCTTTTTCAGCGAGATGTTCGATGATTGGCAGGGCGATTCCCGAGGTTACCACCCAGTCCGAGCGGGCTTTGACCCGAGCGCTGGTATTGGCGTATACCACCACCGTGTAGTCTCGGTGACGGTCACAAAAGGCACTGAACAGGTCGGCGGGGCAGCCCTCGTCAAGCGAGCAGGTCGCATTCAGATCCGGCATCAGTACCCGTTTTTCATTGTTGAGAATCTTCGCGGTCTCCCCCATGAACCTGACCCCGGCCACCACCAGTGTCGTTGCCGGATGCTCTGTGCCGAAGCGGGCCATTTCCAGGGAATCGGCGTCGCAGCCGCCGGTCTCTTCCGCCAGATCCTGCAGGGCCCCTGAGGTGTAATAATGGGCCACCAGCACCCC
>JBKEBZ010000128.1:0-8606 GCA_047973425.1 Desulfopila sp.
ATGCTCAAACAGAAGCTGCGGCAGCGACGACTCGCCAACGGCGCCCTGCTGCTGCCCTTCCCCGATGTCAACATCTTTATCGACCCCGGCGGGAAGGTTCATGTCAACCTGGCCAAAAGCGACACCCCGGCCCGCACCCTCATCTCGGAGATGATGATTCTCGCCAACACCGAGGCCGCCCGCTTTCTCTCCAACCGGATGGTGCCCGGGCTGTTTCGCAGGCAACCCCCACAGAAACAGCGTTTCGTCCACGGCGAAGACGACGACCTCTTACTAAATGTCCGCCCGCGCAAACATCTGCCGCCAGTCGAACTCCGTACCGACGCCAACCCTCACACTGGCCTCGGCGACAGCCAATACACCACCGTGACCTCGCCAATCCGCCGACTGCTCGATCTGGTGATGCAGCATCAGCTCCATTCGATAACCAGGCGTCGTGAACCCTGTTTCACCGAGGACATGTGCCGTGATTTCTCTACCGTCATCACCCGCACCCTCACCCTCGCCAACAATGTCAAACAGCAGCGTCACCGTTACTGGCTGCTCCAGTACCTGCAGGAGCGAAAAGGTCAGTTACTCAACGCCCTGGTGATCGAATCGGGTCCCAAACGGGTCAACATGGTTCTCACCGATCTGTTGATGGATGTGGATTTATCGACACCAACCAATTTCAAGCCGCAGGCCGGTTCGATGGTCAAACTTCGTATCAGTCAGGTCTCGGCCCTCGATAACACGGTCAAGTTCAGCTGGTAGAAAGTAACCGTTGATGGACTCGTAAAAACCCAGATCTACTTCGTTGCAGCGGGATCAGCCACTGCTCGACGTAGCACATGGGCGTCTCTGAGTCGGATTTCTCATCAGTTCAGATGGCTACGCTGCCATTTTCCGAGAAAAATTCAAAAAAAGTGGTTGGGGCTGCACGCGGCAGCCAAAAGATAACAGCATGGCGGAAATACAACACCAGGGCGTAATGGCAATGGTCAAGATCGACGGCGACAAGGTCAAGCAGCTGCGAGAGCGGCAAGGCCTGACCCAGCTCTATGTCGCGACGGTGGTTCAGGTGACCACCGATACCATTTCCCGCTGGGAAAACAAGCGTTATCCCACCATAAAAAAAGAAAACGGCCTGCGGCTGGCCGAGGCGCTGGAGGTCGAGCTAGCCGACATCCTCATCATCGAAGAAGCAAGCGATGACAGCGAAGAGCAGCAGCTCGGCGAGGTCTCGTCACCGGTGCCGGCCGCTGATTCAGGCCCGCGTTTTCGTCCGTTCTGGCGATATATCGTCCTGGGATGCCTGGTGGCGAGTATGGCAACGGCAGCCCTCGCCTACTATCTGCTGATAGTCAAACAGCCGGCGCCAACCATCCAGGCGCAACGTTTTCTGCCGTCCCAGTGTACCGTGGGCCAGCCCTTTCCAGTGGCCATCAAAGTGATGACCGGCCAGGCGGAACCACTGACACTCATTGTCAGGGAGGCCTTGCCCGCCAATGTCACGATTCAGGCATCAGCTCCCCCGCTCCCTGGCACGACGCCAAAGGACAACGCTTTGAAGTGGCTGAAAAAAGTAGAAGGGACAGCCCTCTTTACCTACACCGCCATCCTCACCGCCCCCACAACCGGCGAACTGAAATTCTCCGGCACCGTGGCCACGGCCAACGACGGCGGCAAGACCTTTCCGATCGCCGGAGCGGCCACCTTGACACCATCTCTTTACCACTGGGCCGACAGCGACGGGGACAACCGTATCAGCGATCTGGAGATTCTGACGATCTATGACCAGTATGGAGATTTGGCCAAACTCGGCATCGACGTCGATCTCATCGAAGGCATCTGGCTGGGGTCCGGCTACCGCTGGAACGAAAAGAAAAAAGTTTACGAGATATTGCCATGAAGAAAAAGCGATGCACCCAATATCCATCCAGACGCGGTCATGGCGGTCCGGCGACCCTGGCGAAACTGCTCGCTGTCTGCACCCTGCTGGCGCTGGCCTCGTTGCCGGTATGCACCGGCTGGGCAGCCGAGCCGGTCAGTGCCCGCTATGTCGGCGTATCCGGCGATACCATCCGTCTGCGTCTCACCATCGGCTCGCCGGCACCGCAGAACATCATCCTCGAACAGTATCTGCCCGCCGGCTGCCAACTTGTCAGTGCCTCGCCACCGACACGGCAGGCACGCGGCTCCAATGTGGTCAAGTGGCTCTTTAAAGGGATCTCTCCAGGCACCATCGAAGTGGTGATGCGGGTCAACCCGCCGGAGGCGGCCAAACGGGTCAACGGGAGCCTCCGCTACCGGCTCAAAGACAGCGGTAAAATGAAGGAGATACGCATTCACTGACCGCAAGGTTCCGGAACTCTTACCCGTTTTGTGGCCACACGTTTATCACATTACGCTTTATACCCACGTTCAAAACATACGAGGTGAACAATGAATGGAATCAACGACCTGATAGAGCGGCGCAAATCCTACCGCGCCTTGGCCAACACTCCGGTACCAGAGGAGGTGCTCACCAGGATAATGACCGCCGCGACCTACGCACCGAGCTGCTTCAACAGCCAGCCCTGGCGTTATCTGGTGTTGACCGAGCCAGACCGGGTACAGAAGGCACATTCGGCATTATCGGGCGGGAATTACTGGGCGAAATCGGCTCCGGTGATTGTCGTTCTCGCCACCAAGCAGGAACTGGACGCCCGCTTAAGCGATGGCCGCGACTACGCGTTCTTCGGCTGTGGCCTGTCGGCGGCCAACCTGATCCACCAGGCGTTTGCCGAAGGGTTGTATGCCCATCCCATGGCTGGCTTTGAACCTGAAGTCATCAAAGAGGAACTCGCCGTCCCAGCGGACTTCACCATCATCAATCTCATTGCCATAGGCTATCCGGGAAAAACGGAGCACCTGAGCGAAAAACACCAGTTGGCGGAACGGGCAGCACGCAGCCGTAAACCAGAGAAAGAGGTTATCTGCTACAACACCTGGTGTCTTGGCTGATCGTCCTCAACTCACCCCTGACTACGTCGTCCTGCCCCAACGGACAGAACCGCGACGCGCAACGCAAAAACGGCCCGACGAGGTTGTTACCCAACGCACCCTGTGCTCGGCGAGGTGATTTCTTGAGCCGGTCACCGATCACAGGGTGATGCGCTGCCCGGTCCGGGGATCAAAGAGATGGTATCCCTCCCGGCGACGGGGGCGCAAACGGATCTGCTGCCCCGCCGTCAGAACCCTTCTATCGTGAAGAAGTGCCGTGAGACTCTGGTCGCTGACCCGGGCGATGACCTGGGTCTCCCAACCCGTCGGCTCGGTAACCACGATCTGGGCGGTAAAACAGTGTCCTTCGTCGGTCACCCGCAGATGTTCCGGGCGGATACCGATCACCGCCGGCATGCCGTCCCACTGGTCACGGATCTCCTGTAACTCGATGGTTTCGCCGTTCTCCAGTACAAAGGTGTTGGGCTGCCCCTTGCGAATCACTCCATGGAGAAAATTCATCGCGGGAGAGCCGATGAAACTGGCGACAAAGAGGTTGACTGGCCTGTCGTAAAGCTCCAGGGGCGAACCGATCTGTTCGATACGGCCACCATTGGTGACAACGATCTTGTCGGCCATGGTCATCGCCTCGATCTGGTCATGGGTGACGTACATGGTGGTGGTACCGAGACGCTGCTGCAATTCCTTGATCTCTGCCCGCATCTGCACCCTCAGCTTGGCGTCGAGATTGGAAAGTGGCTCATCGAAGAGGAACACCTTGGGATCCCGGACAATGGCTCGTCCCATCGCCACTCGCTGGCGCTGTCCCCCCGACAGGTTCTTGGGCTGGCGGTCGAGAAGATTTTCCAGGCCGAGAATTTTGGCGGCACGGGTCACCCGCTCCTCGATCACCGCCTTGCTCTCCTTTTTCAGCCGCAGGGAAAAGGCCATGTTTTCCGCCACCGTCATGTGAGGATAGAGCGCGTAACTCTGGAAAACCATGGCAATGTCCCTCTCCTTGGGCGGCACGTGGTTGACCAGCCGCTCATCGATTCTGATCTCCCCGCTCGTAACGGTCTCGAGCCCGGCCACCATCCTCAGCAACGTCGACTTGCCACACCCCGACGGCCCGACCAGGATGACAAATTCCCCATCTTCGATATCGATGGAAACGCCATGGATGACTTCTGCCGTACCAAATGATTTATAGACATCCTTGATGGTTACCGAGGCCATTTTTTATCTCCGTTTCCTGCGTTTATGTTCCCGTGTAAGGTGGAAAAAGATCCAACGTGCACTACCCCTTGACCGCCCCTGCCGTCATCCCGGCAATGATCTGGCGGGCGGACACAAAGGTGAAGATCAGTGGTGGAATGACGATCAGGGTGCCCATGGCCATAATGAGCCCCCACTCGACCCCGGTGTCGGTGATAAACCCCGCCGCCGCCACCGGCAGGGTTCTGGTTTTACGACCGGTGAGCAGTAGGGCGAGGATGAACTCGTTCCAGGCGATCCGGAAGGTGAAGATCCCCGCCACCGCATAGCCGGATTTCATCATCGGCAGGATGATCTTGTAAAAGACCTGCCAGGGTGTGGCCCCATCGACGATCGCCGCCTCCTCCATCTCCACCGGGATCTGCTTGTAAAAACCGAACAGGAGCCAGATGGCAAACGGCAGATTGAGCGCGGTATAAAAGAAGATGAGGACCAATAGGTCGTTGCTGAGGCTAAACATCGCCACAAAGGCGAAGGCCGGTACGGCAATGACCGCCGGTGGCACCATCCGGATCAGCAGGGTGGCATTGGCGGTGAATCTGCGTCCCTTGAAATCCATCCTGGCCAGGGCATAGGCGCAAAGGCCGCCGAAAAAGAGGGTGAGAAAGGTCGAAACGGTGCCGACGATCAGCGAATTCATCAGGTAGAGATCGAATTTGCCTCTGGTCAGAATATGCTGATAATTATCGAGAGTGGGGAAAAACAAGAACCAGATCGGCTTCCCCTCAAAGATCATCACCTGGCTCTTGAGTGAGGTGGAGATCATCACCCAGATCGGCGCAAGGCAAATGAGCGAGAGAAGGATGAGGCAGAAATAATGGCCAAGTAACCTGATACGGTGTCTGTACTGTTCCATGGCCACCTCAGATATCCGATTTGTGTTGCATTGGGTTACCAGCGTATAAAATGACGAGACTTAAGGCGAAGACGATCAGAATCAAGAGGACGGCGATGGCCGAGGCATAGCCTAGCTGCTGGGCGGCGAAGGCCCGATTGTAGATATGCAGCGAGAGCAACTCCGTCGCCCTGCCCGGTCCGCCGCCGGTCATGATATACATCACCTCCATGCCACGGAAGACATCGATCAGCCGCATCAGCAAGGCGATAAAGAGGATGGAGCGGATCATCGGCAGCTTGACCAGAAAAACCTGCTGCCACCAGTTGGCACCGTCGATCCGGGCGGCTTCGAGCACCTCTCCCGGCAGCGCCTGCAGTCCAGCGATGACGATGATGAAAATAAACGGGGTCCACTGCCAGATGTCGGTGATGACAATGGCGAGAAAGGCCAGCTGGGGATCACCGAGCCAGGTCAGCGGCTCGATACCGACCATGCCGAGGTAGTAATTGATCCAGCCGGCGCGGGCATCGAACAGGTAACGCCAGAGCAGGCCGACCACCACCGGCGAGACCATCAGCGGCATGATGAAGATGGTCCGGAAAATGGAAGCGCCACGGATCGGCTTTTCAAGCATCAAGGCCAGAAAAATGCCAAGCGCCATCTCGATGGTGATGGTCCAGAAGCCAAAACGCAAGGTCACCCAGACCGACTCGTGCACGTCCGGGTCGGTGAGCATCCGTTGAAAGTAGTCTAGACCGACAAACGGCGCCTTAGCGAACGGCTCTCCGATCTTCCAGTCATAAAAGGCGAGAAAAAAAGAGTCCAGTACCGGGTAGAGAAGGCCGCCGACCATAATCAACACAGCTGGCAGAATAAAGAGATACGGGGTGAGCTGCTGTGCCGAGAAACGCGGGGAAACCGCTTTCTCCGGAATTGCCTTCTGCTCTCTGTTGACGGTCATGGCACACAAACCTCGACGGAAAAGACCAGGCAGGAC
Organism: Desulfopila sp.; assembly: GCA_047973425.1. Classification (GTDB taxonomy): domain Bacteria; phylum Desulfobacterota; class Desulfobulbia; order Desulfobulbales; family Desulfocapsaceae; genus Desulfopila. The sequence goes on from JBKEBZ010000128.1 coordinate 6,075, forward strand.
AGTCAGCTCACTGTCCTGCCGCGCAGTGTCTACTTGTTGTTGTGGTACTTGGCCCAGGTGTAATAGCCTTCACGCTCCATGATCGCACGGATCTTCTCGTTTGCCGCATCCATAATCGGTTGGATGGGCTTGTCGGTGGTGATCACCTCGGTCAGGGCCTGACCGAGAACATCGATACTGATCTCGTTCCACTCGGGGATAAGCGGCCGCCAGTCTGTATCGGCACAGGGCAGTTGCTCGAGGATAACCGGATACTCGGGAAATTTTTCTGAAAATCCGGAGTCTTGCAGGGTCGACATCCTGACAGGGTCACCGCCGAGTTCCACCATTCGCCTGTCGCCCTGTTTTGAGGTCAGATACTGAATGAGCAGAAAGGCGGCCTCCTTGTGCTGGGAGTTGGCGGGAATACCTATGGCAAATCCACCGGTCTCCGAGCCACAGCGGCTGCCGGTGGGATGCAGGGCGTAGCCGACCTTGCCATCGATTTTCGACAGCTTGGGGTCCCGAGACATGGCAGCGATCTTCAAGGTGTCGAGATACATGGCCGCATCACCCTGTAAAAAGGCGGCAGAGGCCTCGGAGTAGCCGTAGGAGGGGATGCCGATGGGACCGGTCTTGACGATTTCCCGCATCAGCTCGGCGGCCTTCACCGCTTCCGGACTGTTGACCACGGGATTCCACTGGTCATCGAAGATCGTACCGCCCAAGGGGGCGAGGTGCAACAGCCAGGCGGCCGTCACCTGATGACCGGTCTGGCCCCGACTGGTCATGGCCCCGATCCCCTTTTTCTCCTTGATGATCGGCATGATCTTTTCCAGGTCCTGGTACGTCCTGGGCGGTGTCAGACCAAGCTCGGCGAATATATCGGTGCGGTAGGCGAGGATAGAGGTCTCCGCGCCAAACGAGATACCATAGAGAGCTCCCGACTTCCCTGGCAAATACCCTTTCTTGCCCCCGACAACCCCCCCATTCTGCAGGTAGGCATCGGCGATATCGTCGATGTCATAGGAGGGGTCGACCAGCCTGGCATCGGTAAAATAGGGCGAGAGAGGCTGTAGCAACCCCTTGGAGACGTATTCGCCTTTCCACATCACCACCCAGGCGACGACATCGTATTCGCCTTTACTTTTCGACATCTCGAGGATCTGCCGGTCCCGGAGTTTCATGTACTGGAGCGCGTCAATTTCGACGTCGATCCCTGTTTCTTCGGTAAACTCCCTGATCAACTGCTCGGCCTTCTGAAAATGGCTGAGTGCCGGCCAGCTGACGACCAGCGTCGTCTCCTTGTACGGTGCATAGGGGCTTGCGGCGGCGCCAGCCACCCCGACAGTCAACAGGCCTGAAAGAGCGGCTGTGCCAAGAGATTTGAGAAGGTTGGCGGCAAGTGCTTTCATGACAATTCTTCCTCCTTGCAGTTGTGGTCTGCGCTCATCTGGCGATAAGTACAGAGAGAAAAAGGGATGCAGGCGACTTCCCGCACCTCTCTTACCCCTTGGCCACGCCTGGTAATCGATGACGCAGCTCAGGGAGAATTATAGCGGCGGCTCCTTCCAGGTCCTGCTTTATGGCAGAGACCAGGGTCATCGCATCGCCGGTGACAAACGAACTCAACATCTGGCGATGGCATTCCAGGGCTGCCGAGAGATCGTGTTCGATAACGGCATGCAGATAGATATAGGGATTGACACGATATTTGAATCGGACGATGAGATCGAGCAGGACCGGTGAATCCGCATGGGTGTAGATGGCATTGTGAAACTCATCATTGGCCTGAATGTACTCGCGAAAGTTGCCCGAGACGCTATCCTCCATTCTTGTCAGCAGCCCCTGCATCGTCTCAATCGGCTTGGGCCGGGGATTCAGACAGGCCTTGATCGCCGCCTTGCCCTCGAGGAGGATGCGGAGCTCCAGCAACTCGCCAAACTCTTCGGCCGACAGGCTGTTCACCAGCACCCGCTTGTTGTCCTCCACCACCAGGACCCTGTCGGAAGCCAGCTGCCAGACGGCATCCCTGACCGGGGCAATGCTGACCCCGAAGCTGTCCGCCAACTGCCGGAGGGTAATGGTCTGTCCCGGTAACAGTTCCGCCTTTTGAATGAGCGATCGCAACTGCAGATAGACCTGCTGACGCAGGGTTGTCGTGGGTATTTTTTCGATGACCATGGATTTCTCTCACTCTCAGCAACGGATTATGTGATATCATATATCGGGTTTGCCACCTTGTAGCAAGCTTTTCCAGCCAGATTCGTCGAAAAAAAGAAACGTGGTTTACAGCAGATGGCAGTACAGGTCATCACCAGACAGGCAGCCGCTCCCTCCCCCTCTTCCCTCTGGCCAACAGGCTACAAAACATCTTGCATAGAATTGTACTACCTGGAATAATTGCATATATCAAAAGAGAAAACATCTTCCACGATCTGCAGACACCCCGCACGTCGCTCCCACCACCCAACCCGAGCCCCAAACACTCTCCGAACACCGGTCGCCACAAACAAATACCGATAAACACATGGTAATTTTATAATTTATAGC
>JBKEBZ010000013.1:0-26409 GCA_047973425.1 Desulfopila sp.
AGAACATGCTCAGCGAGAAAGAAACCGGAAAACCCAAATCACTTCTCAAGCTCGAAAAGGATCTGAAAAACTGGCTTGCCCAACGCTCTCTTACCCAGATCCTAGATTGGTTCGACTGCATTGAAACCACACAGGTACAGACTGCCGCCGGTAGGTATCGTTGGTCCACCGAGTCAGTGGCAAGAGACAGGTTGTTCTTGAGTTACCTGGGAGTAGGCGCCAAATAGTGTACGCTTTATCCAATTTTCAGGCTACTACCGGCTGCGCGTGATCGAGCTGAAGGTTCCGCCGGTTCGCGAACGGGCCGAAGACATCATCGCCCTGGTGCACCACTTCGCCCGCAGTATCGCCCGACATACCGGCCGGCAACCCGCGACCTTCAGCCCGGCGGCAATCCAGCAGCTGCTGGCCTACAGCTGGCCGGGAAACGTCAGGGAACTGAGAAACAGCGTGGAATACGCGCTGGCGCTGGCCGCGGCCAATCGTATCGAGCCAGAGGATCTCCCCCCGGAAATACAGGGGATAACGCCGGCCCGGGCCAACAGAGACACCATGACGCTGGCGGCCATCGAACGGGACCATATCCAGAGCGTGCTGCAGGCCACAGGCGGCAACCGGGCGCAAGCGGCAGAGATTCTCGGGATCGGCATAGCGACCCTGTATAGAAAACTCAAACAGTTCGCCAGGGACCATCGACGAGCCGCACCCCCCTCCTCGTGATCGCCTGAGAGGTCCTGGCTCTCAGTCTCTTTCCTTCCCTGTGAACACTACATAGTGGTATTGATTTAACCGGCGGTCCCCTATAGAATAGCCTAACTGAAACAATCATCCAAAGAGTTCTTCTGGCGGCGGTAACCCGTCATTTTTCCCCGCTTCTCACTACGAACCGGGCTCACGCTTTAAAAAAGCGTCTGTCTCTCTTTCTTTGTTTTCTTTCGTTGCCCCCAGCCGCGTATCGCCTGGCGGTTGGTCAGGCGGAGAGAGAAGCAGGCGGGCCCCTTGAAGATGTCGATGCATCATCCTGGCGACAATCGGCACGGTCGACCCAGGACTCTGTGATACGCCCTGTCGGGAACATCCCGTTTGCCGACGACAACCCAACACAGCAGGAGGTTATATGGTAAAATCTACCAATAAAGGCAGGATCGTTGCGCTGGCTCTCGGCTCGGCACTCTTCATCGTACCGACGGCTTCCGCCACAACGGAACTGACCCCGATCGAGACCCTCGGTCAGTTCCTCTACTTCGACACCAACCTCTCCGGGATGCATCCGGACGCCGACCCGGCAGGTCAGTCATGCGCCAGTTGTCACGACCCGGCTTTTGGTTTTGTCGATCCCGACTCGAATCTGCCGGTCTCGGAAGGGGTCATTCCCGGCCGGTTCGGCGGCAGGAACTCTCCCTCGGCGGCCTATGCGATGTACAGTCCGCTCCTCTCCTTCAATGAAGACCGCGGTCAATGGAGCGGTGGCCAGTTCTGGGACGGCAGGGCGACCGGCTATGTCCTTGGCGACCCGCTGGCGGACCAGGCGCTCGGCCCCTTTCTGAACCCGGTGGAGATGGCCAACAGTGGCAAGGAAGAGGTGGTCAATGATGTGAAGATCGCAAGCTACGCCGCCCTGTTCGAGGAGGTCTGGGGCAACGGCAGCCTCAATAACGTCACCACCGCCTATGACCAGGTGGCCCTGTCGATTGCGGCCTTTGAACGTACAGCGGTTTTTGCCCCGTTCAGTTCCAAATATGATGCCTACCTCAAGGCCTGTCTGGCCGAAGGCGGCAGTAAAGACCAGCGCGCCCAAGGTATTGGCCCAGGAGCGAAAAGGGCCGGAAGAATCTTCACCGGCAGGGAGTGGCGGGGACTGCAGCTCTTCATGGGCCCCAACGACAACGACGGTGTGCTGAGAAAAGGCGAAGGGGCCAACTGTGCGGCCTGCCATGTGGCCAACTGGACCGCAGCGGAAGACAATGTGGTGGTGCCGGACTGGTCACCCGATGGTTCCGTGCCACCGGTCTTCAGCGATTTCACCTATGACAACCTCGGGATTCCCAAAAACACCGAATATCCGCTAAGCGCCACCAGTACGCCGGACCTGGGGCTGGGCGTGACGGTCGGCGATGCCGGAGAAAATGGCAAGTTCAAGGTCATGACCCTGCGCAATATCGCTTTGACAGTGCCGTACGGTCATAACGGTCTCTTCAAGTCCCTTGCCGAGATCACCCATTTCTACAACACCAGAGACGTGGCCCGAGCCGGTTGGTCCGAGCCTGAATATCCCGCCACCATGAATACCGCCGAACTCGGTAATCTGGGCATGAGCGCCGGCGATGAAAAGGCCATCGTCGATTTTCTCAACACCTTGACCGACGGCTACAAACAACACCAACAGCAATAGGGAAACCTCTTTCGTGCCACTGCCAAGGGTGAAGAGGCGGGTATACCCCTTTTCACCCTTGTCGTTTTCTCCCCTCACGACGCTCCCATTCGCCACCCCGACCACCACACCATCTGCCGTCGCTCATCACGCCACTTGACATGGGCATCATTTTCGGCTAACCAGCAGAGCTGGACCAGGTAGCCTCAACCACGACGAACCATGAAGCTCCTCGGCTCGGTGACAGCGCTCGTCATGCGGATGAGTTGTCTATAAACCAGCAGGGCTGGACCAGATAGCCTCAACCACGACGAACCATGAAGCTCCCCGGCTCGGTGACAGCGCTCGTCATGCCGATGAGTTGTCTATACCAGCAGGGCTGGGCACAAGGAAATACCGACCGACAGGATGAAAGCAGGTAAATATCATCCACCTATGGTATGATCCAAAGCCAATACGGGCCTGATGTCGAGACACGACCTCTGCTCTCCTCCCATCGTTTCGCCGGAAAGACCGATGCCCCTGTCGATTCTCCACCACCTGACCACTCCCGCGGCCAGAAAACGCCTTCTGACCTTTCCCCTCGGGCTGACACTGGCGGTCATCTTCTTCTTCGGCCTCAAGCCAAATACCTGGCCCAACGTCAATCAAGTCGGCTGGATACAGGGGACGCCCGGCCTCAGCTTCCACGCCCCGGGCTTTGCCTATGTCAGCGCCCTGACCACCCTGCCCCACGGGGCATCCGAGCACGGTTTCACCATCTGCTTTACCGCCACCACCACCAGGCAACTCCCCGGCTTTCGACCGATTCTGATGTTCCATAACGGTTCGGACAGCCAGCAGCTGACCATTGCCCAGTGGGATACTTCACTGATCGTGATGAACGGCGACGACTACAGTTACCGGCGTAAACTCCCGAGGATATCCCTTGATAACATCTTCGCCGACAACGCCGTGCACACCATCGGTATCACCTCGGGCCCGGCGGGCACCCGTCTCTTTGACAATGGCAGGCTGATCGCCGAAAAACAGGGGCTTTTCCTGACAATCCCCGCGCCAACCCCAGAGCTGCAGTTGGTGCTCGGCAATTCGGTCTATGGCAATCACAGCTGGGATGGCACCCTCTACCGCCTGGCCCTGTACGACCGTCAGTTGACTCCAGCCCAGATGGCACAGGAGTCGCGCCTTTCGACAGATGAACCGGCATCGTCGACCCGCGGAGCCGGCCCCGACCGGTACCGGCTGCTGCTGTTCACCTTCACCGAAGGCCAGGGGAGCAGAGTCGTCGACCAATCCGGCAACGACCAGCCGCTCCTGCTGCCGCCACACCCTATGGTGTTGAAAAAGAGATTTCTCGCTCCCCCCTGGGCGGATATCTATCTGGGCAAGACCTTTTTTACCGATATGACCTTGAACCTCCTGGGCTTCCTGCCACTTGGAGCACTGCTCTACGCCAGGCTGCGCCTGCCTTCTGGCAGTCCCGGCTGGCGTCTCTCCCCTGGCTTCAGGACTGTACTCCTTTCGGGGCTGCTCAGTCTCTTTATCGAACTGGCCCAGGGCTGGCTGCCCAACAGGTCGTCGAGCCAGCTCGATCTGCTGCTCAACATCCTCGGTGCCGCAATCGGCGTTGGCCTGGTGCGCCTCGGCTGGACCAGAATCGGCCGTCTGCTCTCAAGCCCTCACAACCCGCCGACCAGCCAGCATCCGTAGAGCCCTGGCCGACGTCAGCCACCCCGGCTGATGGCCACCTCGAATTTCTCCAGCTGGATCGAGCTGTTCTCTCCCTCACCCACCAGATGAAAGGAGAACGATTGCCTGGGTTGCGGATTGGTGAAGTGAAACTGGATATGGCACTCCTCCCCTTCCCTGAGCAGGGGGAAGGGCGGATAGCTGATATCGCCCACCTGCTGTTCGAACTGCCGTAATACCAGCCGCATCTGGATGCCATCTGCCGCTGCCGTCACGGCTTTCAGGCGAATATCCACTGCAACCGTCGAATCTTTTGGAAAATTGAGATATTCGGCCCCCACCAGGTTGTCCGTCCACTCGTTGCGGATTCTCTTCGGCAACTGGCGGATCTCTCCACGCCCGAACTCGAGACGCTGGTTGTCGATACCCACCGTCAGTTTATGGTCGAGCAACGATGCCAGCGAGAACAGTTTCGCGCCGCTCTCCGCCGTGTCCAGGTGAGCTGCCGTCCTGTTCGGCGCCAGGATTTCGGCGTTGTCGGCGACATAGCAGACCCCATCGACACTGCATTCAAACAGCCGGTTGTCCGCGGTCTGCCAGCGGAGCTTACCGGAGGTGTACGAGGCCATATCCCGTGGTGCCGAATAGTCGCGAAAAAAGGACCGGCCGATGATTGACGGCGGCATGGGCCGCTGGAGATAGTCGAGGAGCGACGGCTCGACATCCAGCAGCCCGAAGACCCCCGTTTTTATCCGGGGCAGCCTCGGCTGGTCCGGGGCAAGGACCATCATCGTCCCCCAGCTGCTGTACCAGTCCGCCCCCACATAACCGTGTGACTCGTCGGAGGTGACCAGCACCAGGGTGGTATCCAGAATCCCGTCCCGACGCAACCCCTCGAGAAAATCGGCAACGGCCTCATCCAGCCGGGCCACCGCGGCGATTTTGCGATCGCCATATTTCTTCAGCAATGTCTCGGGGGCGTCAAAGGGCTGATGGGTGGCCACCGTCAACAGTGACAGCAGCCATGGCTTCTCCTGCCGCTGCAGCTGTCGGACATAGCGGGCGGCGCCGGCGAAAAAATCGGGATCGGTGGTTCCCCAGACGAAATCCTTTTCCCGCCGGTCGGCAAACCATTCCAGGCCATGGACCTGTTGAAAGCCCATGGCCGGCATCACGGTATCCTTGTTCATGAACTGCAGCGGGGCGCCCTGCAGATAGTGGGTGGTCCAGCCGCCTGCAGCCAGTTGGGCCGGCAGACATTCACCGGCCCGCTGGGGATTGAGCTCTAACTCCATGCCCTTTGGCATATCGTAGGAGAGCTTGCTGACATCGCCGCAATGGATGGCGTACAGGCCACGGATGGTCTGATGGCTGTGGGTGACAAAATCGGGGATGAGCATGGCGTCCCGGGTCGCCCCAGCCAGCCCGGTCATCTGGAACGGCCCGTCGGCAACGCCCATTTTTGCCCGGATCTCCGGATTATAGATGCCGGAAATCCCCTCCAGCACCACGATCAGTACGTTCTTTATCCGATGGTCGGTCAACAGGCTCTGGCCGCTCATATCCAGGGTCCTCAGGCTCTGGGGCAGGTCGGCGACGCTCACCCCAGCCGCCCCCTGTTGACGGTGGGCGGCAACGACATCCATGACAAACCAGTGAAGAGGGTTGTAGCGAGCCGCAACACTCTGATTGACCCGGGCGCCACCGTAGCCGGCCGAGAACAGCAAGGCCAGGCCCAGCGCCAGCCCCCCCGCGGACAGCAACCTCGACGGGCGGCGCAGCAGCACCGGTATCGCCAAAAGTGTTGTCGCCAACAGCAGGAGGGTATAGAGCGGTTCGGCCAGATGGAAACCCGCCCCGCTGCGTTCGATGAACTTGAGATCGAGGAGATAGGGCAGATCCTGCCACGACGGGAATCGGCCCACCGCCGCGAAGGTCTCCACCGAGATGAGCTGAAACAGGGCCCAGACGATGAGCACCACGGCCTTCAACCAGCGGGGCAGAAGTCGGATGAGCACCAACAGCAGACAACCGAGCCCCAGATCGGAAAGCAGGCCGACCGGTTCGGCCAGCCCGGTAAGACAGAATCGCCAGATTGCCGGGAGAAAACAGGGCGCTGCGAGCAGCAGCAACGATAAACGTTCTTTGATCATAAGAGGACTCCAGCCGGGATTACCGGCTGTTCAACACGATGTCACCGGCGGCGGGCCTGTCAGGCGCGTTCACTGTTCTGGTTGCCGGTCAAAGGAGAGGTAATGCTTTTGACGAGCTTTTCCGGGAGATGGGTGCAGGCACCGATCAGCGACATCGCCACCGCGGCGATATAGGGTGTCGACTGCACCAGCAGGACCAGCATCCAGACCAGCTGATCTCTCAAAGCGATGCCATGCTGCTGGTACAGACAATACACCGCCAGCAAAAGAGCGATGCCCACCAGCCCCTCTTCCCGGGCTGACTGGATGGCGTACCAGAACGCATTGGCGTCATCGGTTCGTTTAGGCGTCCGGAAAAAGGGGAGTTTTCTGGTGATCACTCCGTAGAGCATGGCCTTGGCGATGGTATGGGTGAGCGCCAGCCCCGCCACTGCCGAGGCCAGGGTCTGGGCCATCGACGAATCGACCCGGCGGTGATACAGATAGAACATCTTGGCCACCTTGAAGAAAAAAAAGGTCAGCGGCACCAGTGAGAGGACCACCATCGGCGCATCCACCGTCAACGGGAAAAAGATCATGTACATCGACCAGAGCAGGGCCGCGGCGGTAAAGAGCAGGTTGATGCTGTCCGCCATCCAGGGCAGCCAGCCAGCCACGAAATGATAGCGCTGACCGTGGGTCAACTTGCTTTTCCCCCCGCGGATCAGCTCGGCCAGATGGTAACGCATAATCTGTACGGAGCCATACGCCCAGCGGAACCGCTGCTTCTTGAAATCGATGAAGTTGTCGGGCATCAGCCCCTTGCCGTAGCTCTTTGGCACATAGTACGCCTCGTAGCCCTTCTCGAAGATACGCAGACCGAGTTCGGCATCCTCTGTTATGCACCACTCCGCCCAGCCGCCGACCTCTTCCAGCACCGAGCGGCGAACCATGGTCATGGTGCCGTGCTGGATGATGGCGTTCCGCTCATTGCGGACAATCATGCCGATGCTGAAAAAGGCCCGATACTCGGCGTAGCACATCGCCTTGAACAGGTTCTCGCCGTCGTCGCGATAGTCCTGTGGGGCCTGGACGATCGCGACCTTCTGCTCGGCGAACTGCGGGGTGAGATCCCGCAACCAGCGGCTGTCGACGATGTAGTCGCTGTCGATGACCACGACGACCTCGGCATCCTTGGCGGTTCGGGCCAGGGCGTAATTGAGGGCCCCGGCCTTGAAACCGGCCAGGCTATCCTCGTGATAGAATTTGAAATTGCCCCCGAGTTGCCGGCAGTGCTCCTGGACCGGACGCCACACCTCCGGGTCCTTGGTGTTATTGTCCATCACGATGACTTCATAACGGGGATAATCGAGGGCGGCGAGCCCGTTGAGGGTTTCGATCATCATCTCCGGCGGCTCGTTGTAGGCGGGGACATGCACCGAGACCATCGGTAACAGCTCGTCGGTCACATCGTTGCGCTGAAAGGCCCGGCGATCCATGGAGCCCCAGATGGCCTCCGCCCACTCATGGGCCTCGGCCAGCACCACGATCACCACCCCGAAGAGACCGACACACATCACCCCTCCGACCAGAATGGTCGACAGGGTGAGATACTGCCGGGAGTAACTGTAGACGATCCACACCACCCCGGTGGCGGCGATAAAGGCGATGGAGGCCAGAAAACCGCGGCCTCGCAACTTCAAGGTCTTGCTGTCGAGCACCAGCAGGGCAAAACAGGCAATGGCGATGGTCACCGACACCGCCGCCAGCGTCTGCCACTCCGGAATCGAAACGATGGGCGAGGTGAAGGGGAATTTAGGTTGCCTGTTGGCATCGTAGACCCCCCAGTAAGCGCCAACGGCGCCCTCGGTATTGGTCTGTTTCCAAACCTGGTCAAAGGCCTCCATGACGTAATAGACATAGCCGAACTCCTCGGCCTTGTCGAGAAACCGACGGAGAAAGGTGGCCTCGTTGGCCGCCGAGGCCACCGCCCCCCCGCGTTTACGGCCATTGCTGGGCCAGCCCACCTCGCCGATCACCACCTGCTTGTCGGGAAAGTTGCGGGTCAGGGTGTTGTAGCGGTCGATGATATAGTCAACCGCGTCGTCAAGGCGCACCCCCTCCCAGTAGGGCAGCATATGGGTGGCAATGAAATCGACATGATCGGCCAGGTTGGGGTGCTGGATCCAGACGTGCCACGGCTCGGCCGTGCTGACCGGGACATTCAAGGCGTCCTGGGCCCGCTCGAGATAGCTGTCGAGTTGTTTTACCGTCACCTCGCCCCGGAGGATGGCCTCGTTGCCGATAATGACCCGAATGACATTCTGGTAATTCTCCCGGGCGAGCCGGATCACCTCGGTCAGCTGTCGTTCGTTCTCTTTCAGATCGGGGCCGATCCAGGCACCCAGGGTGACGTTGAGTCCATACTTGCCGGCAAGCTCCGGGATCTGGGCCAGCACCCCTTCCACCGAATAGGTCCGGACCGCGTTGGTCTTACCCGACAGCAGTTCGAGATCGGCCTCGATCTCACCGGCCGTGGGCAGAACATGCTTGACCGGATCGTTGCCGGGCCGCATCGGCGAGAAAGAGAAGCCCTGGATCCGATCCGGCCAGGGTGGCTCGTTCTCCGGTTTGTTGAACAGGGCCCAACAGCTAATGAATATAGCCGCAACGGCTATACAGATCAGAATATTTGATTTTCTCATCGGTAGTACAAAGGAGAGATCACACTCCGGATGGCCATGCTGATCGCGGCAATGGCAGGCACTGTATGAGAGAGAAACGCTCTATGAAAAAAACCGGGGGCAGACGGCAACTCCCCCGAAATCAGCTGTCCGCCGGCTGTTTGAACGTATTGGTCGGCCGCCGTTTCCTGCCAGGGCGGCACTGTGCCATAAACAATCTGCAAGCGAAAGGATCCGGCAACCGGTCGGCAGACTTCCGTCGGACCGGCCATAACCGCATACTCATGCTGGCGTAACAGTATACAAATATAATCAGATAATTTCAGCATGTATTGACGGAGGTCTGCAGTTTGTCGGTAACCGTTGACCTGCCCGCCTCCCTGACCGGCCAGGTTCTCCGGCCAGACGGCGAAATCGGCCACCACCGCCCTGCCTGGCCCGAAGATGGCGCGCCGCTGACATCCCCGAGGCCACGGTCTTTTGCTGCCAGGCTGGAATCGACCGGCCTTTTGTAACCTGGCCACCGACATGGTATACTGGAGCACATAGCAAACGCATCCGACCTCTCACCAATCCCAGCCGACGGAGACACTGCGATGTTAGGCAATGTGATCGAACACAGAATGCAGGATACCTTCAGAGTCTGTCCAACATGTGGATATCGAGACGGATTTCACTCATCTTTTCTGAAAACCGAAGGGGTGACCAAATGGCTGCTGGTCTGTCCGGCCTGCCATGATATATTCGATATCGGCCTCACCGCCAATCATCAGCTGGAACAGGAACCCGACTGACCAGCGCCCAGCGCCCTGCCCAGCAAAATCGGGCCTCGTGCACCACCACTCCCAAATTGTGCGCCCTTTGCGCAACAATCGAATTGCGTCGTCACCCCTGCCCATGCTACAATATGCCAACCGGCTGAGATCATAAAAAGTTTTCACTCTTTATCACACGACCTGCCGCGCAGCTGCGCCACGACATGGCGTTGTCTCGATAGCGCGCCGATATCACACAGATAAGGTAGTGCCAGCCTAAGCGTTACAGGAATGAATCATCGACCCAGGCCAAACAGGGGAGGCCGTGTCATGGCGGGTCGGCGGTCTTTTCGAGAGACGGAAAACTGCAACCTCGAACAGCGGGGAGTAAGCCAATGTCCAGTGCAACATCACCTCCGGACACCGATCATCGTCCATCAATGCAGCTTGTCCGCGTCGGCGAAATAGACAAGCTCGCCAACGAGCTGCTCCAGGTGGAAAGCCAGTTGGGCGCCAATATCCCCACAACCCTGTGGATCAGCGATCTGCATGGCGAAGGAGACCGGTTCAAGTCCATCCTCCGCGGCCGGTTCGGCATGCTCTATCAGACCAGTCGCGAGGCGCTGCCCAACACCTTCAGCGAGGAAAAGATCCAGTACCTGGTCCGTATTATCCGCCGCACCGAGTATTTCGAGGACAGGGAGATCGCCATGGATATCCAGGACGTCATCTTCTGTCTCGCCGAGATCCTCAAATACAAGATCTCCAACCGGATGTACGACATCCACGAAATACTGAAACCCGAGTTCCGCGACACCATCGGCCGGTTGCTCTCCGGCCTGCCGGTACCCGATCCGATTTTCGAGGAGGCGATCATCTCCAGGCGGCTCATCGCCCATCTTTCCCTGGCCATTCGCGCGGTGCTGCTCGATCGGATCGAGGTGGTGGGAGACATCTTCGATCGAGGACCACAGCCGGACAAGATCATCCGCATTCTCTCCTCCCCTGCCTACAGCCGTATTGTCGACTATGTCTATGGCAACCATGACATTCTCTGGATGGGAGCCGTCTCGGGCAACCGCTCGCTCATCGCCGAGGCCTTGCGGATCACCGCCCGCTACGACCACTTCGAGTTGCTTCACCGGCTCCGCATCGACACCAGCCGACTGCAGCAATTCGCCTCGGCCACCTACCCCCCGGAAAAGGTGACCGGCAAGTTCAAGGCCAAGAGCGAACTGGGCCGCTCCATGGAAAAGGCGCTGGCGGTGATCCAGTTCAAACTCGAGGAGCGCACCATCCTGGAAAATGCCGAATATGACATGCAGTCCCGGCTATGGATGGACAAGCTGGCGCTGATGCTGAAAAGCGGCGACATCGGTGGCCTCAACGACTGCGACTTCCCCACCATCGATGTCGAAGACCCCCTGCAGCTCTCCGAAGAGGAACAGGACATCATCGACGACCTCACCCATCAGTTCGAGACCAACAGCAAGCTCAAGCGGTTGCTCGGCTATTTCTTCACCAGGGGCAACACCTATCATATCCACAGCAACACCTTGAATATTCACGCCCTGGTGCCCTCCACCGTCGACGGCCAGTTCGACGAATTTCTGGGGCGCAAGGGCAAGGCGCTGCTCGACTACATCCAGAAGATGATTCGCCGGGTCGGTGTCAACTATCTCGCCGGCACCCCGCAACGCAAGACGGATCAGGATCTGTTTTTCTATCTCTGGTGCGGTCCGAAATCACCCTTTTTCGGCAAGCACGCGATGAAGACCTTCGAGCGCTACTTCCTCATCGACAAGGACCAGCATGTCGAACGAACGCTCTACTGGAAGGACAACATGCAGACCAAGGCCTTCAAGCAGAAGATGCTCGACGAGTTCGGAGTCAAGCGGGTGGTCTATGGCCACACCCCGGTCAATTACATGAAGGGGGCGAAAATGGCCAGTGACGACGGGGTGGCGATCAATGTCGACGGTGGCTTCGCCGAGGCCTACTACAATCGCGGCCATTCCCTGGTCCACACCCCGCACCAGCTCTACGGCATCATCCTGCCCACCCCCGAGGAAATCAAGGAGGCGGTCAAACGGCTGGATTCGGCCCCTCTCGATATCGAGCTGATCGATGAATTCAGTCATCCTATGAAGATACGGGATACCGTCGAAGGCCAGGAACTCAAGGAGCGCCAGGCGGATATCTTGAAAAAGATCCACGAACTGGCCGAAGCCAGCGGCTATGGTTCCAAACAGAACAGAAACAGAACAGACGGTTGAGCCATGAATACCAACTACGGCATGGAAATTGTCCGAGCCACGGAAATAGCCGCCCTCACCGCCGCCAAGATGCAGGGACTCGGCGACCACGACGTCATTCTCAACACCACCCGGGCGGCGATCGTCAAGACCCTCAACCGTATTCCCATCGACGGCACGGTGGTCAACGACCGGTTCCGCGACCACGACGATATCGGCCAGCTGCCGGAGCGGATTGGCCATGGCGGCGAAAAGACCGATATCATGGCGATAGCCCTCGAGGGATACCATAACGCCGCCGACGGTCGCAACAATGTCACCTCGTTTGCGGCCATCGCCAAGGCGGGTTCGATTCAGCCGGTGCCCAACCTGTCGATGTACAAGATCGTGGTGGGCGCCGAAGTCGGCAACGTCATCGATATCAACCAGCCGCCGATCGTCAACGTCAAACGCACAGCCAGAGCTCTCAGAAAATACACCGAGAACATCACCGTCTGCATCCTCAACCAGGCCAGACATCGCCAGTTGATCCGCGAAGTCCGCAGCTGTGGCGCCCGGATCAAACTGATCGACGAGGGCGAAATTTCCGGCTGCCTTGCGGCCATTACCGGGGAAAAGGCCGATATCTACATGGGCTACGGCTATGCCCCCGAGGGGACGATGGTCGCGGCCGCCCTCAGCTGCCTCGGCGGCTATTTCGAGGGCAAGATCTTCTATGAAAATGACCGGGACAAAGCCCTGGCCATCGAACACGGCATCCGAGACTTCAACAAGACCTTCCGGGCCCAGGACCTCATCCGCTCAAAAGAGGTGGCCTTTGCCGCCACCGGGGTCACCGATGGTGAATTCCTCGAAGGGGTGCGCTTTACCTCCAACGGCGCCGTCACCTCGTCCTTTGTCGCCCGCGGCGAGACCCACACCTACCGTCGGCTGGAAACCCGGCACTTCTTCGATTACAAACCGGTGTTCTGATTTTTTTGTTACCGCAACCAGCCACCACCCCGTCTGTTTCGGGCGACAGACGGGGGTAACCCCGATTTTTCATCGACACTGGTCAGTTCAAGCGACGTCAATCAGTGATGGACTCGTAAAAACCCAGATCTACTTCGTTGTAGGTCACAAACGACAATCAGCTGTACCATATGTACTACCAGATTGCCGTTTGAGACACTACGCCTCGTATATCAGGGTTTTTCCAGAGCCCATCTCCAGGTAGTCGATGACTTTTTACGAGAGCATCAATCAGTAATTTTTTAAAAAATTACCAGCAATACCATAAGATTGAATCAATTCTGCCCGCCCTTTCCCTCGCCGGTCGTCGCCCTCTCGCCCTCCTCTCTTTCCTGTGCAAAATTGGCATCGGTGTGCTACAACTAACCAGCATGGCTGGACCAGGTACCGCAGCCACAACGAACCATGAAAATCCCGAAGAAGTGCCAACGACTCCTTGTCGGCGATTTTCGGATAAAACCAGCATGGCTGGACCAGATAGCCTCGGCCACAACGAACCATGAGACTCCTCGGCGCGGTAACAGCGTTTTCCGTACTGACGAGTTTCGGATAAACCAGCATGGCTGGACCAGAAAGCCTCAGCCACAACGATGACACCGCTTCGCTGTTATGAAACTTCTCGGTGCGGTGACAGAGCTTTTCGTGCTGAAGATTTTCGGATAAACCAGTGTTTATCGGCAGAACACGGAACAGGGGGCGACTCCACCGGGCATAACCTGCAGAACAGGGTGAAAGCCAGGTTGCAGCCAAAGAAAATTCTCACTCAGACTCCAGGTTATGACTGACTTTCTTCCCACTGTCGGACTGACGCTCATCGCCCTCACCCTGACCGGCTGTTCGACCATCACCGAGGAACAACTCATCGATTCAGGGCAAAAGCCGCTGGCGGCGGAATCACTCTACACCCTCGTCTCGGGCAAAAGTCTGCATCTGACAGCCATCGATTTCGACGCCACCATCCATTTTGGCGACGACCAGAAACTGACGGCGAAAAGCATCAGCGGAGAGACGGATACCGGCCACTGGGACATCACCACCGACGACCTGCTCTGTCTCGACTTCAGAACCTGGTACTATGGCGATTTGCGCTGCTACTCGGTCTACGCCGTCCCCGAGAGCGACACCCTGGCCTTTTTCACCGGCAACGGCGCCCGCTACTACACCGCCAACCAGTTGGACACCACCCCGGCCGAACTGCTGGAAGTCGACACCACCACCCGCCGGACCTCCTACCTCAAGGAGCAGCGGAATCTCAAGGCGGGCACAGCCGTGGCGGAGAGCGCGGTGGAACCGGTGCAGGAAATCATCACCCCCGACCCCGGCTCCGCCGAGATGAAGCGGCTGTTGATCGTCACCGCCAGGAACTGTCCGGCATGCGACCTCTCCGGGGTCGATCTGAGCAACGGTGACCTGGTCGGAGCCAAACTGGCCGGCGCCAATCTCGCGGGCGCAAACCTCTCCGGGACGAATCTGCGCGGTGCCGATCTCTCCGGAGCCAATCTCACCGGGGCCAACCTGCCAGGCGCGTTGCTGATCCGTGCAGATTTGACCCGTGCCGACTTCAGCGGCGCAAATCTCAGCAATGCCGACCTGAGCGCAGCCAGCACCCAGGGTGCCACTTTCAAAAATGCCCTTCTTCACGGCGCAACCGGAATACGATAATCCCCATGTCTGCAGGTTTCACCCACCTCCACGTTCACACCCAGTACAGTCTCCTCGACGGCGCCATCCGCCTGCCCGATCTGTTCAAGAAATGTAAGGAATTCGGGATGGACAGCGTCGCCATCACTGATCATGGCGCGATGTTCGGGGCCCTGGAATTCTACACCAAGGCCAAAAAGGCCGATATCAAGCCGATTGTCGGCTGCGAGCTCTATATCGCCCCGGGCGACCGGCGGGAAAAGGGCCAGGTCGATGGCCAGATCGCCTACCATATTGTCCTCTTGGCCATGAATATCACCGGCTACCAGAATCTGATGAAGCTGGCCAGTATCGCCCAGCACGAGGGGTTCTACTACAAGCCGCGGATCGATATGGAGACCCTGACCGAACACAACGAGGGGATCATCGCCCTCACCGCCTGCCTGCACGGTCAGGTGCCCTACCTCATCGGCAAGAACGATATGGAAGGCGCCAGGACCAAGGCCCGTGAACTCCTGGCGATCTTCGGCGATCGGCTCTATTTCGAAATCCAGGAAAACGGTATCCCCGAACAGACCCCGGTCAACACCGGGATGATCGAGCTGGCCAGAGAACTCGACATCAAGCTGGTGGCCACCAACGACTGCCACTATCTCAACCGGGAAGAGGCCCATGCCCACGAGGTGCTGCTCTGCATCCAGACCGGCAAGACCATCAACGACCCCAAGCGCTTCCGCTTTTCCAGCGACGAATTCTATTTCAAGTCGCCAGACGACATGAAAAAGGCCTTCTCCTACTGCCCGGAGGCGGTGGCCAACACCCAGGAGGTGGCGGATCGCTGCAACCTGGAAATCGATTTCGGCAACTACTATTTCCCTGATTTTCCGGTACAAGAGGGAGAAACCCTCGACTCGATGTTCACCAGGGCCTGCGAGAAGGGGATCAAGAAACGCTTCGCCAAGATGGCCGAACTCGGTACCCTCACCCCGGAGGTCGAGAAGCGCTACCGCAAGCGGCTTGACGAGGAGATGGAGGTGATCATCTCCATGGGCTTTCCCGGCTACTTCCTGATCGTCGCCGACTTCATCAACTGGGCCCTCGACCAGGGCATCCCGGTCGGTCCGGGCCGCGGCTCCGGCGCCGGCAGCCTGGCCGCCTACTGCATGGGCATCACCAACCTCGATCCCATCCCCCACGGCCTGATCTTCGAACGCTTTCTCAACCCCGAGCGCAAGTCGATGCCCGACTTCGATGTCGACTTCTGCATGGACCGCCGGGGCGAAGTGATCGATTACGTCCGCAAGAAGTACGGCGGCACCAAATATGTCGCCCAGATCGTCACCTACGGCACCATGAAGGCCCGCGGGGTGATCCGTGACGTCGGCCGGGCCCTGGACATCCCCTTTGCCGAGGTGGACAAGATTGCCAAGCTGGTTCCGGAACAGCTGAAAATGACGATTAAAAAAGCTCTGAAAGAGGAACCTCGCCTGCAGGAGGCGGCCAACCGCGATCCCCGCATCCAGGAGCTGATCACGGTCTCGACCACCCTCGAGGGGCTGGCCCGCCATACCGGCACCCATGCCGCCGGGGTGGTGGTGTCACCGGGGCCGATGACCACCTATCTGCCCACCTGCCGAGGAGCCAACGAGGAGACCGTCACCCAGTATGACATGAAGCATACCGAGATGACCGGTTTGATCAAGTTCGACTTCCTCGGCCTAAAAACCCTCACGGTGATCGACAAGGCCATCAAGCATATCAAGGCGGACATCGGTATCGACCTCGATATCGAGGCCCTGCCACTCGACGATCCCAAGACCTACAAGCTGCTCTGCGCCGGCGACGCGCTGGGAATCTTCCAACTCGAGAGTTCGGGGATGCGGGAACTGCTGGTCAAGATGGCCCCGGAACAGTTCAGCGACCTGGTGGCCCTGGTGGCCCTCTACCGCCCCGGGCCGCTCGACTCCGGCATGGTCGACGACTTCGTCGAAACCAAGCATGGCCGGGCGACCGCCAACTATCCGCTGCCCCAGATAAAACCCGTTCTCGAAGAGACCTACGGGGTCATCGTCTACCAGGAACAGGTGATGAAAATCGCCAACATCCTGGCCAACTACTCCCTGGGAGATGCCGACATCCTTCGCCGGGCCATGGGCAAAAAGATCCCGGAGGTGATGGAGGAGGAACGGGTCAAGTTCATGAAGGGGGCTCGGGAGAACGCAATCGACGAAAAGAAGGCCGAGTATATCTTCGACCTGATGGCCAAATTCGCCGGTTACGGCTTCAACAAATCCCACTCCGCCGCCTACGCCCTGGTCTCCTACCAGACCGCCTACCTCAAGGCGCACTACCCGGCCCAGTTCATGGCCGCGCTCCTGTCCTGCGACATGACCAACACCGACAAGGTGGTCGCCTACATCAACGAGTGCAAGGAGCATCAGATCGAGGTCCTGCCACCCGACATCAACGAGAGCTTCAAAGACTTCACCGTCATCGACGACAACATCCGTTTCGGCCTGGCGGCGGTGAAAAATGTCGGTGAATCGGCGCTCGACTCGATCATCGAGGAGCGGGAAAAAAACGGCCAGTACACTTCGCTTGCCAACTTCTGCAACCGGGTCGATTCCCGCCGGGTCAACTCTCGGGTGATCGAGGCTCTGATCAAATCGGGGGCGATGGACTCCATGGGCTGGAAGCGCTCCCAGTACATGGCGGTGCTCGACAAGGCCATGGAACAGGCCAAGGCGGTGCAGCGCGATCTGCAGAGCGGTCAGATGTCGCTCTTTGCCGTAGCCCCGGAGGTCGAGCGAAAAACGGAAATCAACGAGATGCTGATGCCCGACATCGAGGAGTGGGACGAGCGAACCCGGCTGGCCCGGGAGAAGGAGACCGTCGGCTTTTACATCACCGGCCACCCGCTCGACGACGCCCTGGCGGAAATCAAGACCATCACCGACAGCAATATCCACGACCTGGCCCAGTGGCGGGACGAACAGCCCGTCCGCTTCGGCGGGCTGATCCGCAGCTGCAAGTACCACAAGAGCAAGAAAGGCGATCCCATGGCCTTCCTCTTACTCGAAGATACCCTCGAGGCGATGGAAGTGGTGGTCTTCCCCAGCACCTTCAGCCAGTGTGAACACCTGCTCTCCTCCGCCGATCCCGTCATCGTCTGCGGCACCGTCCAGCAGGATGAACGCGGCCCCAAGGTGATCGCCGAGGCCATCGACCTCCTGCCCGAGGCCAGGGAAAAATATACCGAACGGGTCAAGGTGCGCTTTGAAGCCAACATGATCAGTCGGAAACAAATCGAACAGGTCAAAAAGACCCTCTACCAGTTCCACGGCTCCTGTCCGCTGCTGATCACCATCCACTTCCCCGGCCGGGGCGAGGTGGATATCGACGTAACCGAAGATTTGACTGTCAGGCCATGCCGGGAGTTGACCGATCAGCTGTACGCGATCCTCGACTACCAGGCGGTCAGCTTCAGCAAGAAGCCCATTACCCTCGCCCCGCGCAAGAAACGATGGGGGAACGGCAACGGCAAAAACGGCAGCAACACAAGAGAATGACCCCCCGCCTGACCTGATGAGAAATCCGGCCCAGAGGCTCAGCTTGAGCCGAACTGCAGGCCGCATTCCGGGCAGTCTCTCTGGTCTTCTGGTTCGAAGGCCGTGCCACAGGCCGGGCAGATCACCCGCGCCGCGCTTTCGTCAAAGACCGCGGCGGCGGTACTGAGATCATGGTCGGCGAGACCGGTCGCGCGCAGATAGTCTTCTGTCAGTACCTTTTGGGCCTCCTCGGCGTCGGCCAGCCGGACCTCCAACTGGAGGTCTGGACCGCCTCACCCCGATCGACTGGCGCCACCCGCCACTGCGGTCAGGACTGTCGGGATACGTACCCTGGTCAGCAGGACCTGGTCCGATTTGAGCTCGCGGAGTTTGCCGTCTCTGATCACCACCCGCGGCTCGTCTTGGCCCAGCTCCATGGTGCGGCTGTAAAAGGCCGCACTCTTTGCCTTCTCCGCCGCAAGCCGCTGCGCCCCGGAGATGAGATCGACCCCGCAACCGGCACAGCTGACGATATCGGCCCGGTACTCGTCGCCGCAGGTGGGACAGTAGCGCATCGCTGGATCGATCCCCAGCGGGTTGTCTGTTGCACCGGCAGAGGCCTTTCCCAGGCCCAAAAGTTTTTTCAGCATCGCGCCGCTCTCCCTACAGGATATACCTGCTCAAATCCTGGTCCCGGACGATATCGCTCAGCTGGCTCCTCACGTAATCACCGGTGACCAGGAAGGTCTTCTCGGCCAGTTCCGAGGCGTCAAACGAGAGGGTATCGAGCACCCGCTCCATCACGGTATGCAACCGTCTCGCCCCGATCTCCTCGGTCTTTTCATTCACCTCGACCGCGATATCGGCCAGGGCCTCGATGGCATCGTCGGTGAACACCAGCTCGATATCCTCGGTGGCCATCAGGGCCACATACTGCTTGGTCAAGGCGTTTTCCGGTTCGGTAAGGATACGGATGAAATCCTCCTTGGTCAGCGACTGCAGCTCGACCCGTATCGGAAAGCGGCCCTGCAGTTCCGGAATGAGATCCGACGGTTTGGCCACATGGAAGGCGCCGCTGGCGATAAAGAGGATATGGTCGGTCTTCACCATCCCGTACTTGGTGGAGATGGTCGAGCCCTCGACAATCGGCAGCAGGTCGCGCTGCACCCCTTCGCGCGACACCTCAGGGCCATGCGCCCCTGCCGAACGCGAGGCAATCTTGTCGATCTCATCGAGAAAAATGATCCCCGACTCCTCGGTCCGCCGCAGCGCCTCTTTCACCACCTTGTCCATGTCCACCAGCCGTTCCATCTCTTCTTTTTTCAGCGCACCGAGGGCCTCGGGAATCTTCATCTTGCGATTTTGCTTTTTTTTCGGGAACATCTTGGAAAAGGCGTCCTGCAGGCTGTTCTGCATGTCTTCCATGCCGGACGAGCCGGTAATGACCTCGATCATCGGCATCGTCTGCGAGTCCTTGAGCTGGACCTCCACTTCCCGCTCGTTCAGCTTGCCGTCACGGAGCATCTGCCGGAACTTCTCCCGGGTCGAACGCAAAGAGTCCGCCTCACCGCTGGCAACCGGCATCTTGTAATCCTTTAAGGTAAACGAACTGCCACCTTCGGGTCCTGCGGCCACCGCCGAGCCGGAGGGCAGCAACAACTCCAGCAGCCGGTCTTCGGCATTGGCTTCGGCGACACCCTGCAGTCGGTCTTTTTCTTCATTTTTGACCATGCCAATCGCCAGTTCCACCAGGTCACGGACCATCGATTCCACATCACGGCCGACATAGCCCACCTCGGTGAACTTCGAGGCCTCGACCTTGATAAACGGCGATTGGGCCAGAGCAGCGAGGCGCCTGGCGATTTCTGTCTTACCGACACCGGTGGGACCGATCATGATGATATTTTTGGGCATGATCTCTTCCCGCAGGGGGGAATCCACCTGCCGTCGACGCCAGCGGTTGCGCAAGGCGATGGCCACGCTCCGCTTGGCGGCCGCCTGGCCGATGATGTACTTATCCAGCTCCAGCAATATCTCTTTCGGGGTGAGTGAAGTGTTTGCGATCATATCTTCTCGACAACTATGGAATGATTGGTATAGACACAGATGGAACCGGCAATCTCGAGGGCAGTGCGGGCAATCTCCTCGGCACCGAGGTCGCTCTTTTGCACCAGCGCCAGGGCCGCGGCCTGGGCATAGGGGCCACCGGAGCCGATCGCCAGAATGCCCTGATCCGGCTCGATCACATCGCCCGCGCCGGACAAGAGCAGGGCGTTGTCCTTGTCGACAGCTATGATCATGGCCTCGAGCCGGCGCAGCATCTTGTCCGTGCGCCAGTCCTTGGCCAACTCGACCGCCGCCCGCATCAGATTGCCATTGTACTGCTCGAGTTTTTGTTCGAGTTTTTCAAACAGGGTAAAGGCGTCGGCGGTCGAGCCGGCAAAACCGACGATCACCCTGTCCTTATACAGTCGGCGTACCTTGCGGGCATCATGCTTCATCACGGTGTTGCCAAGAGAGACCTGGCCATCGCCGGCCACCACCGTCTCGCCCTTGTGGCGGACGGCCAGAATCGTTGTTGATCGAATCTTCATTACAGCATTACTCTCATGTTTTCGTTGTCTGGTTTTTTATATGAAACTCGTCAGCACGGAAAGCTCTGTTACCGCGCCGAGGAGTTTCATGTTTCGTTGTGGCTGAGGCTACTGGGTCCAGCCATGCTGGTTTTCTCGAACTTCCCGGCGCGGATACCTCTGGTACCGGGCCGGGAAGTTTCGTTGTCCGCTGTGGCTGAGGCTACCTGGTCCAGCGATGCTGGTTAAAATGAAAATCTTCAGCGCGGTTGCATCTGTTACCGTGTCGAGGGGTTGCATAACAGCGAAGCGGTGTCATCGCTGTGGCTGAGGCTACCTGGTCCAGCGATGCTGGTTTTCTTGTTTGAGCTACGGCAAGGCGGCCTCTTTTGCTGCTGCGCCCTCACTTTGCCAGCGGATGTGCCCTGTCATAGACCGCACTGAGGTGGTCGAGGGTCAGATGGGTGTAACGCTGGGTAGTCGACAGGCTGGCATGCCCGAGCAATTCCTGCACTGACCGCAGATCAGCTCCCATCTCCAGCATGTGGGTGGCATAGGAATGACGCAGCGCATGGGGGGTGACGACCTGGGGAATTCCCGCCCTCTCGCCATACATCCGCACGAACCGTTCGACACTGCGTACAGTCAGGCGAGCTCCCCTGTTGTTGAGAAACAACGCCTCGGTCCCGGCGCTCTTCCCTCTCGCGGCGCGATCGGCCAACAGCTGTCGCCGCTGGGGCAGCCAGGCCGTGAGCGCCTCCAGGGCGGGACGTCCGACCGGCACGATCCGCTCCTTGTTTCCTTTGCCCCTCACCCTAAGCACTGCAGAGGCGAAATCAAGGTCGGGGAGGTTGCGGGAAACGAGTTCCGAGACCCGCATTCCGGTGGAATAGAGCAACTCGAGCAGAGCCTGGTCCCGCAGCATGAAGGTGTCCTGCGGCCCAGGCGCCTCGAGCAGGGCGAAGGCCTCGTCCACGGTCAAAAAGACCGGGATAGCCCCACTGGCCTTAGGACCGGTGACACCGGCCAGCGGATCCGTCACCAGGAGCTTGCGCCGCTGAAGAAAACGGCAGAAGGTTCTGAGCGCCGAGAGCTTACGGGCCACCGTCGCCCCGCTGTTCCGACCATAAAGGCCCACCACGAAGGCGCGTACCGAGGTGGCAGTGATGTCGCTTACGGTGGAGTGAGCCGGCAAGGAATGATTGAACTCAGTGATATCAGAACTATAGCCACTGACCGTATGCTGCGAATAGCCTTTTTCAACCGCCAGCCAACCGGCGAAAAGCCGCAGCCCCTCCGTCACAGGTATCGTTAAAGTATGCATTCTTACCAACCAGCATGGCTGGACCAGATAGCCTCAGCCACAACGAACCATGCAACCCCTCGACACGGTAACAGATGCAACCGCGCTGAAGAGTTTCATGGTATATGAGTATACAGACCGTCTTCACGCCGGTCACCAAACCGCCAGGGCAGGGACCATTGCCAGCAATGCAGAATATTTCCCGAAATCAATCCTTGCACCATACCACCCGTCTAGCTATAGTGTTGAGTCCGTACAACTGGTGGGATCAACGCCCTGATATGGTGCTGCCATCGGCTTGGTTTCTGCTTTGCCGCAAGGTGTCATCCACGGCAAAGCTGCCCGGGCAGAGTTGCTGGCGGTTGTGGCCCGGGCGACGAACCTCTTTCATTCTACACGGAAAACCGCCAAGTTTCGACTCATCATTTACCAGGACCACCTCACACCGAAATGGCTGCCAAAAAGACCTTTGAAGCTGCACTGGCGCGACTTGAAGAGATCACCAGAGAACTTGAAGAGGGAGAATTGAGCCTCGACAAGAGCATGAAAAAGTTTGACGAAGGAGTGCAACTGGCCCGCTTCTGCAACGAGCAGCTTGAAGAGGCAAGAGCCAAGGTCGAGCTGCTTTTAGAGAAAAACGGTGAAATAACGACGGTACCGTTTAGCGAGAATGAAAGTGGACATCACGACCTATCTGACTGACCGGCGAACCACTGTCGAAGACGCCATGCAGCGGTCGATGCTCTCTGCCGAGGGACCGTTCAAGGAGCATATCGAGGCCATGCGTTACAGCCTGTTTGCCGGTGGCAAGCGGATTCGGCCCATTCTCTGCCTCGCCGCCGGAGAGGCGATAAGCGAAAACCAGCAGACACGCACCGATCTCTTACCCCTCTGCTGCGCGCTCGAATGTATCCACACCTATTCACTCATCCATGACGACCTGCCGGCCATGGACGACGACAACCTGCGCCGGGGCAAGCCGACCAATCATGTCCTCTTTGGCGAAGCCGGCGCCATTCTCGCCGGCGATGGCCTGCTGACCTTTGCCTTCCAGCTGCTGGCCGACACCAGCGACACCGGATTCGACTCCGCCCGCCGGCTGCAGATCATCTCGCTCGTCGCCGCCGCCGCCGGTCCTTTAGGCATGGTCGGTGGCCAGGCACTCGATATCGCCAGCGAACAGACCGATTTTCCTTTTGAGACCTTACAGACCATCCATCGCAACAAGACCGGGGCCCTGATCACCTGTGCGGTGCAGATCGGGGCCATCGCCGCCGGCGGCAACACCGAGCAATTGACGGCCTTGACCAGCTACGGCGACAACGTCGGCCTGGCCTTTCAGATAGTCGACGATCTGCTCAACGCCACCGCCACCGCCGAACAGCTGGGCAAGGCCGCCGGCAGCGATGCCAGACGGGGCAAGGCCACCTATCCCGCCTTTTTCGGCCTGGAAAAAAGCCGGCAGTTGGCTTTAGAGGCGGCAAGACGAGCCGAATCGGCACTTGTCGATTTTGACGACAAGGCTGAACCACTGCGGCAGCTGGCCGCCTTTATCTGTACACGTGGCCACTGAGTGCCGCCGCATCCTCATGAAGCGCCTTCCTCGCCCTGTAGCTGCCGCACCTTGCGGATCATCTGTGGTGTACTACTGTTGTATGATGAGAGGAAACCGGTTTCCGTTCTTAGGCGTTGGCTCCAGTTTTCGCCAGCATTTTGCCATGTAATGACATGTTGACTACACTTTTACAAGATCCGGCCACCTTGCTGCTGCCCAAGATCCAGTCCCCGGAAGATATCCGGGAGCTGTCGCTGCCAGAACTCAATCAGCTCGCCCAGGAACTGCGCGACACCATCATTCACACCGTGGCCAAGACCGGTGGGCATCTGGCCCCCAGCCTGGGGGTCGTCGAGCTGACCGTGGCCCTGCATTACGTCTTCAACACCCCCCACGACAAACTCATCTGGGATGTCGGCCACCAGTCCTATGCCCACAAACTGCTCACCGGACGCCTCGATCAGTTCGCCAGCCTCAGACAGTACAAGGGCATGAGCGGCTTTCCGAAGGTCAAGGAGAGCGAATACGACGCGTTTGAGACCGGGCACAGCTCCACCTCGATCTCGGCTGCGCTCGGCATGACCGTCGGCGCCAACCTCATGGCCACCCCCCACAAGGCGATCGCCATTATCGGCGATGGCTCGATGACCGCGGGCATGGCCTTTGAGGCTCTCAATCATGCCGGTCACCTCAACAAGGATCTCATCATCATCCTCAACGACAACGAGATGTCGATCGCCCCCAACGTCGGGGCCCTGTCGAGCTTTCTCAGCCGCAAGCTGACCGGCAAAACCATGCGGCGGGTGAAGAACCACCTCGAAGAGCGCCTGACCGCCCTCTCCAATGTCGGCGAGAATATCCTCAGCGTGCTGAAAAAAAGTGAGGAATCGTTCAAGTCCTTTTTCACCCCGGGCATGCTGTTCGAGGCCTTCAAGACCGAATATATCGGCCCGATAATGGGTCACAGCTACGAAGAACTGATCCCGGCACTGCGCAACGCCCGCGACCACTGTCATGGCCCGACCCTGATCCATGTCCTCACCACCAAGGGCAAGGGATATGCGCCCGCCGAGAACAATCCCGGCCTCTACCACGGTGTCGGCCCGTTCAACATCGAAACGGGGAAACCGCATCCGGCCAAGGGCCCGGCCTCCTATACCCAGATTTTTGGCCAAACCATCTGCGCCATGGCCGAACAGGATCAGCGCATCACCGCCATTTCGGCCGCCATGGTCGCGGGTACCGGGCTTGGCGAATTCGCCAGGAGATTCCCCGACCGGTTCTTCGATGTCGGTATCGCCGAGCAGCACGCGGTCACCTTCGCCGCTGGCATGGCCGCCGAGGGGCTGCGACCGGTGGTGGCTATCTACTCCACCTTCATGCAGCGGGCCCTCGATCAAATCATCCACGACGTCTGTCTTCCCAACCTGCCGGTCACCTTCGCCATCGACCGGGCCGGGGTGGTGGGCGACGACGGGCCGACCCACCATGGCACCTTCGACATCTCCTTTCTCCGCTTCATTCCCAACATGATACTGATGGCGCCAAAGGATGAAGAAGAGCTCCGCCATATGCTCTACACCGCGATACGCCATGACGGACCGGCGGCCGTTCGTTATCCCCGAGGCTGCGGCGAAGGTGCCCAACTGAGCGAGGGGCTCGACACCTTGCCGATCGGCCGGGGCGAACTGTTGGCCGAAGGTGACGATATCCTGCTGCTGCCGCTGGGCAACAGGGTCTACCCGGCCATAGAGGCGGCCGAAAAGCTGCGGGAGCTGAAGATTTCCTGCGCCGTCATCAATCCCCGCTTTATCAAACCGCTCGACACCGAGCTGATCGGCAACTGGGCGGCCAGGACCGGCAGGGTCGTCACCATCGAAGACAACGCCATTGCCGGCGGCTTCGGCAGCGCCGTTGCCGAAATGCTCAGCCAGCTCGATCTCTTTTCGGTGCAGATCCGCATGCTCGGGTACCACGACAGCTTTATCGAGCACGGCCCGCAGCGCACCCTCTGGCAAAACAGCGGCATCGACAGTCCGGCAATTGTTCGCGCCGCCCTGCAGATGATGGGCAAGGACCCACTCGATTCCCTGTAAATACGCGCGTCACCCACGCACGGCAAACTCGAATATCCGGCAAACCATCTCCTGGCGCATCGCCCCATGAAGATACTCACTGTCGCCGACACGGTTGTCGAAGCGCTGCTCACCCGGCAGAATCGGCCTCCAGATCTTGTCGACATCGACCTGATCATCGGCTGCGGCGACCTCCCCCCTGAATACCTCGCCTCCCTGCGCGAGGTGTACGAGGTGCCGCTCTATTACGTGCTCGGCAACCATGATCTCCGCTACCACAGGGCGCCGCCTGCCGGGTGCAGCTGTATCCATCGCCGGCTGATCGTTCACGACGGGCTGCGTCTTGCCGGTTTTTCCGGCAGTCGCTGGTATAATGGCAATATCCACCAGTATACTGAAAGGGAGATGGCGCGTTATATCCGTAAAATGTGGTTTCGGCTGTGGCGCCGCGGCATCGACCTGCTCGTCACCCACGCGCCGCCGCGCCATGTCGGTGACGCCGAAGATCCCTGTCATCGCGGCTTTTACGCCTTTAACCGGCTGCTGATAAAGAGGAGCCCACGCTACCATATCCATGGCCACATTCACCGACAATTCAAGACCGACGCCGAACGATTGACGCTGTTTGGTCAGACCAGGGTAATCAACAGCTATGGCTACCACTCCTTTCAAATCGAGCCCATTTGATTTCATCAACAAATTCAAACCACTCATCGGCTGTGCCAAGAAGCCCAACCAACTGCAGAGCTTTGGCGCCCGCCAGGAAAGCGAGCAGGCCTACGACTCGGTCAGCCGCGGAACCTCCCTGGTTCCCCTG